>NZ_JNFD01000019.1 GCF_000756375.1 Sphingopyxis sp. LC81 | reverse complement strand
CTTCCCCGCCCCTGCCGCCGGCCCCACCGGGGAGCAAAAGCCGGCGTAGAAGCTGCTCGGTCCTAGTGGTCCGATTTCTCGATATCCGCGATCGCCTTGTCGAGGTCAGCGGCGACCTTGGCGCGCATGTCTTCGGACAGGGTGCGCGCGCGTTCGCCTTCGGCAAAGGCCTCGCGTGCCTTCTTCAGCGCCGAGAGCCGCGCCGCTTTGGCTTCGGGTCCGTCGCTGCACGCGAACATCATGACGTGGCTGCGCTTGTTGCCGCTGTTTTCGTCACGGTTGACGATCGGCGCCGCCTTGCCGTCACCGCATTTGCCGAGAACCATCGCCTTGCCGTGAGTGCTCCAGGTGCCGTGCATTGGGGGTATGGGCGGCATGGGCGGCATCGGGGCCATGACGGTGCGGATGCGTTCCTTGCGCTTCGCTTCGAGCTTGTCGGCGATCGCCTCGGCGCGCTTGCCGGTGATGCCCTGTTCCTTCAGCGTCGCGATGACATCGTCGCGCGACAGGCCGCCGGGGGAGCGGATTTCGATGCGGCGCATCTTGTCCTTGCCGTCCATCATCGCGGGTGCCTTGCCCTCGCCGTCTCCGTCGCGGCGGATGACGATGCGGTGGACTTCGCGCTTCTTCTTGCCGTCGTCGGTCGCGGCATCGTCGCTATGCTCGGTGAAGACCATCATGCCGGGCGCATCGGGTGCCTCGGGCGGCAGCGGCGGTTCGGGGGGTGCCGGCGGCGCGGGCGGTTCGCCGAGATCGGCGGTCTGCGCCTTCGCCACGACGATCCCCGCGGGGACGAGCGTCGCGGTCGCGCCGAGCACGGCCAGCGTCGCGCTGCCAATCAGCAACCGGCCGACAAGGCCGCGCTCTTTCGAAATATCCCCTTGCGTCAACATCGTCAGCCTCTCCTGCAGATTATCGTGGACCGCCATCGGCGCGGCGAGCGACAGGCGCGGGCCGACCGCGGCCTTGACGATCGCGGTCGCATAACGCGCGGTCCGCTCGCGCCGCTCGTCGCAATCGGTCATCGTCAGCACGCGCGCGTCGCACGCCGCCTCCTGATCGAAACGAAAGGCGCGGATCGCGCGCCAGGCGAAGGGGTTGAACCATTGCGCGGCGAGCAACACGAGCGCCGCGCTGTTCGCCCACAGATCGCCGTGGCGGTGGTGCGACAGTTCGTGATCGATCGCGAGCGCGCGTTCCTCGGCGACATAGCGCGCGAAGAAATCGTGCGGGACGGCGACGTAACGCTGCCACAGGCCAAAGGCGACGGGGCCGTCGACCGCGTCGGACATCACCAGCCGGATGGTGCCGATCGGCTCGAGCTCGACCGCGTCGCCCAGCACCGCGCGGCGGAAACGCCGGTGCGACACCATCGCGGTTACGATAACGGCGATCATGCCCGCCGCCCACAACGCGAAGAAGAGCGGCACCAGCTCGGCGAGCGTCCAGAAAGGTTCGGCCGCAACGGGTGCCGCGATCGGCAGGCCGACGGGCACCATCACCGCCATGTCGGCCGCGGGCTCGGGCATGATAACCACCGGATCGGCGAAGGGCAGCGGCGGCAGCACCAGCCGCAGCGCGGGCACCGCCCACAAGGCATAGGTCAGCCGCGGGCCGAAATGGCGCGCGAACGGCTTGCGAACGATCAGGATCAAAAGGACGAGAAGGCCCGTGGTGACGAGCGTCTCGGCCCACGCCTGGAGCAGCATCGCGGCGCTCACGACTTCAGCCGCTTCAAAAGGGCCTCGATTTCGGCGATGTCGGTGTCGGTCAGCGCCTCGCGGTCGGCGAGATGCGCGATCAGCGGACTGACACGCCCGCCGAACAGCCGGTCGACAAAGCGCTGCGATTCCTCGCCGACGGCGTCGGCGCGTTCGATCGCGGGGCTATAGAGATAGCGCCGACCATCGGCTTCCGCCGTCACCGCGCCCTTCTGAACCAGCCGCGCAAGCAGCGTCTTCACCGTCGCCTGCGTCCAGCCGTTGATCTTGCCGATGCGCGAAGTCAGGTCGGCGGCGGTCTGCGGGGATTCCTCCCACAGCGCCGACAGCACCTGCATCTCCGACTCGCTTGCTCGTTCTGCCATGCGGACCCCTCCCATTGGCGTCGTCGTCACCGATGCGACTACAGATGTAGTCAAAGGGCTGAACGCTTCCTGAACGAAGCTGAATGGCTACCACTCCGTCGCTGGCGTGTCGGAATATTTGACACACTCCGATCCCGGTAAGGAATCGCTAACCAGCGTCTCGCGCCGAATTCCGCAAATGCCGCAAATTGGCACGGCAATTGTATAGTATTCCATGTTCCCGAGTGTTCCGCTCAAATGGAGCGGTGGGGGACATCGGTCTGGTCCCTGATGTCCCCTGCCCCCACCCGGGAAAACCCCACTTACCCCCGAAGCAGCCGGGGGGCGGAGCGGCCGAAAGGCCCCGCCCCCCGGAAGCTTTTCATCCGGACAAAAAAGGACGGACCGCAACGGCGGCCCGTCCAGAATATGGCCGCCGCACACGGCGGCCACCCCATTCGTTTATTCGGCTTCCTGCTGCTCGGCCGCTTTCTTGAGCTGGCCCTTGGTCATGCCGGTGACGAGGACGTCGCCCGACCCGGCAAAGCTGGTCGCGGGCAGCGTCGCGACGCGGTCACCGACCTCGACCGTCACCGCCTGCACGACACCGCCGCCCGTCTGGCGCAATTCCTGGACATAGCCGATCACCTTGCCGCGCGCGTCGGTCACCGCCATGCCGGGTTCGACCGCGAACATGCCAGCGCCATTCGCCGCGCCGCTACCCGCAGCGGCGAGCTGGCCGAGGCTGCCCTGGAAGCTGCCCGCGGCCGATCCGGCGCCGCTGGCGCTGCCTGAGACGTTCGACAGCGCGGCGCCGGTCCGGTCACGGGCAGTCCCGACCGCACCGCGCGCGGTGCCGGTGGCGGTCGAAGCCGTGTCCCTTGCCGTGCCGACGGCGCCGCGCGCGGTGCTGCCGACAAAATCGGTGCCGACCGCCTGCGCATCGAGGCTGCCGCCGCCCGAAGCATTGCCCGAGCCACCGGCGTTGCCGCCGATCGGGTTGCCGAGCAGATTGCCGTTGCCGTCAACCGAGCCCTTGCCGTTCGCATCGGCGTTGCCCTTGCCCTGGACGCGGCCCGAACGGCGATCGACCTGCGCGTCGCCGCGGCCCGATCCGGTCAGATCGCCCGCGCCGCCAAGCGTGCCGCCGATCGGGCCGGTCGGATTGCCGAGCGTCCCGCCCAGCGTGCCGCCGAGGTTACCGCCCAGGCCGCCACCACCGCCGCCGCCGAGCAGCTGCGCACTGGCCGGCGCCGAAAAAGCCATGGCCGACGCGGCGAGCGCGAAGGCCGAAATGAAGATACGATTTGCCATTGTCCTACTCCTGAGTTTGGGCCCGGAGGGGGTGGGCCTGGAGAGAGAACGATGGCGCGTTCGATTTTCTTCCGAATGTTTTCGAAAAGGGTCAGCGGCCGCCGCAAGCCCCGCAAATCAGGCCATGGCCATAGATTTTGTCGCGCCCCTTTTTGCCCAGATCACGCGCCTCCATGACGAGCGCCGCGACGGCGGGGCCGATGCGATCGATCGCGGGGGCAGGATAGCGAAGCGCAAGCCGCCCGGCAACAAGCGGTGCGGCAAAAGACGTGCCGCGCAGCCGGTCGCTGCTTCCCGCCCCCGTCGCCGCCAGCACCGCGTCGCCGGGTGCGGCGAAATCGACATGCAGCGCGCGCCCGGCCTCGGGCAGCGCGCGCGCTTTCGCGTCGACCCCGGTCACCGCAAACACGCCCTTGTACGAAGCCGGATAGGCGGGCGGTGCGGCGGGCCCGTCGTTGCCGACCGCCGCAACGATCAGCATGCCGCGCTGCTGCGCCCGCGAAACGGCCGTCGAAAGCAGTTTATTGTCGGGGCCGACAAGGCTGATCGTCGTCACCGCGGCACCGCTTTGGGCGAGCCAGCCGAGCGCGCGTGCGATCGCACTGGCGTTGCCGCCCGCCGGGTCGGCTCCATAGACATCGGCGGCGAGCAGGCGCTGGCCGGGTGCCGCGCCCTGCACCGCTCCGCTGCCGACAAGCAGCGACGCCACTGCCGTGCCATGGCGACTCGCCGACGGCGCGCCTTTCGCAAAGCCGCGCTGTTCGACGCGCCCGGCGACCGACGGATGCGCCGCGACGCCGCCGTCGATCAGGCCGAGGCTCGCCTTTCTGCTGCCCTGAGCCGCCGCGAGCGTTGCCCCGGGCAACGCGCCGCCCGGCCCGCTCGCGAAATAGAGATTGTCGGCATCGACCTCGGCGCCCGGAAGCAGCTTCGCGAGCTGTTTGCGCGCCCGGCCAAGGCTGCGCCCGTCGGGCACGCGAAACCGTGCGATATCGAGATCGAGACCCTCTATGCGCTCGCGGTCGATCAGCGCGAATCCCGCCTCGCCCGCCCGCGCGATCATCGCCGCATCGACCCCGCTCGCGACCAGGACGCCGCGCACCGCGGGTTCGCCGCGCTCGTCGAGCTCGATGCTGTCGCGATTGCCGCGGACCAGCGCGGTGATCCGGTCGAGCCGGACATCCAGCAAGCGCTCACCGATCCCGGTCAGCCGCCCCGCATCCACCTCGGGAAGCGATGGCAGCGTGCGCGCGGCATCGGGAAGCTGCACTTGCGGCAGCGCGACCTGCGCCGCGACGCGCGCGTCGGTCCCGCCGAGCAGGAGACAGAGCATCGCCAAAAATGTCGTCCAAAATCGCATTGCAAGCCTCACAAGGCCCGGCACGGCGGCCGGTTCCCGAAAAAATTTAGCATGGTACGGAAGAAACGATAGAAGCCACTCGTTTCTTCCTCAGATAATCGAAAGGCGACAATGCGCTTCGAAGAGGAACTGGTCGAATTGCTGCCCCGTCTGCGCCGCTTTGCGCGCGGACTGGCGCGCGATGCCAGCGACGCCGACGATTTATGCCAGGCGGCGATCGAACGCGCATTGAAATCGCAGGAACAGTGGCAACAAGGAACGAGACTGGATAGCTGGATGTACCGCATCACCCGCAACCTCTGGATCGACGATCGCCGAGCGGCCGGGCGCCGCGGCATCCACACACCGATCGACGAGGCCGTCGCGCAGGTCGCCGGCGACGGCGCGGCCGAAGTCGAGGCGGGGGCGCTACGCGGCGATGTCGACGGCGCGATGGCGCGCCTGCCCGACGAACAGCGTGAGGTCGTGATGCTTGTCCTCGTCGAAGGCTATGCGTACCGCGAGGCCGCCGACATATTGGAGGTGCCGATCGGCACCGTCACATCGCGCCTCGCGCGCGGTCGCGAGACCTTGATGTATTTGCTGGGAGAGGCCGCATGAGTTTCGACCCTGCCACCGTCGCGGCCTTTGTCGACGGCGAACTCGACGACCTGACCGCGCGCCGCATCGAGCGCGAAGCGACAAGCGATCCCGCGCTTGCCGCCGAAATCGCGCGGCACCGGGCGTTGAAAGCGCAGCTACAGGCGCATTATGCCCCCGTGATCGATGAGGCGGTGCCCGAGCGGCTCCGCGCCCTGCTCGCGCCGTCAGACAAGGTCGACGCGAGCCTCGCCGGGCGCCGCGAGGCAAAGCGGATGCGTTTTGCGCCGATCCATTGGGGCGCGATCGCTGCTTCGCTCGCGCTTGGGCTGGCCCTTGGGCTGAAGCCATGGATGCCGCCCGCGAGCGTTACCGAAGCCAATGGCACTATGATCGCCGCGGGTCCGCTTGCGGCGGCGCTCGACACGCAGCTTGCCTCCAGTCAATCGACGAATGCGGCGGTGCGGATCGGTCTCAGTTTTGAAGACAAGGCCGGCCGCTATTGCCGCAGTTTCGAAAGCCGGTCGCTGAGCGGCATCGGCTGCCGCGACGACGGCGGCTGGCATCTTGAAAGGACGATGCGGGGACAGGCGGGCACCGCTTATCGTCAGGCGTCGTCGGGCGAGCTCGCGGCCGCCGCGGCGGCGATGATGACGGGCGATCCGCTCGATGCTGCGGCCGAGCGACAGGCGCGCGACAAGGGCTGGGCGCGCCGCTGACGATCTTTCAGGCGCCGGCTGGCTCGTCGATGCCGAACAGCGCGGCGAAATTCGCGCGCTTGGCGAGCAGGTCGGCGAGGCTGTAACCGTCGAGCACCTTCATAAACGCCGCGAGCGCCTCGGCGAGCGCGCCCGTCAGCCCGCACGCGGGCGCGATGATGCAGCTCGCGCAATCGACGAGGTCGAAGCCTTCCTCGGTATGGCGCACCACCGCGCCGACGTTGATCTCGGCCGCGGGCCGCGCGAGCCGGATCCCGCCAAAGCGCCCACGCACGCTTTCGAGATAGCCCGCGTTCACCAGGTCGTTGACGACCTTCATCAGATGGTTCTGCGAAATGCCATAGGCGCGCGAAATCTCCGAGATCGGGCACAGCCGCGCGTCATCCTGCGCGCCCACATAGAGGAGCACGCGCATCGCATAGTCGGTGTAGCGCGTCAGGCGCATCCTGATCCTTCGAAAATGTCCGTCATCCAATAATATGCATTTTTGTTGCATGTTTCAAATCGCGATCATACATGCGCATCAGATGCATGATTGGAGCGAGTCGTGACGCAGGATGACCAGATCGATGAAGCCGCGCTCGAGCGCCTGATCCCGGCCTTTTACGACCGCGTGCGCGCCGACGCCGACATCGGCCCGCTGTTCAACGCCGCGGTGCACGACTGGCCCCGCCATCTCGAAAAGCTCGTCGCCTTCTGGTCGTCGGTGATGCTGACGAGCGGCCGCTACAAGGGCAGCCCGGTCGCCGAGCATCTGAAGCACAGGGACGCGATCACCCCCGCGATGTTCGACCGCTGGCTCGCGATCTGGGCCGACACCACGAACGAGCTGCTGGTGCCTGCCGCCGCGACCGCCTTGCAGGCGAAGGCCGCGCGCATCGCCGAAAGCCTCCAGCTCGCGCTTTTCTTCCGCTTGGACGACCCCGCCGGTCGCCGCGCGGCCTGAAACCTCCCCTCCCTCTCTGACCAAAGGATATCACATGCGTACCGCTTCCGCCCACGCGATGGAGATCGTCAAGGCCACCGCCCCCGCCCTCGAAAAGCACGGCCTCGCAATCACCACCGCGATGTATGCCCGGCTTTTCGAGAATAAGGATATCGAAGCGATGTTCGACCGCGCCGCGCAGACGAGCGGCGAGCAGCCGAAGCGCCTCGCGGCGGCGATCCTCGCCTATGCGAAGAATATCGACAAGCTGCAGAACCTCGGAACCGCGGTGTCGCGCATGGTCGCCCGGCATATCGAAACCGGGGTGAAGCCGGAGCATTATCCCCATGTCGCCGAAGCGCTGCTGCCCGCGATCCGCGATGTGCTGGGCGCCGAGGTCGCGACCGACGAAGTGCTCGCGGCGTGGGGCGAAGCCTATTGGATGCTCGCCGACATCCTGATCGCGGCCGAAGCGCAGGCGTATGAGGATGCCGAGGCGGCTTGAGCCTTTCGGCCAGTAAAAAGCCCGCCGGAGCCTGAGCGCCGGCGGGCTTTTGGTATTCGAAAGCTACGCGCTTACTCGGCGCGCGCCGGGATTCCGGTCATCAGCGTGTGAAGCTCGCCCGCTTCCCACATTTCCATCATGATGTCCGATCCGCCGACGAATTCGCCCTTCACATAAAGTTGGGGGATCGTCGGCCAGTCCGAAAATTCCTTGATGCCTTGGCGGACTTCCATGTCCTGCAGCACATCGACCGTTTCATATTCGATGCCGAGGCGGTCGAGCATCGCGATCGCGCGCGAGGAAAAGCCGCACTGCGGGAACAAGGGCGTGCCCTTCATAAAGAGCAGCACGGGGTTGTCGGCGACCAGCTTGGCGATGCGGTCGTGGGTGGTCGGGTCGGTCATAGTCAGTCTCCGGGCAGGCGCGTTGCCGCGCCCCAAAATATCCATGCCCCTTATGAGGGGATTGCGGTCGTCAATTGCAAGGCATGAAGTTCGCCGCCCATGCGCCCCCCCAAGGCTGCATAGACCGCCTTGTGCTGCGCGACGCGCGTCATTCCGCGAAAGGACTCGCTCACGACATGCGCCGCATAATGGTCATTGTCGCCCGCGAGGTCGGTAATCGCGACCTCGGCATCGGGGAACGCCGCGACGATCATCGCCCGCAAATCATCTTCGCGCATGCCCATCGTTATCGCCTCAGTTCTGGCTGTCGATGAACTGGCGCCGCGCCTCGGCGGTCTTGTCGTTCAGCACCGACCGGATTTCGGCGTCGCTGATCTCGACCTGCGCCGCGGTCAGGTCGCCCGCGAGCTTGCGGATGACGTCCTCGTCGCCCGCTTCCTCGAAATCGGCCTGCACCACCGCCTTGGCATAGGCGTCGGTTTCCTCGGGGGTCAGACCCATGCGCTCGGCCGCCCATTCGCCGACGAGCCGGTTCCGCCGCGCGGTGATCCGGAACTGCACCTCCTGGTCGCGTGCAAATTCTGCCTCGAAGGCGCGTTCACGATCGTCGAATCCGCTCATTTTGTCCTCGTGCGAAGGGAAAGTCCCCTTGCAGATAGGTCGCGCGTCCCCGCGGCGCAAGCCGCCTGTGCGGCAGATCACTTCCCTTTCGCTTACGAAGGGTTTAGGGTTTCGTCCCAAGGGAATGGGTCGCACCGCAGCAATGAAGACTACGCCTTGCCGGCGTCGCGTCGGCATGGTGTTTCGACGCCTGTGTTTGGGGGATTTGTGATGACCGTTCGACGTCCGCAACTTGTGCCGATTCTGGCGGCGCTGGCTTTTGCCGCGCCCGGAACCGCACTCGCGCAGGGCATGGACCCGACGCTGCGCGACAGTTTTTCGATCGGCGATCAGGGCGGCTCGCTCTGCGAGGTGCAGGCCACCGTCCGCGACGAGGTCGTCAAGGGCATGTTCGACCGCGCCTGGACGATCGTCTGCCGCGATGCGAGCCAGCCGGTCGGCTATGTCCGCATGCTGCGCGCGACGCCCGAGGAGGCGCGCGCGCGCATCGATAACGCCATCGGACGGACGGGCGCGATCACATGCGTCAAGGATGGCGGTTGCACCGTGCACGACACCAATATCGCATGGAAGACGCGGATCGAGGCGGCGGGCGGGACAGTCTATGCCGTCGAGGGCTTCGAGGCTTATGGCGACGCGCTCGACATCGCGCTCGAATCGATCCGCCAGCGCAAGGTCGTGCCCGGCGTCATCAAGGTCGCGACCATCTCGGTCGGCGGCAACGACGGCTTCGCCCGGACGATCGCCGGAACGATCGACGTCGACAAGGCGCTGGCCGAGGGATATCGCCGCAACCACAGCGGCGACTATGCCGAGGCGGCCGAATTTTTCGAAGCGCTGTCGCGCCGCGCCGCCGAGGAACAATCGGCGGCCGACATCGACCCGACCGAAGTCACGCTGAACCGCGCGCTGCAACGCTCGAACCTTGGCGAATTCGCCGAGGCCGAACGGCTGTTCGCCGAGGTCGAGGCGATCCCGACCGGCGACCCGGTCCAGCTGCGCCTCCGCCGCAATTTCCGGGCGATCAACGCGCTCAACCAGCGCGACTATGACGGCGCCGCCGCGCGGCTCCAGACGCCGATCCCGCCGCTCACGACCGGCGTCACCGTGGCGGGCGCAGCGGTGACGCTGACGCCGCAGATCGTCGCTGGGGTCAACAGCGGCGACAACGCCCGCGTCATCCGCCAGAGCAACGATCGCGAGCGCCTGTCGCCGCTCGAACGCGCGCAGATCATCGATGCGCAGGCGATCCACCTGCTCGGCACCGTCGAACGGCTGCGCGGCAATGCGCAGGCGTCGAAGACCGCGCAGCTCAAGGGGCTGAGCGACGCGATCGCGGTGCGCGAAGGCCGCGTCACCTCGATCATCCGTCTGCGTTCGCAGATGCTCGGCGAACTCGCGCTGGCCGAAGAGGCGAGCGGCGACAAGGCCGCCGCCGACGCACGTTTCCGTGAATCGGTGAACCTGCTCGCCGTCGAATATCCCGAAACCAACGCGCTCGCCTCGGCGCGCGCGCGCTACGCCGCCTTCCTCACGCGCGAGGGACAGGACGACAAGGCGATGGGCATTTATCGCGAGGTCGTCACCGCACTCGCCAGCACCCAGCGCTCGACCGCGGGCATGGCGAACATGATGGCGCCCTATTACCGGCTGCTCGCCGCGCGTGCGGCGACCGAGCCCAAGGCGATCGAGGATTTCTTCATCGCCAGCCAGCTTCAGATCCGCCCCGGTGTCGCCGATACGCAAGCGGTGCTCGCGCGCGAACTGTCGAGCGGCAGCAGCGACGGCGCGCGCCTGTTCCGTCAGGCGACAACGCTCAATCGCGATCTGGAACGCGCGCGGATCGAGGATGCGCGGCTCGCCCAGCTGCCCGAATCGCCCGAAGTCAACGCCTTGCGCGCCGATATCAAGGCGCAGCTCGGTAATTTGTCGGTCCAGCAGGCCGAAACCGTCGCCGCGCTGTCTGCCTTTCCGCAATATCGCGTCGTCGCGTCGGGCAAGCTCGATCTTGCCGAACTGCAGCAGGTTCTGCGTCCGGGCGAGGCCTATTTGAAGATGCTCGTCGTCGGCGACGCCGTTTATGCGATGCTGGTCGAGCAAGGCGGGGCGCAGCTCTGGAAATCGGACATCAGCGCATCGGGCCTCGACACCGCGGTCGATACGATCCGTTCGACGATTTCGCTCGTCGAGAATGGCCGCCGCGTCACCTATCCCTTTGATGCCGCCACCTCCTACAAGCTCTACGGGCAGTTGTTCGGCCCCGTAGCGGCGCGCCTTCCCACGATCGCGCACCTGATCTTCGAACCCGACGGCGCGATGCTGCGGCTGCCGATCAATCTGCTCGTCACCGCCGACACCGGGCTTGCCGCCTATGAAAAGCGCCTGCTCGATCCCGACGCCGATCCGTTCGACATGCGCCAGGTCGCCTGGCTCGGCCGGACCTCACGGCCGAGCACCGCGGTCTCGACGCTCGGCTTCCGCAACGCGCGGCAGGCGGCGCCGTCGAAGGCGGCCAACCAATATTTCGGCCTCGGCGAGAATCTGCCGGTCAGCGGACGGCTGCCCTCGCTCGGCACGCGCGGCGCCGTGGCGGGCGGCGTCGACGGCGATTGCCTGTGGGATGCCGCGCAATGGGCGCGCCCGATTTCGGCCGATGAGCTGGTGACCGCGCGCAACGCAATGGGCCGCGAGGCGGGCACCTTGCTCACCGGCGGCGCCTTCACCGACAGTGCAGTGAAAAATCGCGCCGACCTTGGCGATTATCGCATCATCCATTTCGCAACGCACGGCCTCGTCACCGCGCCGCGTCCCGCTTGCCCCGCGCGCCCCGCGCTCGTCACCTCGTTCGGCGGGCAGGATTCGGACGGGCTGCTGACCTTCCAGGAAATCTTCGACCTCAAGATCGACGCCGATCTCGTCATCCTGTCGGCGTGCGACACCGCCGGCGCGGCGAGCGTCGCGGCGACGCGCGAAGCCGGGCTTTCGGGCGGCGGCAATGCCCTCGACGGGCTGGTGCGCAGCTTCATCGGTGCGGGCGGCCGGTCGGTGATCGCGAGCCACTGGCCCGCACCCGACGATTTCGACGCGACCAAGCGGCTGATCGGTGGGCTGTTCGCCGCCAATCAGGGCACAAGCGTCGCCGACGCCCTATGGGGAACGCAGCTGCGCCTGATGGACGACCAGCAGACATCGCATCCCTATTATTGGGCGGGCTTCGCGATCATCGGAGACGGCGGCCAGGCGCTGCTCCACGACGGCGCGACCACCGCCGCGCGCGCGAAGGAGGCAGCCGGCCGCGCGGCCCGCTAAGTCGATGAACGCACCCGACGTTCTTGTTCCCGCGGCCGACGCGCCCGCGCAGGACGGCCGGCAGGCCGCGGTGCCGCTGCGCAAGCGGGTGCGCCGGCTGGTCATGCAGCTCGGCCCCTCGCGGATGGCGGCGACGATCGTCTTCCTGATCATCGCGGTTCTGATCGCGCGCTTCAGCTGGCAGATGCCGCTGATCGACGCGGCCGAACGCGCGCTTTACGACGCGCGCGCGACGCTGATGGCGCCGCATGTCGAACAGGATAAACGCATCACCCTCGTCACCTATAATGACGAAACCCTGTTCAACACCGGCATCCGCTCACCGCTCGACCGCACCTTGCTCGCCAATGCGCTCGGCAATCTCGACCAGATGGGCGCGAAGGCGATCGGCATCGATATCGCGTTCGACTCGCCGCGCCCCGACGACGATGTGCTGAAGGCGCAGCTGCGCGCGATGAAGACCCCGACCTGGCTCGCCTATGCCGAACAGGCGAGCAACCCGAACACGATCTTCTACGAACAGCAGAAATATCTCGAATCCTATATCGCCGACGTCACGACCGCGAAGACCAAGCCGACGAGCGTGTTGTTCCGCACCGACGACGACAGCGTGATCCGCAACTGGCCCGACCGGCCGAAGAATTTGCCGCCTTTGATGTCCAATGCGCTGGCGCCGGTCGACGCGGCGCATGCGAATTTCCGGGGCAATATCCGCTTTCTCGTCCCCGCCCGCGCCGCCGCGGGGCAGGAAGAGCCCGTCTTCGCCAACATCCCGATCGACACCTTCGCGATGCCGATGGATGCCGAGATGCGCGCCGGTTTTTCGGAGCTGGTCAAGGGCCGCTATATCCTGATCGGCGGCGACATCATCGACAACGACCAGTTCAACACGCCACTCAGCCGCTTTCCCGACGCGATCACCGGCCAGCATGAAACGATGATCGGGCTCGAGGTCCACGCGCATATGCTCGCGCAGCAGCTCGACGGGGCGTGGACGCGGCCGATCGCGGCGCCGGCGCTGTGGGTGCTCGCGGTGCTGATCGTTCTCGCGGGCGGGCTGACGAGCCTCATCGACCTTCGCGCGCGCTGGGTCGCGCTCGCCTTCCTCGGGCAAATGGCCTTCTTCATCGCCTTCCCCTTCTGGCTGCAGGGGCGCGGTATCGACACGACGACGCTCCCGACCTTCGGTTGGGCGGTCGGCTGGCTGTTCGGTTATGCCGCGGTGGGCACCGCCGCGCGCACGATCGGGTCGCGCCAGCGCGCCTTTGCGCAATCGGCGCTCGGCAAATATCTGCCCGCCGACGTCGCGGCGCAGATCATGCGCGACCCCGACCAGCTCTCGCTCCACGGCGAGCGGCGCAATATCTTCTGCGTCTTCACCGACCTCGAAGGCTTTACGAAGCTCAGCCACGCGGTGACGCCGGAAACCGTCGCGCGGTTGCTCAACGAATATCTCGACCGCCTGTCCGACATCGTGCTCGAACATGGCGGGACGATCGACAAATTCGTCGGCGACGCCATCGTCGCCTTCTGGGGCGCCCCGCTCAGCCGCCCCGACGATGGCCCGCGGGCCGCCGCCGCCGCGCTCGCCATGTATCAGGCGGGCGAGAAATACCGCGTCGACCTCGCCGCCGAGGACGTTCCCCCGATCGGGATGACGCGCGTGGGCTTGCACGTCGGCGACGCGATCGTCGGCAATTTCGGCGGCGAGGGACGCATCCAATACACCGCGCTCGGCGACAGCATGAACACCGCTTCAAGGCTCGAGGCCGCCAACAAGGGGCTGAAAACGGGCGTACTGATCTCCGCCGAGGCCGGCGCGCGCTCGGGCCGCGGCGATCTTGTACCGATGGGCCGCGTCACGCTGCGCGGCCGCGCGCAACCCGTCGATGTCTTCACCCCGCGCCCCGACCTTGCCCCCGACCAGCGCGCGCGCATCGCCGCATTGGTCGCCGCGCACACCGCGGGCGATAAAAAAACCTATGTGACCTGTGCCACAGCAATACAGGCGGATTTCGGTCAGGATGCAGCCATCATGTTTCTGATAGAACGTCTGAATGAGACCAAAGAGGGAGAAAGCTATGTCCTTTCCTGATTTCCGGATGCGCCGCCTCGGCCTCACCGCCGCCGCGGCCATCGCCGCCATCGCCATGGTCGGCACCGCCGCCGCCCAATCGATGGTCGTCCGCTCGACCGGTCCGTCGGCGGGCAAATATCCCGCCGGTGCCAAGCTCAAGTCCGCCGACAAGCTGACTCTCGTCGCGGGCGACAAGATCGTGCTGATGCAGGCGGGCAAGACCCGCACGCTGTCGGGGCCGGGCACCTTCGGCGCCACCGGCACGGTGCAGGCGAGCCAGTCGCTCGGCGGCAACGTCACGCGTATGCTCGCCAAGGGTCCGACGATGCGGTCGCGCGGCGGGTTTTCGCGCGGTCCGGGCGATGAAACACCCGCCAATGTCCGCGCGCCGAACCTCTGGCTGCTCGATTATCGCGAGGCCGGGACCTTCTGCGTCCTCGATCCGGCCGTGCTGATGCTGTGGCGCCCCGACATGGAAGGCGACACCGCGCTCGAAATCGAAAGCGCCGGCAAAAAAGCGACGGTCGCGATCGTCGATGGCGCGAATTTCCGCAAATGGCCGACCGATGTGCTGCCGGTGCAATATGGCACCGACTATCGCCTGTCGGGCGGCGGACTCGCCAGGCCGGTGACGGTGCGCTTCGCCGCGATGGAAAATGCGCCCGACACGGTCGAGGGATCGGTCGATATGCTGATGGCGAAGGGCTGCTCGCCGCAGCTCAACCGCCTGGTCGACACGATGTCCGAAGCCGAAGCGGGATAAGGTAAATGGATGGGGCGGCGGCCATTGTCGCCGCCCTATCCGTCTGATAATCTTCTGAGGAAATTCCGCCGGTCGCGTGACGGAACATTTCCTTGGGTCGAAATTTGCGCTGCCGCTTTGCGGCAGCGCCAGTGGAGTTGGCGCATCGCGATTGTCGCGGCGCGCCCATACGCAAGGGGTGGTGATGACCGTGTCGGGGGATAGGGGACATAAGGCGATTGTTCGGCCGGGGCGCACCGCGATCCGCAGCGCGCTGGCCGGTTCGGCGGCGCTGATCGCCGCGGCTCTGCCCGCCGCGGCCTGGGCGCAGGCGACCCCGCAAATTCCGACGCGCGAGGAAATTCAGCGCCCGCCGCCGGTGCCCGCGATCCAGCCCAATGAACAGGTCGTCGCGGTCGACGACGGCATCGAGCGCGCGCCCTGCCCGCTCGCCAACCCCGAATTCGCCAACGTCCGCTTCACCCTGCGCGGGGTCGAATTTTCGAGCGTCGAGGGCATCGACAATGCGGTGCTCGCGCCGAGCTGGGCCGACCGCGTCGGGCAGGAACTGCCGATTTCGGCGGTGTGCGACATTCGCGACCGCGCCGCGACGATCTTGCGGTCAAAGGGCTATCTGGCGGCGGTCCGCGTGCCGCCGCAGACGATCGGCGACGGCGTCGTCCGGCTCGACATATTGTCGGCGCGCATGTCGCGGATCGAGGTGCGCGGCGACGCGGGCGCGAACGAAGGCCTGCTGCAACGCTATCTGTCGCGGCTCGACGACCAGCCGGTGTTCAACATCGTCGATGCCGAGCGCTATCTGCTCCTCGCACGCGACATTCCGGGGATGGACGCGCGCCTGACGCTGCGTCCCGGCGCGGTTCCAGGAGAGGTCGTCGGCGAAATCACCGTCGCCCGCACCCCCTTCACCTTCGACTTCAACGCACAGAATTTTGGCTCGCGCGACGTCGGCCGCTGGGGCGGTATCGCGCGTGCGCGCTTCGCCGGCCTCACCGGCATGGGCGACCTCACCACGGTCAGCTTTTATGCGACCCCCGATCTAGACGAGCAAAAGGTCGTGCAGGCGTCGCACGAGTTTCGCGTCGGCGGCGAAGGGCTGCGCTTCGGCGCCAGCTATACCTATGCCTGGACGCGCCCCGACATCACCGGCTTTCCGGTCAAATCGAACACCCAGATCGTCAGCCTGTTCACCGCCTATCCGCTGGTGCTGACGCAGGCGCGGCGCGTGACGATCGGCGGCGGGCTCGATATCATCGATCAGGACATCGGCCTGGCCAGCCTGCCGATCAATCGCGACCGGCTGCGCGTCTTCAACCTCCGCGCGGACGCGAGCTGGATCGACCCCGGCTCGATCGCGGGGCGCGGCGGCTACAGTCCCAGCGAACCGCGCTGGTCGCTTTCAACCTCGTTCGAGGCACGCAAGGGCGCCGATTTCCTTGGCGCCAGCGACGATTGCGGCCCCGGCGGCACCGCGTGTTTCCTGCCCGGCGCGATCCCGCTGACGCGCGTCGAAGGACAGCCCGACGCCTTCCTCGTCCGCGCCAATGCGCTTGCCGAATGGCGGCCGGCGAAACTCTTCACGTTATCGGCGGCGCCGCGCGCGCAGTGGGCGAACGATCCCTTGCTCGCCTATGAGGAGTTTTCGGGCGGCAATTTCACCGTCGGGCGCGGCTTCGACCCCGGCACGGTGATCGGCGACAGCGGCGTCGCGGTGGCTTTGGAAGCACGCTACGGCTCGTTCGTTCCCGCCAATACCGAGAGCTTCGCCTTCCAACCCTTCGTCTTTTTCGACGCCGCATGGGTGTGGAACAAGGATAGCGCCTTCGATGGGCTCGATCCGCAGAAACTCTATTCGGCCGGCGGCGGCATACGCGTCGCTTACGGCGATCTCGCGCGGCTCGACATGACGCTCGCCGTACCGCTGAACCGCGGCGGCTTCCTCGCCGAGCGGCCCGATCCGCGGCTGCTGATATCACTGACCACCCTATTCGGCGTGAGGGCGCGCTGACCATGAATTTTGCATCGAGGACAACGGATATGCGTGCCATCGCCTCCCACTCGCCCAGCGGTCCCGGCAAGCAGCGACTGCTGACAAGCTGCGCGATCGCCGCCGGGATGATGGCGCTCGCCTATGGCGGCCCCGCGCTGGCGCAGGTCGCGGGGTCGGGCACGATCACGACCCTCCCTTCGGGAACGACCGCGGGCACGGGCACGAATCCCTCGACGGTCAACGTCAGCGGGTCGCAAAGCATTGTCGACTGGACACCGTCCAACACGCCTGTCGCGGGCGTGATCGACTTCCTGCCGACGGGCAACACGTTGGATTTCGTCGGCAACACGCCGGGCTATGTCGTTCTCAACCGGTTCGTCGACGGGTCGGGCACCTCGCTTACCGACCAGATCGCGCTGAATGGCATCGTAAACAGCTATGTGGGATCGACGAGCGGCCCGCGCGGCGGCAATATCTGGTTCTATAATGCTGGCGGCATCCTGATCGGCGCGACCGGCATCATCAACGTCGGCAGCCTTGTCCTCACCACCAATGACATCGTCACGACGGGCGGTCTGTTCGGTCCGGACGGAGAGATCCGATTCAACGGGGCGGCGGGCAGCACGTCGGCGATCACGGTCAACGGCGCAATCAACGCCAATGATGCGGCCAACGCGGGCGATAGCTATGTCGCGCTGGTCGCCCCGCGCGTCGTGCAGGCAGGCGCTGTGCGCGTCGACGGCTCGGCCGCCTATGTCGCCGCCGAACAGGCCGAAATTCGTATCGATCCCCTGAACGGCCTGTTCGATATCAACGTGACGGTCGGCGCCGAGGGCGGCAACGTCATCACCCACAGCGGCACGACGACCGGCCCCGCGCATCAGCAGGGCGACAACGACGCCAGCCGCGTCTACATGGTCGCCATTCCCAAGAATGACGCGGTGACGATGCTCGTGTCGGGCGCGATCGGTTATGACGACGCGCTGTCGGCGCAGGTCGACCCCGACGGCGCGGTGCGCCTGTCGGCGGGCTATAATATTACGGCTGGCGAACAGAATCTGGCGCCGGCAAACGCGACCGCCGCGAACATTATCGTCAACGACACGCTGTTCCGCAGCAACACATTGGCTCGCGCAAGCGGCACCTTCGTCGGCGAGGCGCTCCAGCAGATTCCGGGGTCGCCTCCCCCGCTGTCGTCGGCGGGACGCATCTTCGTCGAAGGTGACGGGGTTTTCAGCGGCGACGCCGGCGCCACGCTGACAGTCGGCACGGGTCAGCAAGGCGGGGCCACGGGCAATCTGGTCGTCCGGTCGAACGGTGCCGTCGGCGCCGCCGGCAACGTGGCGGTGGCCGTCAGCGGCGGGACGCTGACGACGGGCAACCTGCTGCAGATTACCTCGCTCAGCCAGCCCGCCACGGTAACCGGCGACAGCCAGGGCGGAACGGCCAGCCTGACCGTGACGGGCGGCACCGTGACATCGCCGACGATTACGGTGTCCGCAAGCGCCGTTGCCGATACAGGAACAAATGGCCAGGCGGGCGACGCACGCGGCGGCAATGCCAGCATTTCCGTCCGAAATGCCGGCACGATATTGGACAGCGGCTCCGTCACCATCACTGCGTCGGCTTTCGGCCCAACCAATATTTCCATCCCGGCGGGCGGCGATGCGCAAGGCGGTACGGCAACGCTGACGGTCGCCGATGGCGCGAGCTTCCGCGCGACGACCGATGTTTCGATCGACGCAAACGGCGGTGGAGGATTCGGCCCGGCTCAGGCGGGCAATGGAACGGGCGGCACCGCACGCATCGAAATCCTCGGATCGAACACCGCGTTCGAATCCGTGGACACATCGATCGAAGCGCTGGGCATCGGGGGAAGTTTCTCCGGTCCGGACGACACGCTGAACGGCGGCGACGGAACGGGCGGGAGCGCCGCTCTCGTCATCAACAGCGACAATGGCGGAATCAAATCGCTAGGCGCACTCGCGCTCAATGCCACCGGACGGGGCGGCGATGCGGGCGGAGAGAATTCGGTCGGCGGCGATGCGCTGGGCGGCACGGCAAGCCTGACGGCCGACGGCGGCGCCACCGCGCAATTTGCGTCGATCGCCCTCGCCGCATCGGCCGAGGCGGGAATCGCGCTCAGCCCCAGCGGCACGACGGGGCAGTCGGGCAACGCGCGCGGGAATAATGTGACGTTGGCGGCGACCAACGGATCGACCATCAGCAGCAGCGGCCGCATCGATCTTTTCGCGGTTGGCATGAATCCCTTTCCATCAAATCCGGCCGGCGAGAATTTCGGATCGGGTACGGGCGGCAATGTCGCCGTCAACGCGACCGCGGGGGGCACGATCACCACGGGCAATAGCCTCATCGTCCAGGCGATGGGCGGAAACATGTCCAACGCCGTCACGCAAAGCGCCGGCAACGGCGTCGGCGGCAATGTCGACTTCGTCGCCGACGGCGGAACGATCGTGGCCGAGGTCTATCAGGTCAATGCCAGCAGCAGCACGGCCCATGTCGTTAGCACGGGCGGCTCCGCGCAGGGCGGGACGATCGACCTGTTTGCCCGCAATGGTGGGGAAATCCGGGCGACTCTCGACTCGACGAACCAGCTCCACGCCAGCGCGATTTCCGGCAGCAGCACCGCCGGCACCGCGGCGACGGGCGGGACGATCCAGCTGGTCGCCGATGGCGGCCGCCTCGACCTGGGCGTCGGCGCCGACCTGATCGCGGGCGGCACCTCGGGGGGTGCGATAACGGCGGGAGCGATCGCCGCGACCGGCACCGGCGGCACCATCCTGATCCAGACCGCCGCCAGTTCCGGCAGCGCAATCGACTATGGCCAGCTTTCTGCCGCGGCCGACGGCCGTACAGCGGTGGAGATCGAGGTCCCGGGCGGTCCGATCGATAGCAGCGGAAACGGCCGCGGCGGCACGGTCACGCTCGATGTCCGCGGCGGGACCCTGTCGGGCGGCTTCATCGAGCTGTCGGCGAACGGTTCCGGCCGCGGCGCCAGCGGCGGCAGCGCCAACGGCACCGGCGGCACCGCGACCTTCACCCAGACGGGCGGCGACATCTCGGTCAGCGACATGAACATCAGCGCCGACGGCATCGGCGGCATTGCCCAGGGCGTGTCGGGCACGGGCACTGGCGGGGTTGCGACGATCGACCTGTCGGGCGGGACGATCACCGCCGCCGACATCATCGCTTCGGCGAACGGCGAAGGCCTTTCGGGGACGGACGGGAATGATGACGATCCGGCCAACATCATCGCGGGCGGCACCGGCGGTGCGGGTGTCGGCGGTAATGCCGTCATCAACATCGGCGGCACCGCCGTCGTCGATGCGAGCGTCATCGAGGCCTATGCCAATGGCACCGGCGGCACCGGCGGCGGCTTCACCGGGGGTTTCGGGTCCCCACCCGGAACGCCCGGCAATGGCGGAAACGGGTCCGGCGGCACCGCCAGCGTCAACCTGACCGGCGGCTCGGTCACGGCGAGCAACGTGACCGCCGATGCATCGGGCATCGGCGGCGAGGGCGGCTCCTCCTTCTTCTCGAGCAGTTCGGGCAGCGCGACCGGCGTCGGCGTCGGCGGCCGCGGCGGCATCGGCCGGGGTGGACGCGCGACAATTGCGGTGGCCGCGATTTCGGGCACGATCACCGACGTCAGCGCCGTTGCGCAGGGCACCGGCGGTCTCGGCGGCGCGTACAATGTCGGCGGCGCGGGTGGCGATGGCTATGGCGGCATCGCGCAGGCGATCATCGACGATTTCGACGCCGGAACGCTTGCGATCAGTCTCGATTCGACGGCGGAAGGCGGCGACGGCGGCGATGCCGACGACGGACGCGGCGGCAACGGCGGCAATGCCTTTGGCGGGACATCGAGCGTCCTCGCCGACGGCCCCAATGCGATCGTCGAGGTCACGCAGGCCAATTTCGTCACCGGTGCGACCGGCGGCAATGGCGGCAACGGCAACTTGGGCTTCAGCTCGTCGGCGGCGATCGCGCCTTCGGGCGGCGATGGCGGCGGCGCGCAGGGTGGCGCGATCGAGGTCATTTCGCGCGATGGCGCGACGATGACGCTCGGCCTGGCCGCCGGCGACGTCGTGGAACTCGGCAGCACGGGCACGGGCGGCAACGGTGGCAACGGCAGCACCGCCGATTTCGGCGCCGGCAATATCGGCGGCGATGGCGGGCTCGGCGGCGGCGGGGGCGGCGGATCGGTACGGCTGATCGCCGACGGCGGCACGATCACGACCGCCGGCGAGTCTCTGGAAATCGTTGTCAGCGGTCAGTCGGGAATCGGCGGCAACGGCGGCCTTGCCGGCGGCGGTGGCAGCCTGCCCGGCACAAACGGCGGTTTTGCGGGCACCGCCGGCGGGCGCGTCCATATCGATGCGCTGACGACCAACGCCGGCCCCGGCCTGATCGACCTTGGCAACACCAATATCTTTGCCAGCGGCGATACTGCGGGCCGCGTCGAAATTCGTAGCGACAGCCGAGTCGCCTTCACCAGCCTCGACGTCGAGGTGCGCGGCCTCGCCAATCCGACCAACAACGACACCGCCACAGCGCCCGCGGGCATCTTCCTGGGCGCGACCGGCGGGACGATCGAAGCCGGCAGCCTGACGCTCGGCACCGACGGCTCGATCGGCCTTTATGCAGAGGGCGCGGGACGCGTGACCGTTGGCGAAACGGCGCAGCTGCAGGCGGGCGACCAGATCGATATCCGCCATGACCTGCGCGGGGCCAATGCGGCACCGACGATCGAGGCCACCGACGATCTGTTCATCGTCGCGGGAACCAGCATCAGCGGCGCGCCGGGCAGCCTGCTCGCCGCAGGGGGCACGCTCTCGCTGACCGGCGAAGGCCCAGCCGCGACGATTGGTGTCGATCGGCTCGATGCCACTGACATCGCGATCAACGGCAGCGGCGCTGCGAGCGTCGAACATGCCGAAGCGGTCAATGATTTCGCCGCAAGCGCCGCCAGCTTCCGCACCGGGCTGAATTCGATCATCACCGGCGGCGACATATCGATCGCCTCGCCCGGCGCCGTCGATCTCGGCAACTCGACCGCGGGCGGCTTTGTTCAGGTCCAGGGCCAGTCGATCGCCTTCAATTCGATCACCGCCGGCCTGTCGGTCGGGCTTTCGGCGGACGGGACGACCGCCGGCGCCGAAGGCATCCGCGGCGGGTCGATCAGCGCGGGCGAGGACATCAACCTCTTCGCCAACAGCATCGCGCTCACCGGCAATGTCACGGGCGCGGCGTCCTTCTTCGCCTTCGGCACCGGCGGCGCGGTTGCGGTGAACAATGCCGACGTCGATGGGAACATCTCGATCTTCTCGGCGGCTGACCTTTCCGGCACCTATGTATCAGGCGGCAACATCTTCCTGAACTCGGACGCGAATATCAACGCCTCGGCGCAGGCGAACGGCGGTTATGTCGACCGCAACGGTATTGCAGCGGAGGGCAATCTGTTCGTTGTCGCGGCAGGCAATGCGGCGCTGACCGACAGCTCGGCGGCGCGCATGTTCGGCGTCAACGCCGGGGCCGCGGCATCGATCGATGGCGGCACGGCGGGCGAAGATGTCCTCGTCATTGCGGCAACGACCGCCAGCCTGACCGACGTCACGGGCGGCGACGACATCACCGTCCGCGCCGCGGGCAATATCGACGCGCTTAACGTCCGCACGACGGGCGCGGGCACCGACACGCATATCCTCGATTTCTCGACGACGTCGGGCAGCCCGACCTTTACCATCGGCACCGGCGAAGGATCGCAAGGCATCAACGGCGCCGACATCGTGATGGCGTCGACCGCCGGCGCGATCGGCGCGGCGACGCTGTCGGCCGGCGACGACATCCTGCTCAACGCCGCGAACAGTATCGCGGTCAACGGCGCGACGACGCTCGGTCTCGGCACCACGGGCGGCGACAGCAGCATCCGCACGCAGGGTGGCGCAACGACGCTCGCAGGCCTGGGTGCCTTCAGCGACGTCGTGGTCGACGCGGCGGGTGTCGCCAGTCTGACCGGCGCCGTGGCGGCGGGACGCAATGCGACGATCACCGCGCAGGGCGTGACGCTCGCGGCGCTCACCAGCCCCGGCGGCTCCGCGCTTCCGACGCTGAGCGCCGACGGCGATGTCGTCGTCAATTCGTCCGCGGGCATATCGGGCGGCGGCGTCCGCGCGCTCGGCAATGCGACGCTGACCGCAACGACGGCGATCGGCATCACCGCGGTCGAGGGCCAGAATGTCGCACTGACCGGCGCAAACGGTATCGACGTCAACACCGTCACGGCCCTCGGCACGACCAGCCTCGATAGCGGCAACGGCAATGTCCGGGTCGGCGCCCTTGCCGCCTCGGGCGCCATCAATGCCAGCGCCAATGCGATCCGCATCGAAGGCGGGAGCGGGATGAATTTCGCGGCGCTCACGACCGATGTCGGCGACGCCTATGTCCGGGGAACCGGCAACCTGACGGTCGGCAACGCCAATGTGGCAGGTGCCGCGGACCTCCGCACACAGGGCGCGACGATGGCCATCGGCAGCCTCACTGCGGCCAATGCCACGCTTGAAAATACCAGCGGTTCGCTGACGCTCGGCGGCGTGGCCGTCGCGGGCAACCTCGCCGCGACGGCGCGGACGTCGCTCGGCATCAACGGCGTCGTTACGGGGCAATCGATCTCGCTCGCGTCGGGCGCGATCGATATCAGCTCGGCCGGGCGCGTCGGCACCGCGGGAGTTACCCAACAACTGTCGGTCGCCAACAATAACAGCGCCAACCAGACCTTCGTCGGCGGCACCGGGTCGCCCGGCAGCTATCATCTCAGTGCCGACGAGATGACGCGCCTCTATGGCACACAGATCGAAATCTTCGCGCCCGAGGTACAGACAGCGGGCTCCCTTTCGGTCGGGTCGGCCGCCCCGCCCGACGTCGTCGTCGACACTTTCACCATGACCGGCGGTGCGTCGAATTCGAATCTGGGTGCCAATGGCGCGCTGACGATCCGCACCCCGGGCAAGATGCGCGTAATCGGCAATGTCCAGCTGACGGGCCTGACCGACACCAACGCGCTCAACCTCGCGGCGGGCGATGCGCTCGAAGTCATCCTCGGCCGGGGCAGCGTCCGGTTGCTCGGGGCAAACAATGCGCCGGGCGGACAGCTCAACATGGCATCGGACGACATCATCGTCGCGACCGAGGCCGCCATTACCGCGGTTGGCGCGGCGACGACGACCGACGCGATCAATACGCGCCTCGGCCAGAATGACGGCGTCACGCTCGACGAGGGCGCGCTGTTCGCACGCGGCATCCGCGCCAACGTCGTCGGCGGCTTCTATGTCCAGAACAGCGGCGCGGGCACCGACTTCGCGCAGCGCCGCGGGCTGACCTTCGGCGCCGGCGGGCTCGACGTGCGGACGCAAGGAACGTCGCGCATCGTCATCAACGGGGTACAGCTTGGCGCGGGCGGGCAGATCACCGGCATCGACACGGTCCCGCTGCTGACGATCAATGGCGCAGCGCCGGTCGTCGGCAGCTATGATCGCCGGTCGACCTTCAACGGCTGCCTTATCGCCAGTCCGAGCGGCTGCACGACCGTGAACTTCGATTTCGAGACCAATTTCCCGGTCCAGGATATCATCGACGAAGAGGTCGAAGATGACGGGCGCGGCGAGGGCAATAACTTCCCGCAGCCGCTGATCACGATGCGCGATATCGATCCGATGACCGGCGAGCCGCTGCTCGACGATCCGGTGACCGGCGCGGGCAATGACGATCTGTGGACGCCGCCGCAGCAATAAGGCTTTCGGTTGACGCCGGCGGGCGGAGCAAGGCATGGGCGCGGTTATGACCGCCGCCCCCGCCTCCCCGCTCAAGCTGTTCAACAGCCTGACGCGCAGCCTCGAACCGTTCGAGCCCGTCCACCCCGGCGAGGCGCGTGTCTATTCGTGCGGGCCGACGGTCTACAACTATCCGCATATCGGCAACATGCGCGCCTATGTCTTCGCCGACACGCTCGGCCGCACACTGTCGTACAAGGGTTATAAGCTCACCCACGTCATCAACATCACCGACGTCGGCCATCTGACCGACGACGCCGATGCGGGCGAGGACAAGCTGGAAAAGGCGGCGGCCGAGCGCGCGCAGTCGATCTGGGACATCGCGAAACATTATACCGAGGCCTATTGGGCCGACGTGAAGGCGCTCAATATCCGACAGCCCGCGCACTGGTCGATCGCCACCGATTATGTTCCGGCGATGATCGAATTCGCCAAGACGATCGCCGGCAAGCATTGCTACGAGCTGGAGGGCGGCCTCTATTTCGACACCACGACGGTCGCCGATTACGGCCGCCTCGCGCGCCACGGCACCGATGAAGGCGAAAGCCGCATCGACCCCGTCGACGGCAAGCGTCATCCGGCCGACTTCGCGATCTGGCGCAAGACCCCCGCGGGCGAGACGCGCCAGATGGAGTGGGACTCACCGTGGGGCCGCGGCGCGCCGGGCTGGCACCTCGAATGCTCGGTGATGTCCGAAGCGCTGCTCGGCTTCCCGTTCGACATCCACACCGGCGGCATCGACCATCGCGAGATCCACCATCCGAATGAGATCGCGCAGAATCAGGCGCACGGCTGCAGCGACGCCAGCGGCGCGCGGATGTGGATGCACAATAACTTCCTCGTCGACCGCAGCGGCAAGATGTCGAAGTCGAGCGGCGAATTCCTCCGCATCCAGCTCCTCATCGACAAGGGCTACCACCCCCTCGCTTATCGCCTGATGTGCCTGCAGGCGCATTATCGCAGCGAGCTGGAGTTCAGCTGGGACGGTCTTGGCGCCGCGCTGACGCGGCTCAAGCGGCTCGTAATGGCAGCGGCGTCGGCGCGCGACGCGGAAGCGGCGGCGCCGACCGACCGCCGCGTCACCGATCTGCTGGCAAAGTTCGACGCGGCGATGTCGGACGACCTCAACACGCCCGTCGCGCTCACGCTGCTCGAAGAAACGGCGGCGATGAAAAAGATCGACGCGGGCCAGAAGCGAGCGGCGCTCGCCGCTATGGATGCCGTCCTCGGCCTTAACCTGCTGACGACCGCGCGCTCCGACCTGCGCGTCCGTCCCAAGACCGCGACGATCGGCGAGGACGAGATCGAAGCGACGCTCGCGCGCCGCAAGGACGCCCGCGCCGCCAAGGATTTTGCCGCATCCGATGCGCTGCGCGACGAACTCGTCGCCGCGGGGGTTGACGTAATGGACGGCGACCCGCTCGGATGGGACTGGCAACCCGGCGCCAATTAGAGGCTTGTCGCAGGCCCGCGGGCTGCTAGCCTCGTTGCATGTCGCAACTGATCTGCTGGCTGCTCGTCGGCCTTGTCCACCTGATCCCGGCGCTGGCTTTGTTCCGGCCGGCGCTGATCACGCGGCTCTACGGTATCGCATCGGACAGCCCGCTCTTTCTGCTGATGCACCACCGCGCCGCGCTGTTCTTCGCGGTGCTCGTCGCCTGCGTGTGGGCGGCGTTCGACCCCGGCGGCCGCAAGCTCGCGACCTTGCTCGCCGCGATCTCGATGCTCAGCTTCCTGTTTCTCTACCAGTCCTACGGGCGCCCCGCGGCGCTCGGCACCATCGCGCTCGTCGATCTCATCGGCCTCGTCCCGCTCGCCTGGGCGGGCTGGCACGCATTTCAGCAGTAGGAAAATCATGACCAAGACCGTCACCGTCCTTTCGGGCTTGATCCGTCCGCTTGTCGAAAACCGGCTGCCCGACTGGATCGAACCCAAATTCTTCGCGTCGAAGGAAGAGGCGCTCGAACTCGCGCCGCAGGCCGAGATCGGCTGGTTCGACATGTACGACAAGAAGGACATGGCCGCGGTCATCACCGCCGCGACCGGGCTCAAATGGCTCAATTCGATCTATGCCGGGGTCGACGGCATGCCGCTGGACCTGCTGCGCGAGCGCGGCACCGTCCTGACCAACGGCGCCGGGATCAACGCGATCACCATCGCCGAATATGTCGTGATGGGGATGCTCACTGTCGCCAAGGGCTACCGCGATGTCGTCCGTGCGCAGGAACGCCGCGAATGGCTGATGGACTCGCCGGGCAAGGTCGAGCTGTTCGGGTCGAGGGCGCTGCTGCTCGGCTATGGCGCGATCGGCAAGCTGATCGAGGAACGGTTGAAGGCGTTCGCGGTCGATGTCACCGTCGTCCGCCGTTCACCGGGGCCGAATACGCTAACGCCCGACCAGTGGCGCGCGCAGCTCGGTGCGTTCGACTGGGTGATCCTCGCGGTCCCCGCGACCCCCGAAACCGACGGCATGATCGGCGCGGCGGAGCTCGCCGCGATGAAGCCGACGGCGACGCTCATCAACATCGCGCGCGGCAGCGTCGTCGATCAGGCCGCGCTGGTCGCGGCGCTCGATGCGCAGCAGATCGCCTCCGCCTTCCTAGACGTCACGACGCCCGAACCGCTCCCCTCGGACGATCCGCTGTGGAGCCTCGACAATGCGCATATAACGATGCACCTGTCGGGCCGCGCGCAGGACAAAATGTTCGTCCGATCGGCGCAGCGCTTCCTCGAAAATCTGGACCGGTGGAAAAAGGGCGAGGCGGTCGAGCCGCGGGTGGATTTGACGCTCGGCTACTGACGCGGCCGCTCGGCCTTCAATTCGCGCACCAGCGGTTGGAGCCGCTCGTCATATTTGGCGAGCATCGTGTGCGCGCCGGCGTGATCGTAGAAGCTGACGAGTTCACGCCCGTTCCAGCGGTGGAGCGCATAAGCGGGATCTTCGGCGACGATCATCGGCCGGTCATCGGGCTTGTTCTCGTCGATGGGCCTCAGGTCGAGCGAGACCTGCGGCGCGGTCGACGAACAGATCGCAATGGTGCGGCCTTCCCATGCGACGGTGACGCTGCGGTGGAGATGGCCGCAGATCAGTCCGCGAACCTGCGGATGCCGCCGCACGACGTCGGTGAAGACCGCGACCCACGGCTCGTCCGGGTCGGTGTTCATCCACTCGATCCCGCTTTCGATCGGCGGATGGTGCATGACGATATAGGTCGGCTTGGCGCTATCCTTCGCCAGTTCGGCGTCGAGCCAGGCGGCGCGCCGGTCGCAAAATGCGCCGCCGTGGCGCCCTTCCTCCAGCGTATCGATCGTCACCAGCCGCAGTTCGGGGAGTTCGATCGTGTACTGAACGAAACCGTTGCCATCGTCGAGACCCGGAAAGCGGGCATGGAAATTGTCGCGCAGGTCATGGTTGCCGACGCTCGGCCACACCGGAAAGGGGCAGCGTGAAAAGGCGGTCGCGAGGCGGCGATAACTGTCGTCGTCGCCGCGATCGGAAAGATCGCCGGTCGCGAGCAGCAAGTCGGGCCGGTTCGGCCCCTCGATCAGCACGTCGAGCACCTCGTCGAGGCGCTTGCGGTTATATTCGGCCGGATTGTCCGGATCGAACCCGATATGGATATCTGTGATCTGCGCGATCAGCATATCCGTCCCCCGTTCCGGTCGGCTGGTCCCGACCCATAAAACCTCACCCGCCCCGCCTTGCCCCGTGCAAGGGAGGTGTGCGCCACGTCACATCGTAAAGGCCCCGCCCCCCGGTTCCTGTGATCATGCTCACACTATAGGTAGCAGCAAGAGGTTTATTTGTGATTGCGGCGGTGTTTTTCTTGGCTCTGCGCGGCGGCATCCACGGTTTGCCGCCGTCCGAATGATATTCGTGGCACATCGCGCAGGGCGATTCGGTCGCGGTTTCGACCTTTACGACGCGCGCCCCGCCCTCACCGACATGGCAATCGCGGCACTGACGCAGCCCCGGCACGAGCAGGTCGGTCGAGGCTTTCGATGCCGGCGCGGCGGTATGACAGTCGGCGCATTCGGTTTCCTTATGCGCGTCATGGTCGAACCAGCCCTTTTGCAGGTAGCGCGGCGTCTGGCTGACCGCCGCGACCCGCCAGCTGTTGCCCGCCTGCGGCGCAAAGATCGTGTGGCAGTCGTAACAGGCGCCGCCCTTTGAGAAGACCGCGCGCACCGCATCCTGCGCACGGCTGGGCCGTGTCGCGACTTCGTTGAAATAGATGTTGTAAACCTGCCCCTCGGCATAGGCGCCCGGACGCCGCCGCTGCATGCCGCCAAGCTGGAGCGGTCGCCCGGGCGGGGTCGAGCGGTAATAGGCGGTGAGATCGGCGACGACCTGGTCGGGCTCGCCATGGCGCAAAGTCCGCGTCACCCCGCCGACGGTTTCGAAGGCAAGGCTGTGGCACATCGCGCAGTCGCGCTCCATCTCGACCGGCTTGACGCGCACCCCATCGGCCTCGACGCGGTGGCAGTTCGCGCACTCCAGCTTCTTGCCGAAATCGTAGCGGCCGCGGAAACTCGCCGCCATGCGCGCGACCCCGCCGGTCGCCTGCAAATGCATGTCGTGCGGGAATTTGAGGCCGTTATAGTCGACGGTGCCTTTGGCCAGCGTCGTGCGCACCAGCTTGCCGCCCGGCGCGGGACGCACGAGCGGGCGGAATTCGGGATGACTCGTGCCGAAATCGGCGGCATCGGCGAGCGTCGTCGGATGCCCGGCGGTCTTCAATCGCGCCGACATACCATCATGGCAATCGGCGCAAAATTTCTGCGGCGTCGCCGGCATCGGCCCCGCGCCCTCATGCTCGGTATGGCATTCGACGCAGCGCCCCTGCGGTTTGTTGAAGGTCTTGGCAAAGCCATCGAGAATCTTCTCACCCACCCCCGGCGGGTGGCGCGCGGCGAGCAGCATTGCGGTCGGCGCACCCGCGTGCGCCATGCTCATCGCCTTGTGCTCGCCGGTGTGGCAGCCGACGCACGCCTTGTCGGTCACCGCGACGAACGGTTCGACATGGCACGACTGGCAGTCGTTCTTCAGGCTGGCATGTGCGCTCGATAACGGGCCCGAGAGCCATGCGCTGTCGGCATGATAGCCATCGGGGCGCTCATTCACATTCTTGTAGCTGTACCACGCCCAGATCGGCCCGATCAGGAAGGCGAGCAGCATCAGCAGGCCGAACAGCCACGCCCCCATGCGCTTGCCGAGCATGACACCCTGCAGCGAAAAGGCCTTTACCTCATCAACATCCTTCGACGATTGCGACAGCTCGTCGATCCGCTCGACGAGCAGGATAATGGCATCGCCTTCGCGCGCGATGGTCAGCCGGTGGCCGCCGAAGCGCAGCTCGGCACCCGCGGCGCTGTCGACGTCCGCCGCATCGACGGTGCGGCCGTTGAAATCGAACCCCAGCCCTTCGCTCGCCCGCACGCGGACGTGGCGCCCGTCCGCGCTGCTGATCGTCGCATGCTGCGGATTCACCGCGAGATCGGCGACGTGGATGACGTTGCTGCCCTCGCGCCCGAGCGTGATCATGTCGCCCGGCAGCGCCGTATCGCGAATGATCTGTTTGCCGGTCTTCGTCGTCGAAATACGGCGCAGGATGAAGCTCATGGTTCTCCTCCCCGCCTTACCAGTAGAAGAAGACGCTGATGATGTGCGCCGACAGCGCCGCGATCAGCGCAAAGGTCAGCGGCACATGCACATAGAGCCAGATTTCGAGCAGCCCGCGGATGCGAAGATGTCGGCGCAGGCGCGTCAGAGCGGCTTCCTTCTGCTTAAGCAGCCCGACAACCTTCTCGCGCGCCTCGCGGTCGCTGCCGTTCGAGACCGACAGCGTGCGCAGCGCCGCCGCAGTCGCGCAATTCGGATAGCGGCCCGACAATCGCGCGCCGATGCCGCCCGCGAACGGATCCTCGTCGAGCGCCGCGAGCACCGGCGCGGTGTCGGCGGGCGTCAGCGGTTGCGCCGCGCTGTGCAGCTGGCGATCGAAGGCACGGATCGCCTCGAGCATCTGCATCTGCGTCATCTCGTCGCGGTTGTTCGACAGCGCCGTCGGCAAGGTCGCATAGGCGATGACGCCATAGAGCCCCGACAGGATCACGAGCATCATCAGCGCCCACGCGAGCGTATGGACGTTCCAGCCGAGCTGGAACCCGGTGTGCCAGGTACCGATGACGATCAGGCTGAGCCCGAGATAGACATGCGCCGAGGTCCATGCCTTGAGCGACCAGTAATCGCTCGTCATCTTGCGCTTGCGATAGCCCAATGCGGTGAGCCAGAGGATCAGCGCGGCGCCGATCGTGCCGAGCGTATAGCCGTACCAGCTGCCGCCATTATGCCGCGGCGTCACGTCGACCAGCGCGTAGGAAACGATGACCAGGAAGCAGAGCGCGCCCGAAATCTTGGCCCAGCGAAACCCCGCGTAGCGCAGAAAACCTTCATGCCTCCGCTCGCGAACGCGCTCGGTCTGGGTCGCCTTGGTGCGGCGGCGCTGGAAGAGGCTTGCCATCAGTCGGCGTCTTCCTGAAGCCGCGCGATCGACAGGAATTCTTCAGGCGAAACGCGGATCGCCGCGCCGGTCGGACAGGCGCGCACGCACGCGGGGCCGCCCGAAATGCCTTTGCACATGTCGCATTTGACCGCGATTTTCTTGGGCTTCTCGTCGCCCAATTGCTTCTTGGTCCATTTGGGCGATGGCTCGCCCGGGCCGGGACCGAAGCCCGTGAGCAGCCAGCGCAGCAGGCTCGGCTTCTCGGGCGGCGCGGCCTCCATGCGGATCACGCCATAGGGGCAATTGCGCATGCAATTGCCGCAGCCGATGCACCCCGGCTCCATGAACACCTCGCCGTCGGGGCCGCGGTGGATGACGTTCGGCGGACAATCGGCCATGCAATGCGGATGCTCGCAGTGACGGCAGCTCGTCGGCACATGGAGGTGGGCGAAGGTCTTGCCCGCCTCGCGGTCGAGCCGCGACAGGCCTTCATGGCTGTCAGCGCAGGCCTTTTCGCAATTGTCGCAGCCAACGCACAGATTCTCGTCGATCAAGAGCGCGTCGGTCGCCTCGCCGAGCCCCTCCTTCATGATGAAGCTGGCGGTGTCCGAATAGAGATCGACCGCGCTCGAATAGCTCGCTTTCCGCGATTCGATGAAGCTGTTCATCGCCGCGCGTTCGGCGACCGCGGCCTCGGTCGCTTCGCGCACCTGCGGCCGCTTGGCGAGCATCGCCTTGAATGCGTCACCCTTGAGCTTGATGACCTCGCTTGCGACGGCCGCCTTCACCGTCGCGTTGCGCGGCGCGCCGCTGAGCACCGCCATTTCGCCAAAGAAGCTGCCGGCGGGCAAATAGCGCAGGAAGATCGGTTTGCCGCCAATATCCTTCTCGACGACCATCGACCCCGATCGGATGACATAGACATCGTCGCCCTCGTCGCCCTCGGCGAGCACGACCTTGCCCGCGGGGACGCGTTCGATCGCGGGGTCCTCGACGATCGGTTCGAGATCCTCGACCGTCAGCCCGCCCTTGAAGATCTGCAGCAGCTGGCGTTCGAGCGAGATGCGGTTGATCACGCGTTTCGCGCCCGGAACCGCCGCCATCAGCTTGAGCGCCGCGGTACGCGACACTTCGACGAAGATGCTGTCTTCGCCGGCACGGATCGTCGCGCCGCGCTTGCGGCCCGAAATCAGACCGACCTCGCCGAAGATCGAGCCCTCCTCGATCGGCACGGAGAAATCGGGGCCGACCTCGACCACCGCATGGCCGTCGGCGATCGCAAACAGCGACGATCCCGGCTCGCCCTTTTCGAACACGATGTCGCCCTTCGAATAAAAGGCGACCTTCGAATCGAGCATGAATTCGCGCATCTGGAGCGGCGAGACATCGGCGAAGATGCGGATGCGCGTGCGCAGATATTCGAGCCACTCGCTGACCGATTTCTGCTGCGGCAACCCCGCGAAGATCGCCGCGAGATCCTTTTCGTCGGCGGGGGTCAGCGCCTTGTTGCCGTTCAGGAACTCGACGACGTCATAGCCCTGGTTCATGCAATGCTTGATCAGCGGATAACCCGCGAGCGCGCCGATGACATAGAGGCCGGGCACCGTCGTCTCGAATGTCGGCGATAATTTCGGAAAAGCCTCCCGATCGGGACCGGTGAACTCGATCCCCATCGATTCGACGAAGCCGCGCGGCGCGACCGAGCCCAATCGCGCGACGATGATGTCGCATTCGATCCGCTCCTCGCCGGTCGGGGTTTCGAGCGTCAGCCAGCCCGGCTCGACCTTCTTCGGCTGCGTTTCGGTGCGGATCGACATGAAGCCATTTTCGCCCGCCTCGGTCATGTCGGCGACATTCTTCGCCTTGGCGCGCGCGAAATCCTTTGAGCGATTGAGGATGGTGACGGTGTTCTCAAGCGCTTCCTCGGCGACACCGAGCGCATTTTCGATCCCCGCGTCGCCCGACCCGACGACGGTGATATGCTTGTCCTTGAAATCCTCGGGATCGTCGACCTGATAGATGATGTGCGGCAGGTCGGCGCCCTCGCAGCGCATCCGGTTCGGATTGCCCTGCGTCCCGATCGCGAGCACGATATTCTCTGCGGTGTAGACGTCGCCCTTCGCGGTCCTGATCGCGAACGCGCCCTTTTCGCCGGTCACTTCGGCAACCTCGGCGTGATACGCCACATTCACCTTGTTGTTCGCGGCGTCCTCGTCCCAATTGCCGAGGATATATTCGCGCGCGCCCTCGGCGAAACGGCAGTCGGAGCGCAGGTCGAGCCGCTCGGGGGTCGCGAGCACACGCTTGCCCTTCTGATATTTGAAGATGGTGTCCGACAGATGGTCGGTTTTTTCGAGCAATATGTGGCTGAGCCCGAGCTGCGCGGCGCGCGACGCGGCGCTGAGCCCCGCGGGACCCGACCCGATGATCGCAACCTTGACCGGATCGCTCATGCGCGCGCCATCGCACGGCCGGAGCCGCACCTGCTGTCACTAACCGTGATGCTGAACGCGCGCACGGGCATCCTTTCCCCCTGTCGCCAGCCCCCCCGGCGAATTCATAACGGATGCGACCCGGACTTATGTCCTGGGCGCAAAGCTATGCCCTTGAAAGCGAGGAAAGGTCAACCAGTGGAGGCGAGAAACCAGCCGTTGCGAGCCATTCTCAACAACGGGCAGCCGGTGCGATCAGGCGAGCTCGAACATCGCGGCAATACGTTCGGACTGGGTCGGCTCGAAGCGCGACCATCCATCGGGGCCGAGCTTTTCGAGCGGACGGAAGCGCGCCTTGTACGCCATGCGCGCCGACCCTTCGATCCAGTAACCGAGATAGACGTAGGGAAGTCCCGCCCGCGCCGCGCGCTGGACATGGTCGGCGATGATATAGGTGCCGAGCCCCTCACGCATCGGATGCGCCGCGTCGAAGAAGCTGTAGATCATCGACAGCCCGTCGCCCTGCCGGTCGGTCAGGCAGCAACCGACGAGACGGCCCTTGCTGCCATCCGCGGTCGGCTCGCGATATTCGATCATATAGCTATCGACCGGGGTCTGCTCGACCATGTCGGCGAAATCCTGCTCGTCCATATCGGCCATGCCGCCATCGGGATGGCGCGAACCCAGGTAGGAGCGCAGGAGGGCATATTGCTCTTCGGTCGCCCACGGCTTGCACGCGGTGGCAACAAGGTCGCCGTTGCGGCGCAGGTTGCGTTTCTGCGAGCTGCTGGGCGTGAATTCGGTCGCGCAGACGCGTACCGACACGCAGGCCGAGCAATCGGCGCAGCTCGGGCGATAGGCGACCGACTGGCTGCGGCGGAAGCCGATGCGGCCGAGCGCATCGTTCAGCTCGTTCGCCGAGTTGCCGCTGAGCTCGGTGAACACCTTGCGCTCGGTCTTGCCCGCCAGATAGGGACAAGGCGCCGGGCTGGTGACAAAAAAGCGCGGAAAACGGAACGGTGCGGACACGCGGGAAAACCTCCGGACTGGCGAATGCGGAGCCCCCCGACGCGGGTCCGACGCGCTACTTGCACCAACTATGCCGCGCAGCGTCAATGGTGCAAAGTCCATTTACCATTTTTAAACGTCCCGAACTGAATCAACCCGAAAATTTTGTGAATCAGCCGGTAACTTTTGTGCCGATTTGAATCGACTAGGGTCCGAATCCTAACTGTAGCCGCGCAGCTCGTCGCCCGTGAGCGTCGCCACGTGGAGCACGTTGGTCGACCCCGGGGTGCCGAACGGAACCCCCGCCATCATCACCAGCTTCGCGCCCGCCTTGCAGATGCCGTGGCGCAGCGCCATGCGCTTACCCTTGGCTATCATCTCTTCGAAGCTGCCGATGTCCTTGGTCGGCACGGCATGCGCGCCCCACAGCAGGCCCATACGCCGCGCCGCCTCGCGCTTCGGCGTGAGCACCAGCAAAGGCGCACCCGGCCGCTCGCGCGCGACGCGGCGCGCGGTCGAACCCGATGCGGTGAAACAGATGATCGCATCGGCGGCGATCGTCGTAATGATGCTGCCCGCCGCCTCGGCCAGCGCATCGGCGGTCGTCGCGTCGGGCGCGGTCTCGGTGAAATGCAGACGGCGAAAATAATCGGGGTCGCTTTCGACCGAACGCGCGATCGAATCCATCATCGTCACCGCCTCGACCGGGAAGGCGCCCGCTGCGGTTTCGGCCGACAGCATGATCGCGTCCGCCCCGTCATAGACAGCGGTTGCGACGTCGGACACTTCGGCGCGCGTCGGCGACGGCGAGACGATCATCGATTCGAGCATCTGCGTCGCGACGACGACCGGCTTGCCCATGCGGCGCGCGGTCGCGACGATCTTTTTCTGAAGCGGCGGCACGGCCTCGGGCGGCAGTTCGACCCCCAGGTCGCCGCGCGCAACCATCGCCGCGTCTGCAAGCTCAAGGATTTCCTCGATCCGCTGCACGCCCGACGGCTTCTCGAACTTCACCAGCAACGCCGCCTTGCCGCCGATCAGCGTGCGCGCCTCGGCGACGTCCTCGGGACGCTGCACGAACGACAGCGCGATCCAGTCGACATGCTGTTCGAGCGCGAAGGTCAGGTCCTTGCGGTCCTTTTCGGTCAGCGCCGCGAGCGGCACGACGACGTCGGGCACATTGACGCCCTTGCGGTCCGAAATCTTGCCGCCGACCTCGACCACCGTCTCGATCTTGTCCGGCGCGACGCTCTTCACGCGCAGCACCAGCTTGCCGTCGTCGATGAGCAAGCGCGTGCCGGCTTCGAGCGCCGCGAACAATTCGGGGTGCGGCAGGTAAACGCGCGTCGCATCGCCCGGCGTCTTGTCGGTATCGAGGGTGAAGCTCTTGCCGTTCACCAGCTCGGCCGGGCCGTCCTTGAAGGTGCCGACGCGCAGCTTGGGGCCTTGCAGGTCGACGAGGATCGTCGTCGGACGTCCGGTGTCCTTTTCGAGCGCGCGGATCGCCGCGATCACCTTGGCATGACCCGCATGATCGCCGTGGCTCATATTGACGCGAAACGCATCGGCACCCGCGCGATGCAGCGCGGCGATCATCTCGGGGTTGGCGCTTGCGGGGCCAAGGGTCGCCAGGATGCGCACCTTGCGCTGGCGGGGAGTAAAATTCTGGACCACAAAAGCTCCGATAACAGGGGGACGCTAGGGCAATGCCGGCTTGCTGACGATGGCAATGCCGCCTTGATGATAGGAAGGCAACCGCCGTATAGCTATTCAATCATTCAACGGAGGAACCATGTCCTGCAGCGACGATCAGACGACCGGTAACGATGCGCTCGACAGCCTCGACGATGCGGTCGCCGCCGCGGCCTTCCGCCGCCTCGTCCGCCTGCTCCAGCATCGCAGCGACGCGGCGAACATCGATTTGATGGGGCTCGCCGGATTTTGCCGCAACTGCCTGGGCGACTGGATCGCGGAGGCGGGCGACATGGACAAGGAGGCCGGGCGCGCGATCGTCCACGGCATGCCGACCGCGGAGTGGAAGGCGCGCCACCATACCGCCGCCACCCCCGAACAGCTCGCGCGGATGGAAGAAAGCATGGCCAAAAATCCCGGAGCCGATTAGGGACGCGCCAGGCGCGATTCTCGCGCCGCATCATCCCAATCACCGGAGCCAAAAATGAGCGAAGCCACCGTATCCGACGAACAACTGCGCCTTTTCATCGAGCGCATCGAGCGTCTGGAAGAAGAGAAAAAGGGCATCGCCGACGACATCCGCGACACCTATAATGAATCGAAATCGCAGGGTTACGACCCGAAAATCATGCGCCAGATCGTTCGCCTGCGCAAACTGCCGGTCCACGACCGCAAGGAAATGGAAGCGATTCTCGACGTCTATAAGTCGGCGCTCGGAATCGACTGACGCCCCCAGCCAGGAGAGTGACGATGTTCAGCACCACCACCAACAATGTCGAGGGCCGTCCGGTCCGCGAATATCTGGGCATCGTCACCGGCGAAGTGATCGTCGGCGCAAATTTGTTCCGCGACCTGTTCGCGAGCATCACCGACATCGTCGGCGGCCGCTCGGGCAAATATGAGGACGTCCTTGCCCGCGCGCGCAAGGAAGCGATCGGCGAAATGGAAGCCGAGGCCGCGCGCCTCGGCGGCAATGCGGTGATCGGCGTCGACCTCGACTATGAAGTGCTCGGGCAGAATGGTTCGATGCTGATGGTGTCGGCGAGCGGGACGGCGGTGACACTGGCGTGAGTGTGGCCATCCGCCCGGCGACCTCAGCCGACGCGGCGCGATGTGCCGAGATTTACGCCCCCTATGTCACGGACAATTGGGTCAGTTTCGAATGCGATCCGCCCGATGCGCCGGAAATGGCGCGCCGGATAGAGAATTATGGCGTGAGACATGGCTGGCTGGTTGCGGAGGTCGAAGGCAAAATCGCGGGATACGCCTATGGCTCCCCTCACCGCGCGCGAGAAGCCTATGCGACCTCGGCAGATGTCGCGGTCTACCTTGATCTGGCTTTTGCGCGTGCCGGAATTGGGCGGCAGCTTTATGAGGCGCTGTTTCCGATTTTGGCCCATCGCAATATCCACGCCATCTTTGCCGGGATTGCCTTGCCGAATGACGCCAGCATCGGCTTGCATGAGGCGATGGGCTTTACGCCGATCGGTATCTACCGCGAGGTCGGCTGGAAAATGGGCGGCTGGCGCGATGTCGGGTGGTGGCAGCGGTTGCTTTGACATTCGGTCCTGATGTAAGCGCGCGCTTCCAGATTCCTTCCAGCCGAAAAGAAGAGAGCCATGGCCGGCCATAGCAAATTCAAGAACATCATGCACCGCAAGGGTGCACAGGACAAAAAGCGCAGCACGCTTTTCTCGAAGCTCGCGCGCGAAGTCACCGTCGCGGCGAAGATGGGCCTGCCCGATCCCGACGCCAACGCCCGCCTGCGCGCCGCGGTCAACGCCGCCAAGGCGCAGTCGATGCCCAAGGACAATATCCAGCGCGCGATCGACAAGGCTGCGGGCGGCGAAGGCGAGAACTACGAAGAAATCCGCTACGAAGGCTATGGCCCGGGCGGCGTGTCGCTGATCGTCGAGGCGCTGACCGACAACCGCAACCGCACCGCGACCAACGTCCGCACCGCCTTCTCGAAAAACGGCGGCAACCTTGGCACCAGCGGCAGCGTCAGCCATGGTTTCGACCGGCTGGGCATGATCAGCTATGCCGCCAAGGCGGGCGATGCCGACACGGTGTTCGAAGCCGCGCTCGACGCCGGCGCCGACGATGTCGAATCGTCCGAGGACGGCCACGACATCTGGACCAGCGTCGACAGCCTGCACGAAGTCGCAAAGGCGCTCGAAGCCAAGCTCGGCGAGGCCGAAGGCGTCAAACTCGCATGGCGCCCGACGCTGAAAAGCGAAGTCACCGAAGAGAGCGTGGCGCAGAGCCTGTTCAAGCTGATCGACACGCTCGACGACGACGACGATGTCCAGACCGTCTGGGGCAATTACGAAATCCCCGACGCCGTGATGGAAAAACTGGGGTGAGCGATCCCGCGGCAGCGGGCGGCGAGGACGAGGTTCGCCGCGTCCTCGAAGCCTATGCCGCGGCGTGGAAATCGGGCGATCTGGCGGCGATTGCCGCGCTGTATCACGACGATTTCACTCTGCACTATGGCGGTGCCAACGCGCTGTCGGGTGTCCATGCCGGAAAAGTCGCCGCGCTGGCAGTGCTCGCCGATTTCTCGCGGCGCACCGGTCGGCGGCTTCTCGACATCGTCGACGTCATGGCGGGGCCGCGCCGCGGCGCGATTGTCGCGCGCGAACGGCTGGGCTTGGGCGATGCGGCGGTCGAGGTCGAACGCCTGCTTGTCTATACCGTCGCCGACGGCCTGCTGCGCGAATGCTGGGTTTACGACGCCGATCAAGCGCTGATCGACCGGCTGATCGGCCCGGCCTGACCCCATGATCATCCTCGGTCTCGATCCCTCGCTCAGCTGCACCGGCTGGGGCGTCATCCGCGTCGAGGGCAGCCGGATCAGCCATATCGCCAACGGACAGGTGAAGACCGACGCCAAGGCGCCGCTGCCCGACCGGCTCGCGCATCTCGACACGGTGCTCACGGCGGTGATCGCCGATCATGCGCCGCAATGCGCGGCGGTCGAGGAAGTCTTCGTCAACGACAATCCGCAATCGACGCTCAAACTCGCGCACGCCCGCGGCGTCGTGCTGCTTGGCTGCGCACGCGGCGGGCTGACGGTCGCCGAATATGCGCCGCGGCTGGTCAAGAAGGCGATCGTCGGCACTGGCGGCGCGGCGAAGGAACAGGTGCAGGCGATGCTGCGCGTGCTGCTGCCCGGCGCGAAGGTCGTCGGCGCCGATGCGGCCGATGCGCTGGCGGTCGCAATCTGCCATGCGAACCATCGGCCTCGGCACTAACACTTCGTCACCCCGGACTTGATCCGAGGTCCACGCGGCGATGGATGCCGGATCAAGTCCGGCATGACGAAGAGGGGATATTCCCGACGATGAGGGGAAATTGATTCCCTTTTCGTTCTCCCCGCGCTAGGCACGGACCATGATCGCGAAACTGACGGGGCGGCTGGATTCGAGCGGCGCAGGCCATGCGGTGATCGACGTCGGCGGCGTCGGTTATCTGGTCGAGGCATCGGCGCGCACGTTGGACGCATTGGGCCCGGTCGGCGGCGCCGTCACCATCCACACCGAAATGCTGGTCGGCGAGGATTTCCTGCGCCTGCTTGGCTTCGCCAAGGCCGAAGAACGCGACTGGTTCCGCCTGCTCACCAGCGTGCAGGGCGTCGGCGCCAAGGTCGCGCTCGCGATCCTCTCGGCGCTCGAGATCAGCGACCTGCAACGCGCGCTCGCCAGCGGCGACAGCGCGATGATCGCGCGCGCGAACGGCGTCGGGCCGAAGCTCGCGCAACGGATTACGCATGAACTGAAGGATAAGGCTGGGGCGCTCGGCGGGATCGCGGGAAGCGGGCCGATCCTCTCGGCCGCCTCCGGCCCGCTGGGCGACGCTGTCACCGCCCTCACCGGCCTTGGTTTCAAACCCGGCGAAGCGAGCACCGCGGTTGCGGCTGCCAACGAGGAACTGGGCGCGGGCGCGAGCCTCGACGCGCTCGTGCGCGTTGCGCTCAAGAAAGCGGCGAAGTGAGCCCCTCCCCACATTGCCGTATGCCAGCGCATTGGACGCTTGATCCAAGCCAATGTTGGTATGACTGGCAAACGCTAATTGGTGGGGTCTTGGCGGTCGGCGCCGCAGCGGTCAGCGTCTATTTCCTCAGAAAACAGATTTCGCAAACCGAATTGCTTCATCAAGCCGAGCTAGCGCGGCAGCATAACGCTGTGAGAACCGTGACGCCGATTGCTCTCTCTTCGATTAGTGATTTTTGTCACGTAATCTCAGATGAAATTTGCGATGAAATCGAGCGCCGCGCAAACGCGCCGCTAATTTTGGATGCCGACGAAAACGAGAAAAAACGACTTTCACCGCAGCATATCCCAAACAACGTACTTCCTACGATGCAGGGGTTGGTGGAAACATTGTCCGAAAAATCCAAGATAAAACATGTAGCAGAATTAGTTGGAAGTCTTCAAATTCTGCAATCTAGGTACAACGATCTTGACCTGCGCCAGGCAGGTTCGGATATCAATTTATATGGACTATTGATCGATTGCGCAAAGGTGAAACTCCTAACAGATAGCATATTTAACTATAGTAGATTTGTCGACGAAGGGAATTTCTCGTTATTCAATGGTCAGGATTCAGAAAAAGTATGGGACGATATTCATAGAAAATCACAAAGCTTGGTTTTCAGCAGAAGCGTTCCAGACCTGTTTTTCCCTACACTTGCGAAAAAAATAGAGTCGTACAAGACGCATAAAATTTCTCCTTGGATGGAGAAATTTGAATGACGACCGACCGCGTCCGCCACGCCTCCTGCCGCTGCGGCCAGGTCCGCATCGCCTGCACCGGCGAGCCGATCCGCGTGTCGGTCTGCCATTGTCGCGAGTGCAAGGCGCGGAGCGGCAGCGCCTTTGCCGCGCAGGCCCGCTTCCCTGCCGAGCAAGTCCGCACCGAGGGCGAGGCGAAGATGTGGCAGTACACCGGCGACAGCGGCAACACCGCCGACTTCTTCTTTTGCGACACCTGCGGTTCGGGTATCTGGTATCGCGCGCGGCCCTATCATGACGCCTATGCGGTGCCGCTGGGCAATTTCGAACCCGGGCACGGCTTCGTGCCCGACTATTCGGTCTATGAAGACCGCAAGGAGCCTTGGGTTTCGATCAGCGGCGATGCAATAGAGCATTATGACTGAACCCGTCGCCCTCACCACGCCGATCCGCACCCCCGAGGATGCCGACGCCGCGCTGCGGCCGAAGACGCTTGCCGAATTCGTCGGGCAAGCGGCCGCACGCGAAAATTTGCGGATTTTTATCGAGGCGGCGAAGTCGCGGTCCGACGCGCTCGACCATGTGCTTTTCTATGGCCCGCCGGGGCTCGGTAAGACGACGCTGGCACAGATCGTCGCGCGCGAGCTGGGCGTCGGGTTCCGCTCCACGTCGGGCCCCGTGATCGCGAAGGCGGGCGACCTCGCCGCGTTGCTCACCAATCTCGAGGATGGCGACGTGCTGTTCATCGACGAAATCCACCGCCTGTCGCCCGCGGTCGAGGAGATCCTCTATCCCGCGATGGAGGACCGTGCGCTCGACATCATGATCGGCGAGGGGCCGTCGGCGCGCTCAGTGCGGATCGATTTGCCCAAATTCACCCTCGTCGGCGCGACGACGCGGCAGGGCCTGCTGACCACGCCGCTGCGCGACCGTTTCGGCATTCCAGTGCGGCTCAATTTCTACACGCATGGCGAGCTGGAGCAGGTGATCACGCGCGCCGCCCGATTGCTGGCGCTCCCCATCGCGTCCGACGGTGCGCTCGAGATCGCGAAGCGGTCGCGCGGGACGCCGCGCATCGCCGGGCGACTGCTGCGCCGCGTGCGCGATTTCGCGACCGTTGCCGGGCATAAGATCGTCGATGCCAAGGCCGCCGATGCCGCGCTCAACCGGCTCGAGGTCGATGCACTCGGGCTCGACGCGATGGACCGGCGGTATTTGACGATGATCGCCGATATCTATCGCGGCGGGCCGGTCGGGGTCGAGACGATGGCGGCGGGGCTGTCCGAACCGCGCGACACGATCGAGGATGTGATCGAGCCCTATCTGCTGCAGGTCGGGTTGATCGCGCGCACCGCGCGCGGACGCATGCTCAACGCGAGCGCGTGGAAGCATCTCGGGCTCAATCCGCCAGCGGGTTCGCAGGACGGACTTTTCGATCAGGCAAAATAGACGGATTTCCGCGGATTTCATTCCACCAACCGGCCCCGATCCGCGACGAACCGTTGGTTAGGGGTTTGCGACGAGTCGAAGGCCCGCTATCGGTTGGGATAATGGTAAACGCCCCGCCCCCCTTCATCCCCGGCGCCTTCGTCGGGGCTGAGCATCATTTCCGGGCGCGCGTCTACTTCGAGGACACCGACCTGTCGGGTATCGTCTATCACGCCAATTACCTGCGCTATATGGAGCGCGCGCGGTCGGACATGCTGCGCATCGCGGGCATCGACCAGCGCGCGGCGATGGACGCCGGCGAAGGCAGCTGGGCAGTCACCGACCTTGCGATCAAATACCGCCGGCCCGCGCGGCTCGACGACGATCTGCTCGTCGTCAGCATGGTCGAAGCGGTGCGCGGCGCGAGCGTGATTATTTCGCAGCGCATCCTTCGCGGAACTGACACGTTAAGCGGCGAGACATTGACGGACGGGCAAGTCACCGCCGCCTTCCTGTCGCCCGAAGGCCGGCCGCGCCGCCAGCCAGCGGGTTGGGCCGACCGATTTACCGCCATCATGAATGGAGAGACTTTCCCTTGCTAGACAATATCTCGCTGGCCGCCGACGCGGCGACTTTGTCCCCCGTCGCGCTGTTCCTGCAGGCCGACATCATCGTGAAGGCGGTGATGATCGGGCTGCTCGCCGCGTCGATCTATGTCTGGGCGGTGATCTTCACCCACGGCCGCAGCGTCAACAAGCTGATGAGCGCGTCCGAACGCTTCGAGCGCGATTTCTGGCGCGCCGACAATATCGACAAATTCTTCGACAAGAACGGCAGCGAGGAATTGCCGAGCGCCAAGGTGCTCGGCGCCGGGATCAGCGAATGGCGCCGTTCGACCAAGACCAAGAATGTCGACCGCGACGGCACGCGCGAACGCCTCGGTATCGCGATGAACAGCGCGGTTGCGGGCGAAGTCGACCGGCTCGCCGAGAAGATCGGCACGCTGGCGACCATCGGCTCGGTCGCTCCTTTCGTTGGCCTGTTCGGTACGGTGTGGGGGATCATGCGCAGCTTCACCGCGATCGCGGCGGAGAATAACAGCAGCCTTGCCGTCGTCGCCCCGGGCATCGCCGAAGCGCTGTTCGCGACCGCGATCGGTCTGTTCGCCGCGATCCCCGCGGTGATCGCCTACAACGCCTTTTCGCAGCGCCTGAACCGGCTCGAATCGCGCCTCGGCCGCTTCGCCGACGGGCTGCACGCGACCTTCAGCCGCGAACTCGAGGTCGAAGCCTGATGGCGATGAGCGGTCCCTCGGGCGGCATCGGCGGACGGCGCGGGCGTGGCCCGCGCCGCGCGCCGATGGCCGAAATCAACGTCACCCCGCTCGTCGACGTGATGCTGGTGCTGTTGATCATCTTTATGATCACCGCGCCCTTGCTGGCATCCGCGGTTCCGATCGACCTGCCCGAAAGCCGGGCGAAGCCGGTCGAGACCGAGGATCAGGAGCCGGTGCAGCTGTCGATCAACGCCGACGACACGCTCTATATCGGCGAAGAGGTGGTGCCCGAGGCCGAGCTTCCGGCGCGGCTCGACGCGATCGCACGCGAGAATGACGGGCAGGACAAGCCGCGCCAGATCATGCTGCGCGCCGACAAGGGGCTCGATTACGGCCGCGTGATGCGCGTGATGGGCGAGCTCAACCGCGCGGGCCTGACGCGCATTTCGTTGGTGACGACGGGATCGGAGGGCACCGCCGACAGCGCGCCCCCCGCGGTCACCGACGGTTCAGAAACACAGCCCTAGGTTAAGACGATGGCCGAACAACGGGCAGTAAGGGGGAATGAAGGACGCGGCATCGCCGTCGCGGTGGCGGCGCATGTCGTCATCATCGGCCTGCTTTCGGTCCAGTGGACCGCGGGCGAGCGCCGCTTCGACAATCCGCCGATGGAAGTCGACCTTATCGCCGAAAGTGCGGTTCAATCGACCGCGCCGGTGATCAGCGAGACGCCCCCCGCCGCGCGGCTCGGCGAAGAGGACAATGTCGATATCGCGGCGCCCGAACCGGTGCCCGCGCCGCCGCTGCCCGAACCGGTGGTGCGACCGACACCCGCACCGACACCCAAGCAGGTCGCGAAGCCCAAAGTGGCACCGCAGAAGCAACCTCCCGCCGCGCAAAAGGCGCAGCCCAAGGCGGCACCCAAAGCACCGCCCGCCAAAAATCGCCCGGCGCGTCCGACCGGCCGCCTAGACGGCATCGCCGAGGGGCTTTCGAAGTCGCAGCCCAAATCACCCGCGAGCAAGGGCGCACCCGCCGCGGCGACCGCCGCCGAAGTCCGGCGATCGATCGACGTCAGCATCAAATCGGCGGTCGCGCCGCGCTGGAACGGCTGCCGCATCTCGGGGGTCGATGTCGACCAATTGAAGACGGTCGTGCGGTTCCGCCTGACCCAGTCGGGCGCGCTCGCGGGCTTCACCGGCGTTTCGACGACCGGCCAGAACGACAGCAACAAGTTCCAGGTCCAGCGGCACCAGGAATGTGCCAAACGCGCGGTCGAGCTGGCCGCGCCTTTCGACTTGCCGGAAGAAAATTACAGCTACTGGCAAAACTATACCTTGGATTTTGACAAAGCGAGATGAGCATGACCCTAGTGAGATATTTGATGGCAGGGGTTCTGGCGACAGCGTCTCTCCCCGCGATCGCCCAGGACCAGAGCACCGCTCAGCCGCAGCCCACCATCCAGCTGCCGCAACCCGAGGGTCCGCGCGAATCCATAACGGGGACATTGTCGAACGAGCGCACGGTCATCGCAATCCCCGCGCTCGCCACCTCGTCGGTGCAAAACGTCGCGGGACTGCGCACCGACAGCCTCGGCCGCCAGATCGCCGAAGTCATCGCCGCCGACCTTGAACGCAGCGGCCTCTACGATCCGATGGGACCCAGCGGCATTCCCGCGATCAGCCGCACCGAGGTGCAGGCCCCGCGCTTCGCCGAATGGCAGGCGCGCAACGCCGAAAATGTCGTCCACGGCTTCGTCGATGCCAGCGGCACCGGCGGCCTCGTCGTCGGCTGTTATCTCTACGACACCGCGCTCGGCAGCGAGCTTGTCCGCAAGGGCTTCGAAATCCAGCCCGGCGACTGGCGCCGCGCCGCGCACAAATGCGCCGACGCCATCTATTCGCGCCTGTCGGGCGAGGCGCCCTTCTTCGACAGCCGCGTCGCTTATATTGCCGAGAGCGGCCCCAAGGGGAACCGCATCAAACGCCTCGCGATCATGGACAGCGACGGCGGCAACCACCGTTTCATCACCAATGGTCAGGCGCTCGCGATCAGCCCTCGCTTCTCGCCCGATTACAAGAAGATCGTCTACGTTTCCTATCTGAACAACCGCGTCCGCGTCTTCATCTATGACGTCGCGGCGGGTTCGCAGAAATTGGTGACCGAAAGCTCGAACGCGACCTTCGCGCCGCGCTGGTCGCCCGACGGCACGCAGATCCTCTATTCGATGGCCGTCAACGGCAACACCGACATCTATCGCATCTCGGCGAACGGCGGCACCCCGGTGCGGCTGACGAGCACGCCGGGCATCGATGTCGGGGGCAGCTTCTCGCCCGACGGCAAGAAGATCGTGTTCGAAAGCGACCGGTCGGGCGGTCAGCAAATCTATACGATGAACATCGACGGATCGAACCAGCAACGGATCAGCTTTGGCGGCGGGCGCGCCGCGACCCCCGAATGGTCGCCGCGCGGCGATTTGATCGCCTTCACCCGCATGGGCGGCGGCGAGTTCCGCGTCGGGGTGATGACCCCGTCGGGCGGCGGCGTGCGGATGCTGACCAACAGCTGGCAGGACGAGGCGCCAACCTGGTCGCCGAACGGCCGCGTCATCCAGTTCTTCCGCACCACCCCGGGCCGCGAAGGCAAATCGAGCCTGTGGCAGGTCGACCTGACCGGCGTGAACATGCGCCGCCTGCCGACCCCGCAAGACGGGTCGGATCCCAGCTGGGGCCCGGTACTTCCCTGAGGAAAACCGGAACCAAAAAGGCGCGATCGGGTTCAACTATCGCGTCCTGAACGGGCCAATTCGGCCGCACGAACGATTTTCAACAACAAGAGGACAGAGACATGACGATACGCAAAAGCACCGCAATGATTGCGGCGATCACCATGCTTGCTGTTGGCGCCTGCGCGAAAAAGGCCCCTGACACGCTCCCCCCCGCCCCCGAAGGCACCGGCACCGATACGGGCGCTGGCACCGGCACCGGCGTCGTCCCCGGATCGCAGGAAGATTTCCTCGCCAGCGTTGGCGCCATGGGCGACCGCGTTTTCTTCGACTATGACCAGTATAATGTCGACGCGCAGGACCAGGCGACGTTGCAGACCCAGTCGCAGTGGCTGCAGCGCAACCCCGCGGTGCGCGTCACGCTCGAAGGCCATGCCGACGAACGCGGCACGCGCGATTACAACATCGCGCTCGGCGAGCGCCGTGCAAATGCCGCGAAGAATTATCTCGCATCGCTCGGCGTCGACCCGTCGCGCATCCAGGTCATCAGCTATGGCAAGGAACGCCCGGCCGAAATCGGTTCGACCGAGGAAGCCTATGCCAAGAACCGCCGCGCGGTGACCGTCGTTATCGGGCGCTAATAAGCGGCCAGAGCGGCACCGCGGCAAAGGCGGCGGTGCAGGCAAAGACACCGAAGGGGACCCGTTGCTCGGCGAGCGGCTGGTCCCCTTTTCGTTGGGCAACAAGCGCCCAGACAATCCCGCCCAGGCTCGCGAGCAGCAGCATCAGCGGCAGCACCTGCCAGCCGAGCCAGGCACCGATCGCCGCGACGAGCTTGGGATCGCCGCCGCCCATGCCTTCGGCGCCGCGCGCGCGCCGATAGGTCCACGCGATCAGTGCGAGTAGCAACCCTCCGGCCAAAGCGCCGATCCAGCGGTCGATCAGCGATGTGCCGAGCATCGGCCCCGCAACGAGCAGGCCGGCGATCCCGAGCAGCAGGTTGAGGCGGTCGGGTAACCAGAAATGGCGCGCATCGAGCAGCGTCAGCGGCAGCAGTAGCCAGCCGAACAAGGCCCAGAGCCAGCCCGCCGTGCCCGGCATGATCGCAAGCGCCGCGGCACCGATCAGCGCCGAGCCCAGTTCGACGCGCCAGTGGAAAGGATCGATCGCCGCGTTGCACGTTCGGCAGCGCCCGCGCGAGCTGAGCGTCGACAGCAGGGGGACGAGATCGAGCGCAGTGAGCGGCCGCCCGCAGCCGTCGCATTGCGAGCGCCCCAGCACCGAGCGCCCCGCGGGCCAGCGCAGCACCAGCGTCGCGATAAAGCTGCCGAGCGCGAGCCCGATCAGCGCTGCAAAGGCGACACCCGTGCCGAAGGGCAAGGCATCGAGGATCGTCACGTCAGAAGCGGCCCGAGGTCGCCAGCACGAAACCGGTGGGTCCGGCCTTGAATCCCAGTGCGGCGAGCGCGCCCGCCATCGCGGGATCGCGGTCGACATTGATCGCGAACTGCGCGCGGTACGCACCGCTGCCGTCGAACGACAAGGTCAGCCGTTCCATGCCCGACTGGCTGGCGAGCGACGCCTGCGCGCGCCCGTTCGCGCACGCCAGCGGGCCCGACAGGCCGCGCGAAAGGTCGAGCCCCGCGATGGGGGTGGAGACCGTAAGCTGGATGCGCCCGCTTGCCGCGGCGCATTTGCCCGCATCATCGAAGCGTATCGTGGCGCCTTCGAACCGGATGGTATCGACGGGGATCATGCCGAGCCCGCCCGACATCGACGTCGTGCCGCTGACGTCGGAGACGCCGCGCGGGTCGCTGCCATGCAGCCGGCCCGCGAGAGCGCCGAGCCGTTCGTCGGCGCGCGAGAAAGCGAGTTCGGTGCGGGCGCCGAGCAGCGCGAGCGGCGACAGGCTGGCGCGCACCGTGCCGAGCGGCAAGACGCCAAGCCGCGCATCGACGAGTTCGCCCGACCAGACCGACCCGCGAATTTCGCGCGCGGTGATGCCCGCATCGGTCGCACCCGACCAGCCGAGCGCGAGCCGCATCGGGAAGGTCGCGACAATCAGGATCAGCGCGAGCAGCAGCGCCGCAATCGTCCAATGCCGGCGCACGCTCATTGTCCGCCCTTCCGAAGTTCGGCGGTCAGACCGACGGTGCCGTCGGCGGCGGGGGTGATCGTCAACTGATCGACGACAAAACCCTGCCCCTCGAGCGAGGCGAGCCAGTCGGTGAGCACCGTCGCGCGTGCGGTGGCGATCGCGATCGTCGCCTGCCCCTGCCCACGCGCTTCGTTGCGGTCGAGCGTCAGCCCGATCTCGCCCGCCGACTGCGCGAGATATTGATCGATCGCGACCGCATCGACCGCTGCGGCAACCGATTTCGCCGGACGCTGCGCGAGCAATTGCATCTTGGCCGCCATGCGCCCCTCGCGCTCGATGGCGGCGCGATGCTGGCTCTCGAGATCGATGAACGCCGCGACCGCCGGACGGCCGAGCCCCCACAGGATGACGCCCAGCGCCAGGACGCCCGCGATACCGACGAGCCAGCGCTCGCGCGTCGACAGGGCGATCCACCAATGCTGCAGTCGCTCGGTCATGGCACCGCCCGGATCGTGATATTGGCCATTTGCTGCCCGTCGCTGCCCGCCATCGGCTGCGCGGTGATGCGATAGCCGCGCGCCTGCAGCGCGAGCAGCACCTTGTTGATATCTTCGACGCGCGGCGCCGCGAGCGTCGTCGTCAGCGTCCCGTCGGTGCGGTGCGACAGCGTCCTCAGCGTCACACCCGGCGCATCGCCCATCGCGTCGTAGAGCGCCGATGCCGGAACCGAGAAAGCGAGCGGCCCGCCGCCGGCAGCGGCGAGGCGGCGGTCGAGTTCGGCTTCCGCCGCGGTCGCATCGGGCGCGGTCACCCCGGCCTTCTTCGCCATCGCGACGACCGCATCGTCGGCGCGGCCGGTGTCGGACGACAGGCGCACCGCATAGATGACCGGGATAAGCAGGCTCACGGCAACGAGAGCGATGGCGAGGCGCTTCGCCAGCCGCAGCATCGCCGGATCGACCGCCCAGCTGCGCTTGGGCTTCCACCCGCCGCTCAGCAGGTCGAGCGGCGGCGCGGCGAGCGTCAGCAGCAGCGCCTCGCGCATCCGGTCGGCGTCGAGCGGCAAAGCGGTGTGCCCGCCCGCGATCAGCGGATCGAGCTCGGGATCGGAGACATAGGCGCGGTCGGCGGTGCGGACGATCCGCTCGCCGCCGACTTCCGCTGTCCACAGCGTCTCGGGCTCGGGCGGCGGCACCGCCACCGCCGCCGGGATAATCGCGGCCGGCGTCAGATCGCGCGCCTTCAACCAGTCGGTCCAGGCGGTCATCGCGGCGTGCGTCGTCACCGCAACCGCGACCGCCTGCCCCGTTTCCGCGGGCTGGCCCGCGACGACGTGGAGCGCCGCGGCGTCGCCTAAGCTATTCTTCAGCGCGTCGATGCGTGCCGCGGCGGCCGCCTGTGTGGGCGCGGCGTCGGGATAATGCAGCCAGCGTAGCGGAACATCGGCGACCGGCGCCAGTGCGACCAAGCGGTCGTCGGTGCTATCGTCGCGGGGCTTTTCCCACGCGCCGACCCAGCCATCGTCCTGCCCGCTATCGACGATCACGCCGTCGTCGACGCGCAGCCAGGCGGGCTGGGGCGCATTGTCTTCGCCAAGCACCGCCACCGGAGGCAGCCAGAGAACCAGCGTGCGCGTCATATCAGTCGCTCTCGCCCCAATCGCGGCGCACGATCACCGGCGGCGTCATGCCTGCAGACGGCGCCCCGCCATTGGCATCGATCAGCGAAACTGCGGTCAAGAAACCGTCCCCCATCGTCACATTCGTCGTCAGCGCCAGCCAGCGGCTGTTCACGCCCGCCTGTTCGGCAACTTCGTTCGGCGGCTTCCGTCCTTCGAACGGACCCGCCTCCCAGAATCGTACGCTGCTGCCATAGCCGCCAGCGGGGCGCGCCGCCAGCACCGCCCGCGCTTTCGCGACGCCGATCTCGCCGGGCACCAGCATCGCGACCAGCGGCGCCTGTTCGGGCGTCAGCGTGTTGACGTTGAGCTTCACCGGATCGGTCACCGGCAGCACGCAAATCCAGGGTTTGAGCCGTGCATAGATTTTCGGCGTCACCCCGCGCACCGCGCGGAGCTCGCTGACATCGGCCATCTTGCGGTTCGCGGGCAGATAGGCGCCCGGCATCCCACGATAGGCATTGTCCTCGGCACCGAGCGGGCCTTCGTTACTATCGCTGTCGATCCAGTCGGCGGCCGCGCCCGCGATCGCCTGCGCCTGCCCCGGATCGATCCCCAGCAAGGTCATCAATTCGCCGAACTGGCGCATCGAACCCGATCGCTGGCTGAACCGCCCCGGCACGGTTTCGGCGACGAGGCTGTTGAGGTTGAAGCAATTGTTCGCGTCGGTGAGCTTCGCGCGTCCCTCGCCGCCCGGAAGCGGCAGGGTAAAATCGCGGTCCAGCCAATTGCCGGCGAGCGTCAGTTTTGCGGGGTCTCGGCCAACAAGATCGGCGACGCGGCGCAGCGCAATCTGTTCGGCGGCAAAAGCGTAAGCGCGTCCCTGATCGACTGTCGCTGCGCTGCCCGCGATGCGCGTCGCGAGCGTCAGCCGATCGAGCGCGGTCGCGGCGATCACCGCCATCACCGCGACGAGCAGCAATACGGTGAGCAGCGCCGCACCGCGTTCGCCTTTCGCGCCGGGCTTCATGGTGCGGGCGCGCCTTGCACTGGCGGCGGCGGCAGCGTCGGCGCGGTCAGGAAGAGCATTGTCAGCGCCTCGCGTCCCGTCCGGGTCACTCGCACCTCGACGGCGCGCGGCAGGCGGTCACCCGGCTCCGAACTCCAGATCTCGCTCCAATTGCCCCGTTCGTCGCGGTATCGCACCGCGACGCTGGCGACGTCAGCGATCAGCCGGTCGCCCTCGCCGAGCGCGGTGCCGTCGAGCATCGGCTGCGTCGCGCGCCGCCACTCGTTGCCGACGCGTGCATAGGCAACGCGCTCGACGCTGGGACGGCGGCTGCCATCCGCCGAACCCGCGCCGCCATGGACGAACGCGAAGCCGGTCGACGATCCGATGAAGGCGGGAACCGCTTCCCCCGCAGGCCCGCGCGTCGAACGCTGGACCGCTTGCGCGAGATCGTTCGCCATCACGGCGCGAAGGCGGTTGATCCCGCCCATCGCCTTCAGCCGTTCCTGCACCGCATCCTGCGTATCGATGCTGCTGCGAAGGAGGCCTACCCCCATCGCCGCGATCGCCGCGAAGATGGAGAGTGCGACGAGCATCTCGACAAGGGTGAAGCCGCGCTCGTCCCTCATCGCGACGGCCGGATGATCGTCAGCGCCGCCTGCCCGCGCCCGCTTTCGGGGCGGACGAGAAGGTCGATGCGAAGCAGGGCGTCGTCGGCGGTCTTCGCGACGCGCTGCTCGATGCGCCAGTTGCGCCCGGCGTTCGCGACACCAACGGCACTGTTGCCGATCGTCGGCGGGGCTGGATCGGTCCACAGTTCGACCGCGCGGTTCTGCGCGACGATGCCCGCCATCGTGCTTTCGTCGAGGTCACCCGCGGTGCGCACCGCATAGGCGTCGAGGCGGATGAGCGCGAGCGCGGCGATGCTGATGACGCTCAAGGCCACCAGCATTTCGAGCAGGGTGAAGCCCCCTTCGCCGGATGGCGAACGACGAACAACGTCATTGGCCACGGCTGACCTCCCCGGTTGCCGAGACGCGCACGATCTCGCGCGCATCACCGCCCGTGAGCACAACCGCCTGCGGCGTCGGACTGATGCCGACGCGGTCGAACAGGATGCGTGCCGCGCCCTGCCCGTCGCCCGCCGCAAAGCGCACGTCGCCGGGCCAGTTGCGCTGTTCGAACGCCCGGCCGGGGAGCGGTTGCCATTCGCCCGAAATCCGCCGTTCGAAACCATAGCCCGACGGCGCGAAATTGACCGCGACGCTGCGCCCCTCAATCACCGCGACATCGCGCGCAGCGGCGAGCCGCGCCGCAAGCCGGTCGGCCTCGCTGCGCACGGCGCGTTCTTCGCCGGGAATGGTAAGCACGACCGCGGTCGCGGCGAGCGCCATGATCGCGAGCACGATCATCAGTTCGACAAGGGTAAAACCGCCCTGCCCGCGCCGCGCGCGCGCGTCAGCCGTCGCTGCGAATATCCGCATTGTCGTCGGTCCCGCCGGGGGCGCCGTCGGCACCGAGCGACCAGACGTCGAACGCCTTTCCGTTCGGCCCCGGCGCCTGGTAATTATAGGGGCGGCCCCACGGATCGGCGGGCAGCTTCTTGATATAGCCGCCGCGGCGATAGCGTTCGGGCTGCGCGAGCGCCGGCGGCGCGACGGTCAGTGCGTTCAGCCCGTCGGTCGATGCCGGATAGGTCAGATTGTCGAGCCGGTACTGCTCGAGCGCATTTTCGAGCGTCGCGATATCAGCCCTGGCCTTGGTCACCATCGCGCGGTCCTGGCTGGGCAGGACGTTGATCATCACCACCGTGGCGAGCAGCCCGATGATGAAGATCACGACCATCAATTCGGTCAGCGTGAAGCCGCGCTCGTCCGTCTTGCGGCGCCCGGCCGGCGGCCGGCCCCGATCAGAATAGGATGTATCGAGCATCAGGCGAAAGATTAGCTTCATCAGCGACATTTTCATAGTCCGGCTAGGTTCTGCAACTGAAGGATCGGAAGCAGAATGGCGAGGATGATAAGGGCCACGCACGACCCCATAACGACAATTATGACAGGTTCGAGAAGCGCCATCGACGCGGCCGTAAACCGGTCGAATTCACGCTCGAGATAATCGGCGGCGCGTTCGAGCATCTGTTCGAGCCGCCCCGCGCTTTCGCCGCTGGCGGTCATGTAGACGAGCAAGGGCGGGAAGACGCCGGCGTCGCGGAGCGCGGCGGACAGGCTGCCCCCGGCGCGCACCTGATCGACGATGTCGGCGGTCGCACCGGCGAGCGCGGCGTTGCGGATGGTCGGGACGGTGAGTTTCAGCCCTTCGACGAGCGGCAGGCGGCTCGACACCATCGTCGACAGCGTGCGCGCAAAGCGCGCGGCGTAGAGATCGCGGAGCAGGCGCCCGAGGAGCGGCAGGCGGAGCAGCCGCGCATCGACGCGCGCCTTGAACGCGGGGCGGCGCATCGCGGTGACCCAGGCAAAGCTCGCCCCGGCGACCAGCAGCGCGATCAGCCACCACCAGTTCGCGGCAAAGCCGGAAATCGCGATCACCGCGCGCGTCAGGAAAGGAAGCTGCTGGCCGACGTCGGTGAATTGTTCGACGACGCGCGGCACGACGAAGATCATCAGCGCGGCGACGACGCCGATCGCGACGACCGCGAGCACGATCGGATAGGCGAGCGCAGCGATCAGCTTGCCGCGCACCTCGGCCTGCCGTTCGAGCAGGTCGGCGAGACGCGCGAGGATGGTGGTGAGGCTGCCCGTCGTTTCGCCCGCCGCGACCATCGCACGGTAAAGCGGCGGGAAGCTTCGCGGCTGACGCCCCATGGCGTCGGCAAGGCGGCGGCCCTCGAGCAGGCCCGCATGGACGTCGCCGATGACATTGCGCGCGCTCTCGGCCTCGCTCTGGCGCGTCAATGTGCGCAGCGCTTCTTCGAGCGGCGCGACTTCGGCGAGCGTTGCGAGCTGGCGCGTGAAGAGCGCGAGTTCCTTGCTGCCCAATTTATTCTTGCGGAAAGCGAGCAGCGAGCGGCCGGCAGGCTTCGCGCCCGCTGCCTCGACCGCGACGACATGGAATTTGCGGCGAACCAGATCCGCGCGCGCCGCATCGTCGTTCGCGGCGGTCAGCCGTCCCTTGCGCTCGCGGCCCTGCGGATCGATCGCCACATAGCGATAATCAGGCATCGACATCCTCGCGCCGCGCGATGCGGATCGCCTCCTCGGCGGTCGTCAGCCCCTTCGCGACCATCGTCCGCGCCGCCGACGCCAGCGTCGGCGATTTGAGGAAGGCGTGCTTGGCGATCATCGCCTCGTCGCCGCCGTTGTAGATGTAGCGGCGGACGGTCTCGTCGACCTTGATCGCCTCGAACACGCCGATCCGTCCCTTATACCCGCTATGGCCGCACTGGTCGCAGCCCTTCGGGCGCCAGATCACGGTGCCGATGTCGAGGCCGAGGATCGCAGCGACGCTGTTGTCGGCCTGCACCGGTTCGCGGCAATGATCGCACAGCTTGCGCACCAGCCGCTGCGCGAGCACCGCGCGGAGCGTCGAGGCGAGGAGGAAGGGCTCGACCTTCAGATCCTTGAGGCGTGTGATCGCGCCCACCGCATCGTTCGTGTGAACGGTCGAGAGCACGAGATGGCCCGTCAGCGACGCCTGCACCGCGATATCGGCGGTCTCGCGGTCGCGGATTTCGCCGACCATCACGACGTCGGGATCCTGGCGCAGGATCGCGCGGAGGCCCGCGGCGAAGTCGAGCCCGACCTTGCTATTCACCTGCGTCTGACCGACGCCGTCGACGGCATATTCGACCGGATCCTCGACGGTGAGGATGTTGCGCTGGCCATCGTTCAATTGCTTGAGCGCCGCATAGAGCGTCGTCGTCTTGCCCGAACCGGTCGGGCCGGTGACGAGGATGATGCCATTGGGTTCGGCGAGCGCCTCGCGCAAAATCTGGTCGGCAGCGCCGGTCAGGCCGAGGATGTCGAAATCGATCCCCGCGGCGTCCTTGTCGAGGATACGCATCACGACGCGTTCGCCCGCACGGCTCGGCAGCGTCGACACGCGCACGTCGACCGCTTTGCCCGCGAGCGTCAGCCCGATGCGGCCGTCCTGCGGCACGCGGCGTTCGGCGATGTCGAGGCGCGCCATCACCTTGATGCGGCTGACGACGACTGGAGCCACGTGCGGCGGCATGCGCAGATGTTCGCGCAGCACGCCGTCGGTGCGCATGCGCACGACGAGTCCGCTTTCATAGGGCTCGATATGGATGTCGCTGACCCCCTGACGCACCGCTTCGGCGATGATCGCGTTGATCAGGCGGATCGCGGGGGCGTCATCGGCGCTGTCGAGCAGATCCTCGGCGCTCGGCAGGCTGAAATCGATATCGCTGCCGTCGAGCGACCCCGCCATCGCAGCGGCCGTGCTGTCGACCGCATAATGGTCGGAGAGCAGCCGGTCGAAATCGGCAACACTCGCGGTCGCGACGCGCAGCGGCTGCGCAAGATAACGTTTCACCTCGATCAGCACCGCGGGGTCGGCGCCCTCGCGCAAGGTCGCGAGCCAGGCGCCGCCCTCGCCCTCAGCGATGACGACACCGTGCGTACGGGCAAAGCCGTAAGGAATATCAACCGGCGCCGGGGGAGGCGCCGCCGGTTCGATGTCGGTCACGGATAGTCTCCGGCGGGCGGCGCGGGCGCCTGTGAAATCGAGGGCGGGACGTCGGTCGCTGTGACGCTGCCGTCGGGTCCGCGCAATTCGGGCAGGTTCACCGGGCCGACGGTGATGTCAGCGGACGTGGCTGCGCTCGGCACCGGCGGCACCGCGCCCAGATAGTCGCGCACCAGCGTATCGATCGCGGGTTCCACATCGGGGTTCCGCTGGAGCTGGAAGTCGCGGATATAGCCGTAACGACGCGCGGTGAGCGCGGCATTGTCCTCGCGATTGCGCAGGATCGTCGGACGGATGAAGACCATCAAATTGGTCTTCGATCGCGTGCGGCTGCGCGATTTGAACAATTCGCCCAGCAGCGGAATGTCGCTGAGCAGCGGGATGCGCTCGATCGTCTTGCGCTCGTCGTCGTTGAGTAGCCCGCCGATTGCCAGGATTTCGCCATCGTCGACGGTCAGCACGGTTTCGAACGCGCGTTTGTTGAGGATGAGGTCGCTGTTGCGCGACGAGACGGGGCCGGCGACGCTCGACACCTCCTGGCGCAGGAACATTTTCACTTCGCCGGCGCCATTGACCTGCGGGGTCACTTCCAGCTTGATCCCGACCTCTTCGCGCTGGACGGTGCGGAAGGCGTTCTCGAAATTGTCGCCCAGCTGTTCGCCGGTGGTGATCGGCACGTCCTGCCCGACGAGGAATTTCGCCGCCTGATTGTCGAGCGTGACGATATGCGGGGTCGCGAGCAGGTTCGACGTCGTGTCCGACTTCACCGCGTTGATGATCGCGCCGAAGATCGTGTTCTTGCCGATGTCGCCCGCGAAACCCGCGAACCCGCCGCTCGCGGCGAGCAGCGACGCCGCCGCGGCTTCCTGCAGGCTGTTGCCGAGCGAGCTCGTCGTCTGGGTAACGACGGTTTCGCCGTCGACCGTCGTCTTGTCCTGCGTCAGCTTGGTCGCGGCATAGGCGCCGCCGAGCGTCAGGATATTGGGCTGCGCGTTGCTGTAGCTCGTCGCGACGAAGGGGATATTCTTGCCGCCGAGCAGGAACTGGACCCCGAGGCGTTTCGCCGCATCGTCGCCGATCTCGACAACGATCGCCTCGACGAGAACCTGTTGGCGGCGGCTGTCGAGCTGGCGGATCAGTTCGCCGAGCATCCGCTGCACTTCGCTGTTGGCGGCGACGATGATCGCGTTCGCGCCTTCGTAACGCGTGATGATCGCGGGGCCGCGGGTCGAGATGCTACCGCTTCCGCCGCCACCGACCGAGGTGGGGGCAGCCTGGGCGGCGGCAGCCGCCGGCGCACCGTTGCCGTTCGACGAAGACATCGACGAAGAGGAAGCGGGCGGAAGACCCGCCTTCTGCACCGGGTCGCTGCCGCCGCCAATCAGCTGTTGCAGCGTCGGCAGCAAGGTTTCGGCATTGGCATGTTCGAGCCAATAGACGCGGAGCTCGGTGCCGCCCGCGGCCTTCGCGTCGAGATCGTTCGCCATCGAGACGAAGCGCGCGACCATCGCCTGATCACCCCTAAGAGCAATCGCATTGCTGCTGTCGATCGGCACGATCGCGACGGGTTTCTGCGCGCCCTCGCCCGCCGCCGGGACGAGCGCCTGCAGCGCGGCGGCGATTTCGCGCGCGCCGGCATTTTTCAGCGTGACGATCTGGCTGGTCGAGCTGTCGCGGTCGATGCTCGACGCGAGCGCGCGGATGCGGCGGATATTGTCGGCGAAGTCGGCGACGACGAGACTGTTGGCGTTGCGGTTCGCGGTGAGCGAGCCCTGCGCGCTGACGAGCGGGCGCAATGTTTCGACCGCCGAGACCGCATCGATATAGCGCAGGCGAATGATTTCGGTGACGAACTGGTTCTGCGCCGCGCCGCGGCTGCCGATCCGGCCGGGCTGCGCCGCGGCGCCGTCGATCGGCTGGACGCGGTAGCTGCCGTTCGGTCCGGGGACCGCAACGAGGCCGTTCGAACGCAAGGTCGCGAGGAAGATCTCGAAATATTCGCTGCGCGACAGCGGGCGGTCGGTGACCACCGACACCTTGCCGTTAACGCGGCCGTCGATGACGAAAGTCCGGCCGGTGACCCGCGCCGCATCCTGGATGAAGGCGCGGATATCGGCATCGCGAACGTTGAGCGTGTACTGGGCGAACGCCGGTCTCGGCGTGGCGGAAACCAGCGCGGCGGCGAGCATCAGGGACAGTTTGAGACGCATAAAACCTATTGCTTCGAAAGGAAAATGGCGACGGGAACGACGCTGGCGCCGCGCTCGACTTCGAGCGCGATGCGCGCGCCCGGCGTAAGTTGGTTGGCGAGCGCGGCGGCGTCGCTCGCCGATCCGATCGGGCGTCCGCCGACCGAACGGATGACGTCGCCGGGGCGCAGGCCTGCGGCGCGGAACGCCGCGCCGTCGCCCTGCGGCTGGACGACGATGCCGGTGACGCGGCCCTCTTCGGTGCGCGGGGCGAAGCCGACGCCGGCCTTGATCGCCGCAGGGGTCATTTCTCCGCTCGCACTCGCGCCGCCCGAGGCAGCCCCGATCTCGGGCGTCGGCGCGGGCAGCGGCGTCGCGGGATTTGCGACCGGCGCTTCGCCGCTCTGGTCGAGAAACAGACTTTCGCGCGCGCCGCCGCGGTCGAGCAGGACATGGTCGAAGGCGATGCCGGCAAGCTTCAACCCCGGCGCGATCTCGTCACCGACGGCATAGCTGGTCTGGATGCCATCCTCGCCCGCGATGATCGCCGAGCCGCCGCCCGTCGCTTCGTTGAGGTTGATGCCGAAGAGCGTCAGGCCCGCCGAAGTGACGGTAGTCGACGCGGGCCCCTGCGCATTGCTGCGAAAGAAGGGGTCGAACTGGGAAAAGAGTGCGCGCCGTTCGGCGGGCGATGCGATCACCGCGGCCTGCGGCTGCCACGCGCCGAGCGGCGACAGCGGCGTGAGCAATGTCCAGAGCAGGCGGACGCATTGCCATACCAACAGCGCGCCGAGCAGGCCGGCCAGCAGCATCGGCCAGATCTCGCGCGGCGAGCGCTTCCCGGCGCGGAGCCATGCAGGCAGCGCACGCGGCAGCCGAACGGCCGATCCGGACATCAGCGTTGCCATGAAATGTCTCTGTCCCCCCAGACTGAAAAAACCTGTCTCGCGAATCGCCTAGGGGCGAACGGTGACAATCAGTTGACCGGAAGATTACAGTTTTTTGACGGTCGAGCGAGTCTGCTGAGGCGACCCGAAAGGATCTTCCCTTGCCGCAGGGGGCGGAAAGATGAGCCCTCCGAGGGGCTGACGGAAGGGCCGGGACGACCAGCGACCCTTCCATCCAATGCCGGTTCGGGCGGCCCCCTCCCCATCGCTTTGCGACGGGGAGGATTTTGACTTTAGAACTTCAGCGACGCGCTGAGCGAAAAGGTACGGCCCAGCTTGTAACGGTTGAGGAAGATGCGATTGTCGCCCGACGTCTGCACTTCCTCATAATTGCGGCCGGTCAGGTTGCGCGCCTCGAACTTCAGCTCGATTTCCTTGTCCAGCAGCGAGATGCCCTGACGCGCGACGAAGTCGAGCGAGATGCCCGGCTTTTCGCGGATATCGGGCTGACCCGACGGGCCGCGGCTGGTGACGCGCGGGCTGGCATAGGTCAGGAGCAGCGTCTGCTGCGACAGATTGTCCTGATCTTCGAGCCCGATCTGGATGTTGACCAGATGGTCCGACTGGCCGGTGAGCGGCGCGCCGTCGAAGAAGAAGTTGCTGGCATCCTGCACCACGCCGTTGATCACCGTGGTGTCACCCGCGCCGACCTGAATTTCCGACTTGGTGTAGGTGTAGTTGCCGATCAGCACCAGGCGGCGGCTTGCCCAGAAGGCCGCGTCCGACAGCGTGTCGAGCGCGAAATATTTCTGCACCTCGACCTCGCCGCCGTAGAGCAACGCCTTGGGCGCGTTGGCGAAGCTGGTGTTGGCGATCGAATCGGTGCTGAGCGAGGTGTAGGCCTCGATCGGGTTCTCGATCTTCTTGAAGAAGCCCGCCGCGGTGAAACGCTGGTCCTTGGCGAAATACCATTCATAGCGCAGCTCGCTGTTCCAGAGTTCGCTGTCGGCCAGCGACGGGTTACCGCGGAACTGGCGGTTCGATTCGGGATCCTGATAGATTTGCGCAATCAGTTCGCGGAACTGGGGGCGGGCGATCGTGTTCGCGGCGTTGAGGCGCAGCTGCATATCGGGCGCCACTTCCCAGGTCAGCGTCACGGCGGGCAGCCAATAGTCGTTCTTGAGATTGGTTGCGGCAATCGCGCTTCCGCCGGTGCCGAACAGGTCGATCGGCACGACGGTCTGCTTGCCGTCCTCATAGCGCACGCCGACGTTGACGTTCATGCCCGACACGATCTCGGCCTGAAGCTGGGCATATCCGGCGTGGGTGGTGAGCCCGGCGTCGAACGCCGCGGTGCCGTCCTGCGCCGACGTTTCGACCAGCGTGATGTCATAGAGCTGGATCGACGCATCGGAGAGCAGATAGTCGGGGCGCAACTGCGTCACCGGCACCGGCAGGCCCGAGGCACGGAACTGGAAGGCGCGGCGCACGGCGGTACGGCTCGTGTCCGAATAGGCGTAACCCACGGTCGCGGTGATCTGCGGGGCGAGCTCGTACGACAGGTCGACGCCGCCCGACCACAGATCCTCGTTGAGGTCCGAGAAGGCAATTGTCGCGTCACCGCGGTTGCCGCCAAGGTCGTTGACGAACTTGTTGCCCGTGGGGTCCTGCGCGGTCGGCAGGTTGGTGCGCACATAGGTGAAGCCGCGTTCATAGGGCGCCTCGCGCTGCGAATTGGCGTAAGCGCCGCGCAGATCGACCTTCAACGCGTCGAAGTGGAATTCGCCGACGAATTGCGTGTTGATCAGCTGGCGCTCGTACCAGGCGGTGTCCTGCTTCATGATGTCACGGCCGACCTGGTTCGCGTCGGTGCCGAGGCCGAGACGCGCCTGTTTCAACGTGTCGCGAATAAAAAGGTTGGTCCAGCGCAGCTTGTGTTCGCCGATTTCGAGGCCGAAACCGAGCAGCGCGTTCACGACGATGCGGTTGTCGGTGATGACGCGGTTGTAGCTGGTCTGCGGATCGCCCGACAGATCCTTGTTCAGCGACGTCTGCTGCAACGTGTCGCGGGTGCGCCACTTGTTGCTGATCCCCGCGGTCGCGATGATGCCGAGCTCGCCGTCGGCGAAGGGGATCGTCGTGCCGCCGGTGATGCCAGCGGACCAGTTGATCGGGATATGATCATTCTGCTGCAGCAACGCCGTGTCGCTGTTGACCAGCTCCATCTGGATAAATTCCAGATCTTCCTGGGAGAAATCGGCGCCTTCGAGGATCGGCTTGCCGCTCGCGAAGGCGGCCTTCAGGACCGACGGGACATCGCGGCTGCCGTCGTCGAAGCCGGTGACGTCGGTGTCGCTGCCATAATAGGTATAGCCAAGCTGGTTCGTCGTCTCGCTGTCCCAGCCGATGCCGCCGCTGAAAGTGATGAAGGGTTCGCGCGGGATCGCCTTGGTCGTGAGGTTGATCACGCCGCCGCCGAATTCGCCGGGGAAGTTCGCCGAATAGCTTTTCTGGACGAGCGTCGAATCGATGACGTTCGACGGGAAGATGTCGAGCGGAACGACGCGTTTCAGCGGCTCGGGGCTCGGCAGCGGCGAACCGTTGAGCAGCGCGAGCGAGTAACGGTCGCCAAGGCCGCGGACATAGACGAAGCCGCTGCCGACGACCGACAGGCCGGTGACGCGCTGGAGCGAGCCCGAAATATCGCCTTCGCCGGTGCGGGCAATATCGGCCGACGACAGCACCGAGACAACCTCGGGGGTCGCGCGGACGACGTTGGGGGTAAAGCGGCCGGTGACGACGATTTCCTGATCGGCGCCGCCGGGGATCGAGACGTCGCCCTGTTCGTCGTCCTGAGCCGCAGCATCGTCGGTCGCGGGCACTTCGGCCGTGACCGGGGGCGCGTCAGGCGCGGGCGCGCCCATATCCTGCGCCAGAGCGGCAGGCGCGACGAGAGCGGAACTGAGGAGAAGCAGGCTGGCAAAGATCGGCCGCTTGGTCATGATGGAAAGTCCCCAAGGATATGCAGGAAGGGAGCGGGCCAGCCCGTCAGGCGTGCCCGCTCCCCAATTGGATCGCGAGCGATCAGGTCGTCGGAATGGCGCTGCAGGCGCGGCTCGTCGTGCCGAAGTTCGCGGTCGACGAGTTGCAGGTCCAGCCCTGATACCAGGTGTCGTTGGCGTCGCGGACGGCGCCGACATAGGCGGTGGTGTCGAAGAAGGCGTTCAGCGTCTTCGCGTTGAAGGGCGTGAAGCCGGTTTCGGTCGCCCCGTTGATGAACAGGCTGGTCAGCGACGGCACATAGTTCGAACGGTTGTTCGTGCCGGCTTCGAAAATCGACTGCACCTGCGCGTCGGTCACGCCGCTCGTGCCGCGGAACGGGGTGGCGTTGCACTGCAGCGAGACCGAGAAGAACTTCGGCGGGCCGGCTTCGTCGAGCGCGGGGTTCGCCGGGTTGATCGTCGTCGCGCTGTTGAGGCCAAGGCAGCGGAAGCCCGGAGCGACGATCAGGCCGTTGGCGAACGTATAGTCCGCGCCGCCGCGCACCAGGATCGACACGCCGTTACCCGCCGCATTGTTGCGGTGGATATAGGTGAAGTTCGAGATCGCGACATTCTGGCGCGGAACCGCATCTTCGTTGCCGTTCGAGTCGATTTCCATCATCGAGTCGCCGACCGCGCCGCCTTCGCGCTGCACGCCGATGACGTACTGGATGTTGCCCTTGTAACCGACGTCGGTGTCGAGACCGTCGTCTTCGGCGCCGGTGATCACCAGATGCTTCATGTTCACGCGGCCGCCGAACACTTCGATACCGTCGTCCGAGCTGTTGTGGATCTGGACATGGTCGATCTGGGTGCCCGAACCGGTGCCCGAAGGCGTCAGCCCCTGAAGCTCGCTTGCCGCCGACAGGATGAAGCCCGAATAGCGGATCTGGACATAGGACAGGCGGCCCGAGTTATCGCCCGGCTGCGCGCCGCCATAGAGCGCGTTCGACGTGCCTTCGGTGTCGCGTTCGCACGCCGCGGTGCCCGGCGCCGCACCCGGTGCAAGGCAGTCGGTGATCGGCGCGCGGCCGAGCAGGACGACGCCGCCCCACAGCTGCGACGTCTGGTCGCCCGCCGAGCCGACGACGTTGCCGCGGCCGGTGAAGATGATCGGCTGCGTCGGCGTACCGACCGCGTCGATGCGGTTGCCGCGGTTGACCGCGAGGAAGGAAACGCCCGTTGCACCAAAGATGGTGACGCCCGGATCGACCGTCAGCGTGACGACGTTATTGGTGCTCGTTGCACCCTGATCGGTGCCGACATCGACGCGGCCAGGAAGCGAATAGATGACGCCCGGAGCCTTCGGAATCGCGGTCGTCGCGGTGAAGCGCGTCGGGAAGCCGCAGTTGCGCCATTCGCCGCCGGGGCCCGAAATCGTGCCGAGGTTCGTAAGCTGGTCGGGACCGGCAATGGCCGGGCAGTTCGCGGCGGGGGTGACGGTGCCGGGCGGGGGGGGCGGAGTCGGCGTGGGGGGCGGCGGCGGCGTCGGGGGCGGGATGACGGACACGGCGGCCACCGGGGGCGGGGCGCCGGCGGCCCCGCCCGGCG
>NZ_JNFD01000018.1 GCF_000756375.1 Sphingopyxis sp. LC81 | reverse complement strand
CAAGCGGGAGGGGGACTTAGCGCAGCAACAGCGCCAGCGCCCCGAAGAACCCCTTCGCCTCGACCTGACCCGGCCGCGGGACGGCGGGGAGGTACGCGCGGCAGTCGAGGCACGACGCCTGCACCGATCCCGCCTGCGTCAGCATCGTCAGGTCCTGCACCAGCCGCCGTTCGGTGAGCTGGCGGTTCATCGCCGCGATGCCGAACCAGCCGCGCGGGAGTGCCGCGGTTTCCTTTTCGGCACCCGACCAGCTGGCGAGCAGCTTCGAGAATTCGCTCGGCTCGTCCTCGAAATATTTCGCGTGGAAATCGCCGTCGACCTTCGCGAGCTTCGCCGCGGCCTTCAGCGCATCGGGCAAGCCGCCGAACTGGTCGACCAGCCCGATCTGGCGCGCGGTGCCGCCCGCCCAGACGCGCCCCTCGGCGATGGGCAGAATCTTGTCGAGCGGCTGCTTGCGGCTTTTGGCGACAAGACCGGTGAAGCGCGCATAGACGTCCTCGACGCTCGCTTGCGCCAGCGCGTTGAACTCGTCGTTCACCCCGCCGAACACATCGGGCTGGCCCGACAGCGGCGTGGTCGCGATGCCGTCGGCGTTGACCCCGATCTTGGCGAGCGCCTGGTCGAAACTCGGCAGGATCCCGAACACACCGATCGAACCGGTGATCGTCTCGGGCTCGGCAAAGATGCGGTCGGCGGGGGTCGCAACCCAATAGCCGCCCGACGCCGCGACATTCGCCATCGACACGACGATCGGCAGCTTCTTCGCTTTCGCGGCGAGCAATGCCTGCCGGATTTCCTCCGACGCGAGCACCGATCCGCCGGGCGAATCGACGCGGAGGACGATCGCCTTGACGCTGCTGTCGGTCGCGGCGTCGAGGATATGCTTTGCAACGGTTTCGCCGCCCGCGATGCCGCTCGGCGCCTCGCCGTCGACGATTTCGCCGACGATGGGGACGACCGCGATCGTGCTGCCGCTTGTCGAGGGCGGGTTGGCGGCGACCCAGTTTTCGAGCGGGATCGCATTATATTCCCACGGTTTGCTGTCGTCGGCGGCGCCGCTGATCTCGGCGACGCGGCGGTTGAACGCCATGCGGCTGCCGACCTTGTCGACAAGGCCGGCGTCGACCGACGCCTTCGACAGATCGTTGCCCGCCGCGCGCACCGCGCTCGCGGTATCGGCGATGAAGGCGTCGAGCTTCGCCGCCGGGCGCGCCTTTTTGACGTCGGTCAGCCAGTTGTCCCAGAGCACGCTGGCATAGGCGAGGTCGGCTTCCTTCGCCTCGGGCGACTGGTCGGTGCGCAGGAAGGGCTCGACCGCGCTCTTGAAGGTGCCGACGCGGTAGATATGCGCGGTGACGCCGAGCCGGTCCATCAACCCCTTGTAATAAAGCCGCGATCCGCCGGGTCCGGCGATCGCGACGCCGCCGATGCCGTCGGCCCAGATTTCGCTGGCGTGCGCGGCAACCTGATAGCTGTCGGTGGTGTAGGCGGTGGCGAAGGCGAGCACGGGCTTTTTCTTCGCGCGCACCTTGTCGACCGCGGCGCCGATTTCGGCGAGCGACACCTGCCCGCCGCCGAGGAAGCGGTCGAGGTCGAGCACGACCGAGGTCACGCGCTTGTCGTCGGCGGCGACTTCCAACGCGTGGACGACGTCGCGGACGCGGATTTCCTTGAGCTGCGCGCCGCCCGACAGCGCCGCGAGCGGGTCGACCTCCGAAGGCTGTTCGCTAACGATCCCGTCGAGTTCGATCAGCAGCGCGCCCTGGCTGACGGGCAGGCCGGCATTGGGGCGGCCCGAAAGCAGCCCGAACAAGGCAACGAAGAAGAGCAGCAGGAAGATGAGCGCGAGCGCATCCTTGATTCCGACGAGCAGGTGCCAAACCTTGCGCGGGAAGCTGGTCGTCGATCTTGGCTTGTCCTCGCCGGGCAGCGGCCGGCGCACGGGGATCGCCCAAGGGCCGGCGGGATCGTTGGGTGTGTTCGCGGTGGTGTCGGTCATGACCGCAAACCTAGGGATGCGTCTCGCCCTTGGCAATGCACGCTTCGACGGGTGGGCGATGAGGCACCATGGACGACTATTGATCCCGATCCCCGTTTGCATCGAGCGAAGTCGAGATGCCTATCGGCCAGACATGCCTTCTGGGTGTCTCGACTTCGCTCGACACGAATGGAATCTTGCTCAGAGCCAGCCTTCGCGGCGATACCAGCGGACGGTCTCGGCCAGCGCGTCGTCGGTGTCGCGCTCGGGGCGCCACAGCGCGGCGGGCGGGCACGCGCCTTCGGTCGCGACCCAGTCGGGATGCGCGATATAGCGCGCGCGGTCGGGGGTCAGCTTGGCGCGGCTGCGGCGCACCAGCTTGTCGAGCCGTCCGCCGGCCTTGAGCAGCAAGGCAGGGGTCGCGACCGTCGACAGCCGCTGCCGCCCCACGGCGCGCGCAACCGCGCGGGCAAAGCCGCGATGCGACCAGCCGGTGGGCTTGCCGTCGTCGGGCTCGTAAATCTGGCCGATGCTCGCGCCGCGGTCGGCGGCGAGCGTGACGAGCAGCCGGGCGAGCTCATCGACATAGATCGCCGACATGCGCCCGCTTGGCACCAGTGCGATACCGCGCCGCGCCATGCGGAACAGGTCGAGCATCTCGGTATCACCGGGGCCGAACACTGCGGGCGGGCGCACGATCGTCCAGTCGAGCCCGCTTGCCATCACCACCGCCTCGGCGCGCTCCTTCGACCAGCCATAGTTGGAGATGCCGGGCTCGCGCGCGGCGAGCGACGACACATGGACGAAGCGCGTCACGCCGGCACCGCGCGCGGCGTCGACGACGTTGGCGGTCGCGGTCGCATTCCCTGCCTCGAAGGCGGCGCGTGTCGGTACGTTGACGACCCCTGCGATGTGCATGACGACGTCGGTGCCCGCCGCCATCTCGGCAAGGCTGTCCTTGTCATCGAGCGCGCCCGCGATCCACGTCACGCCGTCGCGTGCGGGTTGCGGGCGGCGGGTGAGGGCGCGGACATGCCAGCCCGCCGCGACGGCATCGCGCATCGTCGCGCCGCCCACGAAGCCGGTCGCGCCGGTCATCGCGAGCACCGGTTGGGTCACAGCAACACCATATGGTCGCGGTGCACCATCGCGCTGCGCGGTGCATAGCCAAGCGCCGCCTCCTGCGCGTCGCGGCCGAGGCCGACGATATTCGCGGCGTCGGCGCCCGGATATTCGGACAGGCCGCGCGCGATGACGCGCCCGTCGGGGCCGGCGATGTCGAGGATATCGCCGCGCGCGAAACTGCCGCTGACTGCGGTCACACCGGCGGCGAGCAGGCTCGCCCCGCCGTGCAGCGCCTTCGCGGCACCCGCGTCGATCTCGATCCGGCCCTTGGCGGTAAGCCCGCCCGCGAGCCACGCCTTGCGCGCGCTCGCGCCCTTGTCGGCGACGAACAGGCTGTGCCGCGCCGCGGTCGACAGCGGCCGGTCGATGCGCCCCGACGCGATCGCGAGATGCGCGCCGGCGGCATTGGCGATGCGCGCCGCCGCGATCTTCGACACCATGCCGCCCGATCCCATGCCCGACGCCGAACCGGTGTCGGCCATCGCCTCGATCGCGGCATCGATGCGCTCGATGCGCGCGATATGGACGGCGCCGTCCTGCGCCGGGTTGCGGTCATAGAGGCCGTCGATATCGGATAGCAGGATGACCCCGCCCGCCGCCGCCGCTTGGGCGACGCGCGCCGCAAGCCGATCATTGTCGCCGAAACGGATTTCCTCGGTCGCGACGCTGTCATTTTCGTTGATGATCGGCACGACGCCGAGGCTCAGCAGCCGGTCGAGCGTCGCGGCGGCGTTGAGATAACGGCGGCGATGCTCGAGGTCGTCGAGCGTCACGAGCATCTGCGCCGCGGTCAGTCCTTCGGCGCCGAGCACCTCGGCCCAGACCTGCGACAGTGCGATCTGCCCCGTCGCGGCGGCGGCCTGCGCATCCTCGAGCGTCCCGCGCCCGCCCTTCGCCAGTCCCAGCCGCCGCGCGCCGAGCGCGATCGCACCCGACGAGACCACGGCAACCTGCTGGCCCGCACGCGTCCGTTCGGCGATATCGGCAGCGATGCCGACGAGCCAGTCGCGCCGCACCGCGCCCGACGGATCGACGAGCAAGGCCGATCCGATCTTGACGATCAGCCGGGGGCAGGAGGCGGGCGGAAACAGGCTCATGCCGCCGCCGATAGCGCGCGGCGGGCGTAACGCCAATGCCTAGCTTGGTGCGAGCCCGTGATAGGGAGGGTGCTGCTTCACTCAGCCTTCGGCGGAGTGACAGACGAATTCGACCAGTCGGCCGTCGGGATCGCGCGCGTAGCCCGCATAATAGTTGGGATGGATATGCGGAGCGAGTGCGGGGGCGCGATCCTGTTGGCCAGCGCTGCCGTAGGCCCGCAAGAAGGCATCCTGCACCAGCGCGCGCGTTGGCGCGCCAAAGGCATAATGAACATCGATCGAGGGATCGCCATCGGCGATCCAGAAATCGAGCCGGCCTTCATGACCAAATCCCTTGGCCGGGCCATCGACGGCAAGTTCATAGCCAAGCGGGCCGAGGACGGTGCGATAGAAAGCGACACAATCGTCCATGCGGCGCGTACGGATTTCGAGATGGTCGAGCATGGTTTCTTTCCGGATGAGGGTTGGGAAAGCGCAGTCTAGTGCGCGCGTTCGACGATTTTCCGCGTTGATGGACGTCAATTGGCGGGCAATCGGCGAAAATTGCGCCTATCATGCTGAATATGGCTACGACCGACCTTGATCGTTTTGACCGCCAATTGCTGGCCGCGATGCAATCGGACGCGACCGCGACGTCCGAAAAGCTCGCGGAGACGATTGCCCTGTCGCCGTCGGCGATCCAGCGCCGGTTGCGGCGGCTTCGCGATCTTGGCGCCATTGTCCGCGAAACCGCCATCCTCGATCCCCGCTTTGTCGGCAACCCGACCTATTTTGTGGTCGCGCTTCAAGTCGAACGCGAACGCCCCGAGCTGCTCGCGCAACTCCGCCGCTGGCTTGCGGCGGAAGACCATGTTCAGCAGGCCTTTTATGTGACGGGCGAGGCCGATTTCATCCTGATCGTGACCGCGCCGAGCACGGAGGATTATGATGCGTTGATGACGCGACTGGTCAGCGAAAATGCCAATGTCCGGCGCTTTACCACCAACGTCGCGCTCGGCGTGGTCAAGAGAGGGTTGATGATACCGATCGCCGAAGATTGATTCGATTGCGGAAAATCCGCCTGGTGCCCGGCAGCATTGCCCAAATTCCGCGCGGGGACGTCGCGAAACACGGCCTGCCGTTCCAGAGCGATGATAGAATAGCGGCATGGAACAGATATCCCGGCATCCCGACGATCTGACGTCCGATCGGCCCACGTCGCTGATCGATCTGCCGTTGCTCGCGGAGCGATGCGGCGTCGCAAAAATATGGGCGAAACTGGAAAACGAAAGGCCACTCGGCAATTTCAAATCGCTGGGCGGTGCGCATGCCGCGCTATGGGCGCTCGCAACCGTGACGGGGCATGACGATGTCCCGACCTTTCTGGCCCGTCTGCCCATGCCGCTTCCCACGCTGGTGTGTGCGAGCGACGGCAATCACGGCCTGGCGGTCGCCGCTGTCGCCCGCCGCGTCGGCGCGCCGGCTCGCATCTATCTTCCCGCTGCGGTGGGGGGAGCCCGCGCGGCACGGATCGAGGCGATGGGGGCCAGCATCATTCGTATCGCAGGAACCTATGACCAGGCGGTCGCCGCTGCTGCCGCGGCAAGCGACGGTGTGCATACCCTGCTCATCGCCGACACGACCGACGATATGAATGACCCGGTCGTTGCCAAGGTCATGGAGGGATATGGACGGATCGCACTCGAAATTCGCGCCCAACTTCGCGCCGATGGATCCGCTTATCCCACTCACGCCTTTGTCCAGGCGGGCGTCGGCGGGCTGGCAGCCGCGATGGCGGAAGGACTCTGCCCGTATGAAGAGGGGCTCTGCCAATTGGTCACGGTGGAGCCGCAATCGGCGCCGTGTGTCGAGCGGGCCCTGCGAAATGGTTCACCGATCCTCGTGCCTGGGTCGCTCGAAACCTCGGCCGAAATGCTGTCCTGCGGACTCGCATCGGCACCCGCGGTGGCCTCGCTGCTACGATACGGCGCCGAGCCGCTGCTGGTCGACGAAGGCGTGATCGAGCAAGCGGTAGAATTGCTCGATCTTGCGGGTGGTCCCCGGAGCACCCCGTCGGGCGCAACGGGCCTGGCCGGCCTTCTTCATGTTTCGCGCGATGCGGAGGCACGGGTGCGGTTAAAGCTCGGTCGCGGGTCCCGCATCCTGCTTGTCGTAACCGAGGGTGTCTGACGCAGCCCGATCAGGATGGCGCCTCTGTTGCGTTAACGCGATCCGCCGAAAGTGTAGCTGAGCGCGACTCCCGCCGACGGCTGGCTCCGCGATCCAAGTTCGCGCGTCACCGGCGAATCGGCCGCATCGCCGACAAGCCGGTCGTAACGGCCATAAACCGCGATGCCCCAGTGCCGGCTGATCTGGCGAAGGTAGCCAGCGGTGAGCCCGACCGACTGGACGCCGCCGCCCGGATCGAACGCGGGAAGGCCCGAGGTGGTCGCCGCGGCGGGCGTCACGCCGAAATAGGCGCGATGATATTTGGCATCGCCGAGCGTCACGCGCGGGCCGATCGAAAAGAGCCAGTCGTCGCCTTCGCGCGCAATATAATCGGCACTGACTTCGCCGCCCCATCCCTTGTGACCGCTGAGTCCCTTGTGCCCTTCGAGCCGGACGCGCAGTTCGGGGATCGGCGAGACCTGCGCAAAGGCCCCTGCCTCGATCGTGAAACCGACCTTGGGCAAGTCGGCGCCGATGTCGGCGGCGGTGCGCTTGCCGATGAAGCCGAACGATGGTCCGAAGGAAAATTTCCCGGCGTGGAGAAGCGGTGACCCGAAGGTCTCGTCGTGCGCCTCGAATGCGAATTCCTCGTCGCGGGTGCGCGAAAAGTCGACATAGGGGCCGACGCTGAACTTGTCCGCGCCCGGCCACGACGGCGACAGCTGCGGCCCAAGAATCAGGCGCGTGCGCTTTTCGCCGGCCTCGCTGCCTTCCTGGGCATTCGCCGGAGCCGAAGCCAGCGCGAATGCGGTGAGGAACAGGGCGGCAAACTTGGTGCGATCGGTCATGCGAAATCCTTGTTGTTCCGCATGAAATTCGCAGCGGTGGCGTTTCGTTCCTAGACCGGCGACCAGCCGGGGGCTTCGTCGCTTTCGTCCTCGCCGGGCTCGGGATGGCCGATCGCCTCGAGCAATTTGTCGAGCACCGCGGGGACGCCCGCGCCGCTCGCACCCGAGAGTGCAATCACCGGATGCCCGCTTTCCGCGGCGAGTTCGGCCGACAGCGCGGCGATCAGCTCGTCGTCGAGCGTGTCGATCTTGTTCAATGCGACGATCACCGGCTTGTCGGTAAGGTCGGCGCCGTAAGCTTCGAGTTCGTCGCGCACGATGCGATAGCTTGTCGCGACATCCTCGTCGTTCGCGTCGACGAGATGGAGCAGCACGCGGCAGCGTTCGATATGGCCGAGGAAGCGGTCGCCGACGCCGGCGCCTTCGGCGGCGCCCTCGATCAGCCCGGGGATGTCGGCGACGACGAATTCATTGCCCTTGTGGCTGACGACGCCGAGCTGCGGGCGCAGCGTCGTGAAGGCATAGGCGCCGACCTTGGCTTGCGCGTTGCTGACGCCGTTGATGAAGGTCGATTTGCCCGCATTGGGCAGCCCGACGAGCCCCGCGTCGGCGAGCAGCTTCAGCCGCAGCCACACCCACATTTCCTCGCCCGGCCAGCCGGGTCCATGCTGGCGCGGCGCACGATTGGTCGACGTCTTGTAGCTCGCGTTGCCGCGCCCGCCGTCGCCGCCGCGCAGGAAGACGAGCTGTTCGCCCTCCTTGGTCAGGTCGGCGAGCAGGCTGCGATCCTCGTCATCGTCGAGAATCTGGGTGCCGATGGGGACCTGGATGACAAGGTCGGGGCCGCCCGCGCCGGTGCGGTCGCGTCCCGAACCGGGGGTGCCGCGCTTCGCCTTGAAATGCTGGGTATAGCGAAAGTCGATCAGCGTGTTGAGGCCGGCAACGGCTTCGAAGATGACATCGCCGCCCTTGCCGCCATTGCCGCCGTCGGGGCCGCCATATTCGACATATTTTTCGCGCCGGAACGACACGGCGCCGGGGCCGCCGTCGCCGGACTTGATGAAGATCTTGGCTTGGTCGAGGAAATGCATGGCGGGGCCTTTGGCGGCGGAAACAGGAGACTAAACATTCAATCCCGTTTGTGTCGAGCGAAGTCGAGACACCCATCGGGGCAAATGACCGAGGGGCATCTCGACTTCGCTCGATGCGAACGGAATGAAGGGATTGCCGCGCGCCTTAGCTTGCGCGACACAAAATTACCAGCCCTTAGCCCTGCGGCTTTCCGCCATGCTCGGCCCAGAATTTGGCGATCCGCCCGGTAATCAGTTCGGTCGCGAGCACGCGCGAGGTATCGCGCGGCAGGTCGAGCGCCTCGGCCATCGGCCCGCCGAGCTGCGCATCGCCGAGTGCCATCAACACCAGCGCGAGCGTATCTTCGTGCATCAGCCGCTTTTCGTGCGCGTCGGGCGCCATGCCGTCGATCAGCCGGTGGATCGCATCGACGATCGGGTCGAGCGCATCATCGTTGCCCGTCGCCGCCATCCACGTCGCGAGCGCGCCCGCGCCGCCCTCGTTAAAGGCATCGAAGGCGAGGTCGACGATTTCGCGCACATTGCGTTCGCCCGGCGCCGATTCGGCCATCTTCCGGCCGATCGTCGCGCACACGGTTTCGGCCTGATAGGCGGCGAGCGCCTTTTGCAGCCCCGCGGCGCTGCCGAAATGGTGGAGCAGGTTCGCGTGCGTCCGGTCGATGCGCGCCGCGACCGCTTTCAGCGTCACCGCCGCGGGCCCCGTTTCGACCAAAATCTGGCGCGCAGCCTCGAGCGCCGCCGAACGGCTTTCCTCGGGACTCAAACGCTTCTTCACTATTGACATATATGTAAGTAAACCCTATTGCTGGCCCATCTCCTCTTTTCGACGGTATGAGCCATATGTCCAGCCTTTCCCAGTCGCCGACGCCCGCCGACCTTTCGATTACGCCGCGCGACATGCGCTTTGGCCGCGATGACAAGCAGGGCCGCTGGTGGCTCAATGGCGACCCGATCGCCTCGGCGTTCCACACCGCGCTGTCGGTGACCTTTCCGCGCGGCGAGGCGATGTTCATCGAAGCGGTGAAGGCCCACCGCGACGGCGTTCCCGAAAAGCTGGCGCGCGAGATCCGCGCCTTTACCCAGCAGGAAGTGATCCACAGCCGCGAGCATGTCGTTTTCAACAAGAAGGCAGCCGAAGCGGGGTACGATCTTTCGGAGCTTGAAGATGATGTGAATCAGGTTCTCGACCTCATCAAGACGCGCCCGCAGATCGTCAACCTGATGGCGACGATCGCGCTCGAACATTATACCGCGATGATGGCGGCGGTGATGCTGCGCGAGGACAGCATGTATGCGGGCGCCGAGCCCGAATGGGCGGCGTTGTGGAAATGGCACGCGATCGAGGAAATCGAGCATAAGGGCGTGGCGTACGACACCTGGCTTCATGCGACGAAAGACTGGAGCCGGTTCAAGCGCTGGCGGGCCAAGTCGCTGATGATGCTGCTTGTCACCACGCGTTTCTGGCCGAAGCGCGTGAAGGGGATGAAGGCGCTGCTCCGGCAGGACGGCCTCACCGGCTGGCGCGTCACCGCGCGCATCTGGTGGTATCTGCTTGGCACGCCCGGGGTGCTGCGCAAGAGCTTCTTCCCCTGGCTTTCCTATTTCATGCCGGGCTTCCACCCGTGGAACCACGATGACCGCGCGCTGATCGGCAAATATGAAAGCGATTATGCCGACGCGATCATGCCGGCGCATTCGTCGAAACCCGAATTGGCCGCCGCCGCCGCCTGAGCGCCCTTCTCCGCGGTTGCGGCGGTCCAGAGCGGTTCTCTCTCTCTCCCTGCTTCTGGGCCGCCTCATCCGCGGAGAGGTGACGTCAAAGCCGCTGGACGCCGCCGATGCGGTCTCATATCCCTTCACCGGTGGAGGGACCAATGCAGCCACATATGACCGCGGCCGAAGTCACGCAGTTCGAGCTGCAACTTGCGGGGCGTTCATCCCTGCTCGAATTCGGCTGCGGCGGCAGCACGGTGGTGGCGGCGCGGCAAGTGCGCCGGATCGTCAGCGTCGACAGCGATCCCGCCTGGCTGGCCAAGGTCCAGGCCGACGTCAGGCGCGAGGTCGTCGAATTCACGCCCTTTCACGTCGACATCGGCCCTGTGGGCGAATGGGGCTATCCGGCGGATGAAAGCCGGATCCGCGACTGGCCGCATTATCACACCGATATATGGCGCAACGTGCAGGGCAGCCCCGATGCGGTGTTGATCGACGGACGCTTTCGGGTCGCGTGCCTGTTGCAGGCGATCATCCACTGCAAACCCGACTGCGTCTTTCTGTTCCACGATTTTGAGGACCGGCCGCACTATCATTGCGTGCTTCGCCATGTGGATGTGCTGGCCCGCGTCGACACGCTCGCGGTGATGCGCGCGAAGCTGCACGTGGACGGCACCGCGGTGCTGCACGACCTGTTCGACCATTATCTGATCCCCGATTGACCGTCCGGGCCGGCTTCGGCACACCCGCGCCCATGTCCGTCAAAGCTTTTACCGCACCGCCTGTCATCGAAACCGAACGCTTGCGCCTGCGCCCGGGGCGCCTGTCCGACAAGGACGTGCATATCGAGATGTGGGCCGACGAACGCGTCACGCGCTTCATCGGCGGCGAACCGCGCACGCCCGACGTCAGCTGGGGCAAGTTCCGGAGCTCGGCCGGGCTGTGGCCGGTGATGGGCTTCGGCTATTGGGTGTTCGCCGACCGGCAAAGCGACGCGCTCGTCGGCATGGGCGGGCTAAGCTATTTCTGCCGCGGCATCCCCGAACTCGAAGGAATGCCCGAGGCAGGCTGGGCGTTCGATGCCGATCATTGGGGCGCGGGCTATGCGACCGAGGCGATGACCGCGGCACTCGGCTGGGCCGACGCGAACCTCGACGCCAAGGAAGTGCGCTGCATCATCGATCTGGGTAACGACGCCTCGGAACGCGTGTCGGCGAAGCTCGGCTTTCGCCGCATCGGCGAAAGCGACGCATTGGGGCATGTTGTCGCGGTCTATTCGCGTCCGAAGGGCGGCTAAACCGCCTCGACCACCAGCACGCCGCCGTCGGCGCTGACAACGCGGACCTTGCTGCCCTCGGCCGTATCGGGCCCGCGCACCGGCCATTCGCCGTCGCCGACCTTCGCGCGGCCGCGGCCGTCCTCGATCGCCTGGGTCACCGTCAGCACTTCACCGATCAGGCGGCCGCCGCGCTGGTTGAGGTGCGGGTCGGTCGTGGTGATCGGGTTCGCCTTCAGCCAGCGGCGCGCGCCATAGAGCGCGATGAACGACAGGACGGCAAAGACGCCGAGTTGCACGGGGATGCTCAGCGGGACGATCCACGCGATCGCGCCGGTGGCGATCGCGGCGACACCCAGCCAGATCAGGAAGAAGCCCGGCGCGACGATCTCGGCGGCGGCGAGCAGCACGCCGAGCGACAGCCACGCCCAATGCGGTTCCATGTTCGTCAGCCAATCGGGCATGTCAGGCTCCCTTGCGTTCGAGCGCATCCTTCGCGAGTTCGCCGATCCCGCCCAATGTGCCGATCAGCTGCGTCGCCTCGACCGGGAACAGGATCGTCTTCGCGTTCGGGCTGGTCGCGAACTGGCTCACCGCCTCGACATATTTTTGCGCGATGAAGTAATTGATCGCCTGCGCATTGCCGCCCGCGATCGCATCCGACACCATCTGCGTCGCCTTGGCTTCGGCTTCGGCTTCGCGTTCGCGCGCCTCGGCGTCGCGGAAGGCGGCTTCGCGGCGCCCTTCGGCCTGCAGGATCTGGCCCTGCTTCTCGCCCTCGGCGCGCAGGATTTCCGACGCGCGCATGCCTTCGGCCTCGAGGATGTTGGCGCGCTTTTCGCGCTCGGCCTTCATCTGCCGCGCCATCGCGTTCGAGATATCGGCGGGCGGGCGAATGTCCTTGATCTCGACGCGGGTGATCTTGACCCCCCAGGGCGAGGTTGCCTCGTCGACCACGACGAGCAGCCGCGCGTTGATATGATCACGCTTCGACAGCGTCTCGTCGAGATCCATCGACCCCATCACGGTGCGCAAATTGGTGGTCGTCAGATTCATGATCGCCAGATAGAGGTCGCTGACCTCATAAGCGGCCCGCGCGGCATCGAGCACCTGGAAAAAGACGACGCCGTCGACGGCGACCATCGCATTGTCCTTGGTGATGATTTCCTGGCCCGGAATGTCGAGCACCTGCTCCATCATATTCACCTTGCGACCGACGCGGTCGAAGATCGGCATGATGAAGTTCAGCCCCGGCTGCGCGGTGTGCGTGTAGCGGCCGAAGCGTTCGATCGTATAGGCAAAGCCCTGCCGGACCGGGGTTAGCGCCCAGATCAGGAACACCAGTGCCAGAACTACCAGTGCAAGTGCGAAATACATTCATTGTCCCCTTTGCAAAATTGCGACTTTGCAAACCCGCTTCCTTATTGCGGCAACGGCGGGGTTGCGCCACAGAAAAGCGTATGACCCCCAGTGACTTCTCTTGCGCCGACTATCCGCCGCGCTCCTTGCTCTATGTCCCCGGATCGAACGCGCGCGCGCTGGAAAAGGCGGGCGGGCTTGCCGCCGATATGCTGATCATCGACCTCGAGGATGCGGTGCCCGCCGATCGCAAGGACGAAGCGCGCGCCGCGATGCGCGCCGCGGTGGCGGCAGGCTTTGCGGGCAAGCGCGTTGCGGTGCGCGTGAATGCGACCGGGACGGCCGAACAGGCGGCCGACATCGCAGCGATCGCCGGGTTGCAGCTCGACGCTGTGGTGCTTCCGAAGGTCGATGCGCCCTTCGATCTCGACCCGCTGCGCGGTCTCGGCCTGCCGATTTTCGCGATGATCGAGACGCCGGCGGCGATCTATGCCGCGCGCGATATCGCCGCCGATCAGGCAGTCAGCGGATTGATCGCGGGCCTCAACGACCTCGCGCACGAATTGAAGCTGCCCGACGGGATGGACCGCGGCGCGATGAGCCATGCGATCCAGGCGATCGTCCTTGCTGCGCGCGGGGGCGGTGTGTGGGGTTTTGACGGCGTCTATAACGCGATCGACGACGTCGCGGGCTTCGTCGCCGAGGCGGCCGAAGGACGGCGGCTCGGTTTCGATGGCAAGACGCTGATCCACCCGTCGCAGGTCGATCCGTGCAACGCCGCCTTTGCCCCGTCGGAACGCGAGATCGCTGCGGCCGAAGCGCTCGTTGTCGCGGCGACGGGCGGGGCGCAGCGTCACGAGGGGCGGATGATCGAGGATATGCATGTCGCGGCGGCGCGGGCGCTGCTCGAACGGGCAGGGCGAGCCTGACGCCGTTCGTCTTTCGACGAACGCGCCTTGCCGGGGGGCGGCGGAAATGCCATGCGGCGGCGCCATGAAAACCACCCGTTTCCACGCCGCGGTCGCGGCCATCGCCCTTCTTACTATCGCTCCTGCTGCTTCAGCCGCGCCTTCCAAGGGCGACGCGCCGATCACCGAGGCCCAGCTCGCCGATCATATCAAGGTGCTGGCGAGCGATGCGTTCGAGGGCCGCGCGCCGGGAACCGAGGGCGAGGATCGCACGATCGCCTATATCGTCGGCGAATGGGCGAAGGCGGGGCTCGAAGCCGTGCCGGGCAGCACAACGCCGTGGCTCCAGCCGGTGCCTTTCGTCGAGACGCAGGCGCTCGGCGGCAGTGCGAAGTTCAAGGTCAACGGCCGCGACTTCGCGCTGGAGGATGACGGGATCATCCTGAGCAGCCGCGATGCGTCGGTCGCGCTCGCCGATCTCCCCGCCATCTTCGTCGGCTATGGCGTCGACGGCGCGGGCAAGGTCAACGCCGACGTCAAGGGCAAGCTCGCGATCATGCTGTTCGACAATGTTCCCTTCGGCGACAAGCTGCCGCGCTATCGCGAACGGCGCCAGATGCTTGCCGATGCCGGCGCATCCGCGGTGCTCGTCATCGCGACCGACGCAGTGCCCTGGGCCCAGCTGCGCGAAAGCGCCGGCGCCAAGTCGATGCGCCTCGCGAGCGCCAAGCCCGGCGCGCCGGTCAGCGGCTTCCTGTCGCTCGAGGCGGCCGATGCGCTGCTCAAAAAGGCGGGGCAGGATGGCGGTGCGCTCCGCGAAGCCGCGAAATCGCCCGAATACAAGGGCGCGGTGCTGTCGGTGACAGCAGATATCACGGCGAAATCGGCCGCGCGCCCCTTCGCCAGCAACAATATCATCGCCAAGCTTCCCGGCGCCAAGCCCGACGGCAAGGCGATCCTGTTCCTTGGCCATTGGGACCATCTCGGCATTTGCGAGCCCGAGGGTGCTGCGGACCGCATCTGCAACGGCGCGGTCGACAATGCGAGCGGCATCGCGGTGCTGATCGAGGTCGCCAAGCGGCTCGGATCGGGGGCGCGTCCCGACCGCGACATCTATTTCATGGCGACGACGGCCGAGGAAAAGGGCCTGCTCGGCGCGCATTATTTCGCCGATCATCCGATCGTGCCGCTGTCCGACATCACCGTTGCGCTCAATATCGACACGATCGCGATCTCGCCGCGCGGCACACCGGTCGCGACGATCGGGCGCGGCAAGCCCGCCTATGACGCCGTGGTGCGCGAGGCGGCGAAGAAGCTCGGCCGCAAGCTCGACGAGGATGGCGAGGCCGACGCCTTCATCCAGCGGCAGGACGGCTGGGCGCTCGGCGCCAAGGGCGTGACGTCGCTGATGGTCGGCGGCAGCTTTTCGGACATGAAGCTGCTCGAAGCCTTCCTCGGCAGCGATTATCACAGCGCTGCCGACAATTTCTCCGACAAGATCCCGCTCGGCGGCGCGGCCGAAGATGCCGACCTGCATGTCGCGATCGGCCGGGCGTTCGCCGATACGAAGCGGTGGCCGGGGAAGTAACCCGGCCCGCCGCTCAGCGGGTCAGAACGAAATAACCGACGTAGAACCAGCTGAAGATGCCGTGGATGATCGCCCACAGCACCGATTTGTGCGTCGTAAAGCTGATCGCGATCGCCAATGCGCTGCCGAAGCCGATCCCGTTGCGGATCGCTTCATGGCGCACGACAATCCGCCGTTCGGTCATGCCGCCTGTTTCGCCCGATCTGCCATTTCCTGATTGAGCATTTCCGCGAGCAGGAACGCCAGTTCGAGGCTCTGCCCCGCGTTGAGCCGCGGATCGCAATGCGTGTGATAGCGATCGGCGAGATCCATCTGGGTCACGTCCATCGCGCCGCCGGTGCATTCGGTGACATTCTGGCCGGTCATTTCGATATGGATGCCGCCGCCATGCGTGCCTTCGGCGCGGTGTACCGCGAAGAAGCCGCGCACTTCGGCGAGGATACGTTCGAACGGGCGCGTCTTGTAGCCGTTGGGCGTCTTGATGACATTGCCGTGCATCGGGTCGCACGACCAGACGACGGGGTGACCCGATTCCTTCACTGCGCGCACCAGCTTGGGCAGATGCGCCTCGATCTTATCGTGGCCGTAACGTGTGATCAGCGTCATGCGGCCCGCGACATGGTTCGGGTTCAGCGTGTCGAGCAGGCGCAGCAGCACATCGGGCTCGAGGCTCGGCCCGCACTTCATGCCGACCGGATTGCCGATCCCGCGCAGATATTCGATGTGCGCCGATCCCTCGAAGCGGGTGCGGTCGCCGACCCACAGGAAGTGGCCCGACGTGTCGTACCAGCCGCCGGTCAAGCTGTCCTGCCGCGTCAGCGCTTGCTCATAGGGGAGCAGCAGCGCCTCGTGGCTCGTGTAGAAGCTCGTGCCCTTGATCTGCGGGACCGTTTCCGGCGTCACACCGCACGCTTCCATGAACGCCAAGGCTTCGGAAATCCGCGCCGCGGTTTCCTGATACTTCTTCGCCCACGGGCTGCGGTCCATGAAATCATGCGTCCAGGCGTTGACCTGGTGCAGATTGGCATAGCCGCCGCCGGCAAAGGCGCGCAGCAGGTTCAGCGTTGCCGCCGACTGGTTATACGCCTTGACCATGCGCTGCGGGTCGGGCTCGCGGCCGGCTTCCTCGAACGCGATGTCGTTGATGATGTCGCCGCGATAGCTCGGCAGTTCGACGCCATCGATATCTTCCATGTCCGCCGAGCGCGGCTTGGCGAACTGGCCCGCCATGCGGCCGAGCTTCACCACGGGCATCTTCGACGCGAAGGTCAGCACCACCGCCATCTGGAGGAGGACGCGGAAGGTGTCGCGGATGTTGTTCGGGTGGAATTCGGCAAAGCTTTCGGCGCAATCGCCACCCTGCAGCAGGAACGCCTTGCCCTCGGCCACGCGGCCAAGGTCGGCGGTCAGGTCCCGTGCTTCGCCGGCAAAAACCAGCGGCGGATAATTGCTGAGCTCGCGCTCGGCGGCCGCCAGCGCATCGGCGTCGCGATAGGTGGGAAGCTGGCGGGCCTCGTGCGAGCGCCAGCTATGCGGTTGCCAGTTTTTCGTCATATGCCTGTCTTTTCGCGTTCGAATCGAGCGCCACATGGCGCCTATGCCGCGCGGAAGCAATGTTTCCGGCACGATCAAACCCGAAAATTAGCATTATCGTGACCTTTGCGCACCTATGCTTTTCTTGAGAGACCAAAACTGGTAGTTTGTTACGCGCTGCGGAAATGCGATGTGCCGCGCGCGACCAAGGCTTTTGGCTATCGACAACGTTATACACCCGTGACCCGAGCCTGGGTCTCGACGCGAAGCGATTGGCTATGAGTTTCGATTCCGCATGGTTCCTCTATGGGGCGCTGCTGCTCCTGCTGGCGACAAGTTTTGTCGTGCGGATCGAATATGCCCGCATCGGCCTCGCCGCGGCGGCGCTGGTTGCCTTGCCGCTGACATTGTTTCGCGGGCCGGATCTTGGTTACGGCGTGCTCGTGCTTGCGATCCTTGTCGTCAATATCGCCATTTTGGCGCGGCTGTGGCTGCGCGGCACAAAGGTGCAGTTTTCGCCTGAGGAAGAGGAATTGCGCCGCCAGCATTTTTCCGGCCTCGGCGCCGCGGTCGCGCGCGACCTGATCGATCAGGGCTACTGGATTTCGGCGAAGCGCGGCGAGGTGCTGATCCGTGAGAATCAGGCGGCGCCCAGCCTCTTCTATCTGGCCGAGGGGGAGGCGGCGATTTTGCGCGACGGCGTCGAGATTGGCAAAGTTTCGGGCGGCGCGTTGATCGGGGAAGCGACGGTGCTCGACGGCGCGCATGCGACCGGGACGGTGACGCTCGGCAGCAATGCGCGGCTGTGGTTCGTTCCCGCCGCGGCGCTGCGCGCCTATCTGGCGGCCAATCCGGGGATCGCGGGCGCGCTTCACGAGGGTTTTGCGCGCGCGCTTCGCGGCAAGCTGGCGAGCGCAAACACGCGCATCGCCGAGCAGTCGGCAATTTATAGAGCATAGCCTTTCCCGGCCTCGAAACTGCAACCCGCGCCTGCTAAGTCCTCGGCCCATGACGATGATTCTCTATGGCATTTCGAACTGCGACACGGTGAAGAAGGCGCGGCGCTGGCTCGACGAGCAGGGCGTGCCCTATCGCTTTCACGATGTGCGCAAGGATGGGCTCGACGCTGCGCGGCTTCAAAGCTGGATCGACGTGGTCGGTTGGGAAAAGCTGCTCAACAAGGCCGGGACAACCTTTCGCAAGCTGCCCGATGCGCAGAAGGACGGGCTCGATGCCGCCGCGGCAAAGGCGTTGATGCTCGATCAGCCGGCCATGATCCGCCGCCCGGTCGTCGAGGCTGCGGGCAATATCAGCGTCGGCTTTTCCGCCGATGACTGGCGGGCGCGTTTTGCCGCATGATCCGCTCGCTCGCGGCGCTGCTGGCCTTCATGCTGTTCGCCGGCTGCACGGCTGACACAGTGACCGCGCAGCCGACCCTCGATGGCCAGCCGCCGATCGTGATCGCCCATCGCGGCGCGTCGGGCGAACGTCCCGAACATACGCTGGCGGGTTACAAGCTCGCGATCGAGCTTGGCGCCGACTATATCGAACCCGACCTCGTGTTGACCAAGGACGGCGTGCTTGTCGCGCGGCATGAGAATGAGATTTCGGAAACGACCGACGTCGCCGCGCATCCTGAATTCGCAGGCCGCAAGGCGACGAAGACGATCGACGGGCAAAAGGTCACCGGCTGGTTCACCGAGGATTTCACGCTCGCCGAACTCAAGACGCTGCGCGCGCGCGAGCGGCTGCCCAAGCTGCGCAGCACCGAATATGACGGCCAGTTCGAAATCCCGACCTTCGAGGAAATCCTGACCCTACTCGCCGAGGTCAACGCCGAACGAAAGGAGGGGCGCAAGAAGCCCGTCGGCGTCTATCCCGAAACCAAGCACCCGAGCTATTTCGTGTCGATCGGGCTGCCGCACGAGGCGCCGTTGCTTAGCATGCTCGACCGCTTCGGCTATCGCGGCCGCACCGCGCCGGTGTTCATCCAGAGCTTCGAGGTCGGCAATCTGATGGACCTGCGCGCCAAAAGCGATCTGCCGCTGATCCAGCTGATGGATGCCGAGGGCGGACCCGCCGACCGGCCTGGCACAAGCTATGCCACCATGGCGTCACCCGCGGGGCTGAAAATGATCGCCGCCTATGCCGACGGCATCGGCCCGAACAAGGCGATGGTGATCCCGCGCGGCGCGCTTGGCCGGCTCGGTAAGCCGACCGATTTGGTGCGCGATGCGCATGCCGCGAGGCTCAAGGTCCATCCATGGACGTTCCGCCGCGAAAATTATTTCCTGCCGCTGGACGACAAGGGCGGTGTAAACCCGGCCGGGCACGGCGATCTTGCCGGTGAAATCACCGCCTATCTGAAAACCGGCATCGACGGCCTGTTCAGCGACAATCCGCGCGAAGCGGTGGCGACGGTAAGGAAGGAAAGCGGACAATGACCGAAAGAGCCTTGGGCCAGAGCGGCCTGTCGATCCGGCCCTTCGTCCTCGGCGGCAATGTCTTCGGCATGACCGCGGGGCGCGATGCGAGCTTTGCCGTTCTCGACCGCTTCGCCCTGCTTGGCGGCGGGATGATCGACACCGCCGACGTCTATTCGGCGTGGGTTCCCGGCCACAAGGGCGGCGAATCCGAAAGCATGATGGGTGCATGGCTCAAGGAAAGCGGCGCGCGCGATCAGGTTCTGATCGCGACCAAGGTTGGCATGATGCCGGGCGGGCTGAAGCCCGACCGCATCCGCGACGCCGTGCAAGGCTCGCTCGACCGGCTCGGCACCGACGTCATCGACCTTTATTTCGCGCACAAGGATGATCCCGACGTGCCGCTCGACGAAGTGCTCGGTGCCTTCGCCGAACTGGTCGACGCGGGCATGGTGCGCGCGATCGGGGCGTCGAACTATTCGGCGGAGCGTTTGGCCGAGGCGCTGCGGGTGGCGGACGAAAAGGGTTTGCCGCGCTTTACGGCGATGCAGCCCGAGCTCAACCTGCTCGACCGCGAGCAATATGAAGGCGCGCTGCAACAGCTTTGCATCGACGAGGGGCTGGGGGTCGTCACCTATTTCAGCCTCGCCTCGGGCTATCTGTCGGGCAAATATCGCAGTGCCGACGACCTTGGCAAAAGTCCGCGCGGCGCGCGCGTCAAACCCTATCTCGACGGCAACGGCCCCGCGGTGCTGGCGGTGATGGACCGCATCGCGGCGGAAACGGGCGCCACCCTGTCGCAGATCGCGCTGGCATGGGTTGCCGCGCAACCGGGCGTGACCGCGCCGATCGCCAGCGCGACGACGGTGGAACAGCTGGACGAGCTGATGGGCGGCCTCGACCTCCGCCTCAGCGACGAGCAGCTCGCGGCGCTCGGCGCGGCCTGACCCGTTCGCTGCGCCGCAACAAAAATCGGGCTTTGTCGCTTTCGCCTCGCGGTTTTAGCGGCTAAACCCTCGCCCCATGTCCACGCTCCCGAAAACGCTCACCTTCGACACATCGACCAGCCGCGCCAATCCGACGCCGCAGCCGATGAAACGCCTCACCGTGCCGCGCATTCGCCAGCGCAAGGGTGGCGAACCGCTGGTGATGCTCACCGCCTACACCGTCCGCATGGCGCAGCTGCTCGACCCGCATTGCGATATGCTGCTCGTCGGCGACTCGCTCGCGCAGGTGATTTATGGCCTGCCGCACACCGTCGGGGTGACGATGGACATGATGGCGCTGCACGGCGCCGCGGTGGTGCGCGGCAGCTATCATGCCGCGGTGATCGTCGACATGCCGTTCGGCAGCTATGAAGGCAGCCCGCAGCAGGCGTTCGACAATGCCGCGCGGCTGCTCAAGGAAACCGGCGCCGCGGCGGTGAAGGTCGAGGGCGGCAAGGTGCTCGCCCCGACGATCGAATTCCTGACCCAGCGCGGCATCCCGGTGATGGGCCATGTCGGGCTGACCCCGCAGGCGGTGAACATCCTCGGCGGCTATGGCGTGCGCGGCAAGAGCGAGGAAGAAGCACGCTCGATCGTCGAAGATGCCGTCGCTGTGGCACAGGCCGGCGCCTTTTCGATCGTGATCGAAGGCGTGCTCGAATCGATCGCGATCGAGATCACGAACAAGGTCGATTGCCCGACGATCGGTATCGGCGCATCGGCAGAGTGCGATGGTCAGGTGCTCGTGACCGATGACATGCTCGGCATGTTCGAACGCGTTCCCAAGTTCGTGAAGCGGTACGGCAATATGGCGAGCGTCGTCGAAGGCGCGGTCAAGGACTATGCCGACGAAGTCAGGTCCCGTTCATTCCCGACCGAGGATCAGACCTACGCAGGTTGAGCCTCCCGCGATCCGCGCAAAGTGAAACGCTTGGCGTTTTTCGGTGCTGTCGCTAAGGAAGCGACCGGCCCGACGCGGAAAGCTTGGGCCAATATTGAGTTTATGGAGGTTTGATTGGCGCTGAGCCCGACGAATGATGCCGCGCTGTTGCAGGAAGTCGACGAGGCCGTCCGCAAGGACCGGCTCGATACGATCATGCAACGCTACGGCCGTTGGATCATCGGCGGCGTCATCGCCGCCCTGCTGGCATTCGGCGGCTATCTTGTCTGGAGCCACCAGCAGGATGCCGCGCGCGGCGAGCAGGCCGAAGAGCTGATCGCGGCGTTCGAAAAGCTTGGCACCAACCAGCCGCGCGCCGCGGCGACGGATCTGCAGAAGCTCGCAGCCGAAGGCGACCCCGCCTATCGCGCGGTCGCGCAGATGCAGGAAGCGAATATCAAGGCGCAGAGCGGCGACCTGAAGGCCGCCGCCGCGCTGATGGCGAAAGTCGCCGCCGATACGAAGCTCGACCAGGCGCTGCGCGATCTCGCGCTGATCCGCCAGACGGCATTCGAATATGACACGCTGAAGCCCGAAACCGTGATCGCGCGGATGAAGCCGATGGTCGATGCCAAGGATCCGGCCTCGAGCTGGTTCGCGAGCGCTGCCGAACTGTCGGCGACCGCGCACTACCAGCTTGGCCAGTTCGACCAGGCCGGCGCGCTTTATGGCCGCATCGCCAAATTGCCCAATGTGGCCAAATCGCTGCAATCGCGCTCGGTGCAGATGGCGGGGATGCTCGGCGTCGATGCGGTCGCGGACCGGGCGGACGAAAGCGCCGCAGCCGAAAAGAAAGGCGCGGCGCAAGCCGCCGCTGCCGGGGACCAGAAAGGCAATGCTGCGCCAAAGGCAGCGGCAGCCGCAAAGACTGAGGAAGCCAATTAATATGCGGAAAGCGCGTTTCGGAATTACTGTGGCGCTGCTCGCGCTGCCGCTGACGGCATGTGGGGTGATCAAAGGCGACGGTCCGCCGAAGACCCCGACCGTGGGTGACCGCGTCTCGATCCTGTCGAACGACAACAGCGTCAAGGTCGACCCGGCCACCGCGTCGATCGCGGTCGTGCTGCCCGAACCGGAGGTCAATACCGCCTGGGCGCAGTCGGGCGGCAACGCATCGAAATCGATGCGTCACCCGGCGCTCGCCGCGACGCGAACCAAGCTGTGGGAAGCCAATATCGCGGGCAGCACCAACAAGCAGCGGATCGCCGCATCGCCGGTGATCGCCGACAACCGCCTGTTCGTCGTCGATACCGACGCCGTGGTCACCGCCTTCGCCGCCGACACCGGCGCGAAGCTGTGGAGCGTGCCGATTGGCAGCACGGGCAAGGATTTCAAGGCGTCGCTGTTCGGCGGCGGCGCCGGGGTCGACGGCAATGTCGTTTATGCGACCAGCGGCGTCGGCGATGTCGCGGCGCTGAATGTCGCCGACGGATCGGTGATCTGGAAGGTGAAGCCCGCGGGCCCGCTGCGCGGCGCGCCGACGATTGCCTTTGGCGGTGTCTATGTCATCAGCCAGGATAACCAGATTTTCGCGCTCAACGCCGCCGATGGTGCGGTGCAGTGGCAGGCCACCGCGTCGATGGAGGCGGGCAGCGTGTTCGGCGCCGCATCGCCCGCGGCGGGGCAGGGGACGATCGTCGCCGGCTTCTCGTCGGGCGAGGTCCAGGCCTATCGTTACGAAAACGGCCGCGACCTGTGGGAAGACGCGCTCGCGCGCACCTCGATGGCGCTGTCGGTGTCGACGCTCACCGATGTTGACGCCGATCCGGTCGTCGATCGCGGCCGTGTCTTCGCGCTCGGGCAGGGCGGCCGCATGGCGAGCTATGAACTCGTCACCGGCCAGCGCAGCTGGGAAATCTCGATCGCCGGCATCTCGACGCCTTATGTCGTCGGCGAATGGGTCTATGCGATGACCGACGACGCCAAACTGCTGGCCGTCGCGCGCGCGAACGGCAAGGTGCGCTGGCTGCAACAGCTCGCACGTTTCCGCGTCGAAACCGAAAAGAAGAAAAAGGACCCGATCCGCTGGACCGGGCCGATTCTCGCGGGTGGCCGTCTGATCGCGGTCAACAGCGAAGGGACCTTGTCGGAATTCTCGCCGGCCGACGGCTCGCTTCTTGGCTCGACTGAATTCAAATCGCCGCTGTCGCAGGCCCCCGTGGTCGCGAATAATATTTTGTACGTCCTCGCGGACGACGGGCAGATCACGGCCTGGCGCTGATACAGCGTCCGGGCCGGGGCGGCCCGGTGTAATAGGGATAAGTTTCATGTCGCGATTCGCGACGATTGCCATTGTCGGCCGGCCCAATGTGGGCAAATCGACGCTATTCAACCGGCTGGTCGGCAAGCGCCTCGCGCTCGTCGACGACCAGCCTGGGGTGACGCGCGACCGCCGCGAAGGCGACGGCCATCTGCTCGGCCTCGATTTTCGCATCGTAGATACCGCGGGTTTCGAGGATTATGACGCCGCGACCTTGCCCGGCCGGATGCGTGTGCAGACCGAAAAGGCGGTGCGCGAGGCCGACGCGGCGCTGTTCATGATCGACGGCCGCGCCGGGGTGACCCCGCTCGACGAGGAAATCGCGCGCTGGCTGCGCAGCGAGGACACGCCGATCATTCTCGTCGTCAACAAGGCCGAGGGGAAACAGGGCGAAAACGGGCTGATGGAGAGCTATTCGCTCGGCTTCGACAATCCGATCGCGCTCAGCGCCGAGCATGGCGAAGGCGTCGTCGACCTGTTCGACGCGCTGCGCCCGATCGTCGAAGCTTATGATGCGGCGGAAGCCGAGGCTTTGCCGCCGCCGGTTGAAGGCGAAGAAGACGAGGACGCGCCGCTCGGCCCGATGAAGCTCGCGATCGTCGGGCGCCCGAACGCGGGCAAGTCGACGCTGATCAACCGCATGATCGGCGAGGACCGCCTGATCACCGGGCCCGAAGCCGGGATCACCCGCGATTCGATCCGCGTCGACTGGCAGTGGGAAAAGGACGGCGAGGTCCACGAGATCCAGCTGTTCGACACCGCAGGCATGCGCAAGCGCGCCAAGGTGGTCGAAAAGCTCGAGAAGCTGTCGGTCGCCGACGCGCTCCACGCGGTCGATTTCGCCGAGGTCGTCGTCCTCCTGCTCGACGCCACCAAAGGGCTGGAGGCGCAGGATCTGCACATCGCCGACCGGGTGCTGCAGGAAGGTCGCGCGCTGATCGTCGCGCTCAACAAATGGGATGTCGCCGAAGACCCGTCGGCGCTGTTCAACGGCGTGCGCACCGCGCTCGAAGACGGGCTCAGCCAGGTCAAGGGCGTCCCGGTGCTCAGCATTTCGGGTGCGACCGGCAAGGGCATCGACACGCTGGTCCGCGTCGCGTTCGAACAGCGCGCAATCTGGACCAACCGCGTCTCGACCGCGAAGCTCAACCGCTGGTTCGAAAATGCGGTTGAAAACAACCCGCCGCCGGCGCCCGGCGGCAAGCGGATCAAGCTGCGCTATATCACGCAGGCGCGCACCCGGCCGCCGACCTTCGTCGTTTTCGGCACCCGGACCGATAGTCTGCCCGGAAGCTACACGCGTTATCTGGTCAACGGCATGCGCAAGGAACTGGGCTTCCAGGGCGTTCCGGTGCGCCTCAACTTCCGCAATTCGCGTAATCCCTATGACGAATGACGGCGCCTGAGGCATTGGGGACGCTGGTCGTCGATGCCCGCGGAATGCGCTGCCCCTGGCCCGCGCTGCGGCTAGCGCGCGCGATGCGCGATGCGTCCGACGTGCTGCTGATCGCCGACGATCCGCAGGCCGGGCGCGAAGTTGCGGCGCTGGCGGGCGAGCATGGCTGGTCGGTCGAAACCGACGCGGCAAACGCCGATGAGGGCCGCTGGCGCGTCCGGCGCTGACCCAAAGCGGGACGGTTCGCTTCATAGCAGCCCTGACACCGTAACGTCTTTTTTACCCAACTTCGGCATGGACCGGTTGGGACCACGGCCGAATTTGAACACCAAGGGACTAAAGCATTGGACGATATCCTGGTCGATTGGGATGAGTTTCGCGCGACGCGCACCCAGCTGGGCGCGGCGTTTGTGCGGATTCTCGGCTATTTTCGCGAAGACGGCACCAAATCGGTTGCCGCGATCGAAGAGGCGATGCGCGCACGCGATGCCCGCGGCCTCGTGATGCCCGCGCACACGCTGAAAAGCGAAGCACGGCAGTTCGGCGGCGAGAAACTCGGCGCGCTCGCCGAGGACATCGAAGTCTTCGCGCGCCATTGCGTCGAAAGCCAGACCAGCCCCGAGGAATATCTGCCGCGCGTCGTCGAACTGCGCCGGCTGTTCGAAGAGACGCTCGGCGCGCTCGAACGCGAAGCGAACCCGCTCGTCCAGCGCCGCCCGACAGGTTTCGGCCGCGCCGTCGGCTACTGACGCATCGGTTGCAGCGACCCGCGCGCGAGGCTGCGCCACAGCCATTCGAGCGGGCCATAGCGATAGCGGTCGAGCCAAGGCTTCGACCAGAGCAGCATGAGCGCCCACATGCCGGCGCAGACGAGATAGAGCGTCCAGCGGCCGACGTCGCCGAACAGGCCGATCCCATAGCCGTAGAAGATCGTCGTCATCACGATGCTGGTGCCGAGATAGTTGGAGAAGGCGGCGCGGCCCGTTGCGGCGACGCGAATTATCCAGGCGCTGGTAGCAGCACGCCGGATCAGCAGCACGAGCAGCGCGGCATAGGCGATCGTCATCATCAGCCGCCCGGGTCCGGACCACGCCATGAAGGCATTGACCGCGACGAGATAGTCGAAGCCCGCGCGCCATTGGAGCCATCCGACGAGCAATGTCAGCAGCACCCCCGGGGGTAGCCAGCGCAGCGCTGTCCGCCGATAGTCGGCCGCCCCCCAGGCACCGGTCAGGAAGCCGTTGCGGAACAGCGCCATGCCGAGCATCATCAGCGGCAGCGTCTCCCATATCGTCATCAGCACGCCGACGAACGGATTGATCGCGGTATCGAGCCGTGAGTTGAGGATCGGTAGATAGGGGCCGCGATAGAGCGCGAGCTCCTCGGCCACTTCGCCGTCGATCTTGGCATATTCGGCGCGGACCTCACGCCCGGCTTCGGCCATCGGCGACGCCGGATTGTCGGCCGCATTTCCGACCGCGAGCTGTGCGCCAAAGAAAAGCGACGTCAGGACGACACCCAGAGTGAAGATGCCGAGCGCCCATTTGATCAGCCGCCGCGGTTCCCACGCGCGGAAACGGAAAGCGACGCAGCCGACCGCGGCGTAGAGGAAAAGGATGTCCCCCCACCAGAGGAAGAAATAATGGCAGAGGCCGAACACCGCGAGCCACGCCATCCGGCGGTAATGCACCGAACCCGAATCCTGTCCCGACGCCTCCGCGCGATCGACGATGAGGAGCATGCTTGCGCCGAACAGGATCGAGAATAGCCCGCGCATCTTGCCGTCGAAGAGGAGGAAGCCGAGCGCCCAGGCGGCGATGTCCGACGCCGTGTCGCCGCCATAGGCCTTGGGCGAAACATAGGCCATTTCGGGCATCGCGAAGGCGACGATGTTCATCGCCAAAATGCCCATCACGGCGAATCCGCGCAGCGCGTCGAGGGTGACGAGGCGTTCGCCCGCAACTTGTCTATCTTCGCGCATATCGCCCTCCACTGTATTATTCGCCTATAACGGCTGGGGCGACGATCCGTCCAGCGCTTTAACCTACTATTGACATCTATGTCAGTAATGCTATCTGAGCATCATCACCTGATTCGGACGAGGCCAGCCATGACCCCCACCATCTTCTCCCACCCCGATCGCCAGCCGCAGAAGTTCCGCCCGTTCAAGGCGTTCCAGCACTTTCGCAAGCTGATCGCGGACAAGGAAGACACCGAACAGGTGTTCCACATCTTTGAGAATTTGCCGCGCAAGGGCTTCATGGACGACGCGCGCGCCTTCGTGACAAGCGATTTCGGCCAGAAGCTGATGGAACGCGAACCCTATCTGCCCGACCTGCTCGACGACCATGCATGGATCGACGCGCTGCCCGAAGGCAGCGTCGGCCACGCCTATGTCACCTTCATGCGCCGCGAAGGCCTGTCGGCCGCGGGCCTCGTCGCCGAAAGCGACAAGATGGGCCGCCCGCAATATGACGACCAGGTGCAGTGGTATTCGAACCGTCTGCGCGACACGCACGACCTGTTCCATATCCTGACCGGCTATGGCCGCGACGCGCTCGGCGAACAGTGCGTGCTCGGCTTCACCTATGGCCAGACGGGCAATTACGGCAATGCCTTCATCGCCTATGCCGGCGGTTATGAGGTGAAGCGCGGCGTCAAGAGCGACGCGCCGGTGTTCGGCGCGATCCGCCAGGGCCAGCGCCACGGCAAGGCGGCGAAGGCGATCATCGAGCAGGACATCCGCTCGCTGCTCGCCGAACCGCTCGAAGCCGCGCGTGCACGGCTCGGGATCGGCGAGCCGACGCTCTATCAGGAAGCGCACCGCGCGTACCGCAACCGCGGCATCGATCCGTATAACTTCCTCGCGGCAAAGGCTGCGATGGCCTGAACTCTTCCCCGGCGAAAGCCGGGGAACCCGGCGCTCAGCCTACGCTTTCCGGCCAGACGCGCGGGCTGCGCGGCGTCTCCAGCCTGTAGTCGGAATAGGATCGCGAAAATATCTCGCGGCCCAGACGTTCGGCGTCGCCGATCGGGTTCGCCGGATCGTGGCGCACTTCGCCGCGGCTGTTGCCGGCCCCGCGCACCACGCTGACAAAATCCGAATTCGTGTAGCGGGAAAATTCCTGAATCTGGTGGACGATGCCGAGGGCCACGCCGGGATATGTTTCCTCGGACGCCAGCACTAGGCCGAGCCGTTTCCGTGCCATCGCGGCAAGCGCTGCCTGCGAGCCCGGATAAGAAGCCGCATAATAGCAGAAGCTGCGATCGAAGAACGCCTTGATCTGCGCGGACACGCCGTACCAATAAATGGGCGAACAAAAGATCACCCCGCGCGCGGGCAAAAACTCGTCGAAGAACAGGGCGCGATACGGGTCGTCGATCGCGCATTCGCCATCGGGGCGGCGGCATTGGCGGCAATCGCGCAGAAACCCCGAAATATGATCATCCAGAAATCGCAGCGCGACATCGCTGCCCGCCGCCTCGGCGCCGCGCCGGACGGCCGCGGCAAGTGTCGCGGTGTTTCCGTTCCTACGCGGGCTTCCGACAAGAATGAGCAGTTTTTCCGGCATATCGGCCGATCCTTTCGCGTGGGACACGGCGCGGCTGCCATGTCTTGTTGACGCAAAGGGGTGACGTGATACTTTCGATTGATCAACTACCTACTATTTTGTCAGGTACTCACCTTTAGGTAAGAATTGATATCCATGTCGACACGCAATCAACCCTATAATGACGGTCTCGGGCCGGTGTTCGAGATTATCGGCGGGAAGTGGAAGGCGCTGATTCTCTGGGAGCTTCACGACACCCCCGTGCGCTTCGGCGCGCTAAAGCGGCGCATCGCGGGGATCAGCGAAAAGATGCTGATCCAGCAATTGCGCGAGATGGAGGCCGATGGTCTGGTCCACCGCGAGATGTTCCATCAGGTTCCCCCCCGGGTCGATTATTCGGTTACCCCCTTGGGGGCATCGCTCAACGAAGCGCTGACGCCGTTATGCGAATGGGGGAAACATAATCTGCCCGGCGGCCGGTGACGTTGATCAGTCGAGCTTCGCGATCAGCGCTTGCGCAGCGGCGGGGTTGCGAACCTTCGCGCCGGATATGAAGAAGATATAGACGTCGCGGTCGCCCTTCGCCCAGTCGCGGGCTTGGGTCGCCCAGCCGTCCAGCGCCTTCGCATCATAGCCCGTTTCGACATCCTCTTGCGATCGCTGCAGCCGCGCATAGGTGAAGTCGGCGGTCTGTTCGTCGATGCACGGAAATTCGTCGCTGTCGGCATAAACGATCGCCATGTTCCGCTCGCGCACCATGTCGATAAAGGCCGGATCGCGGAAGCTTTCGTCGCGCACCTCGATCGCGTGGCGCAGCTTCACGCCGTCCTGCGTCTCGGGAAGCAGGTCGAGGAAACCCGCGAAATCGTCGCGGTCGAATTTCTTCGTCGCCATGAACTGCCAGTGGATCGGGCCGAGCCGGTCGCCGAGCCGCGTCAGCCCCTGCGTCAGGAACTTCTCGATCGATCCGGCGCCTTCTTTCAGCACCTTGCGGTTGGTGGTGAAGCGTGACGCCTTGACGCTGAACTGGAAGCCGTCGGGTACGGCCTCCGCCCAATTGGCGAAGGTTTCGGGCTTCTGGCTGCCATAGTAAGTGCCGTTGATCTCGATGCCGGTGAGATGCTGGCCGGCATATTCAAGCTCGCGTTTCTGTGCGAGGCCGGCGGGGTAGAAGGGGCCGCGCCACGGTTCGAAGGTCCAGCCTCCAACGCCGATATAGATGCTCATACGCCCATCACTCCTCGGCAGAAGTCGCCGTCCAGTTCGTCACCCGGCGGCGTACGGCCACCGCGAGCTCGTCCATGGTCGCGACCTGTTCGATTCCATATTTCTCGGCGGTAATATCGACATTGCCCTTGCGCCAAAAGCCCTCGGGGCAAAGCAGGATCAGCTTTCCGCCGCGAGCATGCAATCCCATTTCGAGCAGGCTGATCGGGCTTTGCGATCCGGGCGCGAAATACATCACGACGATGTCGGCGGATTCGAGCGCCGCCAGCTCCCATTCGACCTGACGGCGAAATTCGGGTTCGCTCGCGACGGGTTTCCATGCCGGATTCCAGTCGGGGCGCCGCGGGTTGAGGAACAGCACATCGAGATCGCCGAGCGACCGAACGAGCCCGGCCTGCCAATCGGCGGCGCGCCCCATGTCGATGCTGCCGCCGAGGAAGATGCGCGGCCGGGCGTGGCCGGCGGGCAGTTCCTGCGGCGAGGTCACGACCAGCGGCGCGGCAGAGGATGGCGCGGGGAGCGCCAGCAGAGCCAGGGCAGCCAGCGCGCGCCGCATCAGGCGAGCGCCGCGTCCGCTCCCATCAGGTTCGGGAAGAAGCCCTCATGCGCGTCGCGGAGCTCGGCGAGCGTCACCTGATGGTCGCTGCCCTCCAGTTCGAAGACGATGCGGTCCTTGATCGTGCGGCCGACGGGATCGACCGGCACGTCGGCGCGGCCCGCGGCGTCGAGGAAGTCGGCGAGGCAGGTGTCGCAGACGGTGACGAGATAGAGGCCCTGATCTTCACCAAAGAAGCTTTCGGCGACGCCGAACGGCTGTTCTTCGCTGACGAGGACGCCGATGTTCGACTTCAAGGCCATTTCGGCGAGCGTCACCGCCATGCCGCCGTCGGAGACGTCGTGGCAGGCGGTGATCCAGCCGGCGTTGATCGCGCCGCGGATGAAGTCGCCGGTGCGCTTTTCGGCGCGCAGATCGACGGGCGGCGGCGGGCCTTCCTCGCGGCCGAGGATTTCGCGCAGCCATGCCGACTGGCCGAGATGACCGGCGCGCTCGCCGACTGCGAGCACGATATCGCCGGTGCGTTTGAAGCCGATGCCGACCGCCTTGTTCAGATCCTCGATCACGCCGACGCCGCCGATCGCGGGGGTCGGCAGGATCGCGCTGCCACCGCCGGTCGCCTTGCTCTCATTATAGAGGCTGACGTTGCCTGAGACGATCGGATAATCGAGCGCGATACACGCCTGCGCCATGCCGTCGAGGCAGCCGACGATCTGGCCCATGATTTCGGGGCGCTGCGGGTTGGCGAAGTTCAGGCAATTGGTGATCGCGAGCGGGGTCGCGCCGACCGCGCTGATGTTGCGCCAGGTCTCGGCGACCGCCTGCTTACCGCCCTCGACGGGATCGGCGTAGCAATAGCGCGGGGTGCAGTCGGTCGACATCGCGAGCGCGCGGTTGGTGCCGTGGATGCGGACGAGCGCGGCGTCGCCGCCGGTCTGCACCGTGTCGCCGCCGACCTGGCTGTCATATTGTTCCCAGATCCAGCGGCGGCTGGCGATGTCGGGGGTGCCCATCAAGGTCTTGAGGTCCGCCGCGACGTCCTTCGTCTCGGGGACGTTCGTGAGGTCAGCCTGCTTCGGGGTGGGGACGTGCGGGCGGTCGTAGAGCGGCGCGTCGTCGGCAAGCGGCGCGAGCGGGATGTCGCAGACGATCTCGCCATGATGTTCGAGCACCATGCGGCCGGTGTCGGTGACGGTGCCGATGACCGCGAAATCGAGTTCCCATTTGTGGAAGATCGCGGCGGCGAAATCCTCGCGGCCGGGCTTCAGCACCATCAGCATGCGTTCCTGCGATTCGGACAGCATCATCTCATAGGCGGTCATGCCGGTTTCGCGCTGCGGCACATCGTCCATCTTGAGATGGAGGCCGACGCCGCCCTTCGACGCCATCTCGACCGACGAGCTGGTGAGGCCCGCGGCGCCCATGTCCTGGATCGCGACGATCGCGTCCGACGCCATCAGTTCGAGGCACGCCTCGATGAGCAATTTTTCGGTGAAGGGGTCGCCGACCTGCACCGTCGGGCGCTTTTCCTCGGCATCCTCGCCGAAGTCGGCCGACGCCATCGTCGCACCATGGATGCCGTCGCGACCGGTCTTCGAGCCGACATAGACGATCGGATTGCCGACGCCCGATGCGGCCGAATAGAAGATCTTGTCCTGTTCGGCGACGCCGACGGTCATCGCGTTGACGAGGATATTACCGTCATAGGCTTTGTGGAAATTGACCTCGCCGCCGACGGTGGGGACGCCGACGCAATTGCCATAGCCGCCGATGCCGTGGACGACGCCCGAGATCAGATGTTTCATCTTCGGATGGTCGGGGCGGCCGAAGCGCAGCGCGTTGAGGTTCGCGACGGGGCGTGCGCCCATCGTGAACACGTCGCGCAGGATGCCGCCGACCCCGGTCGCCGCGCCCTGATAGGGCTCGATGTACGACGGGTGGTTGTGGCTCTCCATCTTGAAGATCGCGGCGAGCTTCTTGCCGTCCGGCCCTTCGCCAATGTCGATGACGCCGGCATTCTCGCCGGGGCCGCAGATCACCCAGGGCGCCTCGGTCGGCAGTTTCTTCAAATGGAGGCGCGAGCTTTTATAGCTGCAATGCTCGGACCACATGACCGAGAAGATGCCGAGTTCGACGAGGTTCGGCTCGCGCCCGAGCGCGTTGAGGACGCGATCATATTCTTCCGGAGACAGGCCGTGTTCGGCGACGATCTCGGGGGTGATGACGGAGGCGGGCGCGGGTGCGGTCTGAGTCATGGCGCGCCTTTAGCGATGTAGGCGCGAAACGAACAGACCCCATGATGCGAAAACATCATGGGGTCTGCGGTCGGAGCGGGGGTTTAGCGCGAGGCGAGGGTGGCCGACGGCTTCACGAGCGGCGCGACGTCGCGCAGCGCGAAGCTCACCTGCTGCGAACCGACGGTGCCGCGGACGCGGTGCTGGCCGACGCGGAGCGTGAACGGCTTGCCGGTGCGTTCCTCGACGCCGCTGATCACGCGCGTGTCGCCGACCTGCGTGACGCTATAGCTATAGGTGCTGCCTTCATGCTCGAAGCGGTTGGTCGGCGCATCCTTGGCAATGGCGACCGACGGCGCCAGCGCGAGCAGGCCGAGCGCGGGGAGAATATATTTTTTCATGATGCAAGTCCTTGTCTGATGAACAAAACTTGCCTTCGGAGCCCCTCTCTTCTTGTGCAGTGCAACATGACCGGCGCGCGCGGCGCGGGCAATTGCAAAAAACAGAACCGCGATTGCGCGGCGCGAAGGGGTCAGGTGCGGACGGGCGCCGCGAGCCGCCGGTTGGCCCCCGCCCACGCCGCGGTTCCGGCGAGCAGCGCATAAGCAAAGAGCATCGTCGCGGGGACGGCGAGCGAATAGGTGGGCTCTTTCGGGCCGAACCAGTCGATCGCCTGCGCAAAGACGAGCAGCCCGGCGAGGGTCCAGAGCCGGCGGTTGCCGCCCGGCGCCTCGGTGCGGCGCAGATAATAAAGAAAGGCGCCGCCGATCAGCAATATCTCGAGCGGCATCGCGATCAGCGGATGATTCCAAAGCCCGAGCCCGAGCTTCGGCGGCATGCCATAGAGCGTCAGATCGGGGATGTGGACGAGGAGGTCGATGAACCAGTGCGACACCACGACCAGCGCGGCGCCGATCGCCGCCTCTTTCCGCTTCGTCGCGAACCAGACGAGCAGGCCGAAAATCTTCGCCCAGATCAGCGCGCCGAGCAGGCTGTGCGTATAGGGCATGTGATAGAGGTCCATCGGATTCATCGCGGTGATGCCGGGGACGATCCGCATCGCCTCGATCCCCGGGACCAGCAATGCGGCAAAACCGATGTCGACGAGCTGCGCCGCGACGAACAAGGTCCCGAGCCCCGCCGCCTTTGGACGGGCCGCGACGATCAGCGCCGGGGCGAAATGGCCGATGAACATGGCGCGACGCTATAGGGCAAAATCACCACGTCAAGCTTGACCGGACGGGGGCGAAGGGGCCAAAGCAGGGCCCATGACGGACACCCCCGAACCCGCCCCTGAAACCCTTGGCGCCGCCGATATCGCCTCGCTGTCGTTCGAAGCGGCGATGGGCGAGCTCGAAACGATCGTGCGGAGGCTCGAGAGCGGCGATGTCAGCCTTGAGGAATCGGTGACGCTTTATGAGCGCGGCCATGCGCTGCGCGGGCATTGCGAGGCGCGGCTGGCCGCAGCGCAGGCGCGCATCGAACAGGTCAGCCTGGGCGCCGACGGCCGGCCGGCGGGAACGACCCCCTTCGGCGAAAGCTGATCCACGGTGACGCTCGTCGACAGCGAAATTTCGCGCGAGCGGCAATTGCTGCTTTCCACCCAGAATGAGGTCGCGGCCGGGATCGACACGCTGTTCGATCAACTGCTCGCCGTTCCGTCCGATCCGCGCGGGCCGCTCTACGAAGCGATGCGCCATGCCGCGGTGGCCGGCGGCAAGCGGCTGCGCCCGCTGCTCGTCCGTGCGGCGGGCGACCTGTTCCACGTCGACCGCATGCTGACCCTGCGCGTCGGCGCGGCGGTCGAGGCGATGCACGCCTATTCGCTGATCCACGACGATCTGCCGTGCATGGACGATGACGACATGCGCCGCGGCAAGCCGACCGTGCACAAGGCGTTCAACGAGGCGACCGCGGTGCTCGCGGGCGATTCGCTCCACGCCCTCGCGTTCGAATGGCTGTGCGACCCGGTGACGAGCGCCGATCCCTTCGTGCGCGGCGAGCTCTGCTGCGAACTCGCGCGCGCCGCGGGTCCGGCGGGGATGGCGGGAGGACAGATGATGGATCTCGCCGCCGAGACGTCGAATTTCGACCTGCCGACGGTGACGCGGCTGCAACAGCTCAAGACCGGGGCGCTGATCGCCTTTTCGGTCGAGGCCGGCGCGATCCTCGCGCGCATCCCGCCCGAGGGCCGCGCGCCGCTGCGCGCCTATTCGCGCGACATCGGCCTCGCGTTCCAGATCGCCGACGACATCATGGATGTCGAGGGCGACGAGGAACTGGCGGGCAAGGCGCTGCACAAGGACGATGCCGCGGGCAAGGCGACCTTCGTCACCTTGATGGGGCTCGAACGCGCGCGTGAACAGGCGACCGCATTGGTCGACCAGGCGATCGGACATCTCGCGAGTTTTGGCGAAGAGGCTGCGCTGCTGCGCGCGATCGCCCGTTATGTGGTGGAAAGGGACCGTTGATGCGCATTGGGGTTTATCCCGGAACCTTCGACCCGATCACGCTCGGCCATATGGACATCATTCGCCGCGGCGCGAAGCTGGTCGACCGGCTGGTGATCGGGGTGACGACCAATATCACCAAGTCGCCGATGTTCGACGACGACGAGCGCATCGCGATGGTGAAGGCCGAGGTCGCGTCGATCGAAGGCGACATCCGCGTCGTCGGATTCAATGCGCTGCTGATGGATTTTGCCGAGCGCGAGGGGGCGACCATGATCGTCCGCGGGCTGCGCGCGGTCGCCGACTTCGAATATGAATATCAGATGGCGGGGATGAACCAGCAGCTCAACGACCGGATCGAGACGGTGTTCCTGATGGCCGACGTCGGGCTGCAGCCGATCGCATCGCGGCTGGTCAAGGAAATCGCGATCTTCGGCGGCGATATCCACAAATTTGTGACGCCTTCGGTGCGCGATGCCGTCGTCGCGCGCATCGCCGAGCGGGGCCTTCTTCAGGGCGACCGCTGATACCGATCATTGAGCGTTCAGCTTTTTCCGGCTAGGGCGCGCCATCGGGGCGCAATTCCAGTTTATTATCCAAAGGCCGATCCAGCATGAAATCATCCTTCCGCCCCTTGGTTCTTACGGCGATGGCGTTCGGTCTCGTAGGCGCGGCCGTCGCGCAGGATGCGCCGCCCGCACCGGGGCCGAACCCCGAGCAGAGCCAGCCGGCGCCGCCCGTCGAAACGCCCCCGCCCGCGCCGGTCGAAACCCCGACCGCGCCCGCGGCGACCGAAGCCGCTCCGGCGACCGTGGCGCCGCCTGCAATCCCGGCGATGGCCCCCGACCAGTATATGGGCGTCCCCGAATATATGCTCAACATCGACCTTTCGACGGGCGGCCGGATCGTGGTCCAGCTCTATCCGAATGTCGCGCCGAACCATGTCGAGCGGCTGAAACAACTCGCGCGCGCGGGTTTCTATGACGGGATCAAGTTCCACCGCGTGATCGACGGCTTCATGGCGCAGACGGGCGACCCGACCGCGACCGGGCAGGGCGGCTCGCAGCTTCCCGACCTCAAGGCCGAATTCAACGTCACCCCGCATCTGCGCGGCACGCTGTCGATGGCGCGCGCCGAGAGCGAGGACAGCGCGAACAGCCAGTTCTTCATCATGCTCCAGCCGCGCTTCGCGCTCGACCGCCGCTACACCGCGTTCGGCCGCGTGATCTCGGGCATGCAATATGTCGACGCTATCCATAAGGGCGAGCCGCCCGAAGTGATGTCGCGCATGGTGCAGGTGTCGGTCGCCGCCGACAACAAGCCGATCCCGCCCGCCTCGATGCTGACCGAAGCGGTGCCCGCGCCGGTCGCCGCGCCCGCCGTGACGGTCGACGAGCTTAACGCTCCGATCAAGCAGTAAGCGCGGGCACGCGCACCAAGATCATGCGCGTCGACGCCTTCGATTTCGATTTGCCCAATGAGCGTATCGCGCTCCGCCCCGCGCGCCCGCGCGATGCGGCGCGGATGCTCGTGGTCGATGGCGGTGAGATCGTCGACGCGGGGGTCGCGGACTTGCCCGCATGGCTGCGCCCGGGCGACTGCCTCGTCTTCAACGATACGCGCGTCATTCCCGCACAGCTCGAAGGGCGGCGCGGAGAGGCGAAGATCGGCGCGACGCTCCACAAGCGCATCGACCTGCGCCGCTGGCAGGCGTTCATCCGCAACGCCAAGCGGCTGCGCGTCGGCGAAAGCGTCGATTTCGGTGCGGGCGTCGCGGCGCTCGCCGAGGAACGGCTCGCCGACGGCAGCTTCATCCTCGCCTTCGCGGGCGACGAGCCGGTCGAAGTCCTGCTCGAACGCGCGGGCACGATGCCGCTCCCACCTTATATCGCGGGCAAGCGCCCCACCGACGACGACGATCGCAGCGATTATCAGACGATGTTCGCGCGCGAAGATGGCGCGGTCGCGGCGCCGACCGCGGCGCTGCACTTCACGCCGAAGCTGCTCGATGCGCTCGCGGCCGCGGGTATCGCGAGCGAAACGCTGACGCTGCACGTCGGTGCGGGCACCTTCCTGCCGGTGAAGGCCGACGATACCGAAGACCATGTCATGCACGCCGAATGGGGGCGGATCGACGCCGATACCGCGGCGCGGCTCAACGCGGTGCGCGCGGCGGGCGGCCGTGTCATCGCGGTCGGAACCACCAGCCTGCGCCTGCTCGAAAGCGCGGCAGAGGATGACGGCGTCATCGCGCCCTTCGCGGGCGACACCGCGATCTTCATCACGCCGGGCTATCGCTTCAAGGCGATCGATGGGCTGATGACCAATTTCCACCTGCCGCGCTCGACCCTGTTCATGCTGGTTAGTGCGCTGATGGGATTGGAAATTATGCAATCAGCTTACAGGCATGCAATCGAGGAAGGCTACCGCTTCTACAGCTATGGGGACGCAAGTCTGTTACTGCCGGGGGACTAAGGCAAAAGGCACTTTCAAGGCATATCGACCAAGGCTCAGCTCGAACTCAAGGCTCAGCGTCAGGGGCGGCCACAGGGCCTTTGGCCGCGTTTACGGCCGCCACCTTCGCTAACAATGCCGCTTTTGACGTTCCGTATCGATTTTGGAGCACAAATTCGATCATCTCGAAAGCGTCGAGAACGTGGTCACGCGTTATGCCGCCCACATGGCTCCCGGTATGCCCATGTTTCCGACACCACTTTGCGATCGGCATCCAATGCCGCCGCGAATCTGATCGGCAACGACTGGGCTGCGGCGCCAGCCTAATTTCTACCCCCCCCTCCGATTGTTGGCTCGCGGCATTACGTGGCCGGGCAGTCGGAGGGTTTTTCTTATTATTTTTTCGGCTACGCTTGGATAGGCGACGGCGAGGGGGAATTGATGCCGCAACCATTTAGTACCGGCGTGCGGGTAGGTATTGCTGCCATCCTCTTTGTTGTGGGGTTCATCTTCCCGCTGCTTTTTATAGTTGCAGCGCTACTCGCCTGGTCCATCGTTGCCGATCATCGACGGCCCAAGGATGTTCATCCTAACGGGTGGTTTGACCGCAGATGGTCGGTGACGGCCGAAGATAGCGATTGGGTTTCGTGCTTCCTGCCTATTTGCGAATCCCCTGCTGAAACGGCTTTTCTCGAAGCCATGATCCCGGCTTTCGATCTGAAACCCGAGAAGGGTGTGCTGAGATCGGAGACCTTGAAGCTAGACCTTCAGGCAAGAATTCCGCCCTATCGTGTCGATTTCTTGGCAAACGACTGGCTGGTCATCGAGATTGACGGTGCAGCCTATCACTCTTCGCCCGAAGCGATCGCTAGAGACAGAGCCCGCGACAAAGACCTCCAGAGCGGCCCCTACACGGTGCTTCGGATTCCTGCGAAAGTGGTTTTCACGACGCCGGGCGATGCAGTGGAACGGGTGAAGGCAGCACTACTGTCTGGTAGAGCCCCCCGACCGACGGTTGGCGATGCGTTGCGCGCTGTCTCGTTGCCGACAGCGAAAGGAATGCTGGCCGGAATGGCTGACACCGCTGAACGATTCAGTATGCATATGGCGACATCTCTCGCGGTGACGGAAGCCTTGAAGCCGGTTGAGCTTGCGATCGCGAGTGAGAAAAGTGTCTTTGATGCAGCGATGAAATGGGCCCGTCACAAGATTGAGATGGAGGAGTGGCGGAAACAGCACCCTCTGCATCAAGAATTGTTTGACCAAGCTAGGCGCGATCTGGATGAGGCTATCCAGCGCCGAGGCGGAGAAAGGCAAACGCCGCGCGTTGTCATTGAGGTGCCCGTCATCGTCCGCCCCCGCACCCACCACAATCCCTCGATTGATGGTGCAATCCAACGGCATTTCGATGAAGCGATGACGACAAGGTCAAAATATTATGCTGATATCGCCCACCAGCTTGATTCGGATGATCGCCTGCCGAATTTGATCCGGCCCTCGTTGCAGGAGTTCGGCCACGAACATTTCTGGGACTTGTTCGTATCCCAAATGGCCGATGCATGATTCCGGGCTGTTTTTAGCTCCGAAAGCAACCTGCGGTAGTCGTCACCGCGCGGGTGTTATCGGCAGATGTTCTTCCACTCATATTGCCCAGTGTAGGGGTTCACGACTTGCTCCATTCGACAAGAGCGCGTCCCGATGGGTGGTAAGACGGGCGTCGCGATGGGCCTCACCGCAGGCGGAACGATTGGACATATACGGGGTGAGCAGATCGGGCGAATGTCAATTGAACTTGTGCAGATGGGCTGCACTTGGCCGTTCACACAGCTACATTGGCAGGCCGCGTGAGCTGGCGTCGAGTAGCTAGCTCCTGCGCCGAAGACGACGAGCAACGGTGCTGCGATCCTGATGGTTTTGAGCATGGCCTCCCCCTCTAGTTACCCGATGTTCATAACAGAACGAACGCCGGGCCTAAATGCAGGAAAAGTCTCTCTTCTGACGCGCCATTTATGAACCGGAAGGTGGTTAGCGATAGGGCGGTGATGGGGCTGGAGACGATGCGGGCGGCGTACGCCCATGCCATCGAAAACGACTATCGCTTCTATAGCTATGGCGACGCGAGTTTGTTGTTGCCCGCACGATAGGGCGCGCGGCCCGTCAATATTCGATCGTGATCTTGACCTTGGCGGGATCGACGCCGGCGAGCGCGGCGATCTCTTCGCGGCTCGCCCGGACCAGCGCATGCATTTGCTGCGCGCTCGCCGCGGGATCGCCATGCGCCGCTGACGGTTCGCCGGCGAGCAGTTCCTGCTCCGAAATTCCAAAAACCTCGGCCAGCGCGGGCAGGTTGCTGCGCCGCGGCACGGTTTTGCCGCTTTCCCACGCCCAGATGCTCGGTCGGCTGAACCCGGTCAGATCCGAAAGCGCCGCGCGGCTGAGGCCGCGTTCCTTTCGCAGCCGCAGCAGGCGCTGGGCCAGCATTTCGTCGCCATCGGGGATGCGCGCCGGATCGACGTCGCCCGGAAGCGGATTGCGCAGCTGCGCCGCGCTGAGCGCCGCGCGCGACAGCGGCCGGTCGAAACGGCAGCCCGCCAGCGCCTCGCTGCGCCACACGATGGTGGCGGCGCAATCGGGCGCCTCGGGCAAGGCGACCGTCAGCCGCTGACCGATGGCCAGATCGGATGCGGTTTCGATCAGCATACCGGTCGCCGACAGATTGTGGATCGCCACCGTCGTGCCCTCGCTGCCTTCGAGCGATCCCGCCGCTTCAAATCGCATATGCATGCGCGGCGCACCGCGCGTGCTCTCGCCGGTCTGTCTCTGTTCGATCATCGCATGAATGGGCATGGTCCAGCTATGCGCGCGATCGGTTGTCGAGTGGTTAATGGGGAACGCCGCATCGCGGGCACATGCTCCGCCGGATGCCCGGCAACAAGGTCCGTTCGCCGTCGTTGGGGCGAACTGTGCGCTGCTTGCGGCGGGTGAATCGGTAATCCGTCGCGGATTTCCCCCGATTTCGGCAGTTCAAATTGAACTTAGTGTCAATTTTTCTGTTAAGATATTAACATCGGTTGTCCCGATTCTGAACGCCGATAGCCAAGTCAGCCGCTTGACGTGCGCCGAATTAACCCTCGGCAGGCGCACTAAAGCGCCAATTTCCGTTAAACTTGAACAACATCGCCTGCGCCCAATTTTGGCCGGAGCCAATTTGGGGGTGCGAAGCTGTCTTAATTTATGTACTAAGTTTTTATTAACAGACGGGTTGATGAGTCGGGTCGCGACTTGTCGGGCACGGGGGTGCCAGAGGGCCATCCGCAAAGCGGAGCCTGAAACCGTTGGGATTTTGGGGGTTCATGTCATGAGGTTCATGATTTTTGCGCTTGCCGCGGCGGCTTTTGCTGTGCCCGCGAACGCAGAAGAAATCCGGAACGTCAAATCGCTCGACATCGCGGTCAGCGGGGCGATCCGCCAGCATTGCGCGATGGGCAGCATCGCCAATATGGATTTCGGCAATCTGGAACGCCGCGGCCTGGGCATCGAAACGCGCGTCGCGCTCGATTGCAACGTCCCCTTCACCATGACGATCAAGGGCGCCCGCGGCGGCCTGACCCACACGACGATGCCGAACGGCCAAGGCCCGTACAGTGGCGTCCTGCCTTATAATCTCGCCGTCGAAATGCCCGTGCGATATCCGTCGCGGCAGACGGTGAGCCAATCCTTCAACAGTCGCCAGCTTTTGGCCGGCGGCGTCATCTCCAGCAACGGCGGCATCGCGACGGACGGAATGGTCCTGGCGGTCGAGCTTGGTCAGCCTTCGGGCGAGGCCGGGCTGCTGGCTGGCGACTATTCGGAAACGATCACGATCACGGTCTCTCCGATTTAACGAATTCGTCCGCGGATGAACCGCGGACGGTAGCCGGAAGGGTAGGCACCGCTGCCCCTCCGGTCTCCGACCAGTTCGGTGCAGGTATTAGGTCGCATTCGGCATTGGGCCGGGCGGCATGATAGAGGGAAGAAAAATATGAAGAAGATCCTTAGCGGCACCGTCGCCGCCATCGCGCTCATCGCCGCCGCCGCGCCCGCCGCTGCACAGAACACCGATCAGCACCACTATGCGGGCACCGGTTCGGTTAACGTTCCGTTCATCGGCAGCCTCCCCGTCGATTATGAAATCACCAACCCGGGCGCCATCGGCACCATCCTTGGTGAAGCCGGCATCGGCTTTGGCGTCGGCACCCGTTACATCGCGCACGCCGATGCACCGAACGACAGCGAAACCGCTACCCCGACCGTCAATGTCGTCTTCACGCTCAAGGGTACGGTGAACAAGGACTGCTCGTTCTACGCAGGCAACAACGCCAATGCGCGCAACATCGACTTCGGCGTCATCGGCGTTCGCACCGGCGACAATGAAAATGTCAATTCGGCATTCGAAATGGTCGGTCCGGCGACCGCCGAAATCGAAACGCTGACCGCGGGCTGCAACTTCAACAACGAAGTCGTCATCACCAAGAACAACGCCGCGGGCCTCGTCAATTCGGCTGCCGGCGGTTACGACACCGACGAATTCCAGGCGAACATTCCGTACAGCGTGAATGCTTCGTGGACGGGCGTCGCGATGAACGCCGTGACCGGCGGCACCGGCCAGTCGCTGAACGTTTCGACGACTCAGCTGACCGCAACCAAGCAGCAGGGCGCATGGCGTTCGGACATGGAAATCGACATTGTCGCGCCCGCCATCACCAACAAGGGCCTCGTCGCCGGCAGCTACAACGGCACGACGACGCTGACGCTGCGCGCGCTCTAAGTTTGCGCTGCGATTATGAAGGGAGGGGAAAGAGCGATCTTTCCCCTTTCTTTATGAATTGATGGGACTAGGCCGGAAACGGCGGGGGATTCGATGATGACAGCATTGGCAATGGTACGGCGCCGGTGGCGCGCTTTGCTCGCGGTGTTTGCCGCGTTGGCGGTGCTGGTCACCCCCGCGCTGGCGATGCGCGTTTCGCCGATGGTGGTCGAAATGGAATCGCGCGGCAGCAACGCCGTCGCGCGCATCGAAATCCAGAATATCAATCCCGGCAATCTCGCCTTCCAGACGCGCATCTTCCGCATGGAGATCGACAAGGAGGGCAATTTCACCGAAACACCCGCCGACGACCAGTTCCTGGTCTTTCCGCCGCAGGGCGTGTTGCCCGCGAGCGGGCGCCAGGTTGTCCGGCTGCAATGGGTTGGCGATGCGGAGCCCGCGACGTCGCAGGCCTTTTATGTCTCGGTCGAACAATTGCCCGTCGCGTTCGAACCCGGTGCAGCCGATTCGGTTGGTGCGCAGGTGCAGGTTCTTTACAATATGCGCGCACTCGTCGTCGTCGCGCCTCCGGGTGCGAAGCCCGAGGTGAAGGCGACCGAGGTCAAGCAGGCGAATTACCAGCCGCCCGCGCTGCCCGGCGCGACCGAAAAGCCGCCGATGCAGGACGGCGTCGAAATCACCCTGAAGAACAGCGGCCGCCGCCACGCGATGATGTCGAACTTCGGCTGGCAGCTCGAGGGAACCGACCGCGAAGGCAAATGGCTGCGCGTGGATATTTCGCCCGAGGAACTGAACCGCGCCGTCGGCACAGGCTATGTTCCCGCACTCGGCGAGCGCATTTTCCGCGTCCCCGTTCCCGGTTTCGGTCCCGGCCCGATCAAGCTGACCTTCAAACAGTGAGGATCGCCGCAGCACTATGTTCGGTGGCGCTGCCGGCGCTGTGCGCGGGCACCGCGGCCGCGCAGGTGTCGATTCCGCTGCCCCAAAATCCCAAGGCGCCGCCCGCGACACGCGATGCGGGCGCCCCGACGACAATCCCGCTTCCCGGCACGCCGATGGTGCCCGTCCCGGCGCCGACGCCGGTGACGCCGCAGCTGCCGATCGGCGAACATGGCCGCCCGGACATCAATCCCTATAACCGCGACATCGACATGACGGTGCCGCTGACCTTCCTCAACCGCAGCCTCGGCGACATTCCGATGCGGATGACGGCGGACGACCGCTTCCTGCTCGAATCCGAAACCTTCCTCCGCCTGATGCGGCCGATCCTGAACGATGCCGCGCATGGCGCGCTCGCGGGCCATTTGCAGAATCTGACCCAGTTCGGCCCCGACGACCTGCAAAAAACCGGCGTCGCGCTGAATTACGACCCCAGCACGCTCGCGGTCGTCGTCGTCGAGGTCACGCCCGAACAGCGCGCGATCCAGAATCTGTTCGCACCGCCGCGCAACGACGCCAATGAGGTGACGCTCCAGCCCGCCGGATTTTCGGGCTTTCTCAACCTGAATGTGATCCAGACCAAGGTCTGGGAAGCCGAGAGCACCGACCCGCCGACGGTCAATTTCGACGGCGCGGTGCGCGTCGGCGACATCGTGTTCGAAGGCGACGCGCAGCTCGGCCAGCGTTTCGGCCTGACGGGCAGCAAATATAAGTTCGCGCGCAATTATGCGCGCCTCGTCTATGACCAGCCCGAAGCCTATCGGCGCTGGTTCCTCGGCGATCTCGATCCGGAAATCCGCGGCCAGCAGTCCTTCGTCCAGATGGGCGGCGTCGGCGTCCTGCGCCAGCAGCGGCGGTTCAACAGCTTTCGTGCGGCGATCCTGCAATCGAACCGCCAGCTCGTGCTCCAGCGCGAATCGACCGTGCGTTTCATGCGCAACGGATCGCTTTATCGCGAACTGAGGCTGCAACCCGGCAGCTATGATTTCAGCTCGCTGCCGCTGATCGCGGGCAGCAACGACATCGACATCCAGGTCACCGACAATAGCGGCGCGACGCAGAATCTGTCCTATCAGCAATATCTCGACCCGATCGACCTTGATCCCGGCGATTATGAATATGGCGCTTTTCTCGGACCGACGAGCCGTACTTTCGGCGGCGCCCCCGATTATCGCGGGCCGGTGGCGTTCACCGGTTTCTTTCGCAAGGCGTTTTTCAATCGTCCTGCGATCGGGGTCGGGCTTCAGCTCAGCGAGGATGTTCAGACGCTCACCGGGCAGACGCAGTTCGTGCTCCCCAACGGCGGGCGCTTGCTGCTCGACGGCGGCGCCAGCCACGCCAAATCGGTGGGTGAGGGCTTTGCCGGCGGCATCAGCTATGAGCATTTCATCGACCGCGAGGGATTGTCCGACAGCCTGACGGTGCGCGCCGACTATGTATCGCCGAAATTCGCCACACTCGGCAATCTCGACGGGATCAACACGACGTCGATGTCGGTCTCGGCGCAATATACGCACCAGTTCAACCTGCGCTTCATGACGACGTCGACCGCCTCCTATATCAAGGGTCGCGGCGCGCTCAATGACAGCTATCGCGTTGGGACCACGGGCTATTACCGGCTCGATCGGCGCTGGACACTCCGCGCCGGGGTCGATTATTCCAAATATCCCTCGGCCTTTTCGCGCGGCAGCGGATTCAGCGTGAACATCGGCATCACCTTCCAGCCCGATTATCGCCGCCGCGCCGAAGCGCGCTATGAAAGCCGCGACAATCTGGCCGAGCTGTCGTATAACCAGAGCGGGCTCAACCAGCTCGACAGCGTCGGTTTCGGCGGGATCGTCGCGCGCGACGACGACAGTGTCCGGACCCAGGGTTATGCGACCTATTCGGCGAACCGGTTCGACGCGGGGATCAGCCACGCAACCTTCGGCCCCAGCATCTCCGATTTCGGCGCGGTCAATGCGACCTCGGTCCGCGTCGGCACGACGCTGGCATTCGCCGACGGCAGCGTCGGCCTCGGCCGGCGCATCAACGACAGTTTCATGCTGCTGAAACCGCACAAGAATCTGGGCAAGCGCAGCGTCGTGGCGGGGCAGTCGCTCGCCGAGAACAACTATATCAGCAAGAGCGGAGCGCTCGGCGCAGCGGTCAATAATTTCCTCGGCTCCTATACCACCCAGTCGGTGCAATATGACGTCGAAGACCCGCCGACGGGATACGACACCGGCTCCGGCGTGTTCCGCGTCCATCCGCCCTACAAGAGCGGCTATGCGGCGCGTATCGGCACCGACGCGTTCGCCAGCGTCATGGGCACGCTCGTTCTTGCGCCCGAAAAGCCCGTGTCGCTGATCGGCGGCCGGGTGACGCTTCTCGATGTCAAGGACGCCGAAAGCCCCAAGCCGATCCCGTTCTTCACCAATTCGGTCGGACGCTTCGCGATCACCAATTTGCTGCCGGGCCGCCGCTATCTGGTGGAAACCTATGGACCGAACGGCACGGTCGACCGGAGTTTCGAATTCACAGTACCGGCGGACACTGATGGTCTATTGAACCTTGGCACCGTTCGCCCCGGTACGAAAAACTAGGAGGCATTATGCTGCGCCACACCCTGTTCCTCGCCGCGGCCTTCTTCGCCGTGCCGCTCCACGCGCAGGCGCCGGCTCCCGGTGCGAGCGTCCGCGGTGCCGATTGCCTGATCCGCGCCAATGCGACGCCGACAAGCTGGATGATCCAGGGTTATGACCCGTTCGATAGCGCGACTCCCGAAGGAACGTTCGGCGTTACCTTCGTCAATGAAGGCGCGGCGGAATGCCGCTTCACCCCGACGTTCGAACTGAGCCAGCCGCCCTTTGGCCTGTCGAAGGGCTCGGGGAAGCGGATCGGCTATGCCTTGCTCAACCTGACCGATACGCAGGACGTGACGCCGCGCGCGGGCCAGACGCAGCGTTATCCGTCGCAGCGCATGGTCAAGCTGGGTCCGAATGCGTCGCGGACGCTGCTGTTCAAGCTGGTCGCCGATCCCGACGATGTGAAAGAGTCGGGCACCTTTACCCAGGACGTGACGATCGAAGCGCAGGACGGCAATTTCCGTTCGCTCGGCGGCACGCGCATCGTGCTGGGGATGCAGGTTCTGCCGTCGGCGCGGATCGGGCTGACCGGCGCCTATACGATGAACGACGGCCATGCGGTGGTCGACCTTGGCGAACTGCGTCCCGGCGTCGCGCCGGTGCCGCTCCAGCTTCGCGTCGCCAGTACCGGTTCCTATGACCTCAGCGTCACGTCGGCCAATTCTGGACGCCTGCGTCTTGGTTCGAGCGAATGGTATGTGCCCTATAGCCTCGCGATCGGCGGAAACTCGGTCAATTTGACGGGTATGCGGACCGTATCCGGCCCCACGAACGGCGGGCTTCGCCGCGACTCGCTGCCGATCCAGTTCGTGGTCGGCGATACCGCCGATCGTCGTGCCGGAACGTACAGCGACGTCATCTCGATCGCGGTGACCGCACGCTGACGCATCCGTTTCGGCAGCGCGTTCGGGCGGCGCGCCTTAACTGAATGTTAGATTTGCGAGCCTAAACAATCATCCAACAGCTTCGGCCTACAGGCGGAAAGGTTTGGCGGATGATTCAGAAATTCTCGCTCGGCGTTGCGGGCTTCATACTCGCTGCGGCGCCGACGACCGCCACGGCGGCCACGTTCGGCTTCAACCTCAGCCTGACGGTTCCCGTGCATTGCACGGTGCAGCATCAGGCGACGGGATTTGGCGCGATCAGCGGCAATGCCGTGTCGCTCGGCAGCTTCCGCGAATATTGCAACGCCCCGACGGGCTATGATCTTGTGATCAACTATGCGCCGGGTTCGCTGGAAGGCGCGCGGATCATCGCCGGAAATGACGAGATCGTCCTCAACGGCTCGGGCCATGCGGTTCTCAGCCGCGCGACCGGCCCGCGGGTCCGGGAGCGGCCCATCGCGGCAGTGCCCGGTGAGCAGGGCTTCGACACCGATCGTTTCGAACTGACGATCATCCCCACCTGACGCCGGCCAATTACCGCCAAGCACGCACCCTCCGGCGATGTCGGAGGGTTTTGTGTTTGCGCGACCGGCGGGTCACATCTCGATCGTGAACTTGATGTTGTCGGGACTGACGCCCGCCGCCCTGGCGATTTGCGCCTTGGCTCTCGCGACCAGCTCGTTCAGATTTTCGGCCTCGTCAATGCCGAGGAGTTCGGCGATTTCGACGCCGAGCGCGAGCGACAAGGCTTCCATCCGGCCGGCTTTGGGCCGCGCCTTGTCGAGCTCCCAGGCGGAAATCGACGGTTCGCTGACCCCCAAATGGATGGCGAGCTGCCCTTGAGTCAGCTCCTTCGCCGTGCGCAGCCGTTGCAGGCGGACGCCGAAGCTTTCGGCGGCGGCGGGCTGGCGATCGGGCGCGGGCGCATCGGCGCCCACCACGCTTCGCAGCTGCGCGGCGCTGAGCGTTGCGGGCGAGATCGGCATTTCGAACTGGCATCCGGCGATGCCCTCGCTGGTCCAGATCACGCGGGTGGCGGTTTTGCCGCTGTGCGGCAGATTGACCTCGACGATCTCGCCGACCTCGAGCGGCACTATGCTTTCGACGAGCATGCCCGTGGCCGAAATATTGTGAACCAGCGCCTCGATTTCGGCGCCCGCCGCCTTCGACCCGTGGAGCGGAAGGCGCAATTGCCGGCGCGACGCACGACCATTTCCGGCCGAGCGTGGCGTGTTGTCGAGATAGACCGTCATCGCCATGCGCGCATCCATCGCGAGCCCGATATTAACATTTGGCTTCGCCGGAAGGTTAATAGGGCAGGGCGCCCGAAAGTCACGGGGGGCGCCCGGTGTCGCGGGCGGGCGATGCCGGCAACGTCCTCGAATGGCACGGTTTCCGGAAAACCCTTAGATATTTACACTATAGCAATTCCTTGTCGGCATAGCGGCTGGCGTGTGGGGACCAGCTGAAGAGTTTGTTTGATGGACAGTCCATCGCGGATCGATTCCGGCGACCAGAGCGATGACGAAGCCGGTGAAGGCCAGCGCGGCTTTTTCGGCTTGATCGGCTCGCGTGTCGGCAAGCAGCGCGGCGATACCGCGGCGAACCTGCATATCCACGAAGCGCTGCTGCTGCTCCAGAATTACGAGGAAAGCGGCCAGGGCTGGTTCTGGTCGACCGACGCCAAGGGGCGGCTGACCTATATCACCGATTCGGTGGCGCGATTGATGGGGCGAACGACCGGCACGTTGCTCGGCACCGCCCTCACCGACCTGTTCCTGCCCGTCGACAGCCACGGCGAGCGCCAGCGCACCTTGCCCTTCCTGCTCACCAAACAATCGAAATTCGACAAGCTGCCGCTGCGCAGCGCGTTCGAAGGCGACGACCGCTGGTGGGCGATTTCGGGCCGGCCGCAGTTCGACGGCGGCGGCAAATTCACCGGCTATCGCGGCAGCGGGACCGACGTGACCGCGCAGCGCCGTTCGGCCGAGGACGCCTCGCGGCTGGCGCTCTATGACTCGCTGACCGGGCTCGCCAACCGGTTCGCCATTTCGAAAAAGCTCGACACGACGCTCGCGGCCTTCGCGCAGCAGCAGCGGTCATGCGCGATCATGCTGCTCGACCTCGACCGCTTCAAGCAGGTCAACGACACGCTCGGCCATCCGGCGGGCGATGCGCTGCTGAAACAGGTCGCCGAACGCTTGCTGAAGATCGTCGGCGACAAGGAGATGGTCAGCCGTCTGGGCGGCGACGAATTCCAGATCATCCTTCCCGACATCGAGGATCGCGGCAAGCTGGGCGATATGGCTGCCGACATCATCGCCAGCCTGTCGCAACCCTATTCGGTCGAGGGCAGCCGCTGCATCATCGGCGCGTCGGTGGGCGTCGCGATCGCGCCGTTCGACGGCCTCAGCAGCGACGATCTCGTTCGCAACGCCGATCTTGCGCTTTATGCGGCAAAAGGGAACGGCCGCGGGCGGTTCGCCTTTTATTCGAGCGACCTCCACACCGCCGCCGAGGATCGCCGCGCGCTCGAGGACGATCTGCGCGACGCGCTGGTGCGCGGCGAGATGGCGCTGATGTATCAGCCCGTCGTCCATTCCAAATCGAACATGGTGAGCGGGGTCGAGGCGCTGATCCGCTGGACCCACCCCGAACGCGGCGTGATCTCTCCCGCGGTGTTCATCCCGATAGCCGAGGAAGCCGGGCTGATCTGGGCACTCGGCGAGTGGGTGCTGCGCACGGCATGCGAAGATGCGGCGAGCTGGCCGGGCGACATGCGGGTCGCGGTCAACGTCTCGCCGATCCAGTTCGCGAATGCCGAGTTGCCGAAAGTCGTCGCCAAGGCGCTTGCGGCGACCGGGCTTGCGCCGGGCCGGCTCGAACTGGAAATCACCGAAAGCGTGTTCCTGGGCGATACGGCCGAGACCGCGCACATGTTCGAGGCGCTGAAGGCGCTGGGGGTTCGCCTGGCGCTCGACGATTTCGGCACCGGCTATTCGTCGCTCGCCTATCTGCAATCCGCGCCGTTCGACAAGATCAAGATCGACCAGAGCTTTGTCCGCGACGCAACGATCCCGGGCTCGCGCAATGGTGCGATCATCGCCGCGATCGTCGCGCTCGCCGAGGCGCTCGAGATGGAAACGACCGCCGAAGGCATCGAATCGCTCGACCAGCTCGACCTCATCCGCAAGCTCAACGTCAGCCACGTCCAGGGCTATGTCTATAGCAAGGCGGTGCCGCAGGCCGAACTGCTCGATCATGCCGAGGGGACGTGGACGATCAAGCCGGCGGGCCCCGCGCGCCAGCGCAACGACCGCTTTTCGCTGTTCCGCAAAGTCGGGGCGATCCACGACAATCATCGCTATGCCGTCGTGATCCGTAACCTGTCGGCGACCGGCGCCTTCATCGAGGGGCTGCTCGATGTGCCGATCGGCACGCGCTTCGTGATCGATTTCGGCGAAGGGCAGCTGGTCACCGCGAGCGTGCGCCGGTCGATGAAGCATCAGCAGGGCGTCGAATTCGAACAGACGATGGTCAGCGACGGCAATGGCGGGCTCTGCACGCGCCACCGCGTGTCGCCCTATCTGATCGCCGCCGCGACCCAGTCGACCTCGGCGCTCGCGCTGCCGTCTTTTACGACGACGAGCGACTGGAAAGCGGCGTAACGCCGGAACCGCCGCTTCGCTGGGCCGTTCTCTCTCCGACCGCCAACGGACGGAGACCGACATGACCGAGACCAAAATCTTCGCGCGACTGAAAGCCGATCACGACCGGCACCGCGAGCTTCTCGCCCGCATCGACGAAACGCAGGGCGACAGCGACGAGCGCCGCTATCTGTTCGAGGCGTTCCGCGTCGAGGTGACCGCGCATGCGGCGTCGGAGGAAATGTCGCTCTATGCAACGATGCTCGCGAACCCCGACCTCCGCGACGAGGCGCAGCATAGCGTCGCCGAGCATAAGGAGATCGAGGATTTCCTGACCGAACTCTACGAGATGGATTTTTCCTCGACCGGCTGGCTCACGCGCTTCCGCACGATGAAGGAGCGCTACCTCCACCATATCGACGAGGAGGAGGAAGAGATGTTCCCGCAGGCCGAAAAGGGGCTGTCGGACGCGAAGAAGCGCGAGCTCATCAAGATATTCGAGAAGGAAAAGCCGAAGGAAAAGGCGAAGGCGGCCGAGGAAGAGCCGTCGAGCGAGCACGCGAAAGCCTGACCGCCCGCCCTCGACTTTCGGCGCGCGTCCCGCCATAGGCGCGCGCCATGACCGACAGATTCGCCTTTTCGATCGCCGCGACCGACGGCGCCGCGCGCACGGGCGTGATCCGGATGCAGCGCGGCGAGATCCGCACCCCCGCTTTCATGCCCGTCGGCACCGCGGCGACGGTGAAGGCGATGCGTCCCGCCGAGGTCCGCGCGACCGGCGCCGACATCATCTTGGGCAACACCTATCATCTGATGCTGCGCCCGACCGCCGAGCGGATGGCGCGGCTGGGCGGCCTGCATAATTTCATGGCCTGGGACCGGCCGATCCTGACGGACAGCGGCGGTTATCAGGTGATGAGCCTGTCGGCGCTGACCAAGCAGAGCGAGGAGGGCGTCGCGTTCAAGAGCCACCTCGACGGCTCGCGCCACATGCTGACTCCCGAACGCTCGATGGAAATCCAGCGCCTGCTCGGCAGCGATATCGTGATGGCGTTCGACGAATGCCCGCCGAACGGCGTCGACGGCAAGCGCGCCGAGGCGAGCATGGAACGCTCGATGCGCTGGGCGGCGCGCAGCCGCGCCGGCTTCGACGCGGGCGAGGAGCATGCCGCGCGTTCGGCGCTGTTCGGCATCCAGCAGGGCTCGCTCGACGCGAAGCTGCGCGCGCGCTCGGCGGCGGCGCTGACCGACATTGGTTTCGACGGCTATGCTATCGGCGGGCTCGCCGTCGGCGAAGGTCAGGAGGCGATGTTCGGGGTGCTCGATTATGCTCCGGGCCAGCTACCCGCCGACAAGCCGCGTTACCTGATGGGGGTCGGCAAGCCCGACGACCTCGTCGGCGCGGTCGCGCGCGGGGTCGACATGTTCGATTGCGTGCTGCCGACGCGTTCGGGGCGCAACGGGCAGGCCTTCACCCGCGACGGCCCGATCAATATCCGCAACGCGAAATTCGCCGAGGATCAGGCGCCGCTCGATGCGGATTGCCGTTGCCCCGTCTGCACGACCTGGTCGCGCGCCTATCTGCACCACCTCGTGCGCTCGGGCGAGATGCTCGGCGCGATGCTGATGACGCAGCATAATCTGCATTATTATCAGGATTTGATGCAGGACATGCGCGACGCGATCGCCGCGGGCCGCTTCGCGTCGTTCCAAAGCGATTTCGACGCGCGCTACCGGCGCTGAAAATCAGTCGAGTTTGCCCAGCAGGTCGAGCAGAGACTGAGGAATATCTTCGTCGACGGTGGACTCATAGGCGCGACGCAGGGCGCCGTTGACGTCCTGCCCCTTGGCGGAAGGTTTTTTATCCGCGTCCTTTCCGGAGGTCTCGCTGCGTGGCGAACCGGTTTTAGACGACATTATCGAAGCATCCGCTGGACATGGGACCTTTTGCTAACCGCGCGTACACCAAAGCGCAATGGCGCGTTTGTTCCTTCCCGATGAAACTATTTTGCGGCTAAATCGTTCCCAAAGGTTGAAATATATCGGATGGTGCGGGGGAAGCACGGGCGTTTGTCCCTTTTCCGGACGCGTCCGTCAAAATATGTGCGGCTATCAGGAGGTAAAATATGTCATTGGGTCAGTCGGTTGCGCCGCATCTTCCCTATTTGCGGCGCTATGGCCGGTCCATTTCCGGGAGCCAGCAAAGCGGCGATGCGTTGGTCGCGCGGTTGCTCGAAACGCTCGTCGCGAACCCCGGCGCGGTCGATACCGGCGCCGATTTGCGGATTCAGCTTTACCGGATGGTGCATGACAATTTCGGGCTGATGACCGAACAGGCGGCCGCGACCGACGACGGTGCGCTGTCCGATATCGCGATTGCCGACGCCCGCCTGCGCCGGATTCCGTCGCTCGCACGGCAGGCGCTGCTGCTCACCGCGGTCGAGGGTTTCAGCTTCGAGGACACCGGACGGATCATCGGCCGCGACGCCGAGGCGGTGCGCGCGCTAATCGCCGACGCGACCGAAGAGATCGACCGTCAGACGCGCGCGCGCATCCTGATCATCGAGGACGAGCCGATCATCGCGATGGACATCGAAATGATCGTGCGCGAACTCGGTCACGACGTCGTCGGCGTCGCGACGACGCACCGCGAGGCGGTCGACGAAGCGCAGAAGCATCAGCCGGGCCTCGTGCTCGCCGACATCCAGCTCGCCGACAACAGCTCGGGGATCGAGGCGGTGCAGGAAATCCTGACCGAAGTGAAGGTGCCGGTCATCTTCATCACCGCCTTCCCCGAACGGCTGCTGACCGGCGACCGGCCCGAGCCCGCTTTCCTCCTCACCAAGCCCTATCAGCCCGCGACGCTGCGCGCGGCGATCTCGCAGGTGCTGTTCTTCGACGAAAGTACGATCCCGGCCTGAGCAGTGTCGCCCGCCCTTGTCACGCGCCGCGGCGCGGGTGATAGGGCGGGGCGATGACACTTATGGACGCTTCCCGCCGCCAGTCGGCGCTCGACCGGCTTGGCGCACACGCGCCCTTTCTCGCGCGGCTCGCCGAACTCTATCCCGACGATGTTGCGCGATATTCGAGCGAAGGCACCGATGCCGCGCTCGCGGCTGTCGCCGCACCGCCGGTCGATGATGATATCATGCGCACGCTGCGCCAGTGGCGCGGGCGGATGGCGCTGCTCCTCGCGCTCGGCGATTTGTCGGGCGAGCATGATGTCGCGACGACGACGCGGCTGCTCTCCGATTTCGCCGATCAGGCGTGCGACGCCGCTCTCGCAGCCGCCTTCGCCGAACGCGTGCCCGGCGAGGAACCACGCGGCCTGGCGGTGATCGCACTCGGCAAGCTTGGCAGTTACGAGCTCAATTATTCGTCGGATATCGACCCGATCCTGATCTTCGATCCCGAAACGCTGCCGCGCCGTCAACGCGACGACCCGGGCGAGGCGGCGGTGCGGATCGCGCGGCGGATGACCGAGATTTTGTCGGCGCGCACCGGCGATGGCCATGTGCTGCGCGTCGATCTGCGCCTCCGCCCGCATCCCGAAGTGACGCCGATCGTGCTTCCGGTGAACGCCGCGATCTCCTATTATGAATCCGAAGCGCTCGCGTGGGAGCAGGCGGCGTTCATCCGCAGCCGCGCATCGGCGGGCGACCGGATGCTCGGCGAGCAGTTCCTGTCGGCGATCCAGCCCTTCATCTGGCGCCGCAGCCTCGATTTCCGGCAACTCAAGGAAATCGGCGCGATGAGCGACCGGATCCGCGACCATTTCGCGCAGGGACAGGCGTTCGGGCCGGGCTTCGACCTCAAGCGCGGGCGCGGCGGGATTCGCGAGATCGAGTTTTTCGCGCAGGTCCATCAGCTCATCTATGGCGGGCGCGATCCGTCGCTGCGCGTTCCCGCGACGGTCGATGCGCTCGCGGCGCTCGCGGCAGCGGGGCGGATCGAGCCCGAGGTCGCGGCCCGCCTGTCGGACCATTATGCGACGCTTCGCCGCATCGAGCACCGGCTCCAGATGATCGAGGACCAGCAGACGCACAGCCTGCCGACGCAGGAAGCGGCGCTCGACTGTGTGGCGCGGCTCGATGGCGAGGCCAACGGCGCGGCGCTGCTCGCGGCGCTCGAACCCGTCGTGAACGACGTCGGCGGCTGTTACGACCGGCTCGTCGCCGAGCGCGCGGTGACCACCGGCCTGCCGCGCGACGAGGATAGCCTCGCGGTACAATTGATCGCGGCGGGGTTCGACCCGCCGGATGCCGCGCTCCGCACGATCGCGGAATGGCGCGGCGGCAAGCTCCGCGCGCTGCGCAGCCCCGCGGCGCTCGACGCGCTCGAGACGATGCTGCCCGAACTGGTCAAGGCATTGGGCGCGGCGCCCGATCCGCAAGCGACGCTGACGCGCTTCGACAAACTGGTGGGGGGCCTGCCGAGCGCGATCAATTTCTTCCACCTGCTCGCTGCGCAGCCGGCCCTGGCGCGCATCGCGACCCGGATATTGTCGCTCGCGCCAACACTCGCCGACGCGCTCGGCACGCGCGCCCAGCTGATCGAAGGGCTGATCGACCAGCGCGCCTTCGATGCCCCCGCGAACAAGGAACAGCTGGCGGCCGAATGGGGGCCGGGGCTCGCGGCGCTCGATTACGAACGGCTGCTCGACCGCGTGCGCGACCATGTCGGCGAACGGCGCTTTGCCTATGGCGCGCAGCTCGTCGCGGGCGCGACCGATCCGCTGGTGATTGCATGCGGTTATTCGGAGCTGGCCGAGGCCGCGCTCGGCGTGCTCGCCGACGCGACGGTCGCCGAATTCGTTGCGGCGCACGGGCGCGTCCCCGACAGCGAGCTTGTCGTGCTCGCGCTCGGGCGGCTCGGGGGCAGGGCGCTGACGCATGCGTCGGACCTCGACCTCATCTATCTCTTCACCGGCGATCATCTCGCCGAATCCGACGGGCCGCGCCCGCTCGGCGCGACGACCTATTACAACCGCCTCGCGCAGCGCGTGACCGGTGCGATGTCGGTGCCGACCGCGGCGGGCAAGCTCTACGATGTCGACACGCGGCTGCGCCCGCAGGGCGCGCAGGGGCCGCTCGTGGTGACGGTCGACAGCTTCGAACGCTATCAGCGCGAGGAAGCGTGGACGTGGGAGCATATGGCGCTGCTCCGCGCGCGGCCGGTGTACGGCTCGGATGCGGCGAAAGCGGAGGTGCAGCGCATCATCGACGATCTGCTTGCGATCCCGCGCGATCCGGCAAAGCTTGCGGCCGACGCGGCAGAGATGCGCGGCAAGATCGCCGCGCACAAACCCGCCAACGGCGCGCTCGACATCAAGGGCGGGCCGGGCGGGCTCGTCGACCTCGAATTCGCGATGCAGGTGACGCAGCTCGTCAGCGGCCAGTGCCACGATCCGAATATCTCGGCCGCGCTCGCCTGTTTGAAGGCGGCGGGGCTTGTCCCGCCCGAGGTGGTCGACGCGCATGGCCTGCTCGCGCGGATGCTCGTCATGCTGCGCCTCACCGCGCCCGAGGGCGAGCCCCCGACCGCCGCCGCGCGCCAACTGGTGGCAAGCCAGTGCGGCGAGCCTGGCTGGCCGCAACTGCTTGCCGCGCACGATGCGGCGCGGCAGGAGATCGCGAACTGGTGGGCGTCGATTCGTCCCGGACAGGAGAATGAAAAATGAGCGGTCCCCAAATTGGCGATGCGATTCCCGCGGTCAAACTCCTCGACGCCGATGGTGCGGCGATCGACCTTGCCGCGATGAAAGGCGCGCCGCTCGTCGTCTATTTCTATCCGAAAGCCGATACGCCGGGTTGCACGGTCGAGGCGCAGGATTTCACCCGCCTCGCGCCCGAGTTTTCGAAGCTGGACGCTCAGATCCTCGCGGTATCGCGCGATGCGCCGGCGAAACTCTGCAAATTCCGCGACAAATACGGCCTGACCGTCCGCCTCGCCTCCGACGAAGATGGTGCGGTGTGCGAAGCCTTCGGCACCTGGGTCGAAAAGCAGAATTACGGCCGCACCTATATGGGCATCGAGCGCTCGACCTTCCTGTTCGGCGCCGACGGCAAGCTCGTCAGAGAATGGCGCAAGGTGCGCGTGAAGGGCCATGCCGACGCGGTGCTGGAGGCGGCAAAAGCCCTCTGACATGCCAACCCTGGGTGAAGCCGCGCGCGCGGTCCTGCTGACGCCGGACCCGCACGACAAGCGCCGCGCGGCGCGCAGCATGGCGCGTGCGTGGCGGCAGGGGAGCCTTGCGCATCGCTGCGACATCGCGATGCCCGCCGAGCCCGCGTGGCCCGCCGAGCCCGAACTGCTCGCGCCCAACCGGATGCCGAGGCGCGGCAAGGGCGGGTCGGAGCGGGGCCGCATCGCGTTGCTCCACGCGCTCGCGCATATCGAATTCGTCGCGATCGATCTTGCGGTCGACCTGGTGGGCCGGTTCGGCGGTGAATTCCCGCGCGCTTTCGTCGATGACTGGATCGGCGTCGCCGCCGATGAAGCGATGCATTTCGCCTTGCTCGACCGCCGTTTGCGGCAGCTCGGCAGCTATTATGGCGCGCTCCCGGCGCACGCCGGATTGTGGGAATCGGCGCAGGACACGGCGGATGACGTGCTCGCACGGCTCGCGATCGTGCCGATGGTGCTCGAGGCGCGCGGGCTTGACGTCACGCCGTCAACCGTCGAACGCTTCCGCGCCGCCGGCGACGAGGCGTCGGCGAAGATTTTATCGCGTATTTACAACGATGAAATCCGCCATGTGAGCGCGGGCACAGTCTGGTTCCGGCAAAAGTGCGACGAAAGGGGATTCAACGTCGTTGAAACGTGGCACGCCCTAGTGAAATCGCGGTTTCGGGGCAGTTTGAAGCCTCCGTTCAACGACTCGGCGCGCCACGACGCCGGTTTAACGCAAGAATTCTACGCCGTTATTGCTTCGTAAGGATTGGGGCAGCACACAGGCTTCCGCGGGGGATGAGCAATCATCCAAACCAAGAAAACACCGGCGCCAAGGCCCCTTTTACGGACTTTGGCGACATGGCAGATGCGGGGTCGTAGTTTTGATTAACACTCTTCTGACGCAGAAGTTGCACCAAGTCGCGATTCTCTGTGCGGCAGCATGTTTCGGATTGGCCACGCCGGCCGCCCACGCTGCCGACACCAGCGCCGACGCTGGCATTGTCACTCCCGACGAGCCCGATGACGACAGCTTTACCGCTGGCGTTCCCGCGACCGGCGAAGACAGCGAAGCGCGCGCGATTTTCCAGGCGTGGAAGCGTCTCGACACCGGCCTGACCGCCTCGATTGGCGTCGCGGTGCCTTCGCGCCGCCCGATCGACCAGATGTCGCTGTCGTCGTCGTACGGCATGCGCGTCCATCCGGTCACCGGCAAGGTCGCCCGCCACAATGGCATCGACATTCCGGCGCCGCACGGCACCCCGATTTACGCGACCGCCGACGGCATCGTCGGCCGCGCCCAGCGCCTCGGCGGCTATGGCAATTATGTCGAAGTCGAACATGGCAACGCCATCCAGACGCGCTATGGCCACATGTCTTCTTATGTCGTCACCCCCGGCCAGTCGGTCAAAAAGGGCGACGTCCTCGGTTACGTCGGTTCGACCGGCCGTTCGACCGGCAACCACCTCCATTATGAAGTCCGCATCGAAGGCGCACCGGTCAACCCGATGCCGTTCGTTCGCTCGGACCAGATGGCGATCGCAGCGATCACCGGCAAGAATGTCGCGATGGGCGGTCCCGAATAACGAGCTTTCCTGGGTCGGAGAGGAGGGGCGCCAGGCGGGTCAACCGTCGAGGCGCCCTTTTTATTTGAGAACAGGACGCCTATCTAGCGATCATGGCCACACAGCTTTCCGATATCACCCTGTCGCCCGCCGCCGCGGCGCGCGTCCGCTGGATCGCTGACCGCAAGGGCGAGGCTGAGGCCGCGCTCCGTCTCGCGGTCGATGGTGGCGGCTGTTCGGGCTTCACCTATCGCTTCGGCCTTGCCGAAGAAATCGATGCCGATGATATCGTCACCGAAACCGACGGAGTGAAGCTGGTCGTCGATCCGGTCAGCATCGACCTGGTGCGCGGCTGCATCGTCGATTTCGTCGATTCGCTCGGCGGATCGTCGTTCAAGGTCGAAAATCCCAACGCCGCCTCGGGCTGCGGCTGCGGATCGAGCTTCTCGATCTGACGCCTTTCTAAGCTGCGTGCTTGCTGCCATAGGTGCGGCATGAAAATCGCGACCTTCAATATCAACGGGATCAAGGCCCGTCTGCCACGCCTCGTCGAATGGCTCGAGGAAACGCAGCCCGATGTCGCCTGCCTGCAGGAACTGAAATCGAGCGACGAAACGATGCCGACCAAGGAGATCGAGGCGGCGGGCTACGGCTTCCTCTATCACGGCCAAAAGGGCTTCAACGGCGTCGCGATCCTCGCCAAGGGCACACAGCCGGTCGAGGTGCAGCGCGGGCTCGCGGGCGAGGCCGAGGACGAGCAGTCGCGTTATCTGGAGGCCGACGTCCATGGCCTGCGCGTCGCGTCGATCTACCTTCCCAACGGCAATCCGCAGCCCGGACCGAAATTCGATTATAAGCTGCGCTGGATGGCGCGGCTGCGCGAGCGCGCGAAATTCCTTCTCGCCTCTGAAATCCCGACGATCCTCACGGGTGATTACAACGTCATCCCGCACGATGACGATGTGTGGGACCCGCGCGTCATGGCGACCGACGCGTTGATGCAGCCCGAATCGCGCGACGCCTGGTTCCGCCTGCTCGGCGACGGCTGGACCGACGCGCTCCGCAGCCGCCATCCGGCGGGCGGCATCTGGACCTTCTGGGATTATCAGGCGGGCGGCTGGCAGCGCGACCATGGGTTCCGCATCGATCACCTGCTGCTCAGCCCCGCGCTCGCCGACCGGCTGGTCGACGCGGGGGTCGACAAGGATCATCGCGGCCGCGAGAAGGCCAGCGACCACGCGCCGACGTGGGCAATCCTCGGCTGACGCTCAAGTGTCGGGATAAAGCGTCTTCATCACCCGTTTCGGGTCGATCGCATAATGATGCGCGACCGCGCCCGCGATCACGCTTTCGAGGCTGCGCGTCGGCTTGAGGTCGCGGCCTTCGTAGCGCGCCGCGGTGCCAAGGCCGGGCCAGTCGGCCGACACCCTGCCGCCCTCGTTCAATCCGCCGCCGAGCAGCATCGCGGTCGATGCGGTGCCATGATCGGTGCCGCCGGTGCCGTTGACCTCGACCGTGCGGCCAAACTCCGTGGCGACGATGACGAGCGTGTCTTTCCACGCCGGACCGAGCCCCGTCTGGAGCGCGCCGACAAGCTGGTCGAGCCCGCGCAATTGCGCCGCCAACCGGCCGCGCTGGCCGCTATGCGTGTCCCATCCGCCGGTTTCGATCATCATCACGCGTGCGCCGTCGGCGGGCAGCATCAGCGAGGCGGCGAGCTTGCCGAGGTCGGCGCCGTTGCGGCCATTGTTGCCGCCGATGTCGCTCGCCAGCTCCTGCGTCTTGACCGCACTGTCCCACAGCGGGTGGAGCAACGGATCGTCCTGATAAAGCGCGGTCAGCCGCGCGATCAGGTCGGCGTCGGCTTGCGGCAGGCGGCTCGGCGCATAGGTTCCGACCTGCACCGTCCCGCGCAGCGCGAGCGGCACCGCGGGGGCGATCGCGATCGCGTCGCGCTCGGCGGCGGGAAGCAAAGTGAGCAGCCGCCCGACCCAGCCGGTGTCGCGCCCATAGGGCCGCGACCCGCCGCCCTCGAGCATATTCTGCCCGTCGAAATGCGACCGGTCGCGATAACCCGTCGCCACCGCGTGCGCGAAATGCGCCTGCTTGCCGGTGTAGAGGCCCGCGGTGGTCGCGAGCGCCGGATGCAGCGTGAACATGCCGCCGAGCTTCGCGCCGCCCGCAGTCTCATCGGCCAGCGTGCGCCGCGCGGCGGCGAAGGCGGGATCGCCGGTCGGTGCGACGATCGCGAGCCCGTCGGCTGCGCCGCGCTGGATGATGAAGACGAGGCGTTTCGGCGTGCCCGCGGCGGCATAGGCAAAGCGGGGCAGCGTACCCGCGGCGGCGACGGTAATCCCCGACAATATGATCGAGCGGCGTGAGAGGATCATCATCTATCTCCGCAAAAAGGCCGGGCTGGCGAAAAGCATCGCGATGCCCTGCCCGGGGCTGTCGGCGCGCGCGATCGCTTGGCGCGTTTCGGGCGTGAGCGCGTCGGCAAGGACGAGCGGCGCGAGCACGCGCGCATCGGCGCGGTCGCCGATCCGCCCGGCGATCCGGCTCGCGAGTTCGACACGCTGCATCAGCGCCGCCGACCCCGCCCAGGTCGCGACCTTGTCGTCATAACCCGCGGGCGACCCGGGGCGCCACACGGGCTGGCCAAGCTGGGTGAACATCGCGGCGATATTCTGCCGTTCGCCGAGCGCGGGCGCTTTGAGCGCGCGCAGCATCGACACGGTCCAATCCCACGGCGATTTGAACATCGCGGGCGTGGCCGCCCACGGCTCGGGTGAGGCGATCAGCGTGCGGTAGAGCGAGCGAAGGTCGCCGCCGGTCTTGAGGAAATCGGCCGACAGCCGGTCGACCAAGCCCGCCGGTGGCTCGTCGCCGGTGAAATGGCGCGCCAGCTTGGCGGCGATATGTTTCGCGGTCGCGGGATGAACGGCGAGGTCGCGCAGCACGGCTTCGGCCTGCCGGGCACCGGCATCGTCGTACCGCTTGCCAAGGATCGTCTGCGCGCCGGGTTGGTGGAGGCGGTCGATGAACACCGTCTCGCCGGGCCGCGCATCGGCGGGCATCAGCCGCTGCCCCGCGCCGCGTCCAAGCCCCGCGACGGTCAGGCCGGTGAGCGCCTTCGCAAACGCCGTCACGTCGCTCTGCGTATAGCCCGTGCGCACGCCCAGCGTGTGCAGCTCCAATATCTCGCGCGCCAGATTCTCGTTGAGCCCGGGCGCCTGCCGCTTGCCGCGGTTTCGCACGCGCGTCGCAAACGGGCTGTCGGGGCCGAAACTCTGCGCCTGATCGAGATAGAGCAGCATGGCGGGATGATGGGCCGCGCTGATGAGGAGATCGGAGAATTTTCCCATGACATGCGGGCGGATCGCTTCATTCTCGTAATTTCCCGCGAAGCCGACGACGGTCTGCTTGTCCGCCGACACCGCGAAATGATTCGCCCAGAAATGGACGAGCCGCTCGGGGAAGGGGGTGGACGTTGCGACCGCGGCGGAGAGGCGCGCGGCGCTTGCATCGACATAATGGCGGCGGATCGCCGAGCGCAACATGCGGCGGAGTTCGGGGTCCATGCCCTTTTCCTCCGCGTTCATCGGCATGTCGGCGGCTTCGCGGCGCATCGCCTGCCGCTCGCCCTGATATTCGACATAAGCGGCGGCGATCGCGTCGCGTCCGGCGAGGCCCGCCAGCGCGGCGGGGGCGGGATCATAATCGCCGATCTGGCGCGTCAGCCAGGCTTTCGGATCATCGATCGCCGGATCGTCGAACCGGCGGCCGAGGCCGAAGCGATTGGCGGCAAGATATTGGGTTGCCATGACAAAGCCTTTCCGTGCCTCCAACGCACGATGGCCGTCATTTGTCGCAAAGCTGTCCCGGCGTCAGAGCGATTTGTCGTAGATCTGATACACGCGGTTGACCTTGGCCTCGATCGCCTCGGCGACCGCGTTCATCCCCTGATTATCGTCGAGCACCCAGCCGATATCGCCGCGCTTGGTGCCATAATCGGCGACCGCGTCGCGGCGGATATATTCGATCATCATAAAGGCGAGCGTGCTCGCCATGCGGCTGTTCTGCAGTTTCTTGGCGACGCCCATCAACGGCACGCGCAGGATATGGCTTTGCGGTTTGCGCAGCCACCAAAGCAGCCGCGCCCAGTTGAAGGGCAGCAGCGAGCCGTCCATGTCGATCAGCAGCTGGTTGATGTTCGGCAGCACGATCATGAAGGCGACCGGCTCGCCGTCGACTTCGGCGACGCGGATCAAATCCTCGAAGACGATGTCCTTCAGCTTCTTGCCGACATAGGCGATCTCGCTGTCGGTCAGCGGGACAAAGCCCCAATTGTCCGACCAGGCATCGTTGAGCAGCCCCATGATCAGCGCCGCCTCGGCGGCGAAGCGGCGCTTGTTGACCTTGCGGATGCGGATGCGCGCATTCTTCTCGCCCGCCGCGACGATGCGGTTGACGATCGGCGGGAATCCCTCGTCGATCGCGACATCGTAATTCAGCAGCTGCTTGACCGGCCGATAGCCGGCGCCCTCGACCCAGCCGCGATAGAGCGGGCTGTTGTGCCCCATCATCACCGTCGGCTGGTTGTCGAACCCCTCGATCAGCAGCCCGGGTTCGTCCCAGATCGAAATCGACAGCGGCCCCAATGAGCGGTGCATGCCCTGCGTGCGCAGCCAATCCTCGGCGGCGACGAGCAGCGCCTGCGCCGCCCCTTCATCCTCGGCTTCGAGCAGGCCCCAATTGCCGGTGCCGGGCCCCATGCCCTGTTCGGCGGGCTGCGCGAGCGCGAGAGCGTCGATATGCGCCGAGATGCGCCCGATCGTGCGGCCATTGCGCCGCGCGAGGAAGAATTGCGCCTTGCCATGTTCGAACCACGGATTCTTGCCGGGCGTCAGCAGGCCATACACCTCGCCCTTCAGCGGCGGCACCCACGACGGATCGCCGCGATTGAGGCGAAAGGCGAGCTCGACAAACTCGCGCAAATCGTCCTTGTTCTTGACCGCGTGGATGGTGATCGGGCCGTCCGAATGTCCGCTCATACTGGTTTCCTGAAAGGGGCGTCCTATATTTGTGGCGACGCATTAGGGCATAGAAATGGCGCTGGCGACCCGCATTCGGCCATTTTGCTGCCACGAAATCATGGTGAAGACACCCGTATGACGACGATCAATCCCCCCGCCGATCGGATCGCGACCCCGTTTGCGAAGTCGATCGAAAAAACGCCAAAGTCCGCGATCGCCGACGATATGGCGATGATCCGCGCAGCATCCGAGCTGACGCGCGATCTCGTGCAGCCGAGCGCGCGTATCTATTGGACCGATATGCTGGCCTCGGCCTTTGTCGGCTATGCGGGCATCGCGGCGGCGATCTTGGCGCCCTCGACCGCGTGGATGCTGGTCGCCGCGGTGATTTCGGTGATCGCGCTTTATCGCGCGGGCAGCTTCATCCATGAACTCACGCATATCCGCAAAAATGCGCTTCCGGGTTTCCGTCTTGGCTGGAACATCCTCGTCGGCGTGCCGATGCTGATCCCGTCCTTCATGTACGAGGGTATCCACAGCCTGCACCACAACCGCACCAAATATGGCACGGTCGAGGATCCCGAATATCTGCCGCTCGCGCTGATGAAGCCGTGGACGGTGCCGTTGTTCGTCGTCGCCGCGGCGTTCGCGCCGGTGGCGCTCGTCTTCCGCTATGCGGTGCTCACCCCGCTGTCGCTCCTGATCCCGCCGTTGCGCCGGATCGTCGTCGAACGCTATTCGGGGATGATCATCAACCCGATGTTCCGCCGTAAGCCGCCCGAGGGCGATTTCCGTCGTCAATGGGCGTGGCAGGAAGGCGGCGCCTGGGCGTGGTCGAGCCTGCTGATCGCCGCGGGCGTCTTTGGCTGGGTGCCGCTGCGCGCGCTCGCCATCTTCGGCGCGATCGCCGCCGCGACTTTGGTGCTCAACCAGATCCGCACGCTCGTCGCGCATCTGTGGGAAAATGACGGCGCGGTGCTGACCGTGACCGGCCAGTTCCTCGACAGCGTCAACGTCCCACCGCCGGGCCTGCTGCCCGAATTGTGGGCGCCTGTGGGCCTGCGCTATCACGCGCTGCACCATCTGCTGCCGGGCGTGCCCTATCATGCGCTCGCCGAGGCGCACCGCCGTCTGAAGGACGCGCTGCCCGCGGACTCGCAATATCATGGCGCGAATTACGATAGCCTGCCGAAGCTGGTGATGAACCTTGTTGCGGGGTCGGCGCGGGGGGCTGCGGCCTGAAATCAGAGAAGACCGCCTGCGGGGCCTCCTCTCCGGCGACTAACAGGCGCTAACGTCAGAGTGATCGCTCGAGCAGCTGGGACGTTTTCCTGCGACCGCTGCGCATCCCGATGCGCGAACGATGGCGTTAAAATCTTCGATACGATCCTTGGGAATGGGGCCAAATTCCATGACGCCATCGCCGCCTTTCCATTCGGGAAAGCGTGCGACCTCTATGCGCGCCGAAGCCATTTCTCGCGTCAAATCACCGAGGCACGACGTGCTCCCGCTGACCGCAATTCGCCAATGCGTTGTGCTGGGCGGCTGGGGATCGCTACATGATACAAGCAGAAGGCCGGACGCCAGCACCATGGCTTGAGCGAAGTTTGCGGTCCGCTTTCCCGAACCGGGCACGACCTATTCCTCGGTCCGAATCAAAATCATCTCGCCGATCAGCGCGAACAATATGAACGGCCCCCACGCCGCGAGGAAGGGTGAGTAGGCGCCGAGGTCGCCCATCGCGAGCGCGAAATTGTCGGCGACGAAATAGGCGAAGCCGAGGCCCATGCCGATGATCGCGCGGATGAACAGCTTGCCCGAGCGCGCGAGGCCGAACGCTGCGACCGCGCCGAGCAGCGGCATCAATATTGCTGACAGCGGCCCCGAAATCTTGTGCCACAGCACGCCCTTCAGTGCGTCGACCGGCCGCCCCGCGGCCTCGAGATCGGCGATAGCCGACTTAAGCTTCAGAAAGGGCAGCTCGTCGCCGTCGACCTGCGCCAGCGTGAACTGGTCGGGGCGGACATCCTTCGCCGCGACGATCGTGCCGAGCGGTTCGAGCGTGCCCGAGCGGCGCATGAACCGCCGCGCATTGGTGAGTTCCCAGCCGCCGGCCGGAAGCGCGCGCGCGCTGTCGGCCGACAGCATCGACGACAACACCCCGCCGGTGCGCTCGTAAATCGTCACATAGCCGAGGGTGATCACCGGGCCGCTGGTGTCGACCGTAGCCGCATTGATCAGATTGTCGCCGTCGCGGACCCAGATGTTGGTGCGTATGCCGCTGTCCTTGGGGACTTTCTTATATTCGACCTTTTGCCAGGCACTGAGCGCCGCGGTCGATCGCGTGACGATGCGTTCGTTGAATGCGAAGCTGATCCCGGCGACGAGCAAGGCCGCGAGGAACAGCGGCGCGAGCACTTGGTGCGCCGACATGCCCGACGCCTTCATCGCGATGACCTCGCTGTTCTGATTGAGCGTCACCATCGTCAATATCGTGCCGAGCAACACCGAAAAGGGCAGGAAGGTCTCGATGATCTGCGGCAGCCGCATGCCGACATAGCGCCACACGTCGGAGTCGCTGTTGCCCGCGACGGCAAGGATCTTGCCGCTCTCGCCGAGCAGGTCGAGCGTCTGGAGGATCAGCACCAGCGCGAAGAGGATCGAGAAGGAACGGACGAGGAAAAGGCGGCCGACATAGAGCGCCATCGTCCGCGACGGGAAAAAGTGCAGTTGGTGCATCAGTTGGTCTGCTGCTTGCGCTGGAACATCGTGAGCATCGCGCGGATCTTCGCCGCCGCCTTCGCCGCGACACGCTCGAGCGCACCGATCGGCTGGCCGCCGGGGACATGCGCGACGACATAATACATCCAGATCGCGAGCGCCGCGAACAGCAGATAGGGAACCCACAGCGCGATCAGCGGGTCGACGACCCCGCGCGCGCCCATGTCTTCGGCATATTGGTTGATCTTGTGCTGCGTCACCAGCAGCACGATCGACAGGAAGACGCCGAGCGACGAGGTCGATCGTTTGGGCGGAATGGCGAGCGCGATCGCGATCAGCGGGATCAGGAACATCGACATCACCTCGACGATGCGGAAGTGGAAATTCGCGCGCGATTCGAGCCGCGTCTGCACCGACGAATTCTGATCCTTGCCCGCGACGAACAATTCGGGGATCGTCATTTCGCGGTCGGCGCCGCCGCGCAGACGGAACGCTTCGATCTTGGGCAGCGGGATCGGCAGGTCGTGATTATCGAAGGTCAGCACGCGCGGCACAGAAAATTTCGGCGATTCATGGATCAAGACGCCCTGCGACAGGCGCAGGATGATCGTGTTTGGATCGTCGGTCGCAAGGAACTGCCCGCGCGCCGCGGTCGCCGACACGCGCTGCCCGTCCTTATTCTCGCCGCGCACGAAAATGCCGCGCAAACTGCGCCCGTCGTTATAACTTTCCTCGATCCGCAGCGTCATGCGGTCGCCCAATTTGGTGAATTCGCCGACCTTGATCGACGCGCCGAGCGCGCCCGAGCGCAGTTCGAATTGCAGTCCTTCATAGGCGTAGCGCGCGACGGGCTGGATAAAGCCGACGATCGCCAGATTGAGCGCCGCGAGCGCGATCGCATAGGCAAAGGGCACGCGCATCAGCCGCCCGAAACTCATCCCCACGCCCTTCAGTACGTCGAGCTCGCTCGAAGTCGCAAGGCGCCGGAAAGCAAGGAGAATCCCCAGCATCAGTCCGATCGGGATGCCGAGCGAGAGATATTCGGGGATCAGGTTCGCGAGCATGCGCCACACGACGCTGACCGGGCCGCCCTCGGTCGCGACGAAATCGAACAGGCGCAGCATCTTTTCGAGCACGAGCAGCATCGCCGACAGGACGAGCGTGCCGAGCATCGGGAAGAAGATGAGCCGCGCGATGTAGCGGTCGATGGCAGGAAGCTTATTCAATCTTTGGTCGCCCCATCACCATGATTTGGCCGCAGTTGTTTCCGATATGCCGATTCAAGGGCGACAGGGACCCGTGTCAGCGTGCGCTTTTGCGCTTGCTGACATGGCTATAGCCTCTGGAGGTTTTGAGGTCATGTCGAAAATGTTTCTCGCCGGACTGCTGGCCGCCGGCGCTGCCGGAGCGCTGATCGCGCCCGTCGCGGCGCAGGGTGCCGCGCTGGGGCCGAGCGCTGCCCTCTGCAACAGCAATGCCACCGCCGTCCAGGTCGACGTGCGCGGTTTCAAGGCGCGCACCGGGACGCTGCGCGTGCAGATCTACAGCGCGAACAGCAGCTATCTGGAAAAGCGCAAATGGATCGAACGCGTCGACGTGCCCGTGTCGCGTGCCGGCACCATGTCGGTCTGCGTGCCCGTGAAGCAGCAGGGCAGCTATGTCATTTCGGTGCGGCACGACATGAACGGCAACGGCAAGTCGGACCGTAGCGATGGCGCGGGCCTGTCGGGCAACCCCGACATGAAGGTCAGCGACTTCATCTTCAAGCGGAAGCCCAAATTGGCAACGGTCAGTTTTTCGGTCGGCGGCGCCACCAAGCGCGTCCCGGTCGTGCTGAACTATGTCAACGGACTGTCCTTCGACCCGGTCGAATAGAGAGACTTTAGGGACCATATGGCAAGCGTCGCGCTCCTTTCGAATCCACGCTCCACGGGCAACCGCTCGCTGTTGCCGCGGGTTCGCGAATATTGCGCGGCGCACCCCGACATCTTTCATTATGAGGTCGAGGACGTCGACCAGATCGAAAAGGCCATCCGCACGATGGCGATGGTCGGCCCGCGTGTCGTCGTGATCAACGGCGGCGACGGCACGGTGCAGGCCGCGCTGACCGAAATTTATTCGGGCGACCATTTCGGCGGCTCGCCGCCGCCGGTCGCGGTGCTTCCCAACGGCAAGACCAACCTCATCGCGCTCGACCTCGGTGCCGAGGGCGATCCGATCAAGGCGCTGGAGCGCGTGCTCGAACTCGTCGCGAGCGGCCGGCTCGAGGATCATGTGATCGAACGCCAGCTGATCTCGCTCGACAGCGGCGGCGAAGCGCGGCCGGTGCTCGGCATGTTCCTCGGCGGCGCCTATCTGGCCGACGTGATGCTCTATTGCCGCAACCGCATCTACCCGCTCGGCCTGCCGAACGGGATTTCGCATTTCCTCGCGGCGATCCTCGGGCTGTTCGCGATCATCTTCGGGATCGGCGGCGGCCGCCTGCCGCCCAAGCCCGAAAATATGACCGTGTCGCTGATCCGTCAGGGCGAGTTCAAAGGCAAATTCTCGCTGCTGATCGTCACGACGCTCGAGAAATTGCTGCTCAGCATCCGCACGAGCGAAGCGCACGGCACCAACGGGAATATGAAGCTGCTTGCCACCGACAGCAATGTCGGGGCGATGTTCCGTATGCTCGGCGGGGCATGGCGCGGGACATTGGGGCAAAAGCCGCTCGATGGCGTGCATTTCCAGCAGGGCGACGAGATCCGCATCGAGGGCGAGCGGTCGAACGTGATCCTCGACGGCGAAATCTTCCAGGCCAAGCACGGCATGCCGATCATCCTGACCTCGACGCAGCCGGTGCCGTTCCTGCGCCTCGCCGCCTGAGCCTCCGCGCGTGTCCGACCTGATCGATCTGGTCCGCGCCGAACTGGCGACCCCCGTCGACCCGCGCGCCGCCGCGATGGCCGCGGCGATCGCCGCCCAATATCCGGGCAGCGCGCGCGCAGTGCTGTTTTACGGCAGCTGCCTGCGCGAGAGCGAGCTCGACGGGCTGATGCTCGATTTCTACCTGATCGTCTCCGATTACAGCGACGCCTATCCGAAACGATGGATGGCCGCCGCCAACCGCCTGATCCCGCCCAACGTCTTTCCGTTTCAGTCGGGCGGGCTGATCGCCAAATATGCGGTGCTCAGTGAAGGTGATTTCGACCGGCTGAACGGCGCGGAGACGCGCAATGTGTCGGTGTGGGCGCGCTTCGCGCAGCCGTCGCGCCTCGTCTGGGCGGTCGACGATACCGCGCGCGATCGGGCGGTCGCGGCGGTGGCGCGCGCGGCGCCGACGCTGCTCGCCGCGGCGGGCCGCATCGATGGCGAAGCGCCGCTCGACTGGTGGCGGCGCGCCTTTTCGCTCACTTACTCGGTCGAACTGCGCGCCGAACGCACGAGCCGCGCGCAATCGGTGGTCGACGCCGATGCCGCGCGCTACGAGCGGTTCAGCCTGCCCGCGATCGCCGCGATCCCGGCCGATGCGCGCGCCGGCGGCTGGGCGCGGCGGCGGCTCGAGGGCAAGGCGCTCAGCATCGCGCGGCTCGCCAAGGCCAGCCTGACCTATGCGGGCGGGATCGATTATCTGGCGTGGAAGATCAACCGCCACGCGGGGACCAAGATCGAGATCAAGCCATGGCAGCGCCGCTGGCCGCTCGTTGCCGCGCTGACGTTGGTGCCGCGCCTGATGAAGAGCGGCGCGATCCGCTAAGCATTCTCATCCGGAAAACGAGAATTAGCTCGCGAGCCGCTGGCCTTCGGTCGGCCGCGCCTCGCCGCGCCGGCGGATGGCCTGGTCGAGCGCGGTGAGGGTGAAGGGTTTGCGCAGCACATCATGGTCGCCAAAGCTTTCGACCTCGCTCGCGTCGCCGGCATAGCCGGTGACGAACAGCACCGACAGGTCGGGCCAGCGCTGTTTCAGCTGCGCGACCATTTCGGGGCCGGTCAGCTGGGGCATCAACACGTCGGACAGGATCAGGTCGAAGCCGCTCCCTCCCTCGGCCAGCCGCCGCTCGACCAGCGTTTCGGCCTCGAGCGGGTTACCGCAGGCGACCACGCTATGGCCCAGCTCGCTGACGGCATCGACCGTCGCCGCGAGGACGCGTTCGTCGTCCTCGACGATGAGGATGCTGAGCGCGTCGGCGGGCGACGCGGGGTCGTCGGCATCGCCGGGCAGCGCCTCGGTGGCGGCATCGGCCTGCGGCTTGGCGATCGGCAGCAGCATCGCGACGCTGGTGCCTTCGCCTTCGGTCGACGAAAGCTGCACTTCGCCGCCCGACTGGCGGCAGAAGGCAAAGACCTGGCTCATGCCCAGCCCGGTGCCCTGGCCCGCGGGTTTGGTCGTGTAAAAGGGGTCGAACACGCGTTCGAGCACTTCGGGCGACATGCCGCATCCGGTGTCGATCACCCGCACCGCGAGCGCCTTGCCTTCGCCATCGTCGAGCGTCTGGATCGTCAGCGAACCATGGCTGTTCATCGCGTCGCGCGCATTGACCGCGAGGTTGAGCAGCGCATTTTCGAATTGCTGCCGGTCGACCCAGCAGGCACGGCTCGGCGCCTGCAGGTCGAGCGTCAGCGCGATGCGGTCGCCGATCGTGCGTTCGATCAGCTCGGCAAAGCTCGTGATGCATTCGTCGACCGCGACCATCTCGGGGCGCGCGGGTTCCGACCGGGCAAAGGTCAATAGCCGGCGCGTCAGGTCGGCGGCGCGATTGGCGCCGTCGAGTGCGTTGGCGAGGTGGCGCGACGCTTTTGCGGGGGATCGTTGCGCCAATTCGAGCCCGCCGACGACGACGGCCAGCATATTGTTGAAATCATGCGCGATGCCGCCGGTCAGCTGGCCGACCGCCTCCATCTTTTGCGCCTGGCGCAGCTGCGCCTCGGCGGCTTCGCGCTCGATCATCTCACCGCGCAGCGCGTCGTTCGCGTGCGCCAGTTCCGCGGTTCGTTCCTTGACCGCCGCTTCGAGCAGCATCGCACGGTCGCTCTCGAAAAGCTGCTCGTTCCGCGCGAGCCGCCGTTCGCCTTCGGCGCGGAGTAGCGAAAAGGTCGCGCCGATCGCGATGACCGCAGCGCTCGCCCCCAATAGCGAGAAGAGCAGGATCGCCTGGTTGAGGCTGGCGCGATCGGCCACGGCAAGCCGGTTGCGCTCGTACAGCAGCGCGCGTTCGTTCGCGATGATTTCGCTGAGCAGCTTGTCGATCTGGCTGACGCCCTGGCCTTTGCCGGCCGCATAATATTTCGAAATGGCCGCGACGGTCTGGTTGTAGTTGGCGCTGAGCGCCGCGTCGCCGAGCTGTGCCCCGCGGCTGTCCATCTCGCGCGTCAGCTGTTCGACCAGCGCCATCTGTTTCGGATTGTCGCGGACGTTGCGCCGCAATTGCGCGAGGAACTGCCGCGCGCGCCCCCACTGATATTCATAGACGCGCCCGTCCTCTTTTTGCAGCCCGACCGCGAAGCGGCCGAGCGACGCCTCGGCGCGCGCGATTGCGGCGTCGACCGACCGCGTTTGCGAAATGACTTCCAGGCTTTGCGCCTGCCAGCCGAGCGAGCGATCGTAATTGTCGTTGGCGCGCGCGAGCAGCAGCACGAGCGCCCCGACCACACCGGTCAGGATCGCACCAAGGACGATCGTCAGCCAGAAGCGTACACGCTCCCGCCGGCCGTCATTTTCACTATCGCCATCCCGCTCGAACACGTGTTTCTCTTACCGGACAAGCACGGCGCCGCAAAGCGCCGAAGCTGCCGCTGCCTTAACACCGCTTCAACTCGCCCCAAAAAGGAATCCGCTGGTCGGCGGATGGCCTCGGTTCAGCCGATAATGCCGACGCGCTGGCCGGCGCGTTCGAACCGGCCGAGGATTTCGCCAACCTGCTCGATTGTGTGTTCTGCACACAGCGAACAGCGCAGCAAGGTCATGCCGGCGGGGGTTGCGGGCGGGCGCGCGAGGTTGACGTAGAGGCCTTCCTCGAGGAGCGCCTCCCACATCATCGCGCCCTTTTCGAGGTCGGGCATGATCACCGCGATGATCGCCGATTGCGGCTCTTCGGTGCCGAGCTGGAAGCCGAGGTCGCGCAGACCCTTGTGCAGAACCTTCGAATTTTCCCACAGGTGCGCGCGCTTGTTCGACCCGTGCATCAGCTTGCGGATGCTCGTCGCCGCGGTCGCGACGACGCTCGGCGGCAGCGAGGCGGTGAAGACATAGGGGCGGCAGACGAGCCGCAATATTTCGAACTTCGGATGGTTCGACACGCAGAAACCGCCGACGGTGCCCACACTCTTGCTGAACGTGCCGATGACGAAGTCGACATCGTCGAGCACGCCCTGCGCTTCGGCGACGCCGCGGCCATTCTCGCCGATGAAGCCCATCGAATGCGCCTCGTCGACCAGCACCATCGCGCCGGCTTCCTTCGAAACGCGGATCATCTCTTTCAGCGGCGCGACATCGCCGAGCATCGAATAGACGCCTTCGAGCACAACCAGCTTGCCCGCCTCGGGGGGCAGGCGCTTCAGCCTTTTTTCGAGCGCCTCGACGTCATTGTGGCGAAAGGCGACGATTTCGGCATTGCCCATCGCGCAGCCGTCATAGATCGACGCATGGCTGTCGATGTCGAGGATGACATAGTCGCCCTTGCCCGCGATCGTCGAAATGATGCCGAGGTTCGCCTGGTAACCGGTCGAAAACACCATGGCATGATCCATGGCGTAAAATTCCTTGAGCGCCTCTTCGCACTCCTTGTGGCCCTGATAGGTGCCGTTGAGGACGCGGCTGCCGGTGGTGCCGCTGCCGAACTTGTCGAGCGCGTCCTTGCCCGCGGCGATGACATCCTCGTCGAAGGTCATGCCCATATAATTATAGGTGCCGAGCAGGATCGTCTCGCGCCCGTTGCAGATCGCGACGGTCGGCGAAATCACCTTTTCCATCACCAGATTATACGGATCGGTGACCCCGGTCGCGAGCAGCTGCTCGCGCTGCTGGATCAGCGGGTCGAATTTCGAAAAGAGGTCGGTCATATCAAACGTCCAAAATCCGTTCGCATCGAGCGAAGTCGAGATGCCCCTCGAACTTGCGCTGTCCCGATGGGTGTCTCGACTTCGCTCGACACGAACGGGGAAAAAGGTTTAGCCCTGCAGCTTCTCGACCGCGGCGACCAGCTGGCCGACATTTTCGATTTCGGCCTGCATGTTCATGCTGATGATGATGTCGAACGTGTCCTCGACCTCGGCGACGAAATCCATCACCGTCAGGCTGTCCCATTCGAGGTCGCCGGCAAAGGTCGTGGCATCGGTCAGCTCGACGCCCTTCTTATTGAAAGGGGCAATCAGCCCGAAAATCTGGTCGCGCAGGGCGGTGCTCATGTGGTGCGTCCCATAAAGATATGAAGTTGCGTGCGGCATGCCGCGAAGGCCTCCGATTGGCAAGCGAATGCGGCGGGAACAGGGCAGCATCTTGCCGCTGGCGGGACTTCGTGGCATCGCTGTGGCGGGTCGCCAGCAGGGGCAGCTTGGCATGGACAGCGCAGATTCAACGACATCGCAGGGCCGGCCGGCGATTTCCTTCCCGCCGAATGCGGTGCACCTCGTGCGCACCAACCAGCAGATCACGATGCAATTGTCGCAGATGGCCGACCAAAAGGCGTCGATCCTGATGGGCGCGACCTTCGTCGTTTTCACGCTCGCGATCGGGCAGGCGCGCTCGGGCGGCGGGGCGCTGGCGATGCCGCTTGCGATCCTCGCGACCTTTTCCTTCCTCTCGGCGCTGCTCGCGGTGTCGGCGGTGCTGCCGCGCGTCGGCAAGGCGCCGCCCGTGGTTTACAAGGACGGAAAAGACCACAGCAACATCCTCTTCTTCGGCCGCTTTGCCCAGATGGACGAGGATGAGTTCATCGACGCGGTAAAGGCGCGGCTGCGCACCGAGGAAGATCTGTATGAGACGATGCTGCGCGATACCTACCAGAATGGCGTCGTCCTCGCGCGGCGCAAATATCGCTATCTTGCCTATGCCTACCGGCTGTTCGTCGTCGGGCTGACGCTGACCTTCATCGCGTTCGCGGTCGAGATGGCCGGGGTGTGGGCCTAAAAACCTCCCCCTTGATGGGGGAGGCAGCGAGCCCCGGACTTGATCCGGGGCGCAGCGGAGGGGGTGCGGTCTCGGCCTGAAACGATGATGCTTGAACGCACCATCACCCCCATCCAACTTCGCCTAATCGCTTCGCGATAAGGCTGCGTATCCTTCCCCCATCGAGGGGGAAGGCTGTTCGCTGTTGCCTTTCTGCCACCCCCGCCGACAATTGACCCGCCGACGCTGCCGCGCACTTGAACCGTAACATTCATAAGCCTATCCGGGCCGGCTATGCTGCATCAGGCCGCCCCTCTGACCGCGGAAACACCGCCGAGCCTCCGCGCCGAATTTCGCGCGACGCTGGCGCTTGCTGTGCCGTTGGCGGCGGCGAATCTGTTGCAAATGCTCGTCCACGCGATCGACGTCATTTTCGTGGCGCGGCTCGGCGACGCGGCGCTCGCCGCCTCGTCGCTCGGCGTCGCGATCTTCGGGCTCCTGCTGTGGACCGGATCGGGGCTTGTCGGGGCGTCGGCGCCGCTGATCGCCGCCGAGCTCGGGCGCCGCAAGCATGCGGTGCGCGAGGTGCGGCGCACCGTGCGCATGGCGCTGTGGCTCAGCGCGTTCGTCTCGCTCCTCTTCATGGGCATCTGCGCCGCGGGCGGGCCGATCATGCTCGCGACGGGGCAGCCGGCCGAAACCTCGGCGCGCGCTGCGGGCTTCCTGTTGATCCTGATGTGGGGCATGTTCCCGATGATCGCGGCGGCGGTGCTGCGCATCTTCGTCTCGGCGCTCGGACGGCCGACGATCGCGACCGCGATCACCTTCGGCGCGTTGTTCGTCAACGCGCTCGGCAACTGGGTGCTGGTGTTCGGCCACCTCGGCATGCCCGCGCTCGGGCTGCACGGCTCGGCGATCTCGAGCGTGATGACCAGCTTCCTGATGCTGATCGCCTATGTCGTCGTCATCCAGAGCGACCGGCGGCTGCGGCGCTATCATCTGTTCGGCAACTGGTGGCGGTCCGAATGGACGCGCTTTTTCGAGATGCTGCGCATCGGCACCCCGATCAGCCTGACGATTCTGGCCGAGGCGGGGCTGTTCACCGGCGCCGCCTTCCTGATGGGCCGCATCGGCGAAACCGAACTGGCGGGGCACACGATCGCGCTGCAGGTCGCGGCGCTCGCCTTTCAGATCCCCTTCGGCGTCGCGCAGGCGGCGACGATCCGCGTCGGCCTGGCCTATGGCGCGCGCGACCATAGCGGTATCGCGCACGCGGGACAGGCGTCGCTGGTGCTCGGCATCGGTTTCATGGGGCTGACCGCGCTTATCATGTGGCTGTTCCCGTCGCTCGTGCTGTCGATCTATGTCGACGTCGATGCCGCGCGCAACGCCGCGCTCGTCGGTTTCGCGATGCAGTTCCTCGTCGTCGCCGCCGCCTTCCAGCTCTTCGATGGCGCGCAGGCGGTGGCCGCGGGGGTGCTGCGCGGATTGCAGGATACGCGCACCCCGATGATCATCGCGATCTGCGGTTACTGGATCGCGGGTTATGGCACCGCCATCTATCTCGGCTTCTGGACGCCGCTCGCCGGCGTCGGGGTGTGGATCGGGCTTGCGGTGGGGCTGGTCGTCGTCTCGGCGGTGCTGCTGCTCCGCTGGCGGATGCGCGCCCGCCTCGGCCTGCTTCCGGCCTGACGCAAAAACTTCGCGAGAATCTTGTACCCCTGCGCTTGACGCCTATCTGACTCCCACCCATATGGCCGACTGTTAGCACTCGCGTCCTGTGAGTGCTAAACGACATCATTTCCATCTCTGGAGGGATTTCCATGCAATTTCGTCCGCTGCACGACCGCGTGCTTGTTCGCCGTATCGAAGCCGAAGAAAAGACGGCTGGCGGCATCATCATCCCCGACACCGCCAAGGAAAAGCCGCAGGAAGGCGAAGTCGTCTCGGTCGGCACCGGCACCCGCGCCGATGACGGCAAGGTGACCCCGCTCGACGTCAAGGCGGGCGACCGCATCCTGTTCGGCAAATGGTCGGGCACCGAAGTCAAGGTCGACGGCGAAGAGCTGCTGATCATGAAGGAATCGGACATCCTCGGCGTCATCGCCTGAGCGATTTCATCGAATTCAGTGTAAAGTTGCGCAGTTTTCTGCGCCTTTTTTGAAGGAACAAGCACATGGCTGCTAAAGACGTAAAATTCAGCCGCGACGCGCGTGAGCGCATCCTGCGCGGCGTCGACACCCTCGCCGACGCGGTGAAGGTGACCCTCGGTCCCAAGGGCCGCAACGTCGTGATCGACAAGAGCTTCGGCGCGCCCCGCATCACCAAGGACGGCGTCACCGTCGCCAAGGAAATCGAACTCAAGGACAAGTTCGAGAACATGGGCGCCCAGATGCTGCGCGAAGTCGCATCGAAGGCGAACGACAAGGCCGGCGACGGCACCACCACCGCGACCGTTCTGGCGCAGGCGATCGTGCGCGAAGGCATGAAGTCGGTTGCCGCCGGCATGAACCCGATGGACCTGAAGCGCGGCATCGACCTCGCGGTCGGCAAGGTTGTCGAAACGATCAAGGCGCAGTCGAAGCCGGTTTCGGGCACGTCTGAAATCGCGCAGGTCGGCATCATCTCGGCCAATGGCGACAAGGAAGTCGGCGACAAGATCGCCGAAGCCATGGAAAAGGTCGGCAAGGAAGGCGTGATCACCGTCGAGGAAGCCAAGGGCCTCGATTTCGAACTCGACGTCGTCGAAGGCATGCAGTTCGACCGCGGTTATCTGTCGCCCTACTTCATCACCAACCCCGAAAAGATGCTCGTCGAGCTTTCGGATCCGTACATCCTGATCTTCGAAAAGAAGCTGTCGAACCTCCAGTCGATGCTTCCGATCCTCGAAGCCGTGGTGCAGTCGGGCCGTCCGCTCCTCATCATCGCCGAGGACATCGAAGGCGAAGCGCTCGCAACGCTGGTGGTCAACCGCCTGCGCGGCGGCCTGAAGGTCGCTGCCGTCAAGGCACCGGGCTTCGGCGATCGCCGCAAGGCGATGCTGCAGGACATCGCGATCCTCACCGCCGGTGAAATGATCAGCGAAGACCTGGGCATCAAGCTTGAGTCGGTCACGCTGAACATGCTGGGCCAGGCCAAGCGCGTCACGATCGACAAGGACAACACCACCATCGTCGATGGTGCTGGCGACCATGACGCGATCAAGGGCCGCGTCGAACAGATCCGTGCGCAGATCGAAACGACGACCAGCGACTATGACAAGGAAAAGCTGCAGGAACGTCTGGCGAAGCTCGCCGGCGGTGTTGCCGTGATCAAGGTCGGCGGCGCTTCGGAAGTCGAAGTGAAGGAACGCAAGGATCGCGTCGACGACGCGCTCCACGCGACCCGCGCTGCGGTCGAAGAAGGCATCGTCCCCGGCGGCGGTACGGCGCTTCTGTACGCGACCAAGGCTCTCGACGGCATGTCGGGCGTCAACGAAGACCAGACCCGCGGCATCGACATCATCCGTCGCGCGCTGCAGGCTCCGGTTCGCCAGATCGCTGAAAATGCTGGCTTCGACGGCGGTGTCGTCGCAGGCAAGCTGTTCGACCAGAACGACAGCAACTTCGGCTTCAACGCTTCGACCGACGTCTATGAAGACCTGGTCAAGGCCGGTGTCATCGACCCGACCAAGGTCGTGCGCACCGCGCTTCAGGATGCTGCCTCGGTTGCCGGTCTGCTGATCACCACCGAAGCCGGCATTGCCGAAACGCCCGACGACAAGCCCGCCATGCCCATGGGCGGCGGCGGCATGGGCGGCATGGGCGGCATGGACTTCTAAGTCCAAACCGTTCGGCACTCAGCCAATAAAGAGAGGGCCGGGGGAGAAATCCTCCGGCCCTTTTTTGTGCCTGCCGTGCCCCTGCGAAGGCAGGGGCCCATCACCGAAAGGTGCCTCTCCAAACAACCGGCGGTCGAAAAGGCTTTGGCAATAGATGGGCCCCTGCCTTCGCAGGGGCACGGCAGTTCTCTCATTGCCAGTTCAGGCGATGCGGCATAGCTTGGGCGGCGATGATGTTCGTCCTCGCCTTCGCGCTGCTCGTCGATCCTCCGGCGGCGGCAACGCCCGCGCCGATCGAACGCTGCGGATACCGCATCGTCGAAACCTTCCCGCACGAGGCGACCAGCTTCACCCAAGGGCTCTTCTGGGACGAGGGGCATCTTTACGAAGCCACCGGCCAATATGGTCAGTCACGCGTGGCGCGGCTCGACCTCAAGACCGGCAAGGCGCTGGCGCAGACAAAGCTGCCGTCGGACCAGTTCGGCGAGGGCATCACGCGCTGGGGCGACCAGATCATCGGTGTGACCTGGCAGGGCGGCGTCGGCAACCGCTGGTCGATCAAGGATCTGAAACCCGTCGGCACCTTCAAATATGAAGGCGAGGGCTGGGGCGTGTCGATGGTCGACGGCAGTCTGGTGCTCAGCGACGGCACGACCGAACTCCGCTTCTTCGATCCCGCGACGATGAAGGAGCAGAGGCGCGTCACGGTGCGCTTCGGCGGCCGGCCGATCTCGATGATCAACGAGCTGGAGACGATCGACGGCCAGATCTGGGCGAATGTGTGGATGACCGACTTCATCGTCCGCATCGATCCCGCGACCGGCAACGTCGTCTCGCTCGTCGACCTGACGGGGCTCAAGGCCGATGCGGGTGTCAGCGGGACCGACAGCGTGCTCAACGGCATTGCCTGGGACGCGAAAACGAAGCGCCTGTTCGTCACCGGCAAATATTGGCCGAAACTTTACGAAATCGCGCTCGCGGGCTGCCGCTAGCCGCCCGTCAGCGCCGCCTCCATCCGCGCCGCGGCGGCGTCATAGACATGCTCTTTCAATCCCGCGGTGATCGCCTTGGGCGCGCGGTCGGGATGGCCGCCGGGGAAGGGCGGCGCGGGATCATATTCGATCGCGAGCTGGATCGCCTGTGCGACCGCGTCGCCGCGCAGCCGGGCGATCAGAGTCAGCGCGAAATCGAGCCCCGAGGTGACGCCGCCGCTGGTCACGACATTCCCGTCCTCGACGACACGCGCCTTCACCGGCTCGGCACCGACGAGCGGCAGCAGATGGGTATAGCCCCAGTGCGTCGTCGCGCGCTTGCCGTCGAGCAGCCCGGCGCGACCGAGCAGAAAGGCGCCGGTGCAGACGCTCGTCACCCACTCGGCGCCCGCCGCCTGTCGCACGATGAAATCTATCGTCGCGGGGTCGCCCAATGCGTCGGCGACGCCATGGCCACCGGGGATGCAGAGAATGTCGGCCTGTGGCGCGTCCGCGAAATCATGCGTCGGCACGATCGCAAAGCCGCTGTCGGTCATAATCGGATCGAGGTTGGCCGCGGCGCCCGCGAGCCTGGCACCGGGCATGCGCGATAGCGCCTGCGCGGGCGCGGTGAAATCGAGCTGGGTGATACCGGGAAAGAGCAGGAAGACGACGGTGGTGCCGGGCGTGGTGGCGGGCGTATCGGTCATGCGGATGTCCTTGCGCTGGCGATGGATCACCCAGGCGCGCGGCTCAAGACAGCCTGCCGGCCGGCCCCGCTTCCCGATGGGATTCCATCTTCAGCGCCAGTCGCGGGGCGCGCTCAACCTATCCGCTCGGTGCGGCGAGGGGAAGGCGCAATTTGTCGGCCTTTGCCGTGTCGTCCACCGCCTTGCCCGGCTCGGCCGGCGCGGCGCTGTCGCGGCTTTCGAGCATTTCGGCGGCATCGTCGAGCGCCTTCGCCTCGCTGACGGTCACGCCGCCGGGACCCGGCTCATTGTCGGTGCGGCTGCATCCCGTCGTCAGGATCAGCATCGCGAGCGCGGGGCCCGCCATCCGAAGGTCGATCATCGCATGCGCTCCCATGAAAAAGGGCTCCATCCGTGGTGGATGGAGCCCCGATATCAGCCCGAAGGCGTGCCGACGACTTACTTCTTGTCGTTGGCTTCGGCCTTCTTGGTTTCTTCGGCGATATTGGCGCCGGCCTTGTCGGCGGCTTCGCCAGCGGCGTTCACGGTGCCTTCGACGGCGTTGCCGGCCTTGTCGGCGGCGGCGGCGGTCGCATCGGCGGCTTCGTCGGCGGCAGCAGCCGTCGCGTCGGCAGCGCCAGCGGCGGCGTCGGCAGCGGCATCGCCAGCGGCGGCGGCGTCATCGGCGGCCGAAGTGGCGGTTTCCGAAGCGGCGTCCTGGGTCTTTTCCGAGCAGGCGGCGAGGCTGAAGGCCGCGGCGGCCATCGAGGCGATGATGATCTTGCGCATGATATTCCTTTCGAATGCAATGGCCGGGCGACGGCCATAGGGACTGAGAGGTAACGACGGATCAGGGGCTTGGCAACTGCGCCGATTGATACCTGCGGCGAATGAAAAAGGGGCCACCGGCGAACCGGCGACCCCCCTTTTTCTTTGGCATTTCTTCGGCCTGAAGGGCCGAAAAGATGCTTACTTCTTGGCTTCTTCCAGCGCGCCCTTGGCAGCATCGGCAGCTTCCTTGGCAGCGCCGGCAGCTTCGGTCGCCTTGTCAGCAGCCTTGGTGGCCGCATCGGCGCCCGCGTCGGCAGCAGCCGCACCAGCGGCGTCGGCAGCGGCGCCGGCTTCGCCAGCAGCAACGGCGGTCGCGTCGGCAGCGCCTTCGGCCGCTTCCATCGCGCCATCAGCAGCGCCTTCGACGGTCGCAGCTGCATCTTCGGTTGCGGCAGCCGTGTCGTCGGCGGCCTTTTCGGCGCAAGCAGCGAGGCCCATCGAGGCGGCGAGGACGAGCGACAGAGTGATCGATTTCTTCATTTGGGAATACCCCTCTCGGTTTGAACTGACCGATCGGCACAGGACTGATCGATCCCGAAATTTGCCAATCGCGCGCAGAATTACCCCCTCGCCAAATGGCACGCAACGCCCTTTTTGCCCGAGCCCGGGTGTTTCGTCGTAATTCGGTCCCGGCTGAAGGGTGTGTGGCGGAAATAGGCGAGCGGCGCTTGGTTGACCGGATATAAAGAAAGCTTTATATGTTGCCCCATGAGCGAGCTGATCGACATTTTCCGTGCCCTCGCGGACCCGACGCGATTGCGAGTCGTCGCGCTTTTGCGCGAGATGGAGCTCGCGATCGGCGAATTGGCGGTCGTGCTCGACCAAAGCCAGCCGCGCGTGTCGCGCCATGTCCGGATCCTTGTCGAGGCCGGGATCGTCGAGCGGCGGCGCGAAGGAAGCTGGGTTTTCCTGCGCATCGCGAACGGCGGGCCGGTCGCCGACATTATCGGGCAAGCCGAAAAATGGCCCTTCTCCGCGCGTGAGACGCGGGTCATCGCGCATGATGCGCGGCGGCTGGCGGCGGTGCGCGACGAGCGCGCCGCGTCCGCCGAACGCTATTTCGCCGAACATGCCGCCGAATGGGATGCGATCCGCTCGCGTCACGTCGCCGAAAGCGAGGTCGAGGCTGCGATGCTGGCGATGATGCACAACCGCCGGCTCGGGCACCTGCTCGACATCGGCACCGGCACCGGCCGGATGGCCGAAATCTTCGCGCCGACCGCGCGCCGCATCACCGCGCTCGATCGCAGCCCCGAAATGCTGCGCATCGCGCGCACCAAGCTGGCGGGGCAATCGGTTCCCGTCGACCTGCTCCAGGGCGACTTCCTGAATTTGCCGGTCGCCGACGCGAGCATCGACAGCATCGTCATCCATCAGGCGCTGCATTTCGCGCACGAGCCCGACCGCGTGATCGCCGAGGCGAGCCGCGTGCTGCGCGGCGGCGGCCATTTGCTCGTCGTCGACTTTGCGCCGCACGAGGATGAAGAGTTGCGTAACTTTGCGGCGCACGCACGCCTCGGCTTTTCGGACGCGCAGATCCGCGGCTGGTTCGCGTCGGCCGGGCTGCTGCTGGAAAATACCCAGACGCTGGAAGGTGGGGAGCTGGCCGTGAAGCTATGGCTCGGCCGCCGTCGCAGCGATGAAGATCAACCTCCCGTCATTGGTGACGGACAAAATAAAAGGCTTGCGGCATGACGTCGAACTTGAACTCGCTGGCGGAGGCGCGCCGCGCCGCGGCGTCGCCGCTGTTCGCCAATCTCGAAGGCGACATCGGCGTCAGCTTCGAATTTTTCCCGCCCAAGACCGAGAAGATGGAAGCGCAGCTGTGGGATACCTTCCGCACGCTCGAGCCGCTCGGCCCGAGCTTCGTGTCGGTCACTTATGGCGCGGGTGGATCGACGCGCGAGCGCACGCATGCGACCGTCGCGCGCATCGCCGCCGAAAGCGCCGTTCCGCCTGCCGCGCACCTGACCTGCGTCGAGGCCTCGCGCGCCGAGATCGATGAGGTCGCGCAGGCCTATTGGGACGCCGGGGTGCGGCATATTGTCGCGCTGCGCGGCGATGTCCCGGGCGGCGCGCCGTACCGCGCGCATCCCGATGGTTATGCCAATGCGATCGAACTCGTCGCGGGGCTGAAGGCGATTGCGCCGTTCGACATTTCGGTCGCCGCCTACCCCGAAACGCATCCCGACGCCGATTGTCCGCAGTCCGATCTCGACAACCTCAAGCGCAAGCTCGATGCGGGCGCGACGCGCGCGATCACGCAATTCTTCTTCTCGCCCGACAGCTTCCTGCGCTTTCGCGACGCGGCGGCGGCGGCTGGCATCGACGCGCCGATCATCCCCGGCATCCTGCCCGTGTCGAACGTGTCGCAGACGCGGCGCATGGCCGATATGTGCGGCACCGCGATCCCCGCGTGGATGATCTCGCTGTTCGAGGGGCTCGACGACCTGCCCGCTGCGCGCCAGCTTGTCGCGGCGACGATCGCCGCCGAAATGTGCCGCCGTCTCTATGCGGGCGGGGTGCGCGATTTTCACTTCTACACGCTCAACCGCGCCGAACTGAGCTACGCCATCTGCCACTTGCTGGGCCTGCGCCCGGCGGCGGCGCCCGCGACGGAGAAAGCCGCATGACCGCCAATTTGACGAGCAGCGCACGCGAAGCCCTGCAGGCGGCGGCAAAGGAGCGCATCCTGCTGACCGACGGCGGCTGGGGAACGCAGATCCAGCTCCGCAAGCTGGTCGAGGCCGACTATGCCGGCAACCTCGGGCTGTCGCACGATCAGAAGGGCAATAACGACATCCTCGCGCTGACGCGCCCCGACGTCGTCACCGCGATCGGCGAAGCCTATCTGGCGGCGGGGTCGGACATTGTGTCGACCAACACCTTCAGCGCCAACACCATCAGCCAGGCCGATTATGGCGCCGAGCATCTGGTCGCCGACATCAACCACGAAAGTGCGCGACTGGGGCGCGAAGCGGCCGATCGCTATCAGGAGCGGGACGGCCGCCGCCGCTTCATCGCGGGCGCGGTCGGGCCGACGAACAAGACGCTGTCGCTGTCGCCCGACGTCAACAATCCCGGCTATCGCGAGATCGACTTCGACGAGCTCAAGAATGTCTATCTCGATCAGGTCGTGGCCTTGGCCGAAGGCGGTGCCGACTTCATCCTGATCGAGACGATCTTCGATACGCTCAACGCCAAGGCGGGGATCGCCGCGACGCTCGAGGCCGAAGCGAAGGTCGGGCGCGAACTGCCGCTGATGATCTCGATGACGCTCACCGACCTCAGCGGGCGCAACCTGTCGGGGCATACCGTCGAGGCCTTCTGGTATGCGGTACGCCATGCCAAGCCGCTGACGATCGGCCTCAACTGCTCGTTCGGTGCGTCGCAGCTGCGCCCGCATGTCCGCGTGCTCTCCGACATCGCCGACGCGCTGGTGATGGTCTATCCGAACGCGGGCCTGCCCAACGAGCTGGGCGAATATGACGAGATGCCCGACACGACCGCGGGACTCGTGCGCGAATGGGCCGAGCATGGGCAGGTCAATATCCTCGGCGGCTGCTGCGGTTCGACGCCAGCGCATATTGCGGCGATGGCGAAGGCGATCGAGGGGCTCGCTCCGCGTGCGATTCCCGAAGTACCGGTGCGCACGCGGCTCGCGGGGCTCGAGCCCTTCACCATGGCGGCCTGAACCGATGACCGACAATCCGACATGGACGGTCCGCGAAGCCGGAGCGGATGACGCATCGGCGCTCGCGCTGATCGGCGCCGCGACCTTTCTTGAAACCTTCGCGGGCATCCTCGACGGCGATGCGATCGTCGGCCACTGCGCTGCACAGCATAGTGAAGCGGCCTATCTGGCCTATCTCGCAGACGGGGGTCGGGCATGGATCGCCGAGGCGCAGCCCGGCGGCGCGCCGATCGGGTTCGCGTTGGTCGGCAAGCCCGACCTCGCCGCCGCACTTGAGGGCGATATCGAGTTGAAGCGCATTTATTCGCTGTCGCGTTTCCACGGCACGGGTCTCGGCGCGGCGTTGATGAAACAGGCGCTGGAAGCGGCGAGCGGCCATCGCCGCCTGCTTCTCGGCGTCTATGCCGGAAACCAGCGCGCGCTCGCTTTCTATCGCAAACAGGGGTTCGCTGACCTCAGCACGCGCCAGTTCAATGTCGGCGGCAAGCTTTACGACGATCTCGTCCTCGCCCGCCCGCTCGCTGCCTAATACTCAGTTTCAGGATTATCCGATGACCACCGCCGCCTCCTCCAGCTTCGTCAATATCGGCGAGCGCACCAACGTTACCGGATCGGCGGCGTTCAAAAAGCTGATCCTCGCCGACGATTATACCGCGGCGGTCGAGGTCGCGCGCCAGCAGGTCGAAAATGGCGCGCAGGTCATCGACGTCAACATGGACGAAGGCCTGCTCGACGCCGAATATGCGATGACGACCTTTTTGAAGCTCATCGCCGCCGAACCCGACATCGCGCGCATCCCGGTGATGATCGACAGCTCGAAATGGGATGTCATCGAGGCGGGGCTGAAATGCGTTCCCGGCAAGCCGATCGTCAATTCGATCAGCATGAAGGAAGGCGAGGAGCCGTTCCTCGCGCATGCACGCAAGTGCATGGCTTACGGCGCCGCGGTCGTCGTGATGGCGTTCGACGAGGTCGGACAGGCCGACACCAAAGAGCGCAAGATCGAGATTTGCGAGCGCGCCTACAAGCTTCTCGTCGGCATCGGCTTTCCGCCCGAGGACATCATCTTCGATCCGAACGTGTTCGCGGTCGCGACGGGGCTCGAGGAGCATGACAATTATGCCGTCGACTTCATCGAAGCGGTGAAGGAAATTCGTGTCCGCTGCCCGCACGTCCATTTCTCGGGCGGCCTCTCGAACCTGTCCTTCGGCTTTCGCGGCAATGAGGTCGTGCGCCGCGCGATGCACAGCGTCTTCCTCTATTATGCGATCCCCGCTGGGCTCGACATGGCGATCGTCAACGCGGGCCAGCTCGACGTTTACGACACGATCGACCCCGAACTGCGCCAGGCGGTCGAGGACGTCGTGCTCAACCGCAAGGTCGAGGGCGAGGCCGAAAGCCCGACCGAACGGCTGATCGCGCTCGCCGAGCGTTACAAGGGTAGCAACCCCGCACAGGAAAAGGCGGCGGAGGAATGGCGCGGCTGGGAAGTCGCGAAGCGGCTCGAACATGCGCTGGTCAAGGGCATCGACGCCTATGTCGTCGACGATACCGAGGAAATGCGCCTGCTGATGCCGCGCCCGATCGAGGTGATCGAAGGGCCGCTGATGGACGGCATGAACGTCGTCGGCGACCTGTTCGGGTCGGGCAAGATGTTCCTGCCGCAGGTGGTGAAATCGGCGCGCGTGATGAAAAAGGCGGTCGCGCACCTGCTGCCCTTCATCGAGGCATCGAAGGAGCCGGGCGCGAAGGGCAAGGGCAAGGTCGTGATGGCGACCGTGAAGGGCGACGTTCACGACATCGGCAAGAATATCGTCGGCGTCGTGCTCCAGTGCAACGGGTTCGAGATCGTCGACCTTGGCGTGATGGTGCCCTGGTCGAAAATTCTCGAGGCGGCGAACGAGAATGACGCCGACATGATCGGCCTGTCGGGCCTCATCACGCCCTCGCTCGACGAGATGGTGACGGTGGCTGAGGAGATGCAGCGCGCGGGGATGACGATGCCGCTGTTGATCGGCGGCGCGACGACCTCGAAGGTCCATACCGCGCTGCGCATCGACCCCGCCTATCAGGGGCCGGTGCTCCATGTCCTCGACGCGAGCCGCGCGGTCGGTGTTGCGACCTCGCTGGTCAGCGACACCGGGCGCGACGCGTATGTGCAGGGCTATAAGGACGATTATGCCCATGTCCGCGACGTGCGCGCGGGCAAGGGGCAGAGCGTGCTGCACACCCTCGAAGAGGCGCGTGCCAATTATTACGACGCCTATCTCAGCGACAAGCCGGCGCCGCCGCTGCAACCCGGCCTGCACCGCTTCGACGACTGGTCGCTCGAAGATTTGCGTGAGTGCATCGACTGGACGCCCTTTTTCCGCGCGTGGGAGCTGCACGGCACATACCCGTCGATCCTTGAAGACGATGTGGTCGGCGAGACGGCGCAGGCGCTCAAGGCCGACGCCGATGCGATGCTCGACAGACTGATCGCAGAGAAGTGGCTGACCGCACGCGGCGTGTGCGCTTTCTGGCCGTGCGCGCGCGATGGCGACAGCGTCACCATCCACCTCGCCGAAGAGGAGCGCCATGTGACGCTTCCCTTCCTGCGCCAGCAGATCAAGAAGAGCCGCGACCGCGCCAACATGTGCCTCGCCGATTTCATCGATCCGGCGGGCGACTGGATGGGCGGCTTTGCGGTCGGCATCCACGGCATCGAGCCGCATTCGGAACGCTTCCGCGCCGACAAGGACGATTATTCGGACATTTTGCTGAAAGCGCTGGCCGACCGCTTCGCCGAGGCTTTCGCCGAGCGGCTGCATCAGCATGTCCGCACGACGCTATGGGGCTATGCGCCCGGCGAACAGCTGACCAACGAGGCGCTGATCAAGGAGGAATATCGCGGCATCCGTCCGGCCCCCGGCTATCCCGCCTGCCCCGACCACAGCCTCAAGCCGATCCTGTTCGATCTGCTCGCGGCGGGTGACAATGCCGGGCTCGTGCTGACCGAAAGCTTTGCGATGCTGCCGACGGCGGCGGTCAGCGGCTTCTATTTCGGGCATCCCGAAAGCCAGTATTTCGGCGTCGCGCGGATCGGCAGTGACCAGCTGGAAGACTATGCGCAGCGGCGCGGCGTCGATATCGAAACCGCGACGCGCTGGCTCCGACCCAATCTGGATTAACCCGCGTCGGCGCGCCTGTCCGATAAGGGGACAGGCGCGCGGTTAACCAGCTTCGCCAACGACGGACACGCCGAAAGCCGCTATGGGCGGCGCATGTTCAAGGCACTTCTCCGCCGGCCCTTGCTGCCGCTGCTCGCCCTCCCCCTTCTTCTCGCGCCGGTGCCGCTGCCCGCGCAGACCGGGGGCGCACCTTACAGCGTCGATGGCCGCAGTTTCGGGCGGCTGCAGGACGCCGTCGATGCGATCGGCGAAGGCGAGGGCACGATCCGTGTCGCCCCCGGCTATCATCGCGACTGCGCGGTGCAGACCGCGGGGCGGATCGCGTTCGTCGCGGCCGAGCCCGGCCGCGCGATCTTCGACGGCGTGACGTGCGAGGGCAAGGCGGCGCTGGTGCTGCGCGGTGCCGGCGCGCGGGTCGACGGGATCGTGTTCCAGAATATGCGCGTCCCCGACGGCAATGGCGCGGGCATCCGCCTCGAACAAAGCAATCTCGACGTCGTGAACAGCCTGTTCCGGGGCAGCGAGGAAGGTATCCTCACCGCCGACGATCCGGCGGCGACGCTGACGATCGACCGTTCGACCTTCTCGCGCCTCGGCCGCTGCGACCGCGGCCTCAGCTGCGCGCACAGCGTTTATACCGGCGTCTATGGCCGCGTCGTCGTCACGCGCACGCGCTTCGAAAAGGGCAGCGGCGGCCATTATCTCAAGACCCGCTCGCCGCGCGTCGAAATCCGCGACAACAGCTTCGACGATACGCAGGGCACCGCGACCAATTACCTGATCGACCTGCCGGCGGGATCGACCGGGCGGATCGCGAACAACCTGATGATCCAGGGACGCGACAAGGAAAATTACGGCGCGTTGATCGCGATCGCAGCCGAGGCGCGCGACAATCCGTCGCGCGGGCTGGTCATCGAAGGCAATCGTGCGAGCGTTCCGCAAGGCACCGGCCGCAAGACGCTCTTCGTCGCCGACTGGAGCGGCGAGGCGCTGGCGATCGGGCCGAACGAACTGGGGCCGGGGCTGACGCGCTTCGAAAAAATATCGGGTTAGGCTTCGCCGCGCGTTTCGATGAGCGACGCGGCGAGCGCCTCGGCGGGCGATTTGCCGCCCCACAGCACGAACTGGAACACGGGGTAAAAGCGCTCACACTCGTCGATCGCGCTTTCGATCAGCGTTTCGGTGAGATCGAGCGGCAGCGCCGCGTCGGCGCCGAGCAGCATACCGTGGCGGAACAATATCGTGCCGCTATTCGACCACAGCTCGAAATGGCCGAGCCATAATTGTTCGTTAATCAGCGCGAGTGCCTCATGCGCCACGGCGCGCTTGTCCTCGACGACACGGATGTCAGGAAAGGCGAGCAATTGGATGACGCCATCGTCGGCGCGCCACACGGCGCGCAGCTCATAGGTCGTCCAGCTGCCCTGGGCGGTCGCGACGATCTCGTCCTCGCCGACCATCTCGTGCGGCCAGTCGTGCGCGGCGAAATAGGACGCCAGCATCTCCATCGGTGCCGCGTCCTGGCCGTCTTCGTCGTCGTAAATATCGTCACTCATGCGCGCGCCTTTAGCGGGTTCGATCTACGCTGGCGAGTCCAGCTAACGACGTCGCCCCCGCGAAGGCGGGGGCCGCTATCGGCATTGCGCAAGGTTGCCAGCGGCCCCTGCCTTCGCAGGGGCGACGCATTACTTTGCCTTCGGCTTCGCCGCGGGCTTGGCAGCGGATTTTGCAGCAGGCTTCGCCGCGGCCTTCGGCGCCGCCGCCGCCTTGGGCGCTGCCGCTGGCTTCGTCACGCCTTCGAGCTTGTCGAGCCGCGCTTTCAGCGCTTCGGCCTCAGCGCGCGCGGTCGCGGCCATTTTCTTCACCGCCTCGAATTCCTCGCGGCTGACGAAATCCATGCGGCCAACCCATTCCTTGGCGCGGTCGCGCATCGCGGACTCGGCTTCGCGGCCCGCGCCCGCGACGGTTCCGGCAATGCCGTTCACCATCTTGGCCAGATCGTCGAAAAAGCGGTTTTCGCTCTGCATGTCTCATATTCCTTCGTCGGGGCTATCCCCTTGCCGTCATCCTATTTGGGTGCTGGCGGCGGCGGGGACAAGGGTTTCGGCATCGGGATTGCGCTGATCGATCTGGAAATTGAGGATCGCGGCAAAGCTCAGCCAGATCATATAGGGGACGAGCAGCCATGCCGCCGCCTTGCGGATCGGCGCAAAGGCGAAGGCGGTGGCGACCGTCACCATCAGGATGAAGATGATCACATAGAGCGCGGTCGTTACCTGATGCTGTCCGAAAAACAGCGGCGACCAGGCGAAATTGGCGATGAGCTGGACGAAGAAGAGCAGCAGCGCAAAGCCGCGCCCCTTCGCGCCGCGCGCGTGGAGGATCATCGCGAGCGACAGGCCGAGGCAGATATAGAGGAGCGGCCAGACGGTGCCGAACACCCAGCCCGGCGGGGTGATCGGCGGCAGGTCGAGCGACGCGAACCAGCGATTGCCGTAACCGCTGTTCGAGAGCAGACCCGACAGGCTGCCTGCGAGCACGATCGCCGGAACCGTGACGAGCGCCCAGCGCAGATAGGACATGCGAAGCTGCCCCGGCGTTGCGATTTCGGTCATCTCCGCATTATCCCCCACACGCGAATCCGTTGCATGGTGTCGCGATTGTGCGGCGCAGCGTCAAGCGGCTCGCTTCACCGCAGCGATCAGAAATTCCACATTTCCTTCGGGGCCGGTGATCGGGCTTTCGACGAGGTCGATAACGTCCCAGCCTTCGCCGGTCAGCCAGCCCCGCACTTCGGCGCAAACGCGCGTGTGCACCGCGGCGTCGCGAACGACGCCCTTCTTGCCGACCTCATGCCGCTCGGCTTCGAACTGCGGCTTGATCAGCGCGACCATGCGCGCGCCGTCCCGCGCGAAGGACATCGGCACCGGCAACACCTTCGACAGCGCGATGAAGCTTGCATCGCAGACGATCAGGTCGATCGGTTCGGGGATATGTGCAGCGGTCAGGATACGCGCGCTCGTCTGTTCGTGGACGATGACGCGTTCGTCCTGCCGCAGCTTCCACGCAAGCTGGTTGGTGCCCGAATCCACCGCATAGACGCGCGCCGCGCCGCGGCTGAGCAGCACATCGGTGAACCCGCCGGTCGATGATCCGACGTCGATCGCGACCGCGTCCGTCACGTCCCAGCCGAGGTGCGTCAGCGCGTGATCGAGCTTGATGCCGCCGCGCGATACCCACGGATGATCGCGGCCCTTGACGCTGATCTCTGCATCCTCGGCAACCTGCTGCCCGGCCTTGTCGATCTTGCGGTCGCCGACAAAGGCGAGCCCCGCAAGGATGAGCGCCTGCGCGCGCGTCCGGCTTTCGGCGAGGCCACGGTCGACGAGCAGCTGGTCGGCGCGCTGTTTGGCCATCAGCCGCCAACCTTGTCGGCGAGCAGTCCCGGGGTCAGGATCTGCGGCAGGATTTCGGGCTTAGCGGCGCCCGGCGCATACCAGAGGTAGAGCGGCACGCTGTTGCGGCCATGCTCGGCGAGCGTCCGCGTGATGACGGGGTCGCCGTTGGTCCAGTCGCCGACGAGCGTGACGACGCCCGCCTTGTCGAACGCATTTTGTACCACCTCGCGGTTGATCGCTCCCGCCTCGTTCGCCTTGCAGGAAAGGCACCAGTCGGCGGTGAAATAGACGAACACCGGCTTGCCGGTGGCGCGCGCCTTGGCGAGCGCATCGGGGGAGAAGGTCGATCCGGCGCCGTCGGCGGTGCGTTCGGCCTCGGCGACTTCGGTTACGGTTCCCGCGAGGCTGACAAGCAGGAGCAGGCCCGAGGCGTAGAGCAGCCACGACCGCCGGTCGCCGCGCTGGATCGCGCCGTAATGCGTGAGCAGGACAAGCGCCATGGCAACCGCGAGGATCGGCCAGAGGAGCTGCTCGCCGCCGCCGAGTTGCCGCCAGAGCAGCCATGCGAGCGCGAGCGTCGTGAGCCCCATTGGCAGCGCCATCCATTTGCGGAAGCGGTCCATCCACGGTCCCGGCTTCGGCAGCCGGTTCCTGAGCGCGGGTACAAAGCCGATCGCGAGGAAGGGCAGGGCGAGGCCCAGTCCCAGGCCGCCGAAGATCGGCAGCGCTGCCCACGCCGGCAGCACCAGCGTCGCGCCGAGCGCCGCGCCGAGCAACGGGCCGCTGCACGGCGTCGCCACGAAAGCGGCGAGCGCGCCGGTCCAGAAGCCGCCCGCCGCACCGCCCTTGTCGACGAGCGCCTGTCCGCGGCCGAAGGATGGCAGTTCATAGGCGCCGAGCAGGTTCAATGTAATCGCCAGCGAAAGGATCAGCAGCGCGAGCACGCTCACCGGATGTTGCAGCTGGAACGCCCAGCCGACCTGCTCGCCCGCCGCGCGCAGCGCGAGCAGCGCGCCGCCGAGGAGCAGCGCGGTGACGATGGCGCCCGCGGTGTAGGCAAGCGCCTCGACCTTGGCGGTCTTTGCATCGCCGCCCGAGCGTGCGAGGCTGAGCGCCTTGAGACTCAAGATCGGGAAGACACACGGCATCAGGTTCAGGATCAGCCCGCCGAGGATCGCGCCGCCGAGCGCGGTCCAGAACAGGGTCATATCGATGCCGCCGGTTTTCCCGGCGATGGCCTCGCCGGCGGCGGGGACCGCGCCGGGTTCGAGGGTCAACGACAGCCCGCGCCCGCCGCCGAGTTTGAGCAGCGCCGAAACCGGCCCAGCTTTTTCGCCCTTCACGCGCGTTTCGACGATGATGTGGTCGCCATTGCGGCTGAAGCGTTGCGGCGCGGCATAGTCGACGACATCCTGCGTCTCGACGAACAGGTGCGGCGCGTCGATCGCGGTGCTGGCGGGGAGGGGGATGGCAAAGCGCACCATGTCGCCTTTGCGCTCCCATCTGCCGTGGCGGTCGAGCGGCTGCGGCAGCAGCGCGCGCCAGCCGTCGAAGCGGGTACGCTCGGCGGGCGCGATCTTGCCATCGCCCGCTTTCAGCGCGACCGAAATCACCGCTTTTTCGGGGACGCACACCTTGTCGGTACAGGCGAGCCAGTTCGCGACGCCCGACAATGTCAGGTCGGTGCCGGGTGCTATGCTTTTGTCGACCTGCACCTCGGCGAGCAGCGCATAGGGGTGCTCGTAGACATGGTTCATCATGCCGAAGAGGATCAGCGCGTCGGGCACCGGATAGCGGAAGGGCGCGATCGTCACGCCTTCGGGGGCGTTCCATTCGACCGACAGGCCGAAACCCGCGTCGCCGCCATTCGCCCAATAGCCGTGCCAGGTCGGCTCGGGCGCCATCGTCAGCGCGAGTGTCGTGCTGCCCCCGGGGGCAGGCGCCGCCGACTCGGCGACCAGTTTTGGCTGGATATGCGTCGATTGCGCGTGAGCGGGACCGACGATGACGATGGCGAGCGCCAGCAAAGCCAGCACGGTTCGCCATGCGCGTGTCACAAAAGCCTCACTTGTCAAATTCATGCTCTGCCCGCGCCCGTTCATCGTTCGAAGGCTTGCCATATAGGCGGCTTTCGACGAGAGGACAGCCCGCGCTTTTTGGGACCATACCCCGCCATCATTTGGAGAAGCCGTCCGTGAAGCTGAAATATCTGTCCACTGCCCTTGCCACCGCGCTTTGTGTTGCCGCTGCCGGAACCGGCCTTGCCCAGAATTCGGCACCGCCAGCGCAAAAGGTTACAGCCACGACCCCGGCGCCGAAGCTTGTCGTGATGATCGCGGTCGATCAGTTTTCAGCCGACCTGTTCGCCGAATATCGCGGGCGTTTCACCGGCGGTCTCGCGCGGCTCGCGTCGGGCATCGTCTTCCCTTCGGGCTATCAGGCGCACGGCGCGACCGAAACCTGCCCCGGCCATTCGACGATCCTGACCGGCAACCATCCCGCGCACACGGGGATCGTCGCCAATAATTATTTCGACCTGTCGGTCGCCCGCGAAGACAAGCGCGTTTATTGCGCCGAGGATGAGACGGTCGCGGGGACGACATCGAAAAGCGGCCAATATGCGCCGTCGGTGAACCATCTGCTCGTCCCGACGCTCGGCGATCTGATGAAGGCGCGCGATCCGAAGGCGCAGGTCGTCTCGGTATCGGGCAAGGATCGTTCGGCGATCATGATGGGCGGCCGACAGGCCGACGAACTGATGTGGCTCGCGCCCACCGGGCTCACCAGCTATCGCGGCACGACCTTGTCGCCGGCCGCGCAGCAGGCGAGCTCCGCGATCGCCGCCGCGATCAACCAGCCGCGCGCGGCGCTGACGCTGCCCGCCGATTGCACGACGCACGACATCGCGATCCCGCTCGACAAGGGCGCCACGGTCGGCACCGGCCGCATGGCGCGCGACGCCGGCGATTTCCGCCGTTTCATGGCGTCGCCCGAGGCCGATGGCGCGGTACTCGCGACCGCCGCCGCGCTGCGCCAGGTGCGCAAGATGGGTGAGGGTAGCGGCACCGACCTCCTCATCGTCGGGCTGGCTGCGACCGACTATGTCGGCCACAGCACCGGCACCGAAGGCAGCGAAATGTGCATCCAGATGGCGGGGCTCGACCGCGAGCTCGGCGATTTCTTTGCGCGGCTCGATGCGACGGGGATCGACTATGTCGTCGCGCTGACCGCCGACCATGGCGGCCACGACCTGCCCGAACGCAATCGCCAGAATGCCTGGCCCGACGCGCAGCGCGTCGACAAGGCGCTGAACCCGGGTGCGATTGGCAAGGAAGTCGCCGAAAAGCTCGGCCTGCCGCAACCTTTGCTCTATGGCGACGACGGCGATTATCATTTTTCGAAGGCGCTGACGGCGGCGCAGCGGAAGGCCGCGCTTGCCGAAATCCTGCCGCGCCTGCGCGCGCATCCGCAGATCGAGGCCGTGGTGACGCGCGACCAGCTTGAGGCGCATCCGATCTCGAAGCGCGCGCCCGATACGTGGAGCCTGCTCGACAAGCTGCGCGCCTCCTACAACCCGCAGCGTTCGGGCGATTTCATCATCGCGTTGAAGCCGCGGGTCACGCCGATCCCCGAATCGGGCATCGGCTATGTCGCGACGCACGGGTCGGTGTGGGATTATGACCGCCGCGTGCCGATCCTCTTCTGGCGCAAGGGGCTCGCCGGTTTCGAACAGCCCAACGCCGTGATGACGGTCGATATCATGCCGACGCTGGCGTCGGTCATCGGTGTGCCCGTCGATGCGAACAAGATTGATGGCCGCTGCCTCGACCTGTTGTCGGGGCCCGAGAGCAGCTGTCGATAAACGAAGAAAAGAAGGACCTATGACCAAAGCATTGCGGAATTTCTCCGGCCGGTTCCTGCTCGTGGGATGCGGCAATATGGCGGGCGCAATGCTCGATCGCTGGCTGGCGGCGGGTCTCGACCCGGCGCTGGTCGCGATCGTCGATCCCTATGCGGCGCCGCGCGCGGGTATCGTCCAGCACGCGTCGCTGGGTGAATGGCAGGCCGCGGGGGGCAGCGCCGACTGGATCATGCTCGGCATGAAGCCGCAGCAGCTGGGCGATGTCGCCGATGTGCTGGCGCCGCTTGCGACCGGCAAGGTTCACCTGCTCTCGATCCTCGCGGGCGTGTCGCTGTCCGATCTTGCGGCACGCTTCCCCGACGCGGGCGCGCAGGTCCGCATTCTGCCGAACCTCGCCGCGCGCATCGGCGCCGGGGTGTCGGCGGTCGCGACGCTGGGCGATGCCGACGATGTAGCGATCGACGCGCTGCTGGGCACCTTGGGCAAGACGGTGCGGCTCGCCGACGATTCGACGATGGATCTCGTCACCGCCTTTACCGGCAGCGGCCCGGCCTTTGTCTTCCGCCTGATCGAATCCTATGCGGCCGCGGGCGAACGGCTTGGCCTGTCCGCCGAAGACGCGCTGGCGCTCGCGACCGCGACCTTCGGCGGCGCGACCGCGCTGCTCGCCGAGAGCGGCGAAAAGCCGGGCGTGCTGATCGCGCAGGTCGCGAGCAAGGGCGGGACGACGCAGGCGGGGCTCGACGTGCTCGACAGCGACGGCCAGCTCGCCGCGCTGCTTACCAATGTGCTGCGCGCGGCGCGCGACCGTGGGCGCGAGCTTGCCGATATCGCGCGGGGTGAGGGCTGATCTAGCCGGCGTCCTTCCCCAGCATCGCGATCCGGCGGCGTTCGCGGGCGGGGACAAGCGCCTCGCTGACCTGCCAGAACCCCGTCACCGCCTGCTGCCCCGCATGCGTATAGGCGCGGCTCATCGTGTCGCGCAGCAGGCCAAAGATCACCGTCTCGGCCGCGCGGCCGGCATCGGTCAGGCGCAGCTCCTTTTGCCGCCGGTCGCGATTGCCCGGGCGCGTCGTCAGATATTCGCGCGCCTCCAACTCCTTCACCACGCGGCCGAGCGACTGTTTGGTGATGCCGAGCAAGGCGAGCAGGTCCGAAATCGTCAGCCCCGGCTGCCGCGCGATGAAATAGAGCGCGCGGTAATGCGCGCGGCCCAGCTCCTTTTCGGCGAGCCGCGCATCGATCGCGCGCCACAACGAGGCGTGCGCGAAAAGGAGGAATTCGATGCCGCGGCGCACTTCGTCTTCGCGCAAGAAAAGAGCAGAGGCAGCGGGTACTTGTGAAAGAAAATTTTCATCCGGCATAGTCGCTACCGTTGCGCGCCGCGCCCGTCTTTGGCAAGAGGCGCGCTCCCTAAACCAGCAAACACAGGTGTTTTCGCATGTCCGCTCCCGCCTTCACCCATCTGCCGCACCCCAATCTGATCGCGGACGATGTACGGGCGGCGGCGATTGCCGACCCGGTCTTCGGGCGCGTCTTCACCGATCATATGGTGTCGATCCGCTATACCGAGGGGCAGGGCTGGCATGATGCGCAGGTGATGCCGCGCGGCCCGCTGTCGCTCGATCCCGCGACCGCGGTGCTCCATTATGCGCAGGAAATTTTCGAAGGGCTGAAGGCGTATCGCCTCGACGACGGCTCGATGGCGCTGTTTCGCATCGAGGCCAATGCCGCGCGCTTCAATGCCAGCGCGCGCCGCATGGCGATGGCCGAACTGCCCGAGGAACTGTTCATCGCCGCGGTCAAGGAAGCCGTCGCCGCCGACGCGCACTGGTTCCCGCAGGTCGACGGCGGCGCGCTGTACCTCCGCCCCTTCATGTTCGCGAGCGAAGTCTTCCTCGGTGTGAAGCCGGCGGCCGAATATCAGTTCCTCGTCATCACCTCGCCGGTGGGCAATTATTTCAAGTCGGGCGCCCCCGCGATCTCGCTCTGGGTGTCGGAGGATTATACCCGCGCCGCGCCGGGCGGCACCGGCGCCGCCAAATGTGGCGGCAACTACGCCTCCAGCCTCGTTGCGCAGCGTGAGGCGATCGCCAAGGGGCACGACCAGGTCGTCTTCCTCGACGCCGCCGAGCGTCGCTGGATCGAGGAACTGGGCGGCATGAACATGTTCTTCGTCTTCGACGACGGCAGCATCGTCACCCCGCCGCTGACCGGCACGATCCTGCCTGGCATCACGCGCGAGACGATCATCACGCTGGCGCGCGACGCCGGGCTGACGGTGCGCGAGGAACCCTATGCGATCGACCAGTGGCAGGCCGATGCGGAAAGCGGCAAGCTGACCGAAAGCTTCGCCTGCGGTACCGCCGCGGTGGTGACCCCGGTGGGCAAGGTGACGCGCGGCGAGAGCAGCTTCACGATTGGCGCCGGCGGCCCGGGACAAGTGACGACGAAGCTCAAGGACAAGCTCGTCGACATCCAACGCGGCCGCGCCGCCGATCCGCACGGCTGGGTTACCCGCCTCTGATCGGCTAGCTTGCCAAGCGGCCGAGAGGCGCTATAGACGCGCTCGCACCGGCCTGTTGGGGCGTCGCCAAGTGGTAAGGCAGCGGCTTTTGATGCCGCCATTCGCAGGTTCGAATCCTGCCGCCCCAGCCAGCCGGATCTGCGAGATTTGGCTGAAAACGTGGAAATTCCGGTACAAAGCGGAGTCTGTCACGACGACAGACCCCGCCAGATGCAGGCCGATCGGTTGGCGCCCGAAGGCGTGACGAACTCCCGCCTTTCCACCGCCGTGCCGTTAGATCGCGCCCTCCTTCAAGAGCTTGGCGGCGTGATCCGCGGCGCGTGCCGAAAGCGCCATATAGGTGAGCGACGGGTTCTGGCAGCCCGATGAGGTCATCGCCGACCCGTCGGTGATGAACAGGTTCGGCACATCGTGTGCCTGGTTGAACTTGTTCAGCACCGATGTCTTCGGATCCTTGCCCATGCGCGCGGTGCCCATTTCGTGGATGCCAAGCCCGGGCACGCCGGGTTTGCTCTCGCCCGACAGCACAAAGCCGCCCGCGGCCTGGATCATCGCCTTGCCGTCCGCGACGATCTGCTCGGCGATCTTGTGCTCATTTTCGCCCATTGCGCAGTCGATATGGACGATCGGCATGCCCCATTGGTCGGTCTTGTCCGACAGCGTGACGCGGTTGTCGGGATTGGGGAGCATTTCGCCGAAACCGGCCATCGCGACCACCCATGGCGCAAGCCCGCGCCCGCGCTTCTTGAGCTCGGCACCGATGCCCGGTTTGCCGAGCAAAGTGCTGCGCCAACCCGGGCGCAACACCGCGCCCTGATAGCCGAAGCCGCGCAGGAAATCGCCGTTCTCGGTGACGTTGCGGAAGCGCGGAATATAGAGCCCGGTCGGGCGGCGGCCGTGATAATAGCTATTCGGGCCGCCCGGCAGCACGCCGACCACCGTCACCGCATAGACATGGTCCATCAGATTGCGGCCAACCATGTCCGACGAATTGGCGAGCCCGGTCGGGAAGGCCTGCGATTTCGAATTGAGCAGGATCTGTGCGGTGCCGATCGTCGAGGCGCAGCCGAAAATGACCTTCGCCTCATAGGTGCGGTGCTTTTTCGTGTGCGTGTCGATCACGCGGACACCCGTCGCCTTGCCGGTCTTGGGGTCATGGACGATCGAATGGACGATGGCATCGGTGACGATCGTCAGGTTCCCGGTGCGCTCCGCGGCCGGGAGCGACGAGGACAGGCTCGAGTGATAGGCGCCATAGGTGCAGCCGCGCTCGCACAGGGAGCGGTTCTGGCAGCTGGTGCGGCCGAGTTCCTCATGGTGCGGTTGCGCGTGCGACAGGTTCGCGACGCGCCCGGGGATGACCTTGCGGCCCGGGAATTTCGCCTCGACCGCCTGCTTGAACTGGATTTCGGCGTCGTTGAGCCCGAAGGGCGGCAGGAACTCGCCGTCGGGAAGCTGATCGAGCCCTTCCTTCGATCCCGACACACCGATGAAGCGTTCGACATGGTCGTACCAGGGCGCCAGGTCGTCGTAGCGGATCGGCCAGTCGACGCCGTGGCCGTCCTTGGCATTCGCCTCGAAATCGATCGGCGCGAGGCGATAGGACTGGCGCCCCCACATCAGCGAGCGCCCGCCGAGATGATAGCCGCGGATCCACGCGAACGGCTTGTCCGCGGGGGTGGTATAGGGATGCTCGCTGTCCTTCACCCAATATTGCTGGGTCGCGGCGGATACCGCATAGCATTGGCGCTGGACCGCATAGTCGCTCGCGAGTTCCTCCTCGGGGATCATGTTGGCGTTGGGGGTTTCCCACGGCTGCATCCAGTCGGTGTAGTCGGCGCCGTGCTCGATCTTGCGGCCGCGCTCGATGACGAGCGTCTTGAGGCCGCGTTCGCACAATTCCTTGGCAGCGATGCCGCCGCTCATGCCCGAGCCGATGACGATGGCGTCAAACATCTGGATTTCCTTCGCTTAATAGGGGCCAGCGCCCTGGGGGCGCGTGTCGGGGGTAATGGGGATCGAGGGCTTCCATTCGCCGGGCGCGTGCTCGTAGCTGAGCTCCTGCGTCAGCGCGATTTCCGAGCTGTAATAGAGGATGATCACGAGATCCTTGAGCTTGGCGTAACCGGGGTCGGTGGCCCCGGTGCCAAGCCCGAGCGACAGGCCGGCGCTGCCAACGCCTTTGTCCTTTGGTGCGGGCTTCAGCGCCTCGGCATCGTGCGCGGCGAGCAGGGTGGTGCGCACCTCGGGCGCGAGCGCGGCGAAGGGCTTGCCATGCTCGCTCTGCGCGCGCGCATCGATACGCGTCAGCGCCGCGGCGAGTTCGACCTTGCGCTCCGCCGAAGCCCAATTGGCGAACAAACCATCGAGCAGCGCCGGGACGCGCGCTTCGACCGCGCCCGGCGTATCGGTGACGGGGATGATCGTGTCGGCGACCGCGCTGAGCAGCGCAAAGGCCGGCGCGGCGAGAAAGGGTTTCGCCCGCGCGGCCGCCTCTGCCAGCGCCGGGGCGCTGAGGCCGCCCGCCGCCGTCACGCCGAGCAGCAGCGCCGCGCGGCCGAGCAGCGCGCGCCGGTCGAGAGAAGGAAGGTCTAGCATAAACGTCACTCCTTGACGCTGGATTGGGGATCAGAGCGCGCGCCGCTGCACGCGTTCTGGCAAGTCAATTGGGTCCGCCGAGGCCGAGCACATCGCGGATCAACGCCGCGTCGACGCCGCTCCCCGCGAAATCGTCGAACGCCTTGTCGGCCTTGCGGATCATGTGGCGCGCGATGAACGGCGCGCCTTCGGCGGCCCCCTGTTCTGGATGTTTGTAGGCGCATTCCCATTCGAGCACCGCCCAGCCGGCATAGCCATGGTGCGTGAGCTGCGTGAAAATTGCGCCGAAATCGACCTGTCCGTCGCCGAGCGAGCGGAAACGGCCGGGGCGCTCGGCCCAGCCCGAATAGGAGCCGTAAACCCCCGCCTTGCCGTTCGGACGGAACTCGGCGTCCTTGACGTGGAACGCCTTGATGCGCTCGTGATAGATGTCGATGAAGGCGAGATAGTCGAGCTGTTGCAGCACGAAATGCGACGGGTCGTAGAGGATGTTCGCGCGCGGGTGATTGCCCACGGCACCCAGGAAGCGCTCGAAGGTCACGCCGTCGTGCAGATCTTCGCCCGGATGCAGCTCGTAGCAGGCATCGACCCCGCATTCGTCGAAGGTATCGAGGATCGGTTTCCAGCGCCGCGCGAGTTCGGCGAAACCTTCCTCGACCAGCCCCGCCGGGCGTTGAGGCCAGGGATAGACGGTGTGCCAGAGCAGCGCCCCCGAAAAGGTCGCGTGCGCGGTGCAGCCGAAGCGCTGGCTCGCCTTGGCGGCGAGCTTGACCTGATCGACCGCCCATGCGGTGCGCGCAGCAATGTCGCCATGGACTTCGGCGGGCGCGAAGCCGTCGAACAGCCGGTCATAGGCGGGGTGCGACGCGACGAGCTGGCCCTGCAAATGGGTCGACAGCTCGGTGACCTCGACGCCGTTCGCGGCGCAGACGCCCTTGATCTCGTCGACATAATCCTGGCTCTCGGCGGCGAGCTTGAGGTCGAACAGCCGGGCGTCCCACGTCGGAATCTGCACGCCCTTATAGCCGAGGTCGCCCATATATTTGGTGATCGCATCGAGCGAGTTGAACGGCGCCTCGTCGCTGGCGAACTGGGCGAGGAAGATGGCGGGGCCCTTCATGGCTTTTGTCCTTTCAAAGATCGACCCAGACCGCGCCGCCGCGGCTGGATTCAAGGCTGGCGCGGATGAAGTTCATACCCGCGATGGCGTCGTCCATCGTGGCGAAGCCGGGCTCGTCGCCAGCGGCGTCCTCACCGCGGATCGCATTGCCGAACGCGGCATAGATGTTGGCGAAGGCTTCGAGATAGCCTTCGGGATGGCCGCCCGGCGTGCGCTGGATCGCCAATATGTCGCCGGCCAGATAGGCGCGGTTGGCACCCGCGTGCCAGATTTCGTCGGGCCGGTCGCGATAGCCGACACGCAGCGTGTTCGGCTCCTGCTGGCGCCAGTGCAGCCCCGCCTCGTCGCAATAGACCGAGATCGCGAGATCGTTGATGTCGCCGACGCAGACCTGGCTCGCGGTCAATGTCCCGCGCCCGCCGCCGGAAAGGCGGAGCAGCGCCGCGCCGTCATCGTCGATGCGGCGGCCACCCAGCATCGTGAGTTCGGCGCAGATCGACGCGATGCGCTGACCGGTGATGAATTCGACGAGGTTCGCGGCATGGGTGCCGATGTCGCCAAACGCGCCGGCGTCGCCCGATCGCGCCGGGTCGGTGCGCCATTCGGCCTGCTTGTTGCCCGCAAGGTCGCTCGCGCGCGACAGCCAGTCCTGCGTATATTTGACCGCGACGCGGCGTACCTTGCCGAAATCGCCCGACGCGACGAGTCGGCGCGCCTGCTTGACGAGCGGATAGCCGGTGTAGGTGTGCGTCACCCCGATGCGGCGCCCGGTGCGCGCCGCGGCGCCGGCGATCGCCTGCGCGTTCGCGAGGCTGTCGGCGAGCGGCTTGTCGATAATGACGTCGAAGCCCGCCTCCATCGCGGCGACCGCGGGCGGCGCGTGCATATGATTGGGGGTGACGATCGACACGGCCTCGATGCGTATTTCGGGCGGCAGCGCCGCCTCGCGCTCGAGCATCTCGGCCCACGAGCCATAGGTGCGCGCGGGATCGACGCCGATCTCGGCGCCCGACGCCTTCGCCTTGGCCGGGGTCGAGGAAAAGGCGCCCGCAACGAGCCGCCAGTTCCCCGCGATAGCGGCTGCGGTGCGGTGGACGCCGCCGATGAAGGCGCCTTGTCCGCCGCCGATCATGCCATAGCGGACCGGGTTCATTGCGCCGTCTTCTTGGTTGCGGGCGCCGGGGCGTCGCAGCCTTCGCCTTCGAGGCGCAGCGACCACGCAACCGCGCCCGCCAGCAATTGCCGGTGCTGCGGCTCCGCGAAGGATTCGGCGGTGTGGCCAAGCGCCGAATAGAGGACGCGGCCCTTGCCGATGCAGCGGGACCAGATGATCGGGTGGTCTTTGCCCATCGAAAGATCCTTTTCGAACAGGCCCTTGGGGCTGTAGCTCGCCTCGTCGAGCGTCGCGAGAATGCTAATGCCCGGCTGGCGCGGCGAGCGATCGAACGAATACCATTCGTCAGTGCGCGCCCAGGTCGCGCCGAGCTGCGCAGTTGCCGGATGCTTGTGATCCTCGATCCGCATCAGTGCTTTTTGGAACTGCGGGAACAGCGGATGCCCGATGAAATGGGCGCCGATGACCTTGTCCTGATACCAGCCCCACGCCTTGTGCGAATCATCGCCCGCGGCGTGAAGGCCGACATAGCCACCGCCATTTTCGACGAAGGCCTGGAAGGCGGCGCGCTGCTCGGGCGTGAAGACGTCGCCGCTGACGTTGTTGAACACCACCGCGTCGAAGCGCGCGAGGATATCGGGGCGGAAGGTCGCGGCATTCTCGGTCTGGAAGATACCCCAGTTCTTTTCCTTTGCCAGCGCGGCGAACATCGCATTGGCGGCCGGAATCGCTTCGTCGTGACGGAAACCATTGGTCTTGGAAAAGACGAGGATCGCCGGGCGCCTTATGTCGGTGGGCAGCGCCGGCGGGGTTGTTTCATAGACCTTTAGGCCGCCGAGGAAGAGGCGCTGGACGGTGTCCCAGTGATAGGCGGCGAACAGCCCGATCAGCGCCAGCAGCGCGATGAAAAGGATCAGCGCGGCGCGCGCGATCTTGCGGATCATGACTTTTACTCTCCCCTATGCGAACCGGCTCTTCGGCGGGTTTAGCGGGCGTGCGACAGATATTGAATGATCGCCGCGCGCTGCGCGGGATTGGCGACATTGATGACCATGCGGGTGCCGGGAACCATCCGCGTCGGTGCGGTCAGATAGCGGTCGAGATTGGCGCCGGTCCAGACGAGCTTCGATCCCTTCAGCGCGGGCGAATAGTTGAACGTCGTCGACGCCGCCTTGCGGCCGACGACACCCGCCAGATTGGGGCCGGCGGAGGCAGGGCGGCCCGCCGCCACTTGATGGCACGCTTGGCAGCGCTGCTTGAACAATTGCTCGCCGTTCGGCGCGGCGGCGGCCGGTTGCGCGGGGGCCGGCGACGGCAGTGCCAGCGCGAGCAGCGGGGCAGCGGCCAGTGCCGGAAGAAGGGCTGCGGTTTTCATTCGAACTCCTTGCGTCGATTCGGGGCGGAGCGGGAAAAGGGGCGGCGATATGCGGGTCAGGCCCATTATCGGGCTGCGGCGCGGGTTGGCGCGTGCATATTCTCACTCTCCCGAGGTCTTTGGTTCTTTCAATCGTGTTAGCGGTATCATTTTCTTTGAGCAAGCGCTCTCTTGCCCTTGCGTTCGCCGTATCGCGACCATAGGTCAGGGGAATGGACGGGGCAGAACAACCAAAACGCCGCCCGCGCGTACGGCGAGGAAGCGGCGAACTGACGGTAGCGGATGTGGCGCGGCAGGCGGGCGTCTCGCCGATGACGGTCTCGCGTGTCATCAACCGTCTGGGCAATGTCCTTCCCGAAACGCGTGCGCGCGTCGAGGCGGCGATCGCCGCGCTCGATTTCGTTCCCAATCCCGCCGCGCGCAGCCTCGCCGGGCGGCCGCAATGCCGTATCGCGCTGCTGCACAGCAATCCCAGCGCGGCCTATCTCAGCGAGTTTCTGGTGGGGAGCCTCGCGGGCGCTTCGGAGACCGACGCGCAGCTTGTCGTCGAGCATTGGGACGGCGGTGACAGCCCGGTCCGGCTCGCCCAGCGCCTGACCGACCATCGCATCGACGCGGTGCTGCTGCCGCCGCCGCTTTGCGACGATGCGGCGTTGCTTGCGGCGCTCAGCGCTTCGAATCTGCCGCTAGCGCAGATCGCGACCGGCGCGCCGGTCGCCTTCGCCGATGCCGTGTCGATCGACGACGAGGGCGCGGCGCATGCGATGACGTGTCACCTGCTGGCGCTCGGCCATCGCCGGATCGGCTTCATCGCCGGCGACCCGAACCAAACCGCGAGCGCGCTGCGCCAGGCGGGCTATGCGCGCGCGCTCCGCGACGCGGGGCTCGATGTCGATCCGGATCTGATCGTGCCGGGCGATTTCACCTATCGTTCGGGGCTCGACGCATCCGAGCGCCTGTTGTCGCAGGTGCCGCGCCCGACCGCGATCTTCGCGAGCAACGACGATATGGCGGCGGCGGTCATCGCGCTCGCGCATCGCCACCGCCTCGACGTGCCGCACGACCTGACGGTGTGCGGATTCGACGACACCGCGATGGCGCGCGCCGTGTGGCCCGAAATCACGACGATCCGCCAGCCTGTCGCTGATATGGCGCATCGCGCGATGCTGCGGCTCGCGGACCGGGTGCGCGCCGCCGCTTCGCCGGACGTGCGGGCGCCGCTGCACGAGGAACTGGCCTTCACCCTGGTCGAGCGCGCATCGGACGCCCAGCCCCACGAAAAGTGAACCTTTGCATGAAACGCATCTTCAAGATTCTGGGACTCGTCCTGGCGCTTCCGCTCGCCTGCATATTGGGGCTCCTGCTCTATGCAGGCTATCAGATATGGGCCAACAAGCCTTCGGATGACGCCGATCGCATCGCCAGCAAATCATCCTATCTGAAGACTGTCGCCAGCCGCGCCGCGGACCGCGTCGATGCCCCGCGTCCGAATGTCGTCATCATCTTTTACGACGATCTGGGCTATGGCGATTTCGGCTTTACAGGCAGCAAGGCGATCCGCACGCCCAACATCGATGCGCTGGCGCGCGATGGCGTGGTGCTCAGCAATTTCCACTCCGCTTCGCCCGTCTGCTCGCCGTCGCGGGCGGCCCTGATGACGGGCCGTCTGCCGCCGCGCGCGGCGGTGCCCGAAGTGCTGTTCCCCAGCGATAGCCCGATCCGCCTGGCGCTCTATGCCGGCGGCAACGCCAATCATTTGCCCGCCGAGGAAGTCACCATCGCCGAGGTGCTCAAGGCTGATGGCTATCGCACCGGGATGATCGGCAAGTGGCACCTTGGCGATCATGCGCCGTACCTGCCGAACCAATTCGGCTTCGATAGCTTTTATGGCGCGCATTACAGCAACGACATGAAGCCCTTTGCCATCTACCGAAATGACAAGGTCGCGGTGGCTGCTCCCGCCGATCAGACGCGGATCGACGCGCTCTACACCGGCGAAGCGATTTCGTTCATCCAGAAGTCGGCGACCGACAAGGCGCCCTTCTTCCTCTACTTCGCACATAATTTCCCGCATCAGCCGCTGGCCGTACCCAAGGACAAGGCGGGCCGGTCCGCCGCCGGGCTGTACGGCGACGTGGTCGAAGGGCTGGATGACGGTGTGGGCAAGATTGTCGGTGCGCTCAAGGCCAGCGGCCAGCTCGACAATAGCATCGTCATCCTCACCAGCGACAATGGCCCCTGGTATCAAGGCAGTCCCGGCCAGGCGCGCGGGCGCAAGGGGCAGAGCTTTGCGGGCGGAACGCATGTGCCCTTCATCATCCACTGGCCGAAAGGCATCCCCGGCAAAAGGGCGATCCCGGCGATGGCCATGGGGACGGACATCCTGCCCAGCCTGTTCGACTGGATCGGCCTGCCGCTCCCACAGGACCGCATGATCGACGGCGCCAGCCTGCGCCCGCTGCTCGACGGCAAGTCCGACAAGGCTCATGACTTTACCTATTTCTACGCGGGCAAACGGCTCGCGGCGGTCAGCGACGGGCGGTTCAAATATTTCGCGAAGCAGCCCTATATTTACGCCACCAGCAATTCGCGCCTGGCAATCGCTTCGCAGGAAGGGCCGTGGCTGTTCGATTTGTCGGTCGATCCCGACGAATCCTATAATGTCGCGATGAAATATCCCGACGCGGTACGCCGGCTGAAGGCCGCGCTCGAGGCGCGCAACGCCAATATGGCGGGCAATCCCAGAGGCTGGGTCCGACGCGCCGAGTGAGTGGCGCCGGCCAAGGAGAGTCGGCATTGCGCAGCAAATCGGACATTTTTCCGCAGTGGCCGCCCGAAATGGGCCCCCTCTTTCGGGCCGACCGATGTCTTCGCCGATTGGTGAGGACGTCGGCTCGCCGCGTCGGTTGCACGGCCGGGCAACATCGCATTTGGCACGCGGTCGCGCGATGCGGCACGCTCGGGCATATTTGTTCGACAGGAGCGCTTCATGCCCAAATCCTTCGGCCCACTCGCCGCGCTGTTCCTTGCAAGCGCGACACCGCTCGCTGGCCCCGCCGCGCAGGCGCAGGAGCCAGCGCCTGCCGCTTCGCTGGTCGTGGGTGCCAAGGTTTATGACCAGAATGGCGAAGAAGTCGGCCAGATCGCCAAAGTGTCGGGAGACAGGGTGGCTGTGTCGATTGACGGCAACGGGCTGGTGGTTCCGAAGAATGCCATTGTGAAGAGCGCGAAGGGCCCGGCGCTGAAAGCCCCGAAGCAGAAGATCGTCGCCGTCCTGAGGCAGGCCGAGGCCGATGCGGCGGCGGTCGACGGAGCCTTGAAGCCGGGCGCCGAAGTGCGGAGCGCCGACGGCGCCGCGGTACTCGGCAAGGTGACCGCGATCGCGCCTCAAGGCGCGGTGCTGGCGACCAGCGAAGGCAATATAACCATGCCGCGCGCCGCATTTTTCCTGTCGGCGAGAGGATTGGCGATGAAGGTCGATGAAAAGCAGTTTCTCGCGGGCGTCAGGGCGGCGCGGGCGCAGAAGAAGGGCGGTTGATCCCGCGCGCGCTGGAAGGGAGAATGAGATGGCGCTCGAAAAGGAGCTTTATGACATCGAGCGAGGATTCTGGCTCGACGGCAAAGATCATTTCCTGAAGCATGTCGACCGCCGGTGCTTGCTCGCCTTTCCGCAGGCGGGCGAAATGCATGCGGTGCATTCGCGCGAAGAGGTCGCGGCGACGGCGACCAACGCCAATCGTTGGCGCGACCTGACGATGGGGGATCGTCAGCTTCTGGATAATGACGAAGATTTTGCGATCATCAGCTACCGGGCGGATGTGACGCGCGCCGATGGCGAGCCCTATGCGGCGCTCGTCAGTTCAGCCTATGTGCGGCGCCCCGATGGTTGGAAGCTGGCGTTTCACCAGCATTCGCCGATATGATCGGATTCCATCGGTGCCGAGCAAAGCATTTGGAAAGGGCGGCGCGAGAGGGACCAGTCTGCCCGCGCCGCCCAACCGTTGCCGAGCGTGTGGGGACGCCCGGCATCGATTGATCATCTGCCCAACCGATTGCGATATTCCTGCGTTCTGGTGATGCGAAGACCGGGGATGCCCGCGCGATCGATCGACCGCCGCCAGGCGGCAAGTTCCTCGACGCTCAGCCGGTATCGTACACAGGCCTCGTTCTGGCTGAGCAATCCGCCATCGATCGCGGCCAGCACTTCGGCCTTGCGGCGGCTGACCCAGTGCGCCGTGGACGAGGACGGCAGATCGTCGAGAGTGAGCCGGCCCAGCGGCCCCATGACCGATGCCGGCCTTGTTTCATATTCGAGCACTGCGAACTCTCCATTCGCGCGGCCTGCGCCGCTTTGTGCCCCCCGCCCGAAATGTGCAGGAAGGGGGTTAACAAAAACTTGCCGGAAGGCGCGCGATGCGGTGAACCGTTCGTCGTCGCTGGGGCGGTCGGGGCCCTGTCGTGCAGGCTCGAACTGCCTCAATGTCGCCGCTCGCCGACGGGCAGCTATCGGCCGGTTGCGGCTACAGCAGCTTAGCTATCGATGTCGGGCCGGGTTGGCATTTGGATGAGGTTGGTGAACGCCATCACGACCGCGCCCTCCTGATTGGTAACGGTCATTCGCATGGTCAGCACGCCCCGGTCCGGCTTGCTTCTGGAACGCGCGATGTCGACGACCTCGCGCGTGATGCGAAGCACATCGCCGGGCCGCACGGGTACGCGCCACGTCAGATCGTCGATTTTGAGGCCAAGAAGCGGCGTGTTGCCGAATGGGGCGACTTCGACAAAATCGCGCATCACGACGGAGGCCACGTGCCAACCGCTGGCGATAATGCCGCCAAAGCGACCGTTCGCGGCCGCCGCGGAGTCGATGTGCATCGGCTGGGGATCATATTCGCTTGCGAAGCGGATGATATCCGCCTCGGTCATCTCGATTGGGCCGCCATGCCATTGCTGGCCGACCTGCAAATCATCCAGAAAAAGCGATTTCGACATGGGGGCTCCGTTGTTCCCGGCGCGGTTGGGGCCCGCAGCGGGACACCGGCCGTGAGAATTTCGCGGCCGCCTATAGTCCATGCTGGTGCCTGCCTCAATCATGCAGGCCGGCTGTGGCGCGTCTGTCTTTTCCGTTGTCGGACGGGTCGATTTTCGCCCGCTCAACCGCCTAATGGAATGCGGCGGCGACGAGGCGCAGGCCGACCGTCATGCGCTCGCCCGGACCGAGCCAGCTAAGCCCGCTCGGGCTATGCGGCCGGTTGATCGCATCGGTCATGTGGCTGACGGGTTCGACGCAGAAAGCGTCGCTGTCCGTTGGTGAATAGACGACCGTGAAGGGCAGGTTGTCGGTGGGATCGAGGCGCAGCGCGAGGCCGCGGTTGGGCCATGCGATGGTCAGCGGCCCCGATCGTTCGGTATAGACGGTATCGACCGCGCGCGCCGCGACGGGGCCGCGCCACCAGTCGATCGGGCGCGGCATCTCGCGCAGTTCCAGCGGGATGCCGTCGGCATCATTCTGCCACTCGCCGCGATGCAGACCCACGTAGCGTGTCCGGTCGTCGCGCGGGAAATAGGGATGGAAGCCGAGCCCGGCGGGCATCGGGGAGTCCCCCCGATTGACCAATGAGAGGCGGCAGTCGAGCCCGCCATCCGACAGGGCGAAATGCTGTTCGGCTTCATAGCGCCACGGCCATTCGCCGGAGTCGTGGACGTGACGGAGGCGCGCTTCGCATTTGCCCGCGTCGACGATCTCCCACGCCGCGAGCCATCCGAAACCATGGAGCGGATGCGGATGGTCGCGGCCGGGAAAATTGGGTGCGAGGCGAACCTCGCGCCCGTCATGCTGAAACCGCCCGTTCGCGATCCGGTTCGAGAAAGGAACGAGCGGAAAGCAGGCGGTATCGAGGATCGAGGGGCCGCAGGTCGGGCGCAGCAGCGCCGCACCCTCATACTCGAACCGGGCGATCGAGCCGCCTCTTTCGGGTTCGAGCGCGAGGCGGTAGGGACCCGCGGCCAATTCGATCATCAGAAGCGGTTCATCAGATTTTCGCACCATTCCTGGCGGCCCGAGCGGCGTTCGGGCGCAAGCTGACGTTCGGCGGCGAGGTCGGCAATCGAGGCGAGGCTGGCGCCTTCGCTGCGGATCGCCTGACCCAGCTCTCCATTCCATCCGGCGTAGCGCTCGGCGCGGAAGGCGTCGAGACGGCCGTCCTCGATGATCGCCGCGGCCTTGAGCAGCGCGTGCGCGATCGTGTCGATCCCGCCGACATGGCCGTGGAACAGGTCCGCGGCATCGATGCTCTGGCGGCGGACCTTGGCGTCGAAGTTGAACCCGCCATTGGTGAAGCCGCCGGCGCGCAGGATTTCGATCATCGCGCGCGTCAGCTCCTCGACCGAATTGGGGAACTGGTCGGTGTCCCAGCCATTTTGCGGATCGCCGCGGTTGGCGTCGATCGACCCGAAAATGCCGAGCGCGCGCGCCATCGCGATTTCATGTTCGAATTCGTGGCCCGAAAGCGTCGCATGGTTCGCCTCGATATTGACCTGGACCTCCTTTTCAAGCCCGAAGCGCTTGAGGAAGCCGTAGACGCTCTGCGTGTCGAAATCATATTGATGCTTGGTTGGCTCGTGCGGCTTGGGCTCGATCAGGATCGATCCGGTGAAGCCGATCTTGTGCTTATGCTCGACGACGAGCGACAGGAAGCGGCCGAAATTCTCCTGCTCGATGCCGATGTCGGTGTTGAGCAAAGTGTCATAACCTTCGCGGCCGCCCCACAGGACATAGTTCGACCCGCCGAGGCGGTGCGTCGCCTCGAGCGCGTCGCGCACCTGCAGCGCGCCCCACGCGAAGACTTCGGGATCGGGATTGGTCGCGGCGCCCGCCATATAGCGCGGGTGGCCGAACAGGTTCGCGGTGCCCCACAGCAGCTTGCGGCCGTGCTGCGCCTGCAGCGCCTCGAGATGATCGACCGCTTCGGCAAAGCTGCGGCGGAACGAGGCGGCGTCGTCGGCGTCGGCCATCACGTCGACATCGTGGAAGCAATAATAGGGGACGTCGAGCTTGGCGACGAAGTCCAATGCGGCTTCGCGCTTCGCCTTCGCCGCGGCGGCGTCATTGGGACCGGCCTGCCACGGGCGGCTGAAAGTGCCCGCGCCGAACACGTCGCTGCCCGGCCAGCAGAAGGTGTGCCAGAAGCAGACCGCGAAGCGCAGATGATCTTCCATGCGCTTGCCAAGCACGACGCGGTCCTTGTCGTACCAGCGATAGGCGAGGTCGTCGGCGGCGTCGGGGCCTTGGTAACGGATCGTATCGAACGCGGCGAAATAGTCGTTGCTCATTGATTGTCGTCCTTGTTGGCAAGCCGCGCATAGGCGGCACGGAAAAGCGATTGCTTGGGGGCGAGCCGGTCGCAGAGGTCGGCGTCGGGCTCGATGATGTGGCTGACCGGGGGCGGCACGCAGATTTCGTCGATCGCGCCGCCGGTGACCGCGGCCTGCGCGAGCCGGGCGGCGCCAAGCGCGGGGCCGACCTCGCCGCCGTCGAGATAGGCGAGGCGGACGCCGAGTGCGGCGGCGATGATCCGGCCCCAATAAAGGGATCGCGCGCCGCCGCCGACGACGCTGAGCTGCTCGACGCGGCTTCCCGCCGCGCGCAGCACGTCGAGCCCGTCGGCGAGCGCGAACGCGACGCCTTCGAGCGCCGCCTGGCCGAGCCGCGCGGCGTCGCTGTCATGATCGAGGCCGAGGAAGGCGCCGCGAATATGCGGGTCGTTGTGCGGCGTGCGCTCGCCCGACAGATAGGGGAGGAAGATTTCGGGGCCGCTCGCGATGCCGGCCTGTTCGGCGCGCGCGACGAGCGTCGCGGCGTCACCGGCGCCGGTGGCGCGTGCCGCCCAGTCGATCGCCGAGGCGGCCGACAGGTGGACGCTCATCTGGTGCCACAGGCCGGGCAGGCAATGGCAGAATGCGTGGACCGCGCGCGCGGGATCGGGACGGAAGCTTTCGGTCGCGACGAAGATCACGCCCGAGGTGCCGAGCGACAGCAGCGCATCGCCATCGCGAACGACCCCGACCCCGGCGGCGCCCGCGGCATTGTCGCCCGCGCCGCCGGCGACCGGAACCCGGTCCATGCCCCATGCGTCGGCGACCGCGGCGCGCAGCTGGCCGGTGACCGCCGTGCCTTCATAAAGGCGCGGCATATGCTCGCGCGTCAGGCCGGACGCGCCAAGCATCACATCGCTCCAGTCGCGTGCGGCGACGTCGAGCCACAGGGTGCCCGCGCTGTCCGACATGTCGGACGCCTTGTCGCCGGTCATCAGCAGCCGGACATAATCCTTGGGCAGCAGCACGCTGCGGACCTGGTCGAACAGCGCGGGTTCGTGACGGCGCACCCACAACAGCTTGGGCGCGGTAAAGCCGGGCATCGCGACATTGCCGGTCGCGGCGCGCAGGCCGATTTCGGGCGCTTCGAGTTCGGCGCATTCGGCGAAGCTGCGGCCGTCGTTCCACAGGATCGCGGGGCGCAGCGGCGCGTCGTCCGCGTCGAGCAGCGTCGCACCGTGCATCTGGCCCGCGAGCGCGACCCCGCGCACAGCGCGGCGCAGATCGGCGGGCAGGGCGAGCACGGCCGCTTCGGTCGCCGCCCACCATGCGGCCGGATCCTGTTCGGACCACAGATCGTGCGGGCGCGATACCGACAGCGGCGCGGTCGCCTGTTCGCGAATCGCGCCGCGGTCGTCGATCAGCACCGCCTTGACCCCCGAGGTGCCGATGTCGATTCCTAGAAACATAATATTCCTGCCCCGTCGCCGGCGGCTGCGCGCCGGTTTTGAATTTCGTCGCGTGCCGACCGTTGTCGCTCGCGATCGCTGATATAAGATAGCGCTACCATAGCCACATGATATTTGACTCCGCAAGACCGTTGATGCGCGCGGGTCGGTCGGCGCCCGCCCTTCGTCCAGAGACCGGCGCCGCCGCTGCCGCTGGGCCGGAGAGGGCGCGGCGGGAAAAGCCTTTGCGATGTGAGTGCTTTGCGGATTCGGACTTGACACTCGTGGGCGATGAGCGTGATAGCGCTATCAATCAGGGAGAGAAGATATGGCAACCGTAACCCAAGTGGGCGGCCCAGAAACCGTGAATTTCCGTTTCATTGCGGCAATCGTCGCCGTCGCGACGATCGGCGGATTCCTGTTCGGTTATGATTCGGGGGTCATCAACGGCACCCAGAAGGGCCTTGAGGCGGCCTTCGATCTCGGGCGTCTCGGCATCGGAATCAATGTCGGGGCGATTCTCGTCGGGTCGGCGATCGGTGCCTTTGGCGCCGGGCGGCTCGCCGATGCGATCGGTCGCCGGTCGGTGATGTTGCTCGCCGCCATATTATTCTTTGTGAGCGCGCTGCTGGCCGGCGCTGCCGACAATTCGACCCTGTTCGTGATCGCACGTATCATCGGCGGGCTGGGGGGCGGTGCCGCCCGCGTCATCTCGCCCATCTACATTTCCGAAGTGACCCCCGCCGCGATGCGCGGCCGCCTGTCGAGCCTGCAGCAGGTGATGATCATCGCCGGGCTCACCGGGGCGTTTATCGCCAATTATCTGCTCGCGCATTTCGCGGGCGGCTCAACCGCCGAACTGTGGTTCGGCTATCTGGCGTGGCGCTGGATGTTCTGGCTGCAGGCGGTGCCGGCGATCATCTATTTCGTCGCGCTGCTCGGCATCCCCGAATCGCCGCGCTATCTGGTGGTGAAGGGCCGCGATACGCAGGCGCTGCAGATTCTCGCGCGGCTGTTCGGGCCGGTGGACGCGGCGCGCAAGGTCGCCGAGATCCGCGCGAGCCTCGCCGCCGATCATCACAAGCCGCGCCTTGCCGACCTGATCGACAAGGCGTCGGGGCGGATTCGTCCGATCGTCTGGACCGGGATCGGGCTCGCGGTGTTCCAGCAACTCGTCGGGATCAACGTCGTCTTCTATTATGGCGCGACCTTGTGGGAGGCCGTCGGCTTTTCCGAAAGCGACGCGCTGCTCATCAATATCTTGTCGGGTACGCTCTCGATCGCCGCCTGCCTGCTCGCGATGGCGCTCATCGACCGGATCGGGCGCAAGCCGCTGCTGCTGATCGGATCGGCGGGGATGGCGGTGACGCTGGCGATCGTCGCCTTCGCCTTTTCGACCGCCGCCACCGACGCTTCCGGCGCGGTGTCGCTCGGCGGTTCGTACGGGCTGGTCGCGCTCGTCGCCGCCAACCTCTACGTCGTCTTCTTCAATCTTAGCTGGGGCCCGGTGATGTGGGTGATGCTGGGCGAGATGTTCCCCAACCAGATTCGCGGCTCGGGCCTCGCGGTCGCGGGGTTCGCGCAGTGGATCGCCAATGCCGCGGTCTCGGTCAGCTTTCCCGCGCTCGCGCTCTCACCCGGCCTCTCGCTCACCTATGCTGGCTATGCGGCGTTCGCGGTGATCTCCTTCTTCTTCGTCGCGCGCCGGGTCAACGAGACCCGCGGCCGCGAGCTCGAGGATATGGAAGGATGATCGCGCTGCATCCGGCATCGGGCGGAATGCGGCGGCGGGGCAGGGGGTCAGGCCCGGCCGCCCTTGTCGGCGCCGACCGCGAGCAGCCCGGTGTCCAGCCCGGCCTTCAGCAGGTCGCGCAGCAGCGTGACCGCGGCCGGGGTCGGTTCGAGGTCGGGGTGGATCGTCTTGGCGACCGACAGGCCGCGGATCGCCCATACGACCAGACGGACCATCGGGACGAGCAGCGCCGGATCGGCGGCGGTCGAGCGCGAGACATTACCGAGCGAATCCTGCTCGATCTGGTCATAGATCGGCAGCACCTTTTCGGCGAGCGCGGGGTCCGACCGCGAGCCCTGGAGGATTTCGAGCACCGCGACGCCGGCGGGGCGGCTCAGCACCTTCCACAGCGCTTCGGGAAAGGCGAGGAGCATCTCCTCCTGGCTTTTCGGTCCGGCGAGCAGCCGGGGATATTGCTGGAGCTCATCGGCGTAGACCGACTCGACGACAAAGGCCATCAGATCGGCCTTGGTCGGGAACTGGTGCAGCATCGCGCCGCGGCTGACCCCGGCCGCTTCGGTAATCAGGAGCAGGCTGGTCGCGCCATAGCCATGCGCGTGGAGCATGCGGATCGACGCGTCGAGCAGCGCCTCGCGCGTGCTCGCGCTTCGTTCGGCTTGGGTCCGGCGCATCCGCGGCGGTCTTTTTTCTTCGGTCACGCTCGATCTCATCCCCATTTGGTCACGCCCCACAAGCAATCGTGCCGGACATCGTCGCCGCGCACCCTAGGGGCGGCGACCCGGTCCGCAAGCAAATTTCCCGGCCAGCAATCACGGTCCGGGCCGTCCCGAAATTCGCCCGCATCGCCCGCGTGGCGACTGGCCACGAAGGCCGAGAAACGCAGCGAATTGAAGCGCGAGGCTTTGATCCTTCTGTTCTGACGGATGCAGAAATTGGCATGACATCCGATTGTTGTCGATAAGAAACAAGAAGGATGGACTAGTTTTTAATAGGTGCCTATGGGCGCCATAACATGTGAAGGGAGTTTGACGTCATGGGGGCTAATAAATTTGTAGCGCTGCTCGCGAGCGGTAGCCTGTTCGCGCTGGCGATGCCGGCGCTGGCGCAGGAAGCGCCGGTCGACGCGAGCGCGGCGGCCGACAATTCGGACGATGGCGCGATCGTCGTCACCGCGAACAAGCGCGAAGAGCGGCTGCAGGACGTGCCGATTTCGGTCAGCGTCGTGACCGGTGACCAGCTCGGCCGGCAGAATGTCAACGATCTCGTTGACCTTGCGCGCACGACGCCGAGCCTCAACAACACCGGCGTGCAGGGCGCGATCAGCATTCGCGGTGTCGGCGGCCTGTCGTTCACGCGTTCGTCGGAAGGCAGCGTCGGCGTGGTCGTCGATGGCGTGGCGCTTGCCAGCACCTCCAACTATCCGCCGATGCTGTTCGACGTCGCGCGCGTCGAAGTGCTCGAAGGGCCGCAGGGCACGCTGTTCGGGCGCAACTCGTCGGCCGGCCTGCTCAACATGGTCACGGTGAAGCCCGATCCGACCAAGACCGAGCTGATCCTGCACAGCGATATCGCGACGCGCGACGCCTATACCGCACGCGGCGTCGTCAACCTGCCGATCGCCGCCAATGCGGCACTGCGCGTGTCGGGCGCCTTTTCTCAACAGGCCGATATCCAGAAGAATCTGTTCAAGGGCGACATGCACCGCCAGCGCACCTATGGCGGCCGTGCGCGCCTCTGGTGGGAACCGATCGCCGACTTGGCGTTCAACCTGACCGCCGACTATACCAATTACGACAAGCGCGGCGGTACGCCGTGGACGGTCTATGCGTCGACCCCGGGCAGCCCGCTGTCGCAGCGCCTCGCGGCGTGCGGCGTGACGGTGGAGCAGGAAAACCAGCAGGGCTGCATCGACGGCATCAACGTCAACTGGACCGAAACCTATGGCCTGTCGGGCCAGATCGATGCGACGATCGGCGATCATACGCTGACCTCGATCACCGCTTACCGTTCGCAGCTCGGACGCACGCTGCCGCAGGACGTGGACTCGACGCAGGCGCTGCGCTTCAACCAGGAAGTCGCGAACAACACGCATAACATCAGCCAGGAACTGCGGCTGACCTCGCCCGCCGGCGGGTTCGTCGAATATGTCGCGGGCGCCTATTTCTTCGACAGCAAGTTCCACGGACATGTTCAGAATCTGGGGCCGCTTCTCGCCGATCTCGGCGTTCCTTTCCCGCTCGGCGGGCGCGTCGAACCGGGGGTGAAGATCACCAGCCTTGCGGTCTTCGGACAGGCCACGATCAACGCGACCGACGCGCTGCGCTTCGTGCTCGGCGCGCGCTATGGTAGCGAGAATGTCCTGGCGACATCGCGCGCCAGCCTCACGCCGGGTGCAGTGGCACCGCTCGGGCCGCTCATTCAGTTCCGCGGCCAGGCCAAGGACAATTATTTTTCCTATCGTCTGGGTGTGCAATATGACCTGACCGACGATGTGATGGCCTATGCCACCTATACACGCGGCTATAAGGGACCGTCGGTCAACGACGGCGCCTCGGGTCCGAACATCGACCCGATCGTTCGCCCCGAAATCCCGAAGTCGGGCGAAGTTGGGGTCAAGGCCGACTTGTTCGGCGGCCGCGCCACGGCGAGCCTCGCAGGCTTCTACACGAAGATCACCGACTTCCAGGCGCAGTTCTTCGATCCGACCGCGGCGGTGTTCGTCTATGGCAACGCGCCGTCGCTGACGACCAAGGGCGCCACGCTGACGCTGTTCGGCCGTCCGATGCAGGGCCTGTCGCTCAACGCGGGGCTTTCCTACACCGACGCGCGCTATGGCGACGGCTATGTCGTGACCTGCGCGCAGGGGCAGACGCTGGCCCAAGGGTGCGAACCGATCTTCGTCAATGGCGTCCAGACCGGAACCGGCGACGATGCCGGCGGCAACCGTCTCGCTGGTTCGCCCAAGTGGAAGGCGACGGTCAGCGGCGAATATGAAGCCGCAATCTCGAGCAACGCCGAAGTCTTTGTCCAGGCCGACATGGTCTATACGTCGAAGATCAACTTCCAGGCGTCGTACAGCCCGCTTGCGACCAACGCGGCAGCCGCGATCTTTGGCGGGCGCCTCGGCGTTCGCTTCGACGACGACCGCTTCGGCGTGTCGCTGTTCGCGCGCAACCTGTTCGACGTCTATCGACCGATCACCCGCTTCGCGACGCCGGTCGCGGCGCAGCAGCGCGACCCGCGCTCCTTCTCGCAGCTGACGGGTCCCGAATCGCGGCGCACGATCGGGCTCAGCCTCGACGCCCGCTTTTGAGTGATCGGCGCCGCCCCGACGACCCACAGGTCGTCGGGGCGGTGTCCGTTCGGGCATGACGCCAAATGGAAATCTGACAGATGCGGATCATGAAATTTCTTCTCCTTGCAGCGGCCTCGGCGGTTAGTTTGAACACCGCCGCCGCCCGGCCGGCGCCGGCGGCCGCCTCGGCATCGCTGGCGACCGAGGATCCGCAAGTCCTCGCACGCGCCGACGCGTTGCTTGCGCGGATGACGATCGAGGAAAAGGTCGGTCAGCTCGCGCAGTTGTTCAAGATTCCGGTGCTGCCTTCCGTCGACGACAAGGTGCGGTCGGGGCAGGTCGGCTCGCTGCTGTTCATCACCGATCCCGCCGAGGCGAACCGGCTCCAGAAAATCGCGATGACCGAAGCGCGGCTCAAGATTCCACTTCTTTTCGGGTTCGACGTCCTCCACGGACTCAAGACCATTTTCCCGGTGCCGCTGGGCATGGCGGCGTCGTTCGACCCCGATGTCGCCGAGCAGGCGCAGAGCGTCGCGGCGCGCGAGGCGCGCGCGGTAGGCATCGGCTGGACCTTCGGCCCGATGATCGACGTCGCGCGCGATCCGCGCTGGGGCCGTATGGTCGAGGGTGCGGGCGAAGATCCCTTTCTCGGCGCTGCGATGGCACGCGCGCAGGTGCGCGGTTTCCAGGGACCGCGTCTCGGCACGCCGGGGCATGTCATCGCCGGGCCGAAGCATTTCGCCGGCTATGGCGCGTCGCCGGGCGGTCGCGATTATGACAGCCTCTTCGTGTCCGACGCCGAACTCTATAATGTCTATCTGCCCCCCTTCGCCGCCGCGGTCGACGCCGGGGCGGGGAATGTGATGAGTGCCTATATGGACTTCAACGATGTTCCGGCATCGGCGAGCCCGCGGCTGCTCACCGATATTCTGCGCGGCGAACTCGGCTTTAAGGGCTGGGTCGTGTCGGACGCCAACGCGATCCACAGCCAGGTCAAACAGCATTTCGCCGCCGACGCCGGCGACGCCGCGGTCCGCGCGATGAAGGCGGGCAACGATATGGAAATGGCGCTGCTCGCTCCGGCGTTTGCGACGCTGGCCGACAGCGTCAAGGCGGGCAAGCTGCCCGTCGAAACCGTCGACCGCTCGGTGCGCCGCATCCTCGCCGCGAAGATCGCGATGGGATTGTTCGAGAAGCCCTATGCCGATGAGGCCGAGGCCAAGCGCGTGCTGGCCGACCCCGCGCACCGCGCGACCGCCGAACGCGCCGCCGAACGGTCGTTGGTGCTGCTGCGCAACGAAGGCGGCCTGCTGCCGCTCGCGCCCGGCGCGCACAAGAAGGTCGCGGTGATCGGCCCGATGGCGGACTCGCCCGACGACACGGTCGGCCCTTGGGCGTTCGTCTATGACCGCGACGAAACGGTGACGCTGTTCGAGGGGGTTCGCGATCGGCTTGGACGCGGTGCGAGCGTCCAGACCGCGGCGGGCGTCCAGCTCGCACGCAGCTTCCCGTCGGGGCTCGAAATGTTCCAGCCGCCGCCGCCCGCATGGACCGCCGAGCGCCGCGCGACCGAATTCCAGCAGGCCGTCAAGCTGGCAGGGGACTCCGACCTCATCGTGCTCGCGCTCGGCGAGGCGCGCAACCAGAGCGGCGAGCGCGCATCGGCATCTGACCTGCGGCTGCCGGGCGAGCAGATCAAATTGTTCGAGGCGGTCGCCGCGACGGGCAAGCCGTTTGTCGTCGTGCTGATGAACGGGCGCCCGCTCGACCTCACCGGCATCGTCGATCGTGCGCCCGCGATCCTCGAAGGCTGGTATCCGGGGACGCGCGGCGGCACTGCGCTGGCGCGGGCTTTGTTCGGCGACATCAACCCCGGCGGCAAGCTACCCGTCACCTGGCCGCGGAGCGCCGGACAGGTGCCGATCTTTTACGCGCATAACCGCAGCCAGGCGCCCGAGACGCAGGCGCAGCGCTATTACGACCAGCCTTCGTCGCCGCTCTTCGCCTTCGGCCATGGCCTCAGCTACACCAGCTTCCGCATCGACACGCCGGTGCTCGATACGCCCGAGCTCAAGCCCGCCGGACGGCTGACGGTATCGACGACGATCACCAACACCGGCGCGCGCGCGGGTGACGAGGTGGTCCAGCTCTATATCCACCAGCGCGCGGGCCGCGCGTCGCGCCCGGTGCGCGAACTGCGCGGTTTCCAGCGCGTGACGCTCGCCGCGGGCGAGAGCCGGAAGATCAGCTTCACATTGGATGAAGCGAGCGTGAAATATTGGCATTCGGAAGAGCGCGCGTGGGTGATCGATCCCGGCACCTTCGACCTGTGGGTCGGGACCGACGCGAAGGCTGACCTCACCACGACGTTCGTCGTGGGCGGTGCGCCGCGCACCGTCGCTGCGCGCTGAATCGAGAAGGGAAACAGACGATGATCCGAACGAACCTTGTCCGTCGAACCGGAGGCGCGCTGGCCGCGCTGGTGCTCGGTTCGGCCGCGCTGCTCCCGGCCGCCGCGGTTGCCGCTGCGCCCGGTGCTGCAATCGACTGCCCGCTGCGCGACCAGCCCTATTCGGTGCAGAGCCCGCTCGTCGACGTATTGCTCAATCCGCGCGCCAAGGCGGTGATGGATCGCGAGACGCCCGACCTGCTCAAGGGCTTCCCGCCCGAAATGCTCCGCACGACAACGCCGAGCTTCGCGGCGATCCTGACCCCGAAAAGTGTGCTCGACTTGAAGCGCGTCCCCGCCGAAACCGTCGCCCGGCTCGACGCCGCCCTCGCCGCGGTCGCGCTGGCCGACGAAGACCGCACCGCACGCTGCGCGCGCTACGACAATGATCGCCCGCAACTGGCGCGCACGCCGGGCAAGGTCCGCGTGCTGCTCTTCGAAAAGATGACCGGCTTTCGCGACGGCCCCTCGGTCGACGCCGCGCGCACGGCGTTTGAGGATATGGCCAAGCGCAACGGCTGGTCGCTCACGGTCACCGACAAGGGCGGGGCGTTCACCCCCGAAACCCTGCGCGGCTTCGACACGGTGATCTGGAACAATGTTAGCGGCGATGTGCTGACCATGGCGCAGCGCCGCGCGTTCCAGAACTGGATGGAAAAGGGTGGCGGATACGTCGGCATCCACGGATCGGGCGGCGACCCCGCGACCTTTTGGGACTGGTATGTCGACAAGCTGGTCGGCGCGCGCTTCATCGGCCATCCGAACAGCCCGCAATTCCAGAATGCCAAGCTGGTCGTCGAGACGGCGCCGAGCGGGATCGCATCGGACCTCGCGCCGGGGTGGGAAATGACCGACGAATGGTATTCGTTCGCCGCCTCGCCGCGCACGACCGGCGCGACGGTGATCGCACGGCTCGACGAAGCGAGCTACACGCCGGGCAACAGCTTCGGGCGCGACCTCAAGATGGGTGACCATCCGATCGCGTGGACGCGCTGTGTCGGCAATGGCCGTTCCTTCTACTCGGCGATCGGCCATGTGCCGGCGACCTATGCCGAACCCCACCATCTGAAGCTGCTCGAACAGGCGATCCTGTGGGCGGCGGACAAAGGCAAGAGCCAGTGCCGCGCGGGCCACGAAATTCCGCGCGGCGGCCGCCGCTGACGCGGCGAATTTAACGGAGACTATCGATGCAGCGACGTTCGCTCCTCAAACTCACCGCCAGTGCCGCGGTCGCAGGGATTGCGCTGCGCACCCCCGCGGTGGCTGCTGCGGGCGCGGACAACGGCCCGGTCAAATGGTTCGTCACCACCGCGGCCAAGCCCTGGCAGCGCGCCGCGGCGCCCGCGCTGGCGCCGCTCACCGCGAGCCCGCTCGCGCTTGAGGCGATGATCGCGCTCGGCGCGCCCCAACAGACGATCGACGGCTTCGGCGGCGCGTTCAGCGAACTCGGCTGGCAGGCGCTGTCGGGGCTGCGGCCCGACCGACGCGAGGCCGCGCTCGATGCCCTGTTCGGGTCGGGTGCCGCGCTGACGATAGCGCGCACGCCGATGGGCGCGAGCGACTTCGCGCGCAAATGGTACAGCTATGCCGAAACGCCCGGCGATTTCGCGCTCGACCGGTTCAGCATCGCGAACGACCGCGACACGCTGATCCCGTACATCCGCGCCGCGCTCGACGTCCGGCCCAGCCTTCGCGTCTGGGGATCTCCCTGGTCGCCGCCGACGTGGATGAAGCGCAACGGCCATTATGCGGCGGCGCCGGCATGGCCCGGCCAGCCGTCGAACGGCATCCGCCCCGACCAGCTCGGGCGCGAAGGCGAGGATATGTTCATCCTCGAGGAGCGTTATCTCGACGCCTATGCGCGCTATTTCCGCCGCTATGTCGAGGCGTATCGCGACGAGGGCATCCGCATTTCGGCGGTGATGCCGCAGAATGAATTCAACTCGCCGCAGCCCTTCCCCAGCTGCTGCTGGACGCCGAAGGGGCTCAGCCAGTTCCTGCCGCATCTCGGCCGCGAGATGAAGAAGGTCGACGTCGACATCCTGCTCGGCACGCTCGAACGCGCGAAGCCGGGGCTGATCGACGAGGTGCTCGCCGATCCTGAGGCGGGACCGCTCGTCAAGGGCGTCGGCGTGCAATGGGCGGGCAAGGGCGCGCTGCCCGCGATCCACGCGCGTCATCCGCAGCTTCCGATCTGGGGCAGCGAGCAGGAATGCGGGCGTGGCACCAACGACTGGCATTATGCGCGCTATGGCTGGGACCTGATGAAGACCTATTTCCGCGCCGGCACGACGGCGTGGCATTATTGGAACATGGTGCTGCCCAAGAAGAATATCTCGACCTGGGGCTGGCCGCAAAATTCGCTGATCCACACCGACGGCGCGGGCGATTTCAGGCTGACGCATGATTATTGGGTGCTTCGCCACCTGTCGGCCTTTGTGAAGCCCGGCGCGCGCTTCATCCCGGCGCCGAGCTTTGTCGGCTATGAAAACCAGCTCGCTTTCCGCAATCCCGACGGCAGCCTCGTCCTCGTCGTGCAGAATGCGCTGTCCGAGCCGCTGCCGATGACCTTCGGCATCGGCAAGCAGCAATTGGCGGTCACCTTGCCCGCCGATTCGTTCAGCACGATCACGATCGACGGCGCGCTGCTCGGCGCCGCCTGACCCGCCGCTCCGGCGGCATCCCTGCAATTTCGCGCGTATCGGCCGGGGCGACGGCCGTGCGCCTTCCTCTCCCACATATGCAAGCGACCGAAAACATGACGAAATCCACCGACCTCGACCTCGACGCCATCCGCGCGCGCTATCGCGCCGAGCGCGATCGCCGCACCGCCACGACGGCGGGCGAGCGGCAATATCTCGATGTCGATCAGGGCTTTTCGCACCTGCTCGATGATCCTTATGGCGAAGCGCCGCCGCGGCCCGCGATCGACCGCGAGGTCGAGGTGCTGATCGTCGGCGGCGGCTTCGGCGGGTTGCTCACCGGCGCGCGCCTCAGCGAGGCGGGGATCGACGACATGCTGATCGCCGATGCGGGAAGCGATTTCGGCGGCACCTGGTACTGGAACCGCTATCCCGGCGCGGCGTGCGACATCGAATCCTATATCTATTTTCCGCTGCTCGAGGAAACGGGCTATATGCCCGTCGAACGCTATTCGAAATCGGCGGAAATCCGCGCGCATTGCCGCCGCATCGGCGAGCATTTCGGGCTGTATGAGAAGGCGCTCTTCTCGACGCAGGTCGTCGCGCTAGACTGGGACGCGGCAGCGGCGCGCTGGATCGCGCGGACCAACCGCGGCGACCGCATCGCCGCGCGCTTCACCGTCCTGACGACGGGACCGCTGAACCGCCCGAAGCTGCCCGATATTCCCGGCATCGCCTCCTTCGCGGGGCACAGCTTCCACACCAGCCGCTGGGATTATGCCTATACCGGCGGCAGCGCGACCGAGGTGATGGAAGGGCTGGCGGACAAGCGCGTCGGCATCATCGGCACCGGCGCGACCGGCGTACAGTGCATCCCGCCGCTCGCGAAATCGGCGCAGCACCTCACGGTGTTCCAGCGCACGCCGTCATCGGTCGATGTGCGGAACAACAGCGCGACCGACCCCGACTGGGCGGCCAGCCTGCACCCCGGCTGGCAGCAGGAGCGGATGGAAAATTTCACGGCGCAGTTCACGCGCGAGCTGCCCGCGACCGACCTTGTCGGCGACGGCTGGACCGCGCTCTTCCGCACGCTGCGCGAGAGGCTGGCGAACAATGTCGACGGACTTTCTGCCGCCGAACTGTTCGAACGCGCCGATTTCGAGAAGATGGAGGAACTGCGCGCGCGCGTCGCGTCGATCGTCGAGGACGAGGCGGCCGCCGAGGCGCTGAAGCCCTGGTTCAGCCTCTATTGCAAGCGGCCCTGCTTCCACGACGAATTCTTGCAGAGCTTCAACCGCGACAATGTGACGCTGGTCGACACCGCGGGGCGCGGGGTCGAACGGATCACCGCCGACGCTATCGTCGTCGCGGGCGTCGAATATCCCGTCGACTGCCTGATCTTCGCGACCGGCTTCGACGTCGCGACCAGCTATGCCCAGCGTTCGGGCATGACGGTCCGCGGGGTCGGCGGGCTTTCGCTCAGCGACAAATGGGGCGGCGGGCTGTCGACGCTGCACGGCATGCACACGCGCAGCTTCCCGAACTGCTTCGTGATCAGCCAGGCGCAGGCGGGCATGTCGCCCAATTTCCCACACATGCTGAGCGAGCAGACCGGGCATATCGCGCATATCGTCCGGCACTGCACCGCGCAGGGCATCCAAACCGTCGAGCCGACCGCCGAAGCCGAAGGCAATTGGGTCGACACGATCCTGAAGCTCGGCGAGGCGCGGCGCCAGTTCAACGCCGACTGCACCCCCGGTTATTATAACGACGAAGGCCGCAATTCGGACGTCGCGGCGCGCAGCAGCGCCTTTGGCACCGGGCCCGTCGCCTTCATCAAGCTGTTGCAGGCATGGCGCGAGGCGGGCGATCTGGCGGGCCTCGAACTCGATGGCGATCACGCGCGTGCGAAGATGGAGAATGCAGCATGACTACCGACAACGGACGGCCCGCGATCTTCATCACCGGCGGCGCCTCGGGCATGGGGCTGGAGACCGCGTTGCTTTTTGCCGAGCGCGGCTGGTTCGTCGGCGTCTTCGACGTCAACCGCGAGGGGATCGAGCGCGCCCGCGAGCAGATCGGCGATGATCGCGGCCATTTCGCCTATCTCGACGTCACACAGGCCGACGCCTTCGAACAGGCGATCGCGGACTTTGGCGCCGCCTCAGGCGGGCGGCTCGACCTGATGTTCAACAACGCCGGGATTGCGGCTTCGGGGATGATCGACGACCAGCCGTGGGACGAGATCCGGCGCATCATCGACATCAATCTGATGGGCGTCATCATCGGTGTCCGCGCGGCGACCCCGCTGCTGCGGCAAACCCAGGGGTCGCTGTGCCTCACGACCTCGTCCTCCTCGGCGCTGTTCGGCACCGCTGGGATCGGCATCTATTCGGCGACCAAGCACGCCGTGCGCGGGCTGACCGAAGCGCTGTCGATCGAGCTCAAGCGGTACGGTGTCCGCGCCGCCGACCTGCTGCCGGGCCTGATCGACACGCCGCTCCTGACCGACGGGATCCGCGCGATGGCGCCCGCCGAGGGGGCGTGGCGCCTCGTCCATCCGCGCGAAGTCGCCGAGACCGTCTGGCGCGCCTATCACGAAGACCAGCTCCACTGGTATATCCCCGAGGAGCTTCGCGATTTTCACCGCGCCGTCGTCGACAAACCCGAAGCTGTCCGCGACGAACGCGCGGGACGGAAGAGCGCGATCTGAGCGGATCGAAGGCGGCGGCTCACCAGGTGAAGCGCATCCCGATATTCGCGCCGCGGCTGCGATAGCGCTCGCCGCCGACATTGGTGCTCCAATCGAGCCGGGCATGCACGGCAAGCGACGGCGTCAGCCGCGCCGCGAGCCCGCCGCCCAGCCGCACGATCGATGCCTCACTGTCGGAGATGATCGCCCGGTCGTTGAAGATAATGTCATTCTTGCGTGCGAAGTCATGCCACAGGTCGGCGGTCAGGAATGGCTGGAATATCGTGGTCTTATAGGTGAGATTGCCTTCCAGCCGGACGCCTAGCCGCCCGGTGATCGTCTCGAAGCTGTCGAAATCAATATCCGAAAAAACGTCGCCCGATGGGTCGATCTTGACCTGCTGGACGATCAATTGCCCCTGCGGCTCCAGCTTCCAATGGCCCGAAAGGGCAATCGGATAGGCCGCCTCGAGCGATGCGGCGAGGCTCTTCCCTTTGAACTTCGCCCTGAGCCCGCGATAGGATTGGGTGTCGGCGTCGAGCCAGCTGTAAAGCCCAACAAGATCCAGATACCAGCCGCTGGCGCCGACATAGGTCAGGCTGGCACCGACGCCATCGCTGTTGGTTTTCAACGCGCCCGCCGCCATGTCGGAGCGCGCAAGGATATTGCCGTTCACATCGCCTGACGATTCGGCGTGGCTATAGAAAAGCGCGGCGCGAAGCTGGCTGCCGTCCTCGCGCACATCGGCGATCAGGTCGATGCCCGCCTGCGCCAGCCACAAATTGCCGTCGTATCGTGGCGCGATCTGGAAATCGGTTCCTTCGACAATCTGATCGCCGGTCTGCTTAACATGCGCACGATGATAGCGGGCCCACAGGCCCGTGATCGGCCCGCGATCGGTCAAATAGGCCTGGTCGCCCTGACGCATATGGAAGGTGCCAAGCTCGGCGAGCGCCACCTGATGCGCGACGACCGGGACCAGCGTGATGCCGGGCACTTCGGGCCGGATAATCGGGTCAGGGGTTCCTGTTGGCCCTGGCGTCGGCGTCGGAGTGGGCGTCGGCGTCGGAGTGGGCGTCGGCGTCGGAGTGGGCGTCGGCGTCGGAGTGGGCGTCGGCGTCGGAGTGGGCGTCGGCGTTGGAGTGGGCGTCGGCGTCGGAGTGGGCGTCGGCGTCGGGGTCGGCGTCGGCGTCGGAGTCGGGGTTGGCGTCGGAGTCGGGGTGGGCGTCGGCGTCGGCGTCGGAGTCGGCGTCGGAGTGGGCGTCGGCGTCGGCGTCGGAGTGGGCGTCGGCGTCGGGGTTGGCGTCGGCGTCGGAGTCGGAGTGGGCGTCGGCGTCGGCGTTGGCGTCGGAGTAGGTGTCGGCGTCGGCGTGGGGGTCATCACGTGCGAACGCAGGAACCAGCTTTGCTCGGTGCCGGGGGTCACGCCGCCGCGGAACAGCAGATATTCGAACATCCCCGCGGCGACCGGCCCGGCGAGCGAAAAGGCGTCGACGGTCGTCAACGCACCGCTCGCGGCGTCGATCACTCGAATGCCGTCGGCGATGGTCATCGCGCCCGGCCCGTTGACGTTGGTCACCGCGATCGCGGTCGCGCCAAAGCCCAGCGCGCCGGCGCCGTTGATGACGAGCCGGTCGGACGGCGAATTATCGTCGCCGAGGAAGGTCTGCAGCCCCAGCCGGCCATTCTGCCCGACATAATTGCCCATCACGACAAAGCGGTCGGTCGTCGACGTGCCGGCGTTGGTCAGATCGATCAGCCCCGCATTTTCGACCTGCACAAACTGGCCCGCGATCGCCGGCGCCACCGTGTGCGTCCCATTGCCCGCGAGCACCCGGCTCGTCGCATCGATGTGCAGGCGTCCGGTCCCGGTGCCGCTGTCGCCCATTGTGAGCGTGGCAAAATTGGCGAAGGTCAGTTCGGATTGGTTGGCGAGGACAAAATCCTCCCAGCCGACATAGCGCTGGACGTCGTCGCCCTTGGTCGAGTCCCAATAGAGGAGGTCGTCGCCGAGCCCGCCGTCGAGCCGCAGCCCGGTCCGAAGCTGCGCGGTCGTGAGGCCCGAAAGGACCGCATAGTCGGTCCCCGTCCCCATATCGAGCCCGCCGATCGTCCCGCCGGTCCAGAAAAAGCCGTCGTCGCCGTCCTGCGCCTGAACCACCGATGTGGTGGTGCCGCCGGTGACGGCCCCGAAATCATTGTCGGCACCGAGCAGGATCTGGCCGTTGATCGTTCCGCCGGCCTGCAGGAAGAAATCCTCACCCGTCCCGAGGCTGATCGTGCCCTGGATCGTCCCGCCATTGCCGTCGGCGCGGTTGATGACGACGTCGTCGCCATCGCGCAGGTCGATGCCGTTGTTGATGATCCCGGCATTGTCGACGGTGTCGCCCGACTGGCCGAAACTGACGATGTCGCCGCTGATATTGGCGCCGACATTATTCACGACGAACGAAAATCCGTCGCCGCTGATCGTCAGGCCATTGTTCAGCGTGCCTTCGTTGACGACGCTGTTCTGGCCGTCGCCGGTCAGGCTGAACGGGCCGCTGACCTGCGCACCAGCGCGGTTGACCACGAAATTGCGGCTGGTCCCGGTCAGCGATAGCCCATTGTTGAAAGTGCCATAATTGTCGATGAAATTGCTGCGGCCGACGATGTTGACGGACCCCGAAATGCCCTTCCCCTGGAACAGATAGAGGTTGTTTTCGCCATTGCCGTCGATGTCGATGCCGGAGTTGAAATTGCCATTCTGGCGGATGTCGATCCGCCCATCGCCGGTGCCGCGGAAATTGCCGTTCAGCGTGCCGCTGTTCTCCAGCGCCTTGAACGTTCCGGCGGGGCCGCTGAATTCGATCGCATTGCCCGAATTGCCCTGGATGCTGCCGCTGTTGACGACGCGGTTGTTCGAATTTCCGAGGACGCGCAAGCCGTCGCCAGCGACGAAGGCGCCGTTTTGCACCTCGATATCGGCCGACGTGTCGGTGATTGTGAAGCCGTCATTGTCCGATCCGCTGCATGTGACGGTCTGGCCCGACGAGGGATTGTCGGGGGCGCATTGCGCCCAGGCACGGCCGCCGAGCGGGAAGAATAGGGTGGTCGTCGCCGCTGCGCCGAGCAGCAGGTGCCGCAACCTGAAGCTTCGCGGTGCCACGCTGCCCGTGCGCCCGATCGCCACGCGCGCTCGCGGGATCGACAGGAAAAGGGAAGCGGGTGCGTTATGTTTGTCGCTACCGTGCTCGTGGGAGAAATCGAACCAGCGGCCAGTCATTTGGTTAACCCCCTATTCAGTTCACGAACGTGACTCTACCAAATATTACAACACCTTGGATCGTTCCTGGTTCCAAGGCGATGATTCTTTTTTGGTAAGCGAGCCGTTCACTCTCCTGACGGGCGGCGAAGCGTCCAAATGCGCCGTTCGACCGTAAATGCGATGCTGCGTTCCTTGCAGAAATCGTCGATCGTCCACAGCACGTCGGGGTGCGATCGCGCGCAATCGTCGCCGCACAAGATGCCGCCCGGTTTCACGCGCGGATACCAATGCACAACGTCGGCGTGGAAACCCGGATTGTGATGGAGCCCGTCGAGAAAGACGAGGTCGAGGCTGTCATGCGGCCAGTCTCCGAAATCCTGCGGACTATGGCCGCGGATCGCGGTGATATTGTGACAATCGCTCGTATAATGATCGAAATTCTCGCGCGTGCCCCAATGGCCTCGCTCGTGCGTCGTGCGTCCGTAATCGGCGTCGGACACCGCGCCCGCTTCGGTCTTGGCGGGCGGCGAGAAGGGATGTTCGACGGGATCCCAGATGTCGACGCAGGTCACCGACACGCTGGGGTCGACCGATTTCGACCAGCACCAGCTTGACCGGCCGCAAAAGGGGCCGACCTCGAGCATCGCGCCGCCGGGCGGGATAGTGCGCGCGAGCCGCTCGAGGATCTTGAGCTCGGGCTCGGGCATCCAGCCAGGAATGTCGAGATTATAAGGCATCGGGTCAGCTCGGATGGCTCATGTGGAAATCGTTGGGCCAGCGGAAATTGGTGTGGGTGTACATGACGCTGAAATCGAGCGCGGTGACCTGGTGCCACCAGCCGAGCGGGATGAAGAGCGCATCGCCCGGCTCCAGCGTTACCTGGTGGACATGCACCCCCTCGAGCCGCGGGAAGCGTGCGACGACATCGGGTTCGGTAAGGTCGCGCACCTGGCTGTAGACATGATGGTCGTTGTACAGTCGCGGCGTGTCGCCCGGCGCGACCAGCAGCACGCGCTTGCGACCGACGATCTGGAGCAGCAGATTGTTGGTCAGGTCGTGGTGGAGCGGAGTGAAGCTGCCCGCGGCGCCGATCCACGGCATCCCGGCCCCTTCGGGCGTCAGCAACTTGTCGAGCGCGCCGATGTCCTGCTTCAGCGGCGCGAGCGCGGCTTCGTTGGCGGCCGAATTATAGGCGGTGAGATATAGGTCGTTGCCTTCGCCGCCGTCTGCGACGCGATCGATGAAGCGGTCGAAGGGCATGCGGATGCGGTGATCGGCCATGTTGCGTTCGAAATCGGCATCGGCGCTGCGGCCCGCCTGCACCTCGATCGCCGCGTCGCCGATCAACCGCTTCAGATAATCGGGGGTCCAGCGGTCGAGCGCCGGCCAGTCGGTCAATTCGCTGTCGAGCACGACGGGGTGATTGGCCGCATAATGCTCGGCGAGGAACGCTTCGGCGGTGATGTCGGCCTTGCGGACGATCGTTCGCGGCGCGAGCGCGCGCAATTGTTCGTTCGATCGCAATATCCATTCGAACTTGGCTGCCTCCCGTGCGGGAGGCCCGGGCTCCGCCGTCGCCGCTCCGGTCCGATGCGCCGCCGCGGGGCAGGCGGGCCGCGGCGGGGTCTCGCGATGGAAACCGGCGGCGCCGTCGAATTCGGCAAGGCGCAGCTTGGCCTGATGGCCCTGCGTCCCCGGGGTGCCGTCGGCCAGCATGCCGCGATAGTAGAATTTCTGCCACTTGTCGCTGGGGTTGTCGGGCGGGTTCTGCGCCATCTCGACATGAAAGGCGTCGCGCGAGCGGCTCCATTCCTCGAACTGGCGCTTGAGTTCGGGCTCGTCGTCGATCGGCAATATGCGCGGGCGCACCGCCTCGATCAGCCGCCGTTCGACCGGAAAGAAGAAGCAGAAGGGCTCATTCTCCTCGAAGCGGATGACATGGTGCGGCCGGGTGAAGCGCCAGTTCATCGTGAAGCTGTAGGGCGACCAGTCGGTCTCGATCACCCCGCCGAGCGGCGCGATACCGTCCTTCGCCTGATTGGGCGAACCGCCGACCCACAGATTATGGCCTTCGGGGGTGCGGAAGATGCCCTGGACGTGAAAGGTCAGCGTGCCCTGCCCGAACAGCGCGACGGGCGCGATATGGGGCGGGGTGCCGGGGTCGAGACGGATGACGACGTCATCGGCGGCGCTGCCGCCATTCCATTCGGCCTCGAACCCGCAGGGGCTGAGGATTTCCCAGCCATGCGCATTGGCGATGTTGAGCGGAAGGCAGCGATAGGCGAAGCGCTCGGGGGTTGCATCCATCCAGTCGCGCCGCGACGCCGCCGCCCGGATGCGCGGGCTCCAGCCCGGATGGATGTAGCATTTCAGATCCATATCATCGGCCGAAGATATGCTGTCATTTTGCCCTGAAGCCGCACCAATTGACGAATCCTGACGATGCATTCGAGCGCTAGTCATTTCATAAATCAGTGCTTTGGTCCATATCCGACCTTCGCTGCGCCGGCAGCCGGCGGCACGCCTGGGCGGCGGCTGTCCGTCAATGACGACGATGATCGTTCAATCGGGTTCGTCCCGGTGGCGATCATATATTTGACGCAAGACGGTGGTAGACATGCCCGCCTTCGCGTTGAATAATATCATAGTTCTGGATGACTCCTCGATTGCCCGCTTCGGCGGGAATGGAATTGGAGAAGCGTTGACACGATGACACCGCGAACCCCTCGTCCTTTCCGCCGCGCGCCGGGATCGGCATGACGAAGCCGGTCGCGGACACTCCGGTCCGGGCGCTGGGCGTTGTTACCTGCAGTGCGCTGGTGGTCGGCAATATCATCGGAAGCGGCTTCTTTCTGTCGCCCGCCGCGCTCGCGCCCTATGGCTATATCGCACTGATCGGATGGGTGCTGATGGCGGGGGTCGCGATCTGCATCGCGCTGCTCTTTGCGCGTCTCGCGCGGGCGTTGCCGAGCGTGGGCGGTCCCTATGCCTATGCGCGGCAGGCCTTCGGCCCGCTGGCCGGGTTCGTCGTCGCCTGGACCTATTGGATTTCGATGTGGGTGTCGCAGCCCGCGATCGCGATCACCTTCGTCGGTTATCTCGGGGTCTTCTTCCCCGGCATCAATCACAGCCGGCTCTTGACCACCGCGATCGCGCTGGCCGCGATCTGGTCGGTCGCGCTGGTCAATATCCGGGGGGTCCGGTCCGCCGCGATATTCCAGAATATCATGGTCGGCCTCAAGCTCGTGCCCTTTATCGCGATCGGATCGATCGGGCTGTTCTGGGTCTCGCCCGCGAATCTCGCGCTGCCGCCCGACCTGCCCGCGGACACGCCCGGTGGTCTCGGCCCGCTGTCGGCGCTGTTCGCGATCGCCAGCGTGATGCCTTTGATCATGTTCGCGTTTCTTGGCATCGAATCGTCGACCGTGCCCGCCGACAATGTCAGGGATCCGGCGCGCACGATCCCGCGTGCCACGATCCTGGGCACGTTGATCTGCGCCGCGATCTTCATTCTCTGCACGATCACCGTGATGGGCGTCGTCCCGCGTGCGGCGCTGGCAGCTTCGTCGGCGCCCTTTGCCGATGCGGCCAGCCTGATGTGGGGGGATTGGGCCGGCGAAGTGCTGGCGGCGGCGGTCGTCCTCTCTTCGCTCGCCGCGCTTAACGGCTGGACGCTGGTGATGGGGCAGGTGCCGCTTGCGGCGGCGCGCGATGGCCTGTTTCCGCCGATCTTTGCGCGGCTGGGCCGTTCGGGCACCCCCGGGGCGGGGATCGCCATTTCGCTTGTCCTGTCGTCGCTGATGCTGATGCTCCAGGCGAGCGGGTTGACCGCACTGGTCGGCGTCTACCGCGAGCTCATCAATCTTTCGACCACCGCCGAAATGATCCCCTATGCCTTTTGCGCGGCCGCCGAAACCGCGCTTCTCGCCAGCCTCGCCCGCCCCGGCGCGCGCGCCCACCGGCCCTTCACGCTGATTTCGCTGATCGCCTTCATTTTTTCACTGATCACCATTTATGGCGGCGGGGCGGCGGCGGGTCTGTGGACCATGATCCTGACGATGTTGGGGATTCCGGTCTATGCGATGATGCTGCGCCGCACCGTATCGCGCGACGGCGCCATGCCGTGAAGGAGAACGCAGCCATGCGATTTTCGACCATTGCCGCGGCCTCTGTCGCATTGCTGGTGGCCGATCCCGCGGCGGCGCAAAGCCCCAAGGAAGAGGTCGAAGCGCTGCGCGCCGAGGTCGCCGAACTCCGCAGCATCGTCGGCACACTGCGTACGCGACTGGAGGACGTCGAGCGCCGCGATGCCGATCCGGCCGTCGTCCCCGAACCCGCCGTGCCTGTCCCGTCGCCGCCAGCCGATAGCGGCGCGCGCGCATCGCCACCGGCGAAACAGGAGCTTGCCGCGGCCGATGGCGCCAGCCTTGGCGCCGCGCCGCTGCCACCGCGCGAGACGATCGGCGACCGGATCACCGGCGCGTCGCGGATCGACAATCTCGCACCGCCCAACGACCCCGCGCTTAAGGGCTTCATCGCCATTCCGGGCACCGAGACGATGATCCGCATCGGCGGCTATGCCAAGGTCGATATGATCTGGGACCCCGCCTTCGTCGGCAATCGCGACGAGTTCGCGGTTCCCTCGACGTCGTTCGGGCGCACCGACCGGCGGCGGGCGACGGTCAACGCCCGCGCGACGCGGTTCAGCCTCGAACTGCGGCGGCCATCGACGCTCGGCAATCTGCGTTTCTATGTCGAGAATGACTTTTACGGCGACGGGTCGAGCTATGGCTTCCACCTCAACCATGCCTATGGGCAGGTCGGCAACACCTATGGCGGCTTCGGCTATTCGGCGCTCGTCGATGCCGATGCATTGCCCGACACGCTCGACGATTGGGGGCCGGGGGGCGCGATCTTCCTCCGCACCGCGTCGGCGCGGCGCGCCTTCAAGCTCGCGCCGGGTGCCCATCTGACGCTTTCGGTCGAGCGGCCCGAGAGCGACCTCGTCCTGACCGGCGACCAGAGCGGCGCCAGCACGATGCCCGACCTCGTTCTCGTCGGGCGCTATGAAAGCGAGGGCGGGCATATCCAGCTCGGCGGCGTCGTGCGGCGCATCGGGTTCCGCGACGAGCAGGGGCAGGGCGACGATGCGACGGGCTATGGTCTGTCGGCGTCGGGCTCGCTCGCTCTGTTCGAACGCGATGGGCTGTCGTTTGCCGCGAACTACGGGCGCGGCGCGGCGCGCTATGTCAACGACATCAACGGCCTTGGCCTCGATGCGGTGATCCGGCCCGACGGGCGGCTGCGACTGATCGAACATGTCGGCGGTTATGGCGCCTACACGCATTACTGGACCGACAAGCTCCGCTCGAACCTCGTCGTCGGCGCGCTCAGGATCGGCGACGACGGACTGCTCGATCCCACAGCGCTGCGCGCGACGCGCTATGGCGCGATCAACCTGATCTGGGCGCCGGCGTCGTCGTTCAGCGTCGGCCTCGAGGGCCTCTATGGGACGCTCGAACGCCAGGATGGCCGCTCGCGCGACTCGTCGCGCATCCAGGCGACGATCAAATATGATTTCGTGCGCTAGTCAGATCTTGCGGATCAGCGCGCGCGCCTCTTCGCCATAGCCCTTGCCCGGATCGATCCGGCCATCGCCGAGCGTGACGAAGCCCTGATAATCCCAGAACGCATGCGCATCGCCGACCGCGATCAATGCGATGGTGTCAAAGCCGCCGCTACGCGCTTCCTCCACAACGATCTCGACCGCACGGTTTGCCATCCCGTGTCCGCGTGTCGCCTCGCCGAGCGCGAGGTCGTGGAGGTAATAGCAGTCGAGCGGTTCGGGCAGCCGCTCCAGCGGCACGTCGAGCACGGGCGGCGTGTCGAGCCGCCCGGGATGCGAGATCAGGTAACCGCCGATCCGGCCATCGTCGAGCTCGAGCACATGGCACCCCGCCGGATAGAGGCGGTAACAGGCGGCGAAGACCGACGGGTTCTCGGGATAGTCGAGGTGAACGACCTCGGCGAGGTTCGCCACCCGTTCGAGATCCGCATCGGTCATCGCACGCCAGTCCATCACGGCGTCTCCTGCGGCACCATCTTGTCGGCCGTTTCCGACACGTCCGGCGGCGACGCCGAACGCGAGTGGAGATCGAGATCGCCATAGCGGCCGACCGACAGCCAGAACATCACGACCAGCGCGGCAACGGTCACACCCAGCGCGAGATAGCGCACCCAGACGGGCGAACGCCCGCCCGGATGGAGATGCTTTTCCTCGATGTCGCGCTTGCGGGTGATCGACGCCGAGTAGAAGACGACCGTGGCGATCACGAAGATCAGCGACCACCGCACCTGTTCACCATCGGAGCCGATCAATGCGACCATGCAATAGGCCGCCCCCGCGAGCCCCGCGGCGACGAAGAAGGTGTACTGCCCATGCGGCATCTTGCGATAGCCGAGCACCTTTATCGCGATCGTCGAATAGATATAGGGCAGCAGCGTCATGATCACCGCGATCGACGCGATCTTGCCGAACTGCTCGCTCGCGGTCGGCGACATGGTGGCGAGCACCTGAACGCTCATGATCGTCGCCACGATGACAAGGCCCAGCGAGGGCACGCCGCGCTTGTTGACCCGCGCGAAGATGCCCGGGAACAACCCGTCGTCCGCCGCGGCCTTCGCCGACTGACCGACCAGCAAGGTCCAGCCCGCAAGCGATCCGAGGCAGCCGACCGCGGCGCAGAGCGCAACCGCGCTCCCGGCGAAATCGCCCAACGCGAGCCGCGCCGCGTCGGCAAAGGGCGCCGACGAAGCCAGCAATTCCTTGTTGGGGATCATGCCCATGATGACCGACGAGCTGAGTACATAGGCGACCGATGCCAGTATCACCCCGCCGACCGTCGCGATGGGCACGTTGCGCGACGGATTGTCGACGACGCCCGCAGAGACCGAGGCGCTCTCGACCCCGATGAACGCCCAGAGCGTGAAAGTGAGCGTCGCCATCACCGCGCTGGCGTCGCTCTTGCCCGATACGTTCCACGCGGACGCATAAATGTCGCCGCTGAACCAGAACCAGCCGAACAGCGCCATTCCGAAGATCGGGATGAGCGCGAAGATGGTGGTAAAGCTTTGAAGGCGGCCGACCAATTTGGGGCCGAGGATGTTGGCATAGGTGAAGAACCAGATGATCGCGATGGCCGCGAACGCCATCACCACGGGCACCTTCAGCACCGGAAAGAAATGCGAGAGATAGCCAAGGCCGGCGACCGCGAGCGCGACGTTGCCGATGACGTTCGCGAGCCAGTAAATGAGGTTGGTCTGATACCCCATATAATCGCCGAACGCCTTGCGCGTATAGGCATAGGGGCCGCCCGCCGCGGGATCGATCGCCGCCAGCTTGGCGAAAACGAGCGCCAGCGCGACCGCGCCGACGATCGTGAAGATCCACCCGATCAGCGCGATGCTGCCGATTGCTGAAAGATTGGCGGGCAGCATGAACACGCCCGATCCCATCATATTGCCCGCGACCATCAGTGTCGCGGCAACCACCCCGATCTTGTTGCCGCCCTCGGTTGCTGTCGCAGCCCCTGCTTCTTCAGCCATGTCGCTTCCCCTTCAGCGCTTGACGACAAGCGCGTGATAGACGCCATCCTCAATTTCGATCCCATGGGTGTCGTGCCCAAAGCCCGGGAAGCGCAGGTCATAGCCTTCGAGTGCCTTGAGATAGCCGATCAGCGCGCCGCCTTCGGGCCCGGCGTTTTCGCCCGGCATCATCAGCGGAATGCCCGGCGGATAGGGGACGACCCCCGTCGCCAGCGTGCGGCCCGGAAGCGCGTCGAGCGACACCTTCTCGATATTGCCGCGGACAAGCTCCTCATAGGCGGCGACCGGGCTCATGTCGGGCTTGGGCAGGATGCCGAAGGCCTCCGACATCATCCGCGTCGTCTGGAGCTCGCCCATCGCCGAGAACATCAGGTCGGCGAGCTGGCGCAGCCCCATGCCCGCATAACGATCGGGATGATCGGCGACGAGGCTGGGGATGGCGCGATCGAGCGGGCAGTTCGCGTCATAATCCTTACGGAAATCGAGCAGCGCGTTGACCAGCGTCCCCCATTTCCCCTTGGTGACCCCCAGCGAAAACAGGAAGAGGATCGTGAAGTCGGTCGTCTTTTCGACGACGATGCCGCGCGCCGCCAGATAGGCGGTGACGATGCTCGCGGGAATGCCGATCGCGCGCAGGTCGCCCGTCGGGTCCATTCCGGGGGTCAGGATCGACACCTTGATCGGATCGAGCATGCAATAGCCGGGCTCGATATTGCCGAAGCCGTGCCATTCGGCGTCGGGCTCGAGGTGCCAGCAGGCGGGCTCGGTCGCCAGATGTTCGGGGTCGGCCTCGTGGAAGGCGACCGAGCGCCCGCGTGCGTCCTTCACCTTGGGCGGCTGCCACACGTCGAAGAACCAGCCATTGTCGTCGGCCATCTGCGCCGAGAGCCGCGCGACCATCTGGCGAAACGCGATCGCCTCGCGGATCGAGGTGCCGGTCAGTTTCTCGCCCGACGAATCCATCATCGCCGCCGACACATCGTTCGATGCGATGATCGGATAACAGGGCGACGTCGAGGCGTGCATCATGAACGCCTCGTTGAAGCGGGCGTGGTCGATCGGGTTGCGGCCGTCGCGTACGTGGATCATCGACGCCTGCGACAGCGCCGCGAGCAGCTTGTGCGTCGAATGCGTCGTGAAGACGGTCGGTTTTGACCGATCGCGCGTCCCCGGTTCGCCGTGCATCCCGAACCGTTCGCGATAGATCGGGTTGAAGCGCGCATAAGCGTACCAGGCTTCGTCGAAATGGAGCCGGTCGACGCTTTCGCCCATCAGCTCCTCGACGCGCGCGACGTTATAGCAGAGCCCGTCATAGGTCGAATTGGTGATGACCGCGTGGATCGGCGTGGCATCGGGGCCGCTCGCCACCAGCGGGTTCTCGCTGACCAGCAGGCGAAGCGCGGCGGGGGTCAGCCGCTCGGGCGGGATCGGCCCGATAATCCCCAGCGCGTTGCGTGTTGGCATCAGGTAACAGGGGATCGCGCCCGACAGCGTCATCGCATGTTCGACCGACTTGTGGCAGTTGCGGTCGCACAGCGCGACCTGGCCGCGCGTCACGCTTGCCATCAAGATGACGCGGTTCGACGTCGACGAGCCGTTGGTGACATAATAACTCCGGTCCGATCCAAAGACCTTCGCCGTATAGCGTTCGCCCGCGCCGATCGCGCCGCTATGGTCGAGCAGCGAACCGAGTTCGCCGACCGAAATCGACAGGTCCGACCGGAACAGGCTTTCGCCGAAAAATTCGAAAAAGGCGCGTCCGACGGGCGAGGTCAGAAAGGCGGTGCCCCCGGTATGCCCCGGCGTGTGCCACGAATATTCATAGGTCCGCGCGAACTGGACGAGGCCGGCGAACATCGGCGGCAGCACGGTCGAGCGATAGCGTTGCAGCGCCGCGAAGATGCGCCCGCCGATGAAATCGGCGGTGTCCTCGAGCAGCCAGATGAAATCGTCGGCCTTGGTCATCGCGTCGGCGGGGATCGTCGAGGCCGCGCTGCGGTTGGCGAGCAGGAAGATCGGCACGTCGGCGTTGAATTCGCGCATCGCGTCCAGAATTTCGCGCGCCGCCTGATGCTCGTCGCCATCGCTCAGGTCCCAGTCGAGCAGAAGGCACTGGATCGAGGGGTCGGTCGACACAATCGCCAGCGCATCGTCGACCGTCGAGGACAGCACAACATCGATCTCGCGCCGTTCCAGTTCATCGACCAGCGCGATCATCGCGCGTCCGGCGGCCGATTCCTCGCCGAAGTTTTCGCGGACGAGCAGCGCTCGCATCGCCAACCTCAGGCTCGATTGTGAAGACATGCTGCACTCCTTTTCTGCGGGGGAACGGAAAATGGAAATGGGGTTGGCCCGGGCGGTCAGCATGCCTCCGGGTGTGGTGCGATCGTGCGCGTCGTCGATGATTGGGAATGGGTCTGCGCCGTCGGCATCCGGCGCGCGAAACGATCCGGATTCGAACATTCCAAAAGATGACTTCTGGCGTTCATGGGGCCCCATTCACGAGTTTCATGATTGGATAGTCGTCCGACTATTCATCGAAATTATCACAGTTTCAATACATTGCAAAAATTTTGCTCAAATACTTCATCTGGGCAGCGCGTGATTATGCGATTAGGGTGCCCCCATGGAGTCGGGATCGCGCACGGCAATCGCGAGGGAAGGTTCGCTCTGGGCACGCTGTGCGTTGCCGGTTGCCGCCCTGATGGCGCTGGCATGGGCTCCTTCGGTTCTTGCGCAGGACGACCCGCAACCGACGGCGATCACCTTCGAGGGCGCGCGCGCGCGGCTCGACCGGGTTTCCCCCGCGCTCAGCGGACAGGCGCACGAGGTTCGCGCCAGCGAGGAACAGGAAGCCGCGCTCAAGGCGCTGCACCGCCCTATCGTCAGCGTGTCGGCGTCGGTCATCGAATATCAGAAAAGCCTCTCGCTCGACCTGACGGGCGAAAAGGATCAGTTCGGCAGCGCCGCGGGCGAGTTTCTCGATGGACTGCCGGGGCAATTCCCGCCCGAGTTCGCCGGGATCGTGTCGCAAGTGACGGCGCGGGTAGAGCAGGCCCTGCCCGGCCTGCTTTCGGTGATCCCCGATTCGCTCGATTTTCGGACCCGCGACACGGTGGTCAGGCCCAGCGTGACCGCGGTGATGCCGCTCTATACCGGCGGCGCGATCCCGGCGGTTCAGCGTGGTGCGGCCGCGGGCGTCGCGCTGGCGCGCGCCAAGCAGGCGGGGGTGCAGAGCCTGTCGGACATCCGGCTGGTCCAGACTTATTTCGGTCAGCAGCTGGCGGTTTCGCTACACGCCTCGGCGGTCGAGGCCCGCGATGGTTTCGACAAGCATCTCTCCAATGCGCGCGCGCTGGAACGCGAGGGGATGATCCCGCGCTCGCGCGTCCTTCAGGTTCAGGTTGCGCGCGACGCGGCGCAGCGCGCGGTCGAGCGTACCGAAATGGAGGTCGCGACCGCGTCGGACACGCTCGCGCGGCTGCTCGACGCCGCGGGCGGCATCCGGCCGACGACCCCGCTGTTCGTGAATCAGGGAGCGCCCGGCCCCTTGCCCGAATTTCTGGCGAGCGCGACCGGAACCCACCCGCAGGCGCGCGCCGCCGATGCCGCGCGCGACCTCGCGGGCGCCGGGGTCGATCTGGCCAAGTCGAGAATGCGGCCGCAGGCCTTTGCCTTCGGCTCCTACAACTTCAACCGCGACAATGCGCTGCCGACCGAGCCCGACTGGGTCGTCGGCGTCGGGGTGCGCTATACGATCCTCCCCAATATCGACCGCAATCATGCGCTCGCTGCCGCCCGGGCACGCGAACGCGCCGCCGAGGATGGCGCACGCGACGCGCGCCGGACGATCGAAACCGAAACCAGCCGTGCCTATAATCTGGTCGAAACCGCGCGCCGGTCGTTCCTGCTGCTCGACACCAACATCGCGGCCGCGACCGAGAATCTGCGCGTCCAGGAACTTGCCTTTCGAGAAGGCGAAGGCACCGCCGCCGACGTGATCGACGCACGCACCGCGCTGACCCTCGCACGCACCCAGCGCGCGGCCGCCGCTTATGAATATGTCGTGGCCCTCTCCGCGCTCCTCGCGGCGAGCAATAGCGACGACAGCTTCGCCGACTATCTCGCCCGACCCGATCGGATCAACGCGCTATGACCACGAAACCGCCTGTCGACACCGATCCTCCCCCACCCGAGCC
>NZ_JNFD01000017.1 GCF_000756375.1 Sphingopyxis sp. LC81 | reverse complement strand
GCCTGACCCGTCTCCGAACACTCTCTCTAACCCTCATAATATCTGGAGTGAAATCATGGAAAACCGAAGGAAACCTGCGCCTCGCGCCGCCACGCTCGACATAAACTGCGACTGCAAAGAACTCGTGTAATGTTGAGCTCAACATTAGATGTATTCGCGCGGCGTGATGTCGACCGAGACGTCGTTCCATTCGTCCGCGGGGATTTCGGCGAGCCGCCGCTCCTGGAGCGCCTCGCCGGTCGAGACGATCTGGACGACTGCGGCATGGCCCGCCTCGATATCGCGCGCGATGCTCGCGACCGTGCTCGGCGTCTGCATCGCGGTGATCAGATGGTTGAAGAAACGCTGTTTCGTGCTCTCGAAGGCCGAGCGCGCCGCCGACTTCGCCTGGCCGTTGAGCGTCCCATGCTGGGCGCTCGTGACGCCCGCCGCTTCCATGGCTGCGTCGAGATTGTTGTGAATGACCTGGAAGGCGGCGGCATAACTGTCGTAAATGCGCCGCTGCTCGTCGGTCAGCCTATGCTCGAGCAGTTCATATTCGACGCCATCGAAGGAAAGCGAGCGCGCCGCATAGAGGCCGAGCGCCTTGAGGTCGCGCGCAAGCACCTCCATCGCCGCAACCCCGCCATCTTCGATCGCCGCGACGAAATCGGCACGCGAGGCGAAGGGGAAATCGCTGCCACCCCAAAGGCCGAGCCGCTGAGCATAAGCGAGATTCTGGACCGTCGTCGCGCCGGTCGCCGACACATAGACGATGCGGGCGTCGGCAAGCGCATGTTGCAGGCGTAGCCCGGCACGCCCCTGCTGTGACGGCTTCTGGTCGCCGCGCTCGCCCTTGCCTCCAGCGGCATTGGCCATCGCATGCGCCTCGTCGAAGATAATCACGCCGTCGAAGTCCGCCCCGAGCCAATCGACGATCTGCTCGATCCGGCTCGCCTTGCCTTCGCGCCCCTGAGAGCGCAGCGTCGCGTAGGTGGTGAACAAGATGCCTTCGGCGAGCTTGACCGACGTCCCCTGCCGGAAGCGCGACAGCGGCGTGACGAGCAATTTTTCCTGTCCGAGCGCCGACCAGTCACGCTGCGCGTCTTCGAGCAGCTTGTCCGACTTGGATATCCAGAGGGCGCGGCGGCGGCCCTTCAGCCAGTTGTCGAGGATGATGCCGGCGACCTGCCGGCCCTTGCCGGCCCCAGTGCCGTCGCCGAGGAACCAGCCGCGCCGGAACTGCACCGCGCTTGTCGCATCGTCGGACGCGGCGTCGACGCGGTCCCATGTCTCATCGACCGTCCATGCACCAGAGAGGCAGCCGCTGTGCGCCTCGCCGGCGTAGATGATCGATTCGAGCTGCGCGTCGGAGAGAAGGCCGTCGGCAACGAGCCGGGCCGGGAGATGCGGGCGGTAGGAAGGCTTGGGAGGCGCGACCGATGCCATAGCGGCCGACTGGACGAGCGCGGTGGGATGCGGGCGCGCGCCGGGAATAACGAGCGACTGGAGCGCATAAGGCTCGTAGATCGTTTCGCCGAGTTGCCCCTCGGATGGCAATCCGTCGATGGTCCGATACTCGAGTTCCACCGCGTCGTCCGTCGGCGTCTGCTTCGGCTGCAGCCCGGCAGCGGCCAGTCGCCGGGGCGCCGACATAGGCAACACCGACGCGGGCGCAGCCGGCGGTGTGCGCGGCGGAACCCGGGTCTCGACCCACTCGAGCAAAGTCGCCGTATCCGGCGCAAGGCCGAGGCTTTCCGGAAAGGCCGATGGGTCCTCGGCGGGCAGCTTGTCGATCACCGTCAGGCGCGTATCGATCGTCGTGCCGTGCCGGGCATAGACTTTGCCGTCGATCGCGGCGGAAAAGACGATCCGCCCGGTCTCCTGCAGCCGGGAAAAAGCGCCCCGCCAGGCCGGCGCGTCGGGCGAACAGCCGGCACCGGTGATGGCCACGAGCCGGCCACCCGGCCGAAGACGCGCAAGCGCCGAACATATATGCTGCAGCGCCGCGCCTTTCATCACCCGATCGACATTGGCGAGCGCCGAGAAGGGCGGATTCATGAGGACCACCGTGGGCGCGGGCCCCGCAGGAAGGCGATCGTCGATCGATGCCGCGTCGAGACGGTGGACCGGAATGTCCCGGAATAGCTGCCCGAGCAGGTCGGCGCGGTCGTCGCCGATTTCGTTGAGCAGCAGGCGTGCGTCAGCGAGCTCGGCGTGAATAGCGAGCATGCCGGTCCCCGCCGAAGGCTCGAGCAGAAGGTCGCCCGGCTGCAACGAGGCCGCCACTGCGGCCACGAAAGCAAGCGGCAAGGGCGTGGATAATTGCTGGAGCGCCTGTCCGGTTTGGGAACGCCGCGTCTGGGTCGGAAACAGCGCTGCTAGCCGCTCATAGGCACCAAGTCGCATCTTCGCCGCGGGATAACGGGCGGCGAGCGCGTCGCCATAGCGACGCAGGAAGAGAATCTGGGCGGCTTCGCAGGCGTCGTAAGCGGCCTTCCAGTCCCAAAACCCCTGGGCGTCGCTGCCGCCGAACGCCTCGGCCATCGCGGCCCGGAGCCGCGCGGCCTCGATGCGCTTGCCAGCCTCGACGGAGGGAAGAAGATGTTCGGCAGCGAGGGCAATGCCGAGTGCCGGAGCGGTAGCAGGACAGGAAACGGGGGCGCGGAGCGCCGCCGCGGGACGAGAGAATGACATGGCGGAAGCTTTCAAGCGAGAGCGGGAAGAAGGAGGCGGCCGGCTGCTCTCTGGGTCGCCGACGTTCCCCTTCCTCCCGCGCCCCTCTCCCTCTCGCCGAGCGGGCTACCCGGTAGCCCTTTCCCTGCCGGTTGCGGTCAGGCCGCCCTTGGCTGGCAAGCGGACCGATCGACGAAATCCTCGTCGCCCACGACCTCGCAGCGCGCGCCCGGATAGCCATGCTCGGAGAGCCAGCCTCTCGCTTCCGCCATATCGGCGGCCAGATATTGGAGCTCATCGCGCCCCTGGAAGCTGGTCAGCACCCGCACCATGCCCGGCTTCGGACGGTCTGCGATCTCGAAATGAAGCTCGCTGTCGATGGAGAAGACCCGGCGCACCACGAGAATGACGACGCCATGACTACCATAGCTGCCGATTTGCAGCGTGAAGCTCGCCGGCGCCCGGTAGGAACCCACCTCATAGGGGGGCGCACATTCGACCAGCCGGCCCGATCCATTATTATTTTCCCACGCCGCGACCTTGCGCTTGAAGCGTTCGGGTGGGCGCGGTTCGCCGTTCGAAAAGCGGACGAGGCTGCCGAGCGGCGTATTGTTGTAGATTGTCTTTGCGGACATGTTTCATCTCCTTGAAACGCGAAAACCCGGCGGAGCGGCCGGGCTTTCGAGATGCTTATCGGTTGAGAGACGGGATCAGCCGGGACCGGCACCCCCGGCCAGCGCCGAGATGGCTTGTTCGAGCCAACCGGCCGTCGAGACGGATTCGACATCATCGGCGGTGATCAACATCGCGGCACCACCGAACCCGTCGGGGCGCATCTTCGAGCACGTCCAGGCCGTTTCGACCTCGACATAGTCCAGCACCGACCGCTTCACGATGTCCTGGAATATGACCTCGTAGCCGATCATCGACATGTCGAGGGCCAGTTCGGGGTCATCGCGATCAGCTTTAGCGAGTTCGCCTCGAACATGGTCCGCCAGGGTGCTGGCAATGCCTTCATCGGCGTCGAGCAGTTCTTTCACCCACGCGATGTCGAGGAACACCAGATCGTTCGGACCATAGGGTGCGCAGAAATAGACCTCTTCGCCCACGAGCTCCTCGTCGAACATCTTCTCGAGGACGGCGCGTTCGAGCGCGGTCATGGCGGTTTCGGGAATATAGGGTCGAATGACGGTCTGGGAGAAATAGTCAGCCATGACTTTTCTCCTCCTGACCCGGCACCATTGCTGGTGCCGGTGCCGCCGGCGGCGGATCGCCTTCGACCAGAAGCGGTGGCACGTCATATTCCGCCGCGTCAAAATAGCCGCGCGCCGCCGCGACCGAACCGAACTCCACGATCATCCGGCGATCGATGACCACATTGTCGCTTTCGTCGACCATATAGCTGTCGGGCTTGCCATCGCCGCGGAAGACGAGCCGTTCGGGCGACCATTCGCCCGGATAACCACCCGCCCACCGGAGAAATGGGAGCCTGTGCTCAACGCAAAATGCCTCCAGCTGATCGAACTGACCCCAGGCGCACTCCTCGTCGAAGAGAGCAAGCGGCTCGCCCACGACGCGGTGGCGGGCTTCGAAGTTTTCGCCGCCCCATTCGATCGCGAGGCCCTCGAATTGAATCTTCTGGGTCAAGGCTCTGAAGATGTCCGGCGTGACCTGCCCGCCGATCAGGATGGATGCGGGGACCCGATTAGCCATGACGCCCTCCTGCGGCCAGGTTGCGGACGACGATTTTCCTATTCATGTCGATTCTCCAAAATGGGCCCGGCCCGGCATCGCTGTCGGACCGGAGCCTGGACTGAGATTGATGGAAGGGCGGCCGATCACTCCGCCGCGACGGGAAGCTCTGCGTCGTGATCCTGGCCGGGACCGGCCGCATCCTCGCCCAGGAAAGCGGGCAGTTCGGCGCTGCTTTCCCCGATTGCCGCGCCCGCCGGTCCGACGTCATCGATGCCCGGCGTGCGCATCGGTTCGGGAAGCCAGTTTGCGTCCTCAAGCAGCCGCTCGGCTTCGCGCGCCATGTCGGCTTTCTTCAGATGGTCGATCATCTGCGCGAATTGCTCCCCGCGCGCATCGGCGACATCGGCAAGGATCCGCGGCTTGGTCACGCTGCGGAAATAGCCGTCGGCGGTCGGCCGCCAGCCTGCAGCGGACACATCGAGGTTCACCGTCCGGGCCAGCACATGGCTGTGCGCGATCCGCCGGGCGACGCCATGCGCCGAGACGCGGCCATTGTCATATTTGGGGACGATCTCGGCCTGCGCGTTGACGCAAAGCGATGCGCAATGCGCGAAGAGCCGGGTCTGATCCTCGCCGTCGAGGGTCAGCAGATAGTCCCAGACCTCCTTGTCCGACTGCGGAAGCCGTTCCTTCCATGCCGCCGCGCGCGCGTCGATCGCCTGAGCCGGCGGGCAATCGCGCAGGTTCGTCGGCGCGTTCGAAAAATAGACGCGGTTCGCCGCGACCTGGACGCAGCTTTCCTTGCTGTGGGCAAAGAAGCAGCCGAGGACGAGGGCATGGAGCACCGCGGCGAACGCCGTTGCGGGATGCTGCGCGAAGGCGTCCTGAAGCGCGAGCGTCCGCCAGGCCGTGAGATCCGAGACGAGACGGTCGGGCAGCGGCTTCAGAACCTCCGCGTCCTCGTCTTCACCCGAACCGTTCGCGCCCGCCCCGGTCGCTTCGCCGACGGCAGAAGCGGAGGACGCTCCACTTTCCTGCGGGTCGGGCAAAGCATTCTCCGCGGCAGCCGCTTCGCCGGGCTCATCCTCGGGTTTCACAAAGCCGCGCTCGACCCGTACCGAACCATCGCGATCGATCGAGACGAACGCACCCGCCATCGTCATGTCCCCGGGATCGAAGGTCAGCGGCCGATCGACGAGCGCGCCGAGTTCGGCATCGATCGCCTCGAGCCGCGCATGGACGTCCTCGGGAACCTCCTGCACATCGGCCCATTCATCGCCGAGCTCTTCGCCCTCGGCCTCGAGCGCGGCGACGCGAGCTTCCTCCTCCTCCGTCATCGCGACCTCGTCGCGATCGATCTCGCGCAGCCCGCGCGTCGCGTCCCACGGGAGGTCGATCGAGGTCGTCACCCATTTCCAGCCCTCGGCAAGGACGCGCGCGCCTTCGGCCTTCAGCTTCTCGTCGACCAGCCGGTCGAGAAGCGCAGGATCGGTGAGCCAGCCGCCGCCATCGGCTTCGAACAGGTCGCGCGCGACGCCGCCGCCCGCCTCGACATAGGCATCGAGCCCGATGAAGCACGTCCGCTTGTCGGCGGCGCGCACACTGTTCTCGGTCAGCTTCTGCCGGATATAACCCGCCGACTTGTTGAAGCTGTGCTCGAGCTGGTCCCAGACCTCCTCCTGCCGCGCATGATCGTCCGCGACGCTGAAGGCCATGAGCTGATCGAGCGTCATCGCCTCATCGGCATAGAGGGCATGCAGCTTCGGTGAGACGCCCGCGAGCTTGAGGCGCTGGCGCACCGCGGCCGGGCTGGTGTGAAAATGCGCGGCGATCTCCTCGATGCCGGTGCCCTTGTCGACCATCGCCCGCATCCCGAGAAATTCGTCGAGCGGATGCAGTTGCTCGCGAAAGCTGTTTTCGGCGAGACTGTCTTCTTCGGCGAGCACATCATTTGCCGCTGCGCTGACGACACAGGGGATCGGCGCATCTTTCGCCAACCGCTTCTGCTTCACAAGCAATTCGAGCGCGCGAAAGCGCCGGCCCCCGGCCGGAATCTCGAACTGCCCCGTTTCCTGCCCTTCCCCATCGAACATGGGCCGCACATTGAGGCTCTGCAGCAGTCCGCGGCGCGCGATGTCCGCGGCCAGCGTGTCGATCGAGACGCCGGCCTTCACGCGCCGGACATTGGACTGGGACAAGAGCAGGAGGTTGAGCGGGATATCCCGCGACGGGCTGAGGGTGATTTTGGCGGCAGTTCGGGCCATGGCCATTCTCCATGGCGGGCCGCCGCGAGACGCTCTCCCGGCTTTCAAGCCCGCCATGAAAGCACCGGCCCTCCTTTCCCTCTGAGGCCGCCGCAGGCGGCCTTAACCCCGCCCGGCGATCCGGTGCCCGCGCCCGCTCATCCTGGCGGCCGCCTCCCGCAGCTTCCGCTCGCCGAGCAGGACCGAACCTGCGCTGCGGGCCGCTGCGGCATAGATGGAAAGCGGATGATGCGGCGTAAATCCAAGGTCGCGCTCGATGCCGAGGCCGAATGGCAGACGGGCGGCTTCGAGTTCGGCGAGCGCGAAGCTGCCAAGCTCGGGACATCCGAAGCCCAGATCGGCGAGTCCGAACAAGATGCCGTCCTCGTCCATCTCGGTGGCGAGCCAGGTGGCCGACCCGACGGGGTTGAAGAAGCGGACGACGGGTTCGGGATCGGGTTCGCGCTCGCCGCGCGCGGCAGCAGCGCGGCGGGCCGCGTCATTGGCGCTGAGGCGCGCCGCGATGTCGGGGGTGAGGAGCTTCATGCCGCACCCCGCTGCGCACGACCTTCGGAACGGGCGCCGGCCCGGCGGATTGCGGGCCGTGCGGATGCACGGCGCCGGAAGAGAGGATTAGCTGACATGAAAGATCTCCGCGGCGGACCGGAGGCCGGGTCTCTCCCGCCTCCTTCAATCCGCTCGCAAAAACCCGTCCGCTCCTCTCGCTCGCTTCGGGACGTCCGGCCATCAGGAGGCCGGAATATAGATGCAGATTTGGGGCCAATTTTGCGGTGCCCAAGTCTTTCTTGCGCTTCGCCAGCGGGTTAGAGCAGCGAGGCGATCGCCATCGCGCAGCAGGGGCGAGGCCAATAGCCCGCTTCGCCGACGGCCGGGACCAGTCGCGCAATGTCCCATCTATCGCCGGGGCCGGAGAGGAACCGGGATCGGCGACCAGGGAGCGGCTCGCGGGATGGACGGGTTGGGAACGTGCCTGCGACCGGACGGTCACAGTGAAATATTTTGATTTGATGGAGGAACTGGCGCTCGAAATTTCAACCGCGACGAATGAGGACGGGCTGTCCACTGCCCTTGCACAGGCATCGCTGCGTATGGGCTTCGATCATTTTGCGCTCGCCTATGACCGCCGCGGCCGCGCCGAACCGGCCTCGCTGCTGGTGCACAACTATCCCGACGCCTGGGCGAAAGTCTATGTCGGCTTCGATCTCGGGGGTGCCGATCCGGTCCGCCGCGCCGGCGAGCGGTCGATGACGGGTTTCCGCTGGGGCGAGTTGGAGAGCTATATCCCTTTGACCCGCGGCGACAGGCAGATGCTCCATGTCGGCCGCGAATATGGCCTCGCGGACGGATATACGATTCCGCGTCATCTTCCCGGCGAAGCGAGCGGCGCCTGTTCGTTTGTCCTTCGTCCTCGCAGCGAATTCAGGGACGATATGCTCCGCATCGCCGAGATCATCGGCGCGATCGCGATCGTCACGGCACGCCAGCTTGTCGGGGCGGTGCCCCCAAAGGGCCGGGCAACACTCAGCGAGCGGCAGCGCGAATGCGTCTTGTGGACCGCGCGCGGCAAGACCGCTGCCGAAGTTGCCCTCATTCTCGGGATCGGCGAAGAGACGGTCGTCCAGCATCTCAAGACGGCGCGCGACCGCTATGACGTGCATTGCGGCCAGATGCTCACCCTCTGCGCGCTTTTCGATGGCCTTATCGGATTTGCGGACGTCTACGACTGGTGGCATCTGCCCTGAGAATTGGGCGTTTTGCGGACATCGTCAGCAAGGCAATCGCGGCCAAGGCATGGCGCTCAATTGCAGCATGCGCCCTTGCCCCCGATCTGGATCGGCGGGCAGGGCGTGGTTCCATAGGAGCAGAATACGCAGCAATCGCCGGGCTCGGGTTTCAGTACCGTGCCACACCCCTTGCAGTCATAAAAATACTGGCAGGCGTCGGTCGGCATCGTTTCCGTCACCCGATGACCGCACTGCGGGCAGGTGATCGTCGAGTTTAGTTCGAGGTCGGTATCAGACATAATGATAGCCCGCCCACAGGAGGGCCGCACCGAGCAGGAGGCCGGCAAGCGTCAGGATGCGCACCACCGGGGGCGTACAGGCGCCGCCGGGGCCGCAGCGCCGGGCGGCCCGCTGCTGCCGGAACAGCAAGAAGGCGCCGAAAAGGAGGCACGCCGCCGCGATCAGGAGAAGCGGGGTGCGATAAGGCACGGCGATCATCGCTATGCCCCCGAGCCATGCGGCTCCGATACCTGCCGAGGCGAGAAGGATGGGAAGCGCGCAACAGGCCGCGACGCCGAAAGCGGCGGCGATGCCCGTTGCTGTCAATGCGGCAGCGGCGATGCCTTTGGGTCGGGGTTGCATTTGCGACATGGGATCGGCTCCTTGTGCGGGGTCGCCGAACGACGTAGCATCTGTAGTAGCTACAGATTCAAGAGGTATTTTGACGATGGGGCAACGGGCGCGATGAAGATCGGCGAACTCTCGCGCCGAACGGGCTGCAACATCGAAACCATCCGCTATTATGAGCGCATCGGCGTCCTGCGCATCCCGTCACGGAGCGGACGCTTTCGCAGCTATGCAGAAGAGGATGCAAGGCGTCTCGGTTTCGTGCGCCGGGCCCGCGAACTCGGCTTCACCCTCGATGAGGTGCGAGCGCTGCTGGAGCTCGCGAAGGGAGGCCAGCAGGCCTGCTCCGAAGTGCGTTCGGTAGCGGCGTCGCACCTGGCAACGGTGCGCGCAAGGATCGCCGATCTCCAGCGAATGGAACAGCTCCTCGCCGATTCGGTACGCGCCTGCGATGCCGGAGACGATCCTTCTTGCCCGCTGCTGCAGGCGCTCCAGGCCAGACCGTCGCCCGGCTGATTTCGAAAGCGCGTCCAGGAAGGCCAGAAATCGTCCGGATCATCCCCATTTATGGGGATACGCGCGATGGCGACAAAATGATCTGATTCCCGGCACCACACAGCCGAGGAACAGCCATGATCGACATGACCCCGCGGGCGCCCGGCGCGCCCGGGAATGCGGCGCTGCGCGCCATGTTCGCCGCGCGAAAGAGCGTCTTCATCGACCTGCTCAAATGGGACCTGCCGGTGCTCGCCGGCCGCTATGAGCTCGACGAGTTCGACACGCCGGCGGCGCGCTACCTCATCCTTCTTGACGCCGACGGCCGCCACCGCGCATCGGCGCGGCTGATTCCGACCGAGGGTGCGCATCTCCTCGGCAAATATTATGCGCATCTGTGCGCGGGCGACGTACCGCGCGGTCCCACAGTCTGCGAGATCAGCCGTTTCTGCCTCGACCGGGACCAGGACGCAGCATCTCGCCGCGCCGCGCGCGATCAGCTGGTAACCGCGCTGGCAGAGCATGCCCTGCGCGAAGGCATCACCGATTATACCGGCGTCGCCGACTTATGCTGGTTCGATCAGGTCCGGGGGTTCGGCTGGCGATGCGAGGCGCTCGGGCCTCGGGCCGCAGACCCGGGCGGCCGGTTGATGGCTTTGCACATCCATATCGACGCGCATGTGCTGGACGACCTCAAGCGCGGCGGCGTTTATGCGCCGCTCTCGCTCCACCTCGCTGACGACGATGAGGAGGCGGAAGCATGACCGGCCTTACGTCCGACGACCTTGCCCGGGAGCTGCGCCAGACGGGCTATTGCATCATTCCCGACCTGATGCCGACCGAGGTTGTGGCAGCGCTCGAAGCCGATCTCGATCCGGTCTTCGCCGCGACACCGTTCGGGCGCGGCGACTTCTATGGTCATCGCACCAAAAGATTCGGCGCGCTGATGAAGCGCTCGGCCTGGGCGCGGGCACTGGCGCTCGAGCCGACAATCCTTGCGGCGGTCAAAGCCATTCTCGGCGACGCCTGCGAGAGCATCCAGCTCAATGTCGCGCAGGCGATCGAGATCCATCCGGGCGAGATCCGGCAGTTTCCACACCGCGATCACGACATGTGGGCGGGAGAAAAGGGCGAACATGAATTTCTGGTCAATATCATCTGGCCGCTCACCTCCTTCACCGCGGACAATGGCGCGACGCACATCTATCCGCACAGCCATGGCGCGAATGGCCTGGCGAAGCTGGACCCCGGCGAACCGATCATCGCCGCTTGCGACCCGGGCGCCGCGATCTGCTTTCTGGGCTCGACCGCCCATGGCGCCGGCGCCAATATCACCGACAAGGTGCGGCGCGGCATCGTCATCGGCTACAGCCTCGGCTGGCTCAAGCCCTATGAGAATTTGTGGCTCGCCTATCCGCCGGAGGTCGCGCGCGAGTTCCCGCCAGAACTCGCCGCGCTCGCGGGCTACCGCCAGCATCGCCCCAATCTTGGAAATTATGAAGGCCAATGCCCCTCGGTCCTGCTCGGAGGCGATATCCCTGAGCATATCGGCGCCGTCGATGGGCTGCGTCCCGACCAGATGGAGATGCTCGCAGACTTTGCAGCGGCCGAGCGGAACCGCGCATGAGTCCCGCACATGTCGTCGAGCCGACCTATGAAGCAATCAAGCGCCGGCTGATGGTGGGCGGCTGGGCTCCCGGCAGCCGCCTGGAATCGGCGAAGATCGCCGATCAGCTCGGCGTCAGCGTGACCCCGGTGCGCGACTGCCTTTACCGGCTGGCGGGCGAGCGCATGGTCGATTTCACGCATGGTGACGGATTTCACGCGCATCGCCTGTCCGAGACCGAATATCGCGACATGCTCGAACTCCACCTCAGCCTGCTGCTCGCGGCGCTCTCGACCACCCCGCGCGGGCGGGTGGCGCCGGACCGGGCGGATGGCGATTATCCCGACCGAACCGCCGGGCTGTTCGCCGAAATGGCGATGAGGTCGGGCAACGGCGAACTGGTCGCGAGCATCATCGCGCTCGGCGACCGCCTCCATCTGGCGCGGCACCTCGACGAACAGCTTGTCGGCGAAACAGCCGCCGAACTGGATGCGCTAGCGGCCGCGCTGACAAGCGGCACGCCGCACGCGACGCGCAACCTTCTGCTGCGCTATCACGAGCGCCGCGCCGGCGAAGCGGCCAGCTACGCCCGGCTGCTCGGAGGCGCGTCATAGTGCCGACCCCGGCGCCCAAACGCCCGATGCCACCCATAATCCTTGTCTTTGCGCGGTCATACTGACATGATTCGGGGTGCGGGATCGATCTGGCAACGCCCGCGCGATATTATCGTCAGCCATTATGAACGCCCGTCCTTCCCGGACAGGCGGCCGTTCCGGACCAGGTCGCCCTCGCGCGGCCCAACGGCGGCACAGCGTTGGGAGATCGACAGCCTGGCAAGCGCCGGACTGCTGTCTCGTGCCGGCCGGCTGTGTCTCTTGCCTTCCTTTTCCTCCAAGAAATCGTCGCAGCAGCGCCACCCCTTTTCGGTGTCGTCGGCCTGTCACGCGCATCCCGACGACCGGCCCGTTACAGCGCCGGCCGAACTTTGCGACCTTGATGACGCCTTTCGGGCGCATGGTGCCTGGCTCTTCAATTTTCTGCGCCGAAAGGCGGGAGCCGAGGAGGCGCCGGACCTCGTGCAGGAGGTTTTTGCACGCGCGGCGGGCAGCGAGCAGCGCCACAGCCTCGCCAATCCCGGCGGGTTCCTTCGCCGCATCGCGCAAAATCTGCTGATCGACCGGGCCCGAAGGCAGCGACGCGCGCCCGCGCTTTTCTTTTCCTTCCAGGAGGAGAGCGACGCCGCCAGCCCGCCGCAGCAGGAATGGAATATGGAAGCCGACGACCTTCTGCGGCTCTACGAGGAGGCGGTCGACGCCATGCCGCCAAAAACCCGCCGGGTGTTTCTGATGCACCGGGTCGACGAACTCAGCTATCGTGAGATACATGAATGCCTCGGCATCAGCATCGCGACGGTGGAATATCATATGATGAGGGCGCTCGGTTTTATCGCGAAGGTGGTGGACAGCGGCCGATGAGTGCGGGGTCTGACGATTATCCGGTCGACACGGTAGCGCAGGCCTGGCTCGTAAAGATGCGCGGCAACGATGCCGACGCGCTCCGCGGTGAGTTCGATGCCTGGCTTTCGGCCTCGCCTGATCACAAGGCGGCCTATGAACGGATCGCGAAGACGCTCGCGGCCTCGGCGATCCTGAAATCCTCGTCGCGTCACGGCACTGCGCAAACTCAGCAGCGCAGCGGCCGACGCCAGGCCAGGCGACGCTGGCTGTCGGCCGGAGCCGTGATCGCCGCCGCAGCCGTGGTGCTGCTTGCCTTCGGCGCCGGAGGCACTTCGCTTCCCGGCCGCCTTGGCGACGGCTCGCTCACGGCGCGCGCGGCCGAGCCGCTGGTAACCCGCCGCGGGGAAATTCGCAGCTTCCGTTTTGCCGATGGTTCAACCGCGGTGCTCGACACCGATAGCCGGCTCGAAGTCTCATTTGCACAAGCAGACCGCCATCTCCGGCTTGCCAAAGGACGCGTCCGGCTTTCGGTTACCAAGAATGCACAGCCCCTTCGCGTCGAGATCGGCGACGGCGTCGTCACGGCCGAAAACGCAGCGCTCGATATCGGCTTCGAGGAAAATGGCGCGCTCCGCGTGACGCTGCTGCGCGGCAAGGCCGATATTCGCTTTGGCGGCGCCCCGGAAACCGGCGCCGGGCACGCCCGATCCCTGCCATCGGGGCGGTCCGCGATCTTCGGTCCCGACGGCAAGGAGCAGCTGCCGGCGGCATCGCCGACACAGCAAGGCAGCCGCGAATGGCCGTCGGGCTGGGCAGAATATCGCTCGGTCCGGCTCGATCAGCTTGTCGTCGAAGCCAATCGCTACGCGGCGAAACCGATCATCATCGACGACGCAAGAACCGAGGGGCTCGAGGCGTCGGGCCGGTTCAGGATCAGCCAGCCCGAAACAGTGGCCGAGCGTCTCGCCCTGTTGTTCGATCTGGAGATCAGCAAGCGCGCCGACGGCGTCCACCTGCGCCAACGATAATTATTTCGTCATTTCCCTAAGGCGGTCGCGTGACAGGCGTCATCGCTCCCCCAAAGGCCGTGTGCCCAAGCATCCGGTCACAACCCAGGGGGAGTATGATGATGTCCGGAAAGTCTCGTTTTTACCTGTCGCTGATGGTGGGTATTGCCTGTCTGCATCCCGTTGCCGCGGCGGCTCAGCTTCAGGATCGCCAAAGTTTTGACCTGCCCACGCAGGACCTAGGCGACGCATTGCGAAAAGTGGCCGCGCAGGCAGGAATCGAACTTTATGCGTCGAGCACCGATCTCGCAGGCCGGAAGGCGCCACCGCTAAACGGCGACATTACCCCGCGCGAGGCCATCGAAATCCTGCTGCGCGGGACCGGGCTGACCGCGCGCTTCGAGAGTGGTTCGGTCATTATCCTGGGGCGAGCGCAATCCGAGAGCAGTCCGGCGCAAGAAGACATCGTCGTGACCGGCAGCCGGATCGCGGGGGCCCCATCCGCAGCCCCGGTGGTCCGCGTGACGAGCGAAGATATTCGCAACGGCGGTCAGGCCGATCTCGGTGAGGTCGCACGCAGCCTCCCGCAAAATTTCGGCGGCGGATTTAACCCCGGCATCGGCAACGGTCAGGGCGCGCCCAACGAGAACGCCAATGTCAACGGCGCCTCGACCTTCAACCTGCGCGGCATCGGCCCAAACGCAACATTGACATTAATCAATGGCAATCGCTTCGCCTACACCGGCGTGTCCTCGGTGATCGACGTCAGCGCGATCCCCGTTTCGGCTGTCGAGCGGATCGAGATCGTAGCAGATGGCGCCTCGGCCATCTATGGCGCAGACGCCGTCGCAGGTGTGGTGAACATCTTGCTCAAGCGCGACTATGAAGGTCTGTCGGCAACGGCCCGCGTCGGCGCATCGACGGATGGCGGCAATATGCAGCAGCAGTATGGGCTGCTCGGCGGCAAGGCGTGGTCGTTGGGCGGGCTCCTCGCAGCCTATGATTATAGCCGCTCCTCGGCGATCCGCGCCGGCGATCGCGACTATGCGGGCGCCGCCAATACGGAAACGATGCTCTTCCCCGCGACCTGGCGGCACTCACTGCTCGTGAGTGGACATCAGGCGCTCGGGCCGCATATCACGCTTGCTGCCGACCTTCTTTACAAGAAGAGCCGGTTGCACTCGGTTACGGGATACAGCTTGGCGCTCGCGCCCGACGAGTTGGGGCTCGACAATGTCAGCACCTCGGAATCTTTCGGTATCGCGCCGAGCCTCTCTGCTGAACTCGGCGGAGACTGGCGCTTCAAGGCGAGCGGTTTCTTCGGCACCGATCGCACGGGCGGCTACTCCGATCTCTTCTTCGGGGGAAATTTGCTCGCACACATCGACAAGCATTTCTTCAACCGCAACCTCGCGCTTGAAGCGGGCTTCCAGGGCCCCCTGTTCGTCCTGCCGGCAGGCGATGTGCGCATGGCCGTCGGCGGCGGGGCGCGGCGCAATCACTTCTTCGCGGCGTCGCCCACCGGCGATGTCCGGCGGCGGCGTGACAATCTCTTCGCCTATGGCGAACTCCTGATCCCGGTCACGGCGCCCGCGCAGAAGATTGCATGGTTCCACTCTCTCTCGCTCACAGCCGCGCTCCGCTTCGAGGATTATTCGGACGCACCGAGCATCATGACCCCCAAGATCGGAGTCGTCTGGGAGCCAGCGGAAATCCTCCGTCTCGGCGCATCGTGGGGGCGCTCGTTCAAAATGCCGACGCTCTACCAGCAGTATAGCGGCTATTCGGCGATCATGGGACGCGCCGCTCGCTACGGGAGCGGTTATCCGGCGAGTGCGAACATCATCTTCGCGGCGGGCCCGGACAGTCGCCTCGGACCCGAGCGATCGGACAATATGACACTCAGCGCGCAGCTTACACCGACGCACGGCCTCGAATTCACCGCGGCGTGGTACAGGATCGACTACACCGACCGCGTCGCAACACCGATCCCATCGCTCGTCGGCGTGCTCGATAACCCGCTCTACGCCGGCCTTGTCACGCTAGACCCCAATGCGGACGAGCTTGCCGCGATCATCGATGGTGCACTTCTCGGCCTGGAGAATAATACGGGCCGGCCCTACGACCCAGCGACCATCGTCGCTTTTATCGACGCGCGCGACCGCAATATTGCGCGCCAGCGCTACTCGGGCATCGACCTTTCGATGCGCTACCGCATTGAATTTGATGACGGGAAAGAGCTTGCGCTTTCGGCGGCGGGCAGCTTCCTGAAGAGCCGCCAGCAAATCCTTCCCGGCGCTGCCTGGGCGCCGCTCGCAGGCACATTGTTCCGGCCATCGCGCTTTCGCGGGCGTGCCGGGGTGACCTATGTCGACGATCGTTTCACGCTCGCGGCCTTCGTCAACCATATGAGCGGGCTCGATGACGATCGGCAGGCTGTGCGCGTGCGCATTCCCTCCTACACCACGCTCGACCTCACGGCGCGAGTACGCTTTGGCAAGAATACCGAAGTGTCGCTCGCCGCGCTCAACCTGTTCAATGCGAAGCCGACCGCGATCGTCACTGCCCTGCCCAGCGAGACGCCATATGATACGACAAATTATTCGCCGGCGGGGCGCTTCGTCGGCCTCACCGCGCGGCAGGAGTGGTGAGCATGATCCGCCATATTCTGCTCGCAGGGGCGGCGCTGTTCGGCGCGGCACTGCCGACCTCGCCGGCCTCCGCCGCACAGAAAGCCGGCCGAGGCTGGACAATAGACGATCAACTGACGGTCCCCGAGGTACGGGATCTCGCTGTCTCGGCGGATGCCAAGAGCGCGATCTATGTCGTGCGGATCGCCGACCGCAAGAGCGACCGGACCGTCGCACTGCTGCGAAATGTTGATCTGGACAAGGGCACGACCCGCGAGTTGCTGCGAGCCGCATGGATCGATCAGCTGAAGCGCATTCCCGGATCGGCGGACTGGAGCGCGCGGATCGACAAGGGAGATGGCGTTCAGCTCTACCGGATCGGAGCGAGCGGCGCGGTAACCCCGATCGTTGTTCATCCCGCAACAGCGATTTATGGCGATGCCGAGGGCGCTGTGTTTCCGGGCTATGGACATGCGCCGCTCGCTACGGGAGTGCGCGCGCACAGCTGGTCTCCCGATGGGCGGTGGCTCTGGTATGCCGTCCTTGACGCCGAACCGTTCGTCAAAAGGGTGCGCTATGACGACACGGTCACCGTCGAGCGCGCGCAGCGTCGCGCCCCCGGCCGAGCCACTGCATCGATCTACCTCCGCGATCCTGGGGGCAGGGACATTCTTCTCGCGACGCGTCCGCAAAGCGACCTTCAGACATTCTTCGGCAGCAGCTTCGTCCAGTGGGAGGAGGATGAGGTGCGGTTCGATGTGATGGAAACGGACCCCACCGGGCGGCAGCAGGTCGTAACGATGGGCTGGTCGTTCACATCGGAAAAAATTCGAGTGGTGGACGGTAAAGCCGCCCGCGGTTACTGGCGCCTTCCCGGCCTTCATGGCGGTCGGCTGTCTTCGGAAGGCACCGGTGATACGCGCGAGCTTGTCGAAACCATCCCCGGCGGCGAGCGGCGAAGCTTCCGGCGCTTTCCCTTTGCCGTGGGCGATGCCCGTGCGGCAGGCGGCTTCCTGTCGCCCGACGGGAAGCGTGCGATCGCAGGGTTCCGCACGATCGACAATCCTCGCTTCGGGTTAGCAATCATCGAAAATGATCGTGTCCGGACGATCAGCAGCCCTCTTAGCCTCAACTATTGCGACTTTACCGCCTCGCTCACCAGAGGAGCTTGCATCGCGCAATCGCAGACGACGCCGCCGTCGCTCGTGCGCATCGACGTTGCGGCCGGCGGCATAGCCCGGGTGGCATCGGTTTCGGCCAACCATGAGGCGATCGCACCGCTCCGGACCGAACCCCGAACATGGACCAATCGACATGGCTACAAGGCGACCGGTTATATCGTCTGGCCGCGCGGATACACCAAGGGTCGGCAATATCCGGCAATCGTCATCACGCACGCATCCGATGCGGACGACCGCTTTGCAGCGCACGAAAATCAATGGGAATATCCGGCGCAACTGTTCGCCGAGCGGGGTTATGTCGTACTGCTCGTCAATAGTCCGACTTCCCGCCAGAACGGCGAAATCCAGGCCGCCTATGAAGCTTGGATCAGCGAGACGAAGGCGGTTTCGCCGGAGAAGCTGCGGCAGCTGATTTGGTTGAACTCGGTCGCGACCTTCGAAGACTCCGTGAAGGAGCTCATCGATCGAGGGATTGTGGATCCGGCACGGGTTGGGATCGCAGGTTACAGCTTCGGCTCGCAAATGACGAATGTCACGATCACGAACAGCTCGATGTTCCGTGCTGCATCAAGCGGCGACGGCGGGTATCTCGAACCGGCCTTCTACTTCAACGTGGCGGGCTCCTACGACACGGTGTTCGGCGGGCCGCCGACCGACCCGGCGGCGCTCGCGAATTATCGGCGGCTCTCACCATCGCTTCGTGCAAACGAAGTTTGCGGCGCAGTGCTGCAACAGGTCGCGGCGCCGCTCATCCCATCAATCGATCTTCACACCGCGCTCCGAAAGGCTGGTGTTCCGGCGCAGCTTAGCCTTTACCCAGGTGAGAATGCAGCCACAGATGAAACGCACATCTTCCACATCCCGTCGAACCGCATCCTTGCGATGGAGGAAAATATTGCGTGGTTCGATTATTGGCTGCTCGGCAAGCGCGATCCACAATCGCCTTACGCCGACCGTTACGCGAAGTGGGACAAGATGCGTGATACGTCCCCGCGAAGTTGCAGCGCCAGGACGGCAAGCGATGTGAACGGACATTAGCATCCGACCTGACCGCCTTCCTCCCACCAGCGCGACCAAGCCTCGGCCGCCGCGAACGCCAGAATCCGATGATCACGTCCATCGTCACGCCAGCCTTCCTTGGTTGCGCGGATTAACCAGTCGGGGTCGACCAGCCCCACCGCGACGAGTCTGCCCTGCAGGAGCATCTCGACCGCCTTCGTTCCTTGGGCGTCGAACACGCGCCGCACAAATCCGCCGGGACTGCCTTTTGTCCTGCGTTCGAGAATGAGATCTGGTAGGAGATCGCCGAACGCCATGCGCGCGACTGCACGATCGCGGCCCCCGCGCACCCAATACCACGACGGAATCGACAGGCAGAGTTCGAGTAACGGTTGCGACAGCAGCGGGGCGATCTGTGGCGGGCCGACAGCACGGGGATAGAGTTCGATGCTCTTCTGGGCACGGGCGAGCATTGCAACATGCGCAGCCTTACCCGGGAGAGCGCCGGGCGGCGCCGCGAACCAGGGATGCCGATCCGATTCCTCCACAGCGGCGGCCCGGCCCATAGATCCGAGGCCCGTAAGATCGATACGCCTACGATGTCCGCCCTTCCGTCGCCGAATGCGTTCCCAGGCTGCGCGCACGACGTCGATCATGCCCGAGCCGGTCAGGTCGGCAAGGTCGCGTGCGGTGGCGAACAGGCCCGGGTGAAGTCCCTGTGCCAGAAAACGGTCGGCAAGCGGCGCCGCACTGCGCAGGGCGCAGAAAACATTATCGCCGCCATTGCCCGAAAAATATCCGTCGATCGGCCATTCGTGTTCGAGTCTGCGATGCTCGGCCTCAAGGGCGGGGAAATAGTGGGCAGCAATGGGTAGCGGGAGGTGGCGCATGACCGGTTGGGTAACGTCGACGGCGCCGAGGTCGAAGATCGACGCATCAAGCCCGACACCGAGCCTGTTGACGAGGGCCTTCGCATAGCGCCGCTCATCCCCATCGGTGCCGGGCTCGACCATCGTCAGACACCGGAACCTTGGTACACGCGGGCCTAGCGCCGCTGCCACAATCGAACTATCGAGTCCGCCCGACACGCCGACGAGGATATTGTCGAAGCCGGTGGACCAAGCTCCGATGCTATCCTTGAGCGTGTCACGCAGCACAAAGGCCGTGGCTTCGAAACCACGGCCCTTTGGCGGCCGAACATGATCCCATGGCGACCAAGCCTGCTCGATCCGGTTCCCGTTAGCCGTTACGACGAGACGCTCCCCGGGAAGCAGTTCCTCGATACCGTCGATACCTGTCTTTCGGCCGATAAAGTCGATCCCGCCAAACATGCGCGCCAGCGCGCCATAATCGACGGCGACATGACCTGGCTCGGCGACGGCCGTCATGTCGCTCGCTAGCACTACACCGCTCGCCTCGCGACGCATGTAGCATGGCATCATTCCGGACGGATCGCGCAACACGGAAATAGCCCCGTCATCGCCGATCAGCATAGCAATATAGCCGCCCCAATAGCCGGCGAGCAGCGCCGCACCGCGCGTGTCGGCGATCGATTGCCGTTCAGCCCGATTGAGATCCGTCACGCGGCCTGACGGAAGCTCACGCCGGAAGAGTGGCCCGACGATGCAGCCTCTTTCCCCAAGATCGATGCACGGCGCCGGACTGCATAGCCGCGCGACGGACGAACTGAAGACTGGACACTTCGTCGCGGCGCTATCAGGCGGCGGCGCTAGACCGGACGGCACAATGTCGAGGCGGAAGGCGAGCCTCATCGCACTGTCAGCAAGGGCTTGAAATTTTGGACGCGATCCAGGGGATCGCTGATTACGACGGGGCCTGCCTGAACCCAGCAATGCGCTGCGAACGGGAGCATCACCCCGATGACGAGATCGACGCCCAGCCCGCGGCGCGCAAGCATTGTTCGCATGGCAAGCCCCCGGACGAGGCATTGGTCGGTCGCATCGCGATAGCGCGATGCCCGGGCAAAGGCGACTGCAACGGGCCTGCAGGGATCGAGGCCGGTGTCGGGTAGCCCCGTCGGGATCAGGAGCGTGCCAAGCGGTCTGGCTTCGAGGTTGCGCCGCGCGCGCCATTGTGAGGCGACGGCTTCCAAGAGAAGCAAAGGGTGCGATGGTCCGGTTGGACCATCGAAAATGCTTTCGGTTGGATTGGGAGGGAGCGATGGAGCCACTGTGGGAACGCCAGCCTCGACGAGATTTCGTTCTAAAAGCCAGCCCGTCTGCTCATCGCTCGCCGTGCCCTTCGTGAACGCCTCAAATGCTGCGGCTGCAACATTTTCCAGCAGAAAGTAGCGGCTAGTCGAAAGATCGAGGCAAATTGTCCGTGTGCCTATTGCGCAACACCTGAGGTTGGGGCGGAGGCGGTAGGAGGCCATTGGAGATAAGATGCGTGCGTGCGGCACCGAGGCGCCGCACGCCCGGTGCATCAGTCGTCGGCCTGGATGCCGTCGTTGTAGGTCCGCTGGAGAGTCGCAAGGTCGATCGGACCTTCGACGCCGAGCCCGCGGGTTTCGGTGCGCGCATCGCCCAGATCGACGATACCGGTTTCACGCTTGTCCATGGCTTTTCCTTTCATCGTTCGCGACCGAAATGAGTCGCAGTCCAAAGCTAAGCCACGACGAAAAGCTGCTCCATTTTATAATCGGTTTATTTTCCGGCCATGCGCTCGGAGTGAAAAGAGTGACCGCGCAAAGGAAACGCGCGTCGGGAGCGCATACCGCCGCCTTTAGCTTACGCCTGGACATACGCGACGGAACCCGGTCACACGTCCCCCTACTGGGAGGTCGCAGCGATATTTTGGTCGATACTGGAGAGGTAGCAATAGAAACTGGACCCAATTGTGGATCCATTTTTCCAAGCCCCCCCCCCCCCCCCCCCCCACCACAGTCATCGGCAGCACCCGACAGCTTTGCCGCCGAGCGGCGAACAAACGCCAGCCGAACCGCACGTGGGGGTCGATCACTTGGGTTTCTTTCAATTGGCGCGTTCCACAGTGCGTTCTCGCATAAGCCAGGAAATTATCGGCCGGACGTCCATTCCAAGCCGCCAACAAATTTGTCGATCTCATCGGCAATCAAGCGAGGGTGCTCCTGGATTACCCAGTGAGTCCCTATGTGCAGCTCTCGCACGTCGCCTTTCTCAAGATACCGCTCACTAGCGAAAGCAAGTTCGGGCGGGCTGAACGCGTCATTTTTCGCTAGCAAAAGGCGTGCCGGAACAGTGACAAGCCCGGCGCCTACGTCTGCATCGAACGTCGCATTGGCTCGATACCATGCGCCCATGCTGTGGATGGACCCATCACGATCCCAGGCCGCCTTGTATTGATCCATCACCTCCTTCGAGAAGGTTCCGGGCTCGGATGTGTCTTGCAGATTTTTTTCGAGCAGTCCCCAGTTACCATATCGTGCAATATGGCCCGGTAGCCACGGAACCCGTAGGAAGGTCCGATACCAGCTAATCGCCTCCTCTTCTGGCCTGACGTCGCGGATCGCATAGGGATGGGGCTTATTGACGACCAGGGCCCCAACTACCTTTTTGGGGTGTAGCAAAGAAGTCCACCAAGTGACCTGCCCACCAAAATCATGTCCAACCAGCGCAAATCGTTCATGGCCGAGCGCGGCGGCAACTTCTACAATATCTTTCGCAAGAATATTAAGACGATAGGAATGGGCTCCACTGGGCTTTGCGGACCGATTATAGCCCCGCTGATCGAGAGCGATTACCCGGTAGCCCTTGCGAGCGAGGTCGGCCATGACGCCACGCCAAGCGTACCAAAACTCGGGATAACCATGAAGAAGGAGAATCGGTTTGCCATCTTCCGGACCGGCAATAACAACGTGCAGCCTGACACCGTTCGCATCTACAAACATTCCGCGAAACGCTGTGTCGAACTCTTTGCTGGCGGCGGCAACAGCATCTCGATCCGGTTGCCGGCCCGACATGTAGCCGACGGCAATAACGGATACGAGAACTACCAAAACGATCGATATGACCTTGCCTCTCAAGGCTTTTCTCCTTGCCGTGACGAGCTTGCCCGCCATGGGACCGCTATGACCTGAAGGGTTCAACAAGTTGCTTGAGATATTCTTTGGGATAGTCCGGCCGGTCTTCGATTCCGATGTCAGCCGAACCAATTTTGCGATTGGGATCAAAAAACACTGTTCCCAACATCCGGTCGGTGAGATTTGTGAAAAGGCCGAAGTTTACGTCGCCCTCTTTGGCGTTACCGATATGGTGGAAACGATGAACGACATTGACCGCCAGGATGTATTTCAGCGGCCCAGTAAAGTACGCAACATTTGAATGCTGCAAGAGAAGCTGAAGCAGCACGGCGACAACAAACAACGACAGCACATCCTGCGGAACCCCAAGCAGCAGCAGGGGAGTGGTTCCCGCAAGCGTCTCGATGAGCTGGTGCAACGGGTGCTTCATCAGCCCGTTGAAACCATACATCCGCTTCACGCTATGGTGCACGGCATGCAAGCGCCAAAGAAAGGCGAAGCGATGGCTGGCGAAATGAGCCAGCGTGATACCGATGTCGGCGATCAGGATAGCCAGCAGAAGTTGCTGCCAAAGGGCCCAACCTACTGGCCATACGGACGGGATTGCGAGCAGCGTGGCAGTGAAGGGAACCGACAATATCCCGATTACTGCCATGGATTCATTCACCAAGAAGTGGCTCCAATCCCGCAGCGTGTCCCCCTGATCGATGTTGAACGCCGTGTCATATGGAACAAGTCGTTCAAGGCAAAAGGCGAGGAAAATGAACCCGCCGACCAACGCAAAAAGCCAAGCCCGGCTAAGGTCGTTACCGACGATGTGGAGGGCAAGGGCGTTGCCGCCAATCAGGAAAAGCGGTAGATAGATGAGCCGGACAAAGTTCTTCAGCATTTTCAGCGTCCTAAATTGAGCAGACAATCGTTTTGAATCGAGATTGCTGCCTACTTTAGGCGGCGCTGGTCGCGTCGGCTTGAACGAAACGGAACCGGGCTTTTGGGTGGAAACGGCATCACTTCATTCGACCGTTTTGTTCAATATTCGTGCTTCGCTTTTGAGCTACGTTCCGCGGTCCGGTGCCAAGCGCGCCCCAAAATGATGGCAAACCAGCTTTGATGAACGCGTTTGTTTTCGGCGATGGATGGGCAGCCTATCGAGGGCATTCGTCCGATAACAGCCCACATAGACATGCGGCGATCCAGCTTGTCTTCGGTTCGGACCGTGCGGTTTGCGTAGTTGATGCGGACGGGCAGGAATTCTCCGGCCACACGATTGTAATCCAGCCGATGGTCGAACACCGCCTGATAGCCAAACATGTCGTATCGATGCTGTATTTGGAGCCGCAAACGCCTTTGGCTTTCCGCGTGATGGGCGAAATCGCCGGCGGCGATATCAACATAGTAGACGATCGCGGCTTTCTTGGATTTGATTCCAAAATCACCATTCAGGAATGGGTCGTAAATCTGTTAGATTCGGTCCCGAGAAGTCGTTCGACGGTTGATCATCGCCTTTTCACCGCCTTGCAGCAACTGGCCGAAAACCCGAATGAGATGCAGATCGCAAGTTTGGCAGAGAATTTGGGATTGTCGGATTCGCGGTTGAGATTTCTTGCGCGGCATCACCTCGGCTTTCCACTTTCGACGTGGCTATTATGGCGCAAGCTGGATCGCGCCGCTCGCGCATTGCATGATGGCGAGACGTTGGTAGACGCAGCACTCCTCGGCGGGTTTTCGGACCAGGCGCATCTTTCACGCACGATGAGGCGCATGTTCGGCATGACTCCTCGCGCGGTTCAAGGATTGACGCCAGTCAGCAGCGGACGATGAAACTGCCATGCTGCTTATGATTTGCAGTGCGTCACGGTTTACGCTCGGAATACTCCCTGGACGCCGCAATCTGACGCGCCAACCTGAGTGGTGCCCCTCAGAAATATAGCCTCGAACCTTCACGATGGTTGATCGAGGGGTTGGCATTGGCCGGTCCGGCCGGAGCTTATCCAGTTTCGAATCGGCTGGACCCAGCTACATGCCCAATGCGAGAAATCGACAAAGCCGAAAAATGGCTAGCTGGACCGCAAGCGAATGAATTCGACGCTTTTGCCAGCGCTACCCGACCCCTGGTCTTCCAAAAAACCATTTCATGTCAGGGACCGGGTGATTATCCTTCGATAACTACCGCCTGACATGCTGCATTCTCTATTCCCTGATCGATCTCGACTCAAATCGGCGGGGTGTCACGAGGGACTGCTACTCCGCACCAGGCAACGAAAGGGAGGCTCATAGATGCGCAAGCTCTGGTTCTCGGTTGCGGTTGCCGTGCTCGCCATGCTTCCGGCGATCTATTTTCGCGTGACCGACTGGCGTCCCGACCCGATCCTAGACGCGATGGTGTTCGGCGCCGCGATCCTCGCGGCCGGCTTCATGCTGTCCTGGGGTGCAGAGACTGCGGAGGGGCAGATTTCGGCCGGCCTTATTCTCGCGGTCGTCGCCATCATCACCGTGCTGCCAGAATATGCGGTCGACATCTATTACGCGTGGCGGGCAGGCCAAGCGCCTCAATCAGATTATGTGCATTACGCGGCTGCCAACATGACCGGGGCCAATCGGCTCCTGGTCGGAATCGCCTGGCCGCTGCTGGTGCTGCTTCATTGGTGGCGCACGCGTAGCCAATCGATTCAGCTTGCGCCGGTCAACAGCGTCGAAATTCTGTTCCTGCTGATCCCAAGCCTCTACGCCTTTTCCATCCTGATGAAGGACAGCATCTCCTTCGTCGATTCTATCCTGCTCATTGCCATCTTCATCGCCTATTTGTGGCGCGTGGGTAGTCTGCCGAAGGTCGAGGAAGAAGGGGAGGATGAGGACGAAGAGGTAGGTCTTGCTGCCGAGATCGAGAAACTCCCCGTGCGACGGCAATGGGCGCTGATGGGGGGCTTGGCCCTGACTGCCGCCACCGTCATTTTCGTCTCTGCCGAGCCTTTTGCCGAGGCGATGATCGATTCTGGGCGGATACTTGGAATCGACGAGTTCCTACTCATCCAGTGGCTCGCGCCGCTCGCCAGCGAAGCTCCCGCCGTTACCGTTGCAATTCTGTTTGTCCTCTCCAATCGTGCTGCGGCAGGTCTCACCACAATGATCAGCGACAAGATCAACCAATGGACCTTGCTCGTTGGAATGTTGCCGCTGGCAATGAGTGTCGGCGCTGGCAGTTTAATGGCGCTTCCGCTCGACGCGCGGCAGCATGAGGAGTTCTTTCTTACCGCCGCGCAGTCGCTGTTCGGTTTGGCGCTACTGCTCCGCCTGCGCCTGGGCATTGGGGGCGCAATTGCGCTGTCGGTCCTGTTTTCTGCGCAGATCGGCTTAGCGTTCACCTTTCGCGACGATGAGGCGCTAACGATTCGGACGCTCACATGGCTGGGCTGGGGATATCTGGCGCTGGCAGCGGCTATCGTTGCGATGAACTGGAAAGGCCTCAAACAGATTCTTTTCACCGCTGCGCGCCCACATCAACAAGTCCGGGCCCAGCCCGCAAGCGCCGAAAGGTGAACCGATCAGAATAGGGTGGTCAGAAGATCATGATTTTCGACCAGGAACAAAAATCGATCATTCGACAAAGCGCGTTGGCCATATTCTTGTGCGCCGGGATACTCGGTGGCGGCTACTTGTGGCTCGCGTCTGACCTCGTCGGCGCTTCAGGTCCCATGACGCTGGCCGATCGGCTCGCATTCGCGCTCAAATGGGATCTGCTCATCCTGATCTGGCTTGCGGGCTCCGTCAGGGCAGTGTCCCAAAAACGCTTCTGGTCACCGGCCGATCGCCATGGCTCAGCTTATAGCGAAGCAAGTCCAGCCTTGGCCGTCCGTCGTGCCAATTTGCAAAATACGCTCGAGCAAACCGTGCTTGCAGTGGGCGCGCATTTGATCCTCGCCACTGTCCTCAAAGACAACGAACTTGTCCTCATACCGTTGATGGTTTTGCTGTTCCTTATCGGCCGAGCCGCTTTCGCGATCGGTTATGCGGCCAGTCCAATTGCCCGTGCCTTCGGAATGGCGATGACCGGCGCATCCGCCGTCTTCGCATATGTTCTTGCGGCATCGCTAATCCTGACTGGCCGGTAGCGGATGAGCAGCCTCCTGATTGCGCCGAAATGGCTCCCTGCTCGACATCGGAAATGACCGATCATCCGATGCCATCAATGATAGTCGCCGAGCCGCAAATGCCGAACGGAGCCATCCTTCATCTTCAGGCTGACCAAAGTGCCCGCTGGCCGGAAACGCCAGCGCCACAGATCGCCGGAATTGTATGACGGTCCAATCCGCTGACCGTCGACTTCGAATATTTGCTCGTCCCGCTTCCATCCCCCCGCCATTGCCGGGCTGCCGGACGCAACATGCACGACGACCAACCGATCGACCTCTGCTGCGATGCCCAAGCCCGACCGATCCCGCCGAAGCGACGCGGCCGTCAATGGGCTTCGCCAAATCCGATCGTGTCCGAAGTCGAAGACGAGCCGCCGCCCTGCCAGTAGCGGCATCCCGATATTCGCGGGCGACCCATCCGCAGTCCAGTTTTCGAATATTTCTGCCGGAACGTCGGCCATGTCCAGATGTCCCAAGCGGATGCGATCCAACGTGACCAACCGGTTCGTACTCAGGCCATTTGCTGTTACCGACAGACCGGTAGAGCTTCTTTTCGGCGAGAGACCTGCCCTTTTTGCATAAGCGGCCGAAAGAAGCAGCGGGCTTGAATTGCCCGTGTCTACAGCCGCTGCGACCGGTTCGCGCCCTTCGATTTCGATCTCGATCGTGGGTTCCCGGCGCACGCCTCGCGCGAGCGACAGCTCCGTGAGCCCTGCCGTATCAAGGCCGAGGGCGTTCGAGCGCACCGAGAATTTATTCGTATCGAACCGGAAATCGAAAACGCGATTTCGCAATATGTCCTGGCCCAAAATGAAGCCTATGGACCCGCCGAGGGCCGACGAAAGTTGGGACAGATCTACGACGGCCGCCCAAGGCAGAGGCATGGGGGAAGCGCCAATGGAAACTAGAAGTTCACCGCTTCGCGACGCCGCAAATTTTCCGCCCGGCCCCGCGAATGCTTGGCTAACCGACGAAAGCGGAACTTTTGCCGTCGCCGCGAAGGCCAGATCGATTACCGACGCGACAGCAGCCGAGTCCATCATCGCCGTCGTCCTGACGCCGTTGACCGCTACCGGTATCAGAATGGTGTCCTCGTGCCAGAAGGTGAAAGTCATCCATTCCCGATCATCTGCAGCCTTTTCGAAGCCGGCGCCTGGTGTAGGCATTATACCGCTCATGCACGCCGCTCCCAAGCCACCGACAAATGCCCGACGCGTAGCCATGGTTTATGTCCAAGAAGATCGCCGACGGCGGCAGACGCAATGCAATCAACCGCGACGGGTTCGCCTTTACTGAAATCGCATTCCGAATTTTAACTTCCCAGACTGGCCGGGGCAAGCCAGTGTGCCACGGGCTCGATCGCCCGACGATTGGTCGATTGGCCGCCTTCGCGCGAGCGGACGATTCCGCAATTCTCTGGCGCAGCATTTCCGCCCGGCCGGTCAATGAAGCGCACCCTGCAACAAGGCGGCCATGTCGCACGATTGGGTGCGGGCGGAAAGCCGGGGCATGTCGGCTTTCAACGCCCGCAATTCCGAAATGCCGCCGGTTCAGAGTGCGGCGGGGCCCGATACATCAGGTGCCGCGCCCTCAAGAGCCGGCCGCCAGGCCGGCGGGAAAGAGCGCGCCCGCAGCCCCGCTCCTTCCGGCAAACCTAATCGAAGACGATGACCTTGCGCGCGGCGGGATCAAATGTCTCGATCACGACCGCCTCGTCCTCGACGGCCGTCACCGAACGCTCGAGGAGTTCAACCTTGGCCGAAAGCACATCAGCATAGGCTGCGGGGCAACAGAGGATGAACTCCGTGCCATTTCCATAAATGCTACCCCAGTCGACGTACATGGTGCTCCAACCATGCCGCTGTTCCCATTCGATCTGTCGGGGTTCGCCTCGTTCGGTTCGCCCGGGATAGGGTTCTGTCGACAATATATGGACCCGCGCTTCGGGATCGAACCAGCAATGATCGTGATCGGCGACGGGCGGACGAGACTCATATTCATGCGTCGGATAGCATCTGCGGGCGCTTGAGGGTTTGAGGCCGGTGGCGTCCATAAACTGCAGCGCGCGAGCGATCCGGCCAATATACCATTGGGTTTCATTGGCGTGACGCTGCTGACCGCTACGTTCGAGAAAGACGGTTTCTGTCACTTTGCAGGCGCCGAGATAGCCGGTCAGATGATGAGGTCGCACCAACTCGGTCAGCGAGGCACGCAGTTCCAGATCGATCTGCGCAATTCCGCTTTCCCTTGATTCATAGCCCCACCAAGTCTGCCGAACCGTGACATTGTGGAGCGCGGACCGGCTTGGAAGTTTGCGCTTCGCGTCGACATAGCCTTGGAACCCGCCGGCACATGCCGCGAGGTCGAGCGCCTCGTGCCGGGGGACCGATTGCTCCGCCTGGATTTGCTTGGCGAGCGATTTCAGCCCGGCGAGGGTGGAATATTGAAACATCATCGCAGGTCTCCGTGGGCTTCGGACCGGCGTCGCCTGCTACCGCCCCCAAAGCCACGAAATGCGATGGGTCAGTGATCAAAACAGTGCCATTGTGGCTTCGCAAATGCAGGCGGCAGGCCCCTGTTGAAGGCCTGCGAGAAATTTGGCGCAGCGCCGACGACAAGTCAATTAGCAAGAGGGCGGACTAGGAGCTTGTGCCCTCTTGCGTCGAGCGGGCCTTCCCTGCACCTCTCGGCAGCCACAATACGCCGACAGACGGAGAGTATGGGATGAAGAGATTTCTGCGGCGACTCTTTGGAACGGAAATCGAAATCGAGCCGCATGCGCGCCCAGGGACGACAGGACTTCGCATACAAAAGTGTGGGCACGACCTCGTTCGAATTGAGTCGATCGAGTTCTTCGGTCATCATGCTGCATCCCCCAATGGAGATTTTCATCTGATTTGGGCGGACCGAAATCCTGAAGGTACGGTCGGCGGATACCGCCACGAAGGCCATGGTTCCTGGTCTCTGATCCACAACGATGAAATTGTCGCAACGGGACGGCTCGAGCGTCCCGCGGATGGGAAGGCCGCGAACAATGGCAGCTTCATCATCCACGACCGCTTGTTCGGCGATGGTCTCAAGGGCCGGTTCATTGCTTTCCGCGGCGACGGCGCAAAGCTGGTCGAAAAGGAACTGGCTGCCAATCTGATCAGCAACGCCCTGTCGGACGATGGATGCTTCGCCATCTGCCAGACCGCCAATGCCCCCGGGAGTGAGGACAGTTGCCGTTACATTCTTTTCGATCTCGAGCTGGGCGCTGAGATCGCCCGCTGGGAGGTTGAGACAGGTTGGGCGGACGGTTACGAGTTCGATACCACCAGCCGCCATGTCTATTTGCTACGGACGAACGGCGCCCGTGTCGGCTATAGCTTTGAAGGGGCCATGCTTGACCGCAGAGGTTGGCAGACAGAGCGCATCGCTGCCGGCGACCTCCATGTCATTCGAATGGTTCTCGCGTCTGGAGAACGACTTGAACGCGGGGCGCGAGAGGCTCTTCTAGCCGGCTTGCAGGTTGCAGCGAACAGTTCCGAACATACGCTACAGGCGCATGCCTTGCGGCTCCTCGGCGAATTGCACGAAAAGGACGGTTCGATCCAGGACGCCGTGGACGCATTCGAGAAGGCGTTGAGCATCGATGCCCGCATCGGCGTCGCTCGAAGGCTCGAAAAGCTTCGAAAATCTCTGCCCTAATCTCGAATATGGCGCACCCGACAGGATTCGAACCTGTGACCTTCGCCTTCGGAGGGCGACACTCTATCCAGCTGAGCTACGGGTGCTTCGCGGCGGTGCCTAGCCGGTCGAATGGCCATCGGTCAACGGATTCGATCAAGACCGGCTGCATACCAACGTGAGGTTGCCTGCCCGTCAGTCGTATCCCGTCATGCGCTATGATACTCTCTGGTATGCTTACGTCATGCTTACGCGAGCCGATTTCACCAGACGGGTTCGCGCTTAAAAGACACAAAAGTCTTTGATTTTCAGATGTTTGCCTTGATAGTTCGTCCGTATAATCGGACTTGACCTCTGCCTTCGGAGGGCAGCGCTCTATCCAGCTGAGCTACGGGTGCTGATAGAGCGCGGCCTCTAGCAAGCCCGCGCCGTGCCAGCAATGGCCTATCGACCGACGCGCGCCGATGTGCGAAGCGGCGCCATGGACATCGGGAACATCGCGTGACGCCATCCGAACAAAGCTGGCCGATGGCTGCCGATCTTTATGGCGAGATGCAGCTCGAGGCGCATCCGCCGACGCGCCGCCGCTGGCGCGATTATCTGCCCGGCATCCTCGTCACCGCCATCGCCGCGCTCGCCGCAGCGTGGCTCGCCGACCATTATGCCGCGCCGATCGTCCTGATGGGGCTGCTGATCGGCCTCGCCCTCTCCTTCCTCTCGCAGGACAAGCGCACCCACGCCGGGCTCGACCTGATGTCGCAGACCGCGCTCCGCGTGGGGATCGTGCTCGTCGGCGCGCGAATTACCGCCGAGCAGCTCGTCGAACTCGGGCCGTTGCCCTTCGCCTTGCTCGTCCTGATCATGCTCGCGGTCATCGTCATCACCGTGGCGAGCGCGCGGCTGTTCGCGCAGGATCGCCACGCCGCGCTGCTCGCGGGCGGCGCAACCGCGATCTGCGGCGCGTCGGCGGCGCTCGCACTTTACTCGCTGATCGGCGACAAACGCGTCGACCAGGCGCGCTTCACGCTGACGCTCGTCGGGATCACCGTTGCCAGCGCGCTCGCGATGACGCTCTATCCCGTGCTCGCCGCCGAGCTCGGCCTGACGGACGCGCAGGCGGGATTCCTGATCGGCGCGTCGATCCATGACGTCGCGCAGGCGATCGGCGGTGGCTTTTCCTTCTCAGCTCAAGCGGGCGAGGTCGCGACGATCGTCAAGCTGACGCGCGTCGCGCTGCTCGCGCCGATGCTGATGCTCGTCGCGCTCTGGCTCGGCCGCAGCGGCGAAGCCGGCGACACGCGACGGATTCCGCTGCGCCTCCCGTGGTTCATTCTGGGTTTCCTTGGCATAGCGGCGCTCAATTCGCTGATCGAGATCCCCAAACCCGCACAGGATGCCGCCGCGACGGGCGCGCAGGCGCTGTTGCTGCTCGCGATCGTCGCCACCGCGATGAAGGCGCGGCTGCACCTGCTGCTCGATCAGGGGTGGCGCAGCTTCGCGCCGATCATCGTCGCGACGGTGACGAGTTTCCTGCTTTCGCTCGCCGCCGCGCTCAGCCTGTGACGCCGCGACGTCACTGTAACGAATTCAAATTTCAGCTTTTCGGCAAAGCCCAGCTGACGGTCAACTGCGTCGCGCGCCGCGGGATGTCGAGCTTCGCCTCGCTGAAATTGACCTTTTCATTCGGCGGCAGCATCCGCACCGGCGGCTTGATCGTCCAGCTATAAACGATCGTCCCCTGCGCGTCGCGCAGCTCGGCGAGGATCGACGGCACGCGCTGTTCGCGGTCGGTCGGGTTGATGATCACCCCCGACGCGGCGAAATAGATCGTCCCGTCGGCGAGCTCGCGATGATCCTGGTTCGGCGGCAGCTCGATCACCAGATCGGGCTCGTCGACCCCGCCCGGCAGGCCGAGACCCTGCGCCCAGCCCGGCAGGCCGAAATACATGAGCCCCGCGGTCGCGCCGAGCATCAGCACCGCCGCGCTCGCGGCGATGATCGTCCAGCGCTTCGCCGGGTTCCGCCGCGGGCGGCGGAACGGCAGCGGCGCATCGTCGATCACGGGTGCGGGACGCGGGGCCGGCTCGGCCGTAAAGCTCGGCGGAACCCGCGCGGGCGCGGGATCGGGTTCGGGGAAATCGGAATAGGTCGCGGCCGGGCGCGGCGCCGCTTCGGGCGCGGGCGCCGGTGCAGGCGCCGCGGCGGGTTCCGGCGCGGTTGGAACGGGCGCCGCTACAGCCTCGACGGGCGTCGCGGCTGGTTCCTGGAACCAGCTATGGCGGCAATTGGCGCAACGCACGGTGCGGCCTGTGGGTCCGATCGCGGTATCGGGAACGACATAGCGCGTGTGACAGGACGGGCAGGCAAGGATCATGGGTTCCCTCTAAACACGCCGATTCGCGCGTTGCAAGCGCCGCGTGCCCACTCCCGTCTTGTCCTCTGTGGATAGCCGTGCGAGATGCTGGCTGATGAGCGGACCAGCGCCCCTGTTCTTTGACCTGACGCTGGCGCGCCGTCGCGCGCGGGCGACGCCATGACCGACGCCTCTCCGGCGCGGCCCGGCGGCGCGATGGTCGAATTCGACGGCGTCGGCCTGCGCTATGGCCCCGATGCCGAGGTTTTGAGCGACATCAGCTTCAATCTCCAGCCCGGCAGCTTCTATTTCCTCACCGGCGCATCGGGCGCGGGCAAGACCTCGCTGCTCAAGATGCTCTATCTCGCGCAGCGGCCGAGCCGCGGAATCGTCCGCCTGTTCGGCGAGGATCTGGTCGCGATGCCGCGCCACCGCCTGCCGGGCTTTCGCCGCCGGATCGGCGTCGTGTTCCAGGATTTCCGGCTGATCCCGCATTTGTCGGCGCGCGACAATATCGCGCTGCCGCTGCGTATCGCGGGGGTCAGCGAAGAGGATCTGTCGGGCCCCGTCGGCGAGATGCTGAGTTGGATCGGGCTCGGCGACCGCGCCGATGCGCGCCCCGCGACGCTGTCAGGCGGCGAGCAGCAGCGCGTTGCGATCGCACGCGCCGTCATCGCGCGGCCGCAATTGCTCGTCGCCGACGAGCCTACGGGTAACGTCGACCCCGAAATGGCGATGCGTCTGCTGGGATTGTTCGAGGCACTAAACCGCCTCGGCACCACCGTCGTCGTCGCGACGCACGACATCCACCTGATCAGCCGCATCGAAAATGCGCAGATGATGCGGCTCGAAAAGGGGCGGCTTTCCGACCCCACCGGCGCGCTACGCTACCCACCGGCGAACCGGGCATGATCATCCCGCGCGTTCCCGTCCAGCATCGCCGCCTGCTTCCCGACCGCCGGCTGTCGGGCCCGACGCCGTGGGTGATCGCGATATTGATGATGCTGACCTTGCTCGCCGCCGCCGCCGGGGTCGGGCTCGCACGATCGGCGAATGCGATTGGCGCCGCGATCGCCGGGCGCGTGACCGTCCAGATCGTCACCGCGAACCCGGTGACGCGCGCCGAGCAGGCCGCGGCGCTCCGCCGGGCGGCCGCCGCGCAGCCCTTCGTTCTCTCGGCGCGCTCGGTCGAGCCCGAAGAGCTGCAGGCAACGCTTGGCCAATGGTTCGGCGCCGCCGAGGGCGACGATCCGGTGCTGAAGTCGCTTCCCCTGCCCGCGCTCGTCGACATCGACTTTGTCGGCGAGGACCGAACCGGTCCCATGCGCCAGTTGCAGGCGCTGGTCGCGCGCGAAGCGCCCGGCGCGCGGATCATCCCGCACGCCGAATGGCTCGGCCCGGTCGCGCGGCTGATCCGCTCGCTCGCGTGGATCGCCGGCGGCATGGTGGTGCTGATGACGCTCGCCAGCGCCGCGGTGGTGATCATGACCGCGCGCGCCGCGCTGGGCACCCATTATACGACGATCGAGATGCTTCACATGATCGGCGCCACCGACCGCCAGATCACGCGGCTGTTCCAGCGCCGCATCGCGATCGACACCGCTTACGGCATCGCGCTGGGCACCGTCGTCGCCGCCGCGATCCTGCTCTTGATCGGCTTGCAATGGTCGGGGGTCACAGCGGGACTTGCGGCGACCGCGTCGCTCGGCCCCGCCGGCTGGGCGCTCTTGCTGGCGCTGCCGCTATTGGCTATCGCGCTCGCAGCCCTCACCGCGCGCCAGACCCTGCTCGCGGCGCTCAAGAAGATTCTATGATCAAGCGCCTGATTTCCCTGTTGTTCCTGGCCTGGGTGCTCGGCTTCGCATGGTTCGCGCTGCTGCTCCCGCTGCCCGCCGACGCGCAAAAGACCGACGCGATCGTCGTGCTCACGGGCGGCCCGGGACGCATCGACCGCGCGCTCGAACGGCTCGAGGCGGGCGACGCCAAGCGCCTCCTCATCAGCGGCGTCGCGCGCGAAGTGAAGCCGCGCGAGCTCGCGGCCGCGTATAAACGCCCGGTCAGCCTGTTCGACTGCTGCATCGCGCTGGGGTTCGAGGCCGAGGATACGCGCTCGAACGCGACCGAGGTCGCGACCTGGGCGCAGCGCCGCAAATATAAGAGCATCCGGCTGATCACCACCGACTGGCACATGCGCCGCGCCGAATATGAAATCGGCCGCGCGGTCGGCGACAAGGTGACGATCCTGCCCGACGCGGTGCGCAGCCAGCCCAATTTCGCGACGCTGTTTCGCGAATATCACAAATATCTGGCCGGACTGGCGGGCGGGCTGCTCGGCCTGTGAGATATACCATCGCCCTGTTCCGTTCGATCCTGTTCTGGATCGCCTTTTTCGTGATGAGCAGCATCAGCTCGATCGGCGGGGTGATCGCGCTGCCGATCTCGCACCGCGGGACGATTTTCTTCGTGCGCATCTGGGCGCAGGCGCACCGGATCTTCTGCCGCTTCCTGCTCGGCCAGACGATCGTCGTCGAGGGCGAGATGCCCGACATCCCGGTCCTCTACGTCTTCAAGCATGAATCGGCGTTCGAAACGGTCGAGCAGCCGATGCTGTTCAAACACCCCGCGGTATTCGCGAAGGAAGAGCTGTTCTCGATCCCCGTGTGGGGCCAGGCGGCACGCTTTTACGGCCTGATCCCGGTCGACCGCGACGGCGGGGGCAAGGCGATGCGCGCGATGCTTGGCGCCGCGAAGGCCGCGCTCGCGGCGGGGCGTCCGCTGGTGCTGTTCGCCGAGGGAACACGCGTCCCGCACGGCGAAGCGCCGCCGCTACGCCCCGGTTTTGCAGGCATGTATCGCCTGCTCAATATTCCGGTCATCCCGGTGGCGGTGAACAGCGGCCTCGCCTTTCCGCCGCGCCGCTGGGTCAAATGGCCGGGGACGATCACTTACAAGGTCGGCGAAACGATCCCAGCGGGGCTGCCGCGCGAAGACGCCGAGGCCCGCGTGCGCGTCGCGATCAATGCGCTGAACCCACCCGAAGCGTTGCTGGAAGCGTGACCGTCGCCCCTGCGAAGGCAGGGGCCGCTAGAGGCGTAGCCCAAGTCCGACAGCGGCCCCCGCCTTCGCGGGTGCGACGGTTTTAATGCTTGCGCCCGAAGTCGGGCGCCGCATCATCCTGCCCCTGTTCGATGATCGAGCGGCGGATCGCGCGCGTGCGCGTGAACCAGTCCTCGAGCTTGTCGGCGTCGCCGCGGCGGATCGCCTGCTGGAGCACGGTCAGATCCTCGTTGAAACGCTGCAAGGTCGCGAGCACGGCATCCTTGTTCGCGAGGAAAACGTCGCGCCACATCACCGGGTCGCTCGCCGCGATGCGCGTGAAGTCACGAAAGCCGCCCGCCGAATATTTGATCACTTCGCTCTCGGTGACTTCTTCGAGCTCGCTCGCGGTGCCGACGATCGTATAGGCGATGAGATGCGGCAAATGACTCGTCACTGCGAGCACCATGTCGTGGTGCGCGGCGTCCATCGTCTCGACCTTCGCGCCGAGCGCCTGCCAGAAGGACGTCACCGCCGTCACGGCGTCTTCGGACGCACTCGCGCCCGGCGTGACGATGCACCAGCGGCCTTCGAACAAGGACGAAAAACCCGCCGCCGGGCCGCTATTCTCGGTCCCCGCGACCGGATGCGCCGGGATGACGGCATGATCGGGCAGCGCCTTCGCCAGCGCTTCGGCAACGCCCGCCTTCGACGAGCCGACGTCCGAAATGATCGCCTCGGCCTTCAGCCCTGGCGCGATCGCCGTCGCCGCGTCGGCCATCCGGCCGACCGGCACCGCGAGGATGACAAGGTCGGCGTCGGCCACCGCGGCGACCGCGTCATCGCTGACCGTATCGCAAAGGCCGAGTTCCCTCGCAATCTCGCGCACTTCGGCGCTCGCGTCATGGCCAACGACCGCCACCTCTGGCAACCGCTCCCTGATCGCGCGCGCGATCGAGGAGCCGATCAGGCCCAGCCCGACGATGGCGACGCGATCGACGCTCGACGCCCTTGGCATCAGTCGTTCAGCGCGGCGCGGATCGCCGCCGCGAGCCCGCGCGTCTCATCCTCGGTGCCGATCGTCATGCGCAGCGCATTCGGCAGTCCCTGCCCCGGCAGCCAGCGCACGATATAGCCCGCCTCCATCAGCCGGTTATAGACGGTCTCGGCGCTCACATCGCCTTCGAACAGCACGAGGAGGAAATTGCACGCCGACGGCACGACGCGCACACCATGGTTGCCGAGGCTTTCGAGTTCGCCCGCCAGCCAGGCGCGCCATTCGGCATTATGCTCGCGGCTGTGCGCGACGAATTCCTCGTCGCCGAGCGCCGCGACCGCCGCCGCCTGTCCCGCGCGCGTCACGTTGAACGGCAGGCGGATGCGGTGCAGCGCCGAAATCACTTCGGCGGCGGCATAGCCCCAACCGATGCGTTCGGCGGCGAGCCCGTGGATCTTCGAGAAGGTGCGCGTGACGAACACATTCGGCTGCGTCTTCGCAAGTTCGAGCCCGCCGTCGTCCTCGGCGTCGGAGAGATATTCCGAATAGGCCTGGTCGATCACGAACAGGATATTTTTCGGCAGCCCGGCGTAGAGCCGCGCAACCTCGTCGCGCGTCGCGAGCGTGCCCGTCGGATTGTTCGGATTGGCGAGATAGACGACGCGCGTCTTGTCGGTCACCGCGTCGAGCAACGCATCGACGTCGGTCGCATAATCCTTGTCGTCCGCCTCGACCGGCACCGCGCCCACGCGGCGCGCGGCGATTTCATAGACCGCGAAGCCATAGCGAACGTAGAGAATCTCGTCGCCGACGCCGGCATAAGTGCCCGCCGCGAGGTGGAGCAATTCGTCCGACCCGTTGCCGCAGATGATCCGCGCCGGATCGAGCCCGAACTTCGCCGCGATCGTTTCGCGCAGCTCGACCGAACCGGGGTCGGGATAGCGCGACAGCGCATCGGGCGCCGCCTGCGCCGCGGCGAACGCCGCACGCGCCTTTTCGCCGGTGCCCAGCGGATTCTCGTTCGCCGAAAGCTTGATCAGCGGACGGCCGTCAGCGCCAGCGGACTTGCCGGGAACATAGGGAGCGATGCCGCTGATCCACGGCTTGGGCTGAAGGCTTTGGGTCGCGTCGGTCATGCCGCGCCGTTTAGCGGCTGTGTGGCCCGAGTCCAGCACGTTGACAGGGTGCGCGCGCCCGCTTAGCCCCCGGCAAACCATGGCGAGCCTGCTCCACGATATCCAGCATCACAGCGTGACGATCGCCGCGCCGCTGCCGCTCGACAGCGGACAGGTGCTGAGCTCGGTGACGATCGCCTATCAAAGCTATGGCGCATTGAACGCCGACAAGTCGAACGCGGTGCTGATCTGCCATGCGCTCACCGGCGATCAATATGTCGCGAGCGACCATCCGGCGACGGGCAAGCCCGGCTGGTGGGCGCGCATGGTTGGGCCGGGCAAGCCGATCGACACCGACCGTTTCCACGTCATCTGCGCCAATGTGCTCGGCAGCTGCATGGGGACGAGCGGCCCCGCCTCACCCGATGCCGCGACCGGCGCCCCGCTCGGCATGGCGTTTCCGGTCATCACGATCACCGACATGGTGCGTGCGCAGGCGATGCTGCTCGACCATCTCGGCATTTCGCGACTTCATGCCGTCGTCGGCGGGTCGATGGGGGGCATGCAGACGCTTGCCTGGGCCGCGACCTACCCCGACCGTCTCGCCTCGGCGCTCGTCATCGCGAGCGCGGCGCGCCATTCGGCGCAGAATATCGCGTTCCACGAGGTCGGGCGGCAGGCGATCATGGCCGATCCCGACTGGCAGGACGGGCAATATTATGGCAGCGCGCGCGCACCCACCAAGGGGCTCGCGGTCGCGCGCATGGCGGCGCACATCACCTATTTGTCCGAGGAAGGGCTGACCGAGAAGTTCGGCCGCCGGCTGCAGGCGCGCGACATCAAGAGCTTCGGTTTCGACGCCGATTTCCAGGTCGAATCCTATCTCAGGCATCAGGGGCTCGCCTTCACCGACCGCTTCGACGCCAACGCCTATCTCTATATCACGCGCGCGATGGACTATTTCGACCTCGCCGACCCGCACGACGGGCGGCTTGCTGGCGCGTTCGCGGGTGCAAAAGACGTGCGCTTCACGCTCGTCAGCTTCGACACCGACTGGCTCTATCCGACCTCCGAATCGCGGCGCGTCGTGCAGGCGCTGCAAAGCGTCGGCGCCGCGGCGAGCTTCGTCGAGCTGTCCGCGCCCTTCGGCCACGACAGTTTCCTCCTCGATGTCCCCGCGCTCGATCGCCTCGTCGCGGGGTCCCTGCGATCGGGCCTCATATGAGCGACGACTATCGCCTGTCCTTCGATCGGTCCGACATGCAGGCCGGCGCAATCCATGCCTTTTTGACGCAGAGCTATTGGGCCGAGAATATTTCGCGCGCCGTGGTCGAACGCGCGATTGCCGGATCAATCTGCGTTGGCACCTTCGCGGCGGGCGGCGAGCAGGTCGGCTTTGCCCGCGTCGTCACCGATCGCGCGACCTTCGCCTATCTGGCCGACGTCTATGTCCTCGAGGCGCATCGCGGACACGGTCTCGCCGCGCGCATGGTGACCGCGCTGCACGATCATCCCGACCTGCAGGGGCTGCGGCGGTGGATGCTCGCGACCAGCGACGCGCACGGGCTGTATGCCGCGCTAGGCTGGACGCCGGTCGAGGACGGCACGCCGTTCATGCAGCGGCATTTCCCCGATGTTTACAGGCAGGCCGGTCGATGAAGCTGCGCCCCGATCTGGCGATCATCGCCGATGCCGTTCCGCGGGCGTCGCGCGTGCTCGATGTCGGCTGCGGCGACGGCGAATTGATGGCCGCGCTCCAGGGCAAGGGCGTCGATGCGCGCGGGCTAGAGATCGACCCCGACAATGTCACCGCCGCGATCGCGCGCGGCCAGTCGGTCGTGCAGGGCGACGCCAACCGCGACCTGGCCGACTATCCCGACGACGCCTTCGACTATGCGATCCTCTCGCAAACGCTCCAGACGACCGAGCGCCCCGACCGCGTCGTCGACGAATTGCTGCGCATCGCGCCGCGCGCCTTCGTCAGCTTCCCCAATTTCGCGCATTGGCGCGTCCGGCTCGCCTTGCTGTGGAACGGGCGGATGCCGGTGACGCGGCTCCTGCCCGTCGCCTGGTATGAAACGCCGAACATCCACCATGTCACGGTCAGCGATTTTCGCGACCTCGTCCGCGCGAAGGGCATCAAAGTCGAGCGCGTATGGCATCTGTCGGGCGACAGGCCGGCAAGCGACGCCGCCGCCAGCTGGCGCGCCGAACATGCGATCTTTCTGATTTCGCGCTGAATCAGTCGCGCTTCTTCAGCCCGTTCGCGAGCAGGTCGTTGGCGATCCGCGCGATCTCCGAAATGTCGCTCTCGGTATCCCACAATCCGTAGCGCATCCCCAGAAACACGTTCATCCCGCCGATCGCCCACGCGTGGATTTCGCTGACGTCATCGCGGATTTCGCCGCGCGCCGCGCCATTCTCCAGCCGCTGGCGCACGCGCGCGACGGTCGTTTCATAATGGCGGCGATAGCTCGCATAATCGACGAATTCGGCTTCATCGATGATGCGGTAGATCTCCTTGTTCGCGCGCACGAAGCCCAGATAGGATTCGAGCCCGATGCGTTCGGCGCTGATCTCGTCGGGCGCGGCCTGGACGATCGGCGTGACATGGTCGCGTAACCGTTCACTCATATAGCGGACGAGCGCCTGGAAGATTTCCTCTTTCGAATCGAAATAGGTGTAGAAGCTGCCGAGCGCGGTTCCGGCGCGGCGCGTGATCGCGCTGATCGACGCCTCGTGAAATCCACGCTCGCCGAATTCGATCGCCGCCGCGTCGAGCAGTTTGCGCAGCGTCCGCCGCCCGCGCTCGGTGCGCGGCGTCTTGTCGCGCGCGTCGCCCGCGCTCCGTTCGGTGTCGGCCTGCCCCGTTTCGGTGTGCGGCTGATCCATGCTTGCCTTTCCGTCTCCCCTCCGTCCGGCTTCCCCTGCATCGTGGCATTTCCGCACCACTGGCAAGCAAAAAACGACAGAGCCATATTCCAAGTTGAAACTTGGTTCATGTTTCACTATTGGATGCGGCGCGGCTTGGCAAGCACCAGCCCAAGAAAAGCAAACAGGGTGGCGAGGGGTCACCCGCCACATGGGAGAGTCATATGCGTCCTTTCGCCCGCCCGCTGCGTCGTGCCATCCTTGCCACCAGCGCGCTTTCCATGATCGCCTTCGCTCCCGCGGCTTTCGCGCAGGAAGCGGGCGCGACCGACGCCGGCGATAACGAGATCATCGTGACGGCACGCCGCCGCGACGAACGCCTGATCGACGTGCCCGTCGCGATCACCGCCTTTTCGGGCGAGGCGCTGGCAAAGGCCGGGGCGCTCGACATCACCGACGTCGCCCAGACAACCCCGAACACGACGCTCGAGGTTTCGCGCGGCACCAATTCGACGCTCAGCGCGTTCATCCGCGGCGTCGGCCAGCAGGACCCGGTGTCGGGTTTCGAACAGGGCGTCGGCATCTACCTCGACGACGTCTATCTCAACCGCCCGCAGGCCGCGGTGCTCGACATCTATGACGTCGAACGCATCGAAATCCTGCGCGGGCCGCAGGGCACGCTTTACGGCCGCAACACGATCGGCGGCGCGGTCAAATATGTGACCAAGCAGCTGCCGGAAGAATTCTCGCTCAAGATCAAGGGCACGCTTGGCACCTACGACCAGGCCGACCTCGTCGTGACCGCGAGCGCGCCGATCGGCGACCTGCTCCGCGTTGGCGGCTCGGTCGCACGCCTGTCGCGCGGCGGTTTCGGCGACAATCTCACCACCGGCCGCGAAAATTACAACAAGGACGTCTGGGCAGGCCGCGGCACGGTCGAGCTCGGCGGTTATGGCGCGCCGGTGCTGATCCGCATTTCGGGCGATTACAGCAAGGACAAGAGCGATCCGCGCGGCGGCCATCGCCTGATCCCGTCGCTGCTCACGAACGCCCCCGTGCTCGACGATGTGTTCGACAGCCGCGGCGGCCTCAACGATCCGAAGCAGGAGATCGAGGCCTACGGCCTCGCGATGAATGTCACCGCCGAGCTCAGCGACACGGTCACGCTGCGGTCGATCAGCGCCTGGCGCAAGGACACCTCGTCGACTCCGATCGACTTCGACGCCTTGCCCGGCGTCGACATCGACGTTCCCGGCTTTTATTACAACGAGCAGATCAGCCAGGAATTCCAGCTGCTGTATGAAGGCGACAGGCTGAAGGGTCTGCTCGGCTTCTATTATCTCGACGCCACCGCCGACACCTTGTTCGACGTCCGCATCTTCAACAATCTGGCAGGCCTCACCGCGTTCACCGAGGCCGATGTCGACACCCAGACCTTCGCGGTGTTCGGCGACTTCACTTATGATTTCAACGACAAGCTCAGCCTGTCGGTCGGCGGCCGTTACACGTGGGACGAACGCGAAGCGTCGATCCTGCGGCAGAATTATCTCGGCGGCGGTTCGCCGGTGTTCGGCGGCGCGGGCGTCGCGTTCGGCGCGCCGGGCACCAATTTCAACGGCAAGCGCGACTTCAAGAAATTCACCCCGCGCGCGTCGCTGTCGTTCAAGCCAACCCCCGACCATAATTTCTACGCGAGCTATTCGCAGGGCTTCAAGGGCGGCGGCTTCGATCCGCGCGGCGTCGGCGTCAACGCGCCGGGCGCCATCCCGGGCCGCCCGACCGACGCGGAAATCGCCTCCTTTCTGAGCTTCCGCCCCGAAAAGGTCGAAAGCTATGAAGTCGGCTACAAGGGCAGCCTGATGGACGGCGCGGTCAACGTCGCGCTCGCCGCCTTCTATGCCGATTACACCGACGTCCAGATCCCGGGATCGGTCGCCTGCACCGTCAGCGGGCTGCCGAGCTTCTGCGGCGTCGTCTCGAACGCCGGCAAGGCGACCTTCAAGGGCGTCGAATTCGAGGGCCGCGCCCGGCTCGGCGAGGATCTGGCGACCGCGGGCGACCGGCTGACGCTGTCGACCGCGCTCGGCTTTATCCAGGCCGATTATAAGGAATATATCTCGAACATCCTCGTCGGCGGGGTCAACACGCCGACCGATGTTTCGGATTTCCGCGAGGTACAGAATACGCCGAAATGGACCGCCAGCGGCACCCTCGCTTACTCGACCCCGATCGGCGACGGCGATTTGAGCTTCGGGACGACCTTGTCGTATCGCAGCAAGACCTATCAGTTCGAAATCCCGAACCCCTATATCGACCAGAAGGGCTTCGCTTTGTGGGACGCCAGCATCGTCTACACCGCGCCCGACGACCGCTGGAGCCTCGGCGTGTTCGGCAAGAACCTGACGAACAAGGAATATAAGACCTCGGGCTATACGTTCGTGAACGTCAATCCGACCACCGGCGCGATCATTCCGGGCGCGAACGGCTTGCCGACCTCGGCGCTCGGCCGCGAAGGCACGCTGACCGCCTTCTACGGCAATCCGCGCCAGGTATTCGTCACCGGCACCGTCAAATTCTGATCTTCGGATAAGGGGGAGAAAGGGGCGTCCGCTGCGGCGCCCCTTTTTCTATTGCGCCAGCGGAGGCGCCCCAGTCGCCGCGACCATGCGCTCGCCATCGATGACGATCGGGCTGGCGAGCCCGTCGACGCTGGCGCCGTCGGGGCGGAAACGCATCCCGCGCGCCTGAACCTGCGGATCAGCAAAAACGCTCGCGATATCGTTGATCGGCCCCGCCGGCACCCCTTCGGCCTCAAGCGCCAGCGACAGCGGTAGCGCGTCCCATGTGGCGATCTTCGCCGCCAGCAGCGGGATCAATTCGGCGCGGTTCGCAAGCCGCGCCGAATTGGTCACGAAACGCTTATCGTCGGCCCAGCGGGGCTCGCCCAGGATCACACATAATTTACGAAACTGGCCGTCGTTGCCGACCGCGATCACCAGCTGGCCGTCGGCGGTCGCGAACGCCTGATAAGGCACGACATTGGCGTGCCCATTGCCCATCCGCTTGGGCGACGTCCCGCTCGCGAGATAATTGGCCGCCTGATTCGCGAGCACCCCGACCTGGCAGTCGAGCAGCGCCATGTCGATGTGCGCACCGCGCCCCGTGGCGTCACGCCGCCGCAACGCCGCGAGGATCGCGACCGTCGAATACATGCCGGTGAAGATGTCGGCATAGGCGATGCCCGCCTTTTGCGGGGCGCCGTCGGGCTCGCCGGTCAGCGACATCGCGCCGCCCATCGCCTGGATGATGAAATCATATCCCGCGCGGTGTGCATAGGGACCGGTCTGCCCGAAGCCGGTGATCGAACAGACGACCAGTCGCGGGAAATCGGCGCACAGCGTCGCGGGGTCGAGGCCATATTTGGCAAGCCCACCGACCTTGTAGTTCTCGATCACCACATCGGCGTCTGCAAGCAGCGCGCGCACCTCGGCCTGCCCCTCGATGGTCGCAATGTCGATCGCCACGCCTGTCTTGCCGCGGTTGGTGCTGTGATAATAAGCGGCGCCGAGATTCTCGCCGCTCTCATCCACAATGAACGGCGGGCCCCAGCTGCGCGTATCGTCGCCAACCCCCGGCCGCTCGACCTTCACCACCTCGGCACCCAGATCGGCGAGCAATTGCCCGCACCACGGCCCCGCGAGCACCCGCGCCAGTTCGACGACGCGGATGCCCTGCAAAGGTTTTAAGCCCTGGGGCTCAGGCAAAGGCCGAAATGCCGGTGATCGCGCGGCCGAGGATCAGCGCATGGACGTCGTGCGTGCCCTCATAGGTGTTCACCGTCTCGAGGTTCACCGCATGGCGGATGACATGATAATCGGCCGAGATGCCGTTGCCGCCGTGCATGTCGCGCGCGACGCGCGCGATATCGAGCGCCTTGCCGCAATTGTTGCGCTTGAGCAGGCTGATCGCGTCGGGAATCAGGCGCCCCTCGTCGATCAGCCGGCCGACGCGCAATGCGGTCTGGAGCCCCAGCGCGATCTCGGTGAGCATGTTCGCGAGCTTCAGCTGGACGATCTGGTTCGCCGCGAGCGGCCGCCCGAACTGCTTGCGTTCGCCGGTATAATTGCGCGCCGCTTCGTAGCAGAATTCGGCCGCGCCCATCGCGCCCCAGCCGATGCCGTAGCGCGCGCGGTTGAGGCAGCCGAACGGACCTTTGAGCCCCGAGACATGCGGCAGCAGCGCATCCTCGCCGACCTCGACCGAATCCATGACGATTTCGCCGGTGACCGAGGCGCGCAGGCTCACCTTGCCCTCGATCTTCGGCGCCGAAAGCCCCTTCATGCCCTTTTCGAGCACGAAACCGCGAATCGCGCCGTCGTGCGCCTCCGACTTCGCCCACACGACGAAGACGTCGGCGATCGGCGAATTGGTGATCCACATCTTCGCGCCTTTGAGGCGGTAGCCGCCCTCGATCTTCTCGGCGCGGGTGCGCATGCCGCCGGGGTCGCTGCCGGCATCGGGCTCGGTGAGGCCGAAACAGCCGACGAGTTCGCCCGAAGTCAGCCCGGGCAGATATTTGCGCTTCTGTTCCTCGCTGCCATAGGCGTTGATCGGGTGGATCACGAGCGAGCTCTGCACCGAACAGGCCGAGCGATAGCCCGAATCGATGCGTTCGACTTCGCGCGCGATCAGCCCGTAGCTGACATAATTCAGCCCCGCGCCGCCATATTCGGGATCGATCGTCGCGCCGAGCAGGCCGAGCGCGCCCATTTCGGACATGATCTCGCGGTCGAACCGCTCGTCGAGAAACGCCGAGGTGACGCGCGGCAACAGCGCATCGGTCGCATAGGACCGCGCGGTATCGCGAACCATCCGCTCCTCTTCGCTGAGCTCGGCGTCGAGCTGGAGGGGATCGAGCGGGTCGAGCGCTTCGATGCGCTGCGGATCGGCGAGGGCCATGGAACGGGCTTTCTCTCTAAACGGCGGGCAGCCCTTTGGAGGATTGCGCGCTATGGGGTCGGATCGGCCGCGTTGCGGGCGATCGCGGCAGCGGGGCTGTCGCGCGGCTCCAATATCGCCGCCGTCTCGATCAGGTCAAGCGCGCGCCGTGCCTCATGATAGCGCCGCGCATCGATCACCCACTCGCTCGCGACCTCCGCCCCGGGCATCGCTTCGACCTCGGCGATCGCAAGGTCGGCCTGCCCGGCCGTAAGATAGCGCCGGGCGCGCTCGAGCCGTTCGGAGGCGCGCGGCGACTGGGTTCCGGCGGCGCGCACGACGAACAATTCACCCAGCTCGCGGCGAAGCCCCGTCCACAGGCTGCCGCTTCCGTCGCCGCCGCGCCCGACAAGCTGTGGCCCCATCGCATCGAGTTCGGCGCGCAGCTGTTCGAGCGTCACCGGATCGCGCGACGTATCGATGATCGTCTTGACGGCATTGGGCTGGTCGTCGCCGAAACGCAGCCGCAGCTGCGCGTCGAGATAGCCCAATGACAGCCCGCGATCGAGCGCGCGGCGCACCGCAAAAGCGACGAGCAGCCCCTCGGCGCGCGATGCGTTGCCCGACGCCGATTCGGCTTCGAGCGTGATCCGCGACAGGCGTTGTTCGAGTTCGGCGACGCGCGCCGCGAGCGCGTTGGCGCCGTCGATCGGCGCGATCATCAGCGGCGGCGCATTCGCCCCGCTTTTTGCGGCAAGCGGATTGGCCGCCCCCGCGGGCGCCGCGACCATTTTCGCGGTGGGTGGTAAGTTGTTGCCCGTCAGCCAGCGATTCACAGCCCATCCGCCGCCGGCGATACCGATCAGAAGCAGCAGGAAGGCACCGATGGCGAGAGCGCGAAACGATAGTCCCCTTTCGGGTACTGCCTCGTCCGCCGACGAGGACGTGTCGATGCTGTCGATTGCCATATTTCTCTTTCGAACGACCCTATTTTTCGCCCTTGTGCCACAAAGCACGCGCTTGTGCCAATATTGCGACATCGTCGGGCTGTTCCGCGATGGCCAGATCGCGCCAGCTGTCGCCCGCCGAAGCCGCCACCGCCGGGCTGATCGCGACGAGCGAAAGGTGAGCGCGCGCATCGCCGACGAGCTGCGAAATCCGCTCGGCGGCGCGCGCCGAATGCGCGAGCAGCAGCGCGGGGGCGGCGATCAGCGCGTCCCATTCGGCCGGCACCGGGGCGGGATCGACGGCGTAACAGGGCAGCGCCGTAATCGCCGCCCCCCGCGTGTCGAATTCCGACCGGTCACGGCCGCAAAGCCACAGAATATTGTGGATATTGTCTGACGTCATATCGTCAAGAAGCCGCTGCGCGCCCGACGATCCGGTCATCGCCACCGTCAGGCCCGCGGCCTCGGCCGCGCGCGCGGTCGCATTGCCCACAGCATAGACGGGCAGCGCCGCCAGCTCGGCCAGCCCCTGCCCCGCCAGCCTTGCGGCAAAGGCGCTGGTCAGCAGCAGCGCGTCGAAATCGCCGGGAGCCGGCGGGCGCCAATCGATCGCGCGCGCCGTAAAAAGCGGCATCGAACGGGCGTCGAACCCCATCGCCCTCGCCCGCTCCACCGTCGCTGCGTTGCCCGGCTCGGGCCGCGTCACGATCAGCGGCAGGCCGTCGGTCATGCCGCGAACAGCCGCCGGACGCTGTCGGGCGCTTCATCGAGCAACCGGTGCGCCAAGGCCGGCGCGGCCGCATCGTCGGTGACGATGACATATCCCGCCGCATGATCGGCGCCATCGTCGGAGAAAATCTCGGCATCGAGGCGCAGCGCGCCGTCGTCCTGCCAGCGCGCATGCGCCGCGACGGGCGAACGGCAGTCACCGCCGAGCGCCGCCAGAAACGCGCGCTCGGCCGCGACGGCAAGATGCGTCGGCGCATGGTCGACCGCGGCAAGCAGCGCGCGCGTCGCCGCGTCGTCGGCGCGGCATTCGATCCCGATCGCCCCCTGCGACGCCGCGGGAAGCAGCAGGCTCGTCTCCTGTACCAAACCGACGTCGTGCATCCCCAGCCGCTCGAGCCCCGCCGCCGCGAGCAAGGTCGCATCGGCATCGCCCGCGGCAATCTTCGCGAGCCGCGTCGCGACATTGCCGCGCAGCAGCACGGTTTCGAGGTCGGGGCGGATCCGCTTAACCTGCGCCGCGCGGCGTGGACTGCTCGTCCCAAGCCGCGCGCCCCGTGGCAGGTCGGCGATCGTTGCCGCCTTTATGCCTTCACGCACCACCAGCCGGTCGCGCGGGTCGGCGCGTTCGAGCATCGCGCCGAGGAAAAAGCGCGCGTCGCGGATCGTTTCGACATCCTTCAGCGAATGGACCGCAATATCGATCACGCCAGCATCGAGCGCCGCATCGAGCTCGCGCGTCCACAGCGCCTTGCCGCCGACCTCGGCGAGCGCACGGTCCTGTATCTTGTCGCCCGTCGCGGTCATCGGCACGATTTCGAGCGCCGTCATATCGATGCCATGGCTGGCAATCAGCGCCGCAGCCGCCATATGGGCCTGAGCCATCGCGAGCGGCGAGGCCCGGGTGCCGATACGCAGCGGGCTTTCGGGGGTCGGAAGTCTATTCATCGTCCCGCTGCTAGCGCGGCTTGCCCTGCCGATAAAGGGGCGGGTAAAGGAACGCGCAACAATATGACCCTGATCCTCGGCCTTGAATCGAGCTGCGACGAAACCGCGGCAGCGCTCGTCGATAGCGAACGGCGCATTTTGGCGCACCGCGTCGCGGGACAGGAGGCCGAGCATAGTCCTTATGGCGGCGTCGTTCCCGAGATTGCGGCGCGCGCGCATGTCGACCGCCTCGCGCCGATCGTCGAGGGTGTGCTCGCCGATGCCGGCGTGTCGCTTGCCGATGTTGATGCGATCGCCGCGACCGCCGGGCCGGGGCTGATCGGCGGCGTGATGGTCGGGCTCGTCACCGGCAAGGCGCTCGCCCACGCCGCGAACAAGCCGCTGATCGCGGTCAACCATCTCGAAGGTCATGCGCTCAGCCCGCGCCTCGTCGAGCCCGGCCTCGCCTTCCCCTATCTGCTGTTGCTCGTGTCGGGCGGCCATTGCCAGCTCCTGCTCGTGCGCGGTGTCGGCGACTACCGCCGCCTCGCGACGACGATCGACGATGCCGCGGGCGAAGCCTTCGACAAGACCGCGAAGCTGCTCGGCCTCGGCTATCCCGGCGGTCCCGCGGTCGAGCGCATCGCGAAGGACGGCAATCCCCATGCCGTGCCGCTGCCGCGCCCACTCGTCGGCAGCGCCGAACCGCATTTCTCCTTCGCGGGGCTCAAGAGCGCCGTCGCGCGGGTGGCCGCATCGGGCACGCACAGCATCCCCGACCTCGCGGCCTCGTTCCAGCAGGCGGTCGTCGACTGCCTTGTCGACCGCAGCCGCATCGCGCTCGCCGCCTGCCCCGATGCGACCGCTTTCGTCGTCGCGGGCGGGGTTGCCGCCAATGGCGCGATTCGCGGCGCATTGACCGATCTCGCGGCGCGCTTCGACAAGCCCTTCGTCGCGCCGCCGCTCTGGCTCTGCACCGACAATGGCGCGATGATCGCATGGGCGGGCGCCGAGCGTTTCGCGGTCGGCCTCACCGATCCGCTCGACACCGCCGCGCGCCCGCGCTGGCCGCTCGACCCCGAAGCCGAAGCCGTGCGCGGCGCCGGAGTGAAAGCATGACGTCATATTCCAAGTTCGGCGTGATCGGCGGCGGCGCATGGGGCACCGCGCTGGCGCAGCTTCTCGCCGCCGATGGCGCCCCCGTCCGCCTGTGGGCCCGCGAGGAGGACGTCGTCGCGGCGATCAACGCCGAGCACCGCAATCCGGTTTTCCTTCCCGGCGCCGCGCTCTCGCCCTCGCTGACCGCGACCGGCGCGCTTGCCGACATGGCCGATCTCGACGCGCTGCTCGTCGTCGTCCCCGTTCCGTTCCTGCGCGCGGTACTCGCCGAACTTCCGCCAGGTGACGCGCCGCTGATCTTTTGCAGCAAGGGCATGGAGGAGGGCAGCTTCGCCTTTCCGATCGATATGGCGCGCGATATCGCGCCGTCGCGGCCGCATGCCGTGCTCTCCGGCCCGACCTTCGCGCACGAAGTCGCCGCCGGGCTGCCGACCGCGATCACGCTCGCCGCCGCCGACGCCGATCTCGCGGCCGGGATAGCGCAGGCGCTCGCGCGCCCGCATTTCCGCCCCTATGTGTCGACCGACGTCATCGGTGCCGAGATCGGCGGCGCGGTCAAGAATATCCTCGCGATCGCCTGCGGTATCGTCGACGGCGCCGGGCTCGGGCTCAACGCGCGCGCGGCGCTGATCAGCCGCGGCTTTGCCGAAATGACGCGCTTCGGACTCGCCCGCGGCGCGCAGGCCGAAACGCTCGCGGGCCTCGCGGGACTCGGCGACCTCGTCCTCACCTGCACCTCGTCGAACTCGCGCAACTTCGCGCTCGGCCAGGGGCTCGGGCGCGGTGAGGCGGCCGAGATACTGATGGCCGACCGCCGTACCGTCGCCGAGGGCGCGTTCAGCGCGCCCGTGGTCGCCGCCGCGGCGCGCGCCGATGGCATCGACATGCCGATCACCGACACCGTTGCGCGCCTCGTTGCCGGCGAAACGCGCGTCACCGACGCCATTCAGGCCTTGCTCAGCCGCCCGCTGCGACCCGAAGGGCGATGAATATCTTCGCACAATTGCCTGCACTCCCCGGCCGCGCTAGACTGACGGTCAGGGCAAAGCAGAAGGGGCGGAAGGCTTGAGCCAGACGGACAGCGCAGCCGCGCCCTCTTCACCCCCCGGCACGCCCCCGGGCGATGCCGACACCGCCGCGCTCGCCAAGGGCGGACGCACCAATTTTTTCGGCTTCATCCTCCGCCTCGTTGCGCGCCTGCCCTTCCTCTATGTCGCGGGCCGCTGGTACGGGCCCGAGGCGGTCGGTCGCTTCGCTTTCGCCGTGCTCGTCATCGAGCTCGTCGCGCAGCTCGCGACATTGGGCCTCAAGCGCGGCCTCGCCGAACAGCTCAGCGCCCCCGGGGCCGACCAGCGCACCGTCGTATGGGACGGCATGTTCGTCGCCTTTGTCGCGTCGGCCGCCGGGTCGCTGCTGCTCGCGCTGTTCCCGCAGCTGATGTTCCCGTCGGGCGGCATCGACAGCGCCGATCGCTGGATGGCGCTGCTCGTCTTCGCGATCGCGGGCACCGATATCGCGCTCGCGGCGTGCGCGTATAAATTCGACGTCGGCGCCACCGTTCGCGCCCGCGCGGTGGTAGAGCCCTGGGTGATCAGCATCGCCGCGGCCGGATTCTGGTTCGTGTCGGTGCGCGACGGGCTGATGCTCTCCTACGCCGCCGCGATGCTCGGCGCCTTCCTCACCGCGCTGATCCCGATGCTGCGCCATTATGGCGGGCCGCGCGGGTGGCAACCGCATCCCGCGCATTTGATCGCAGTTGCGCGGCGCGGCGCGCCGCTCGCCGCCGCCGATGCGATCGAATGGGGCACACGGCGCCTCGACCTCTTCATTCTCGGCCAGTTCACCTCGCCGACGATCTACGGCATCTATTATATGGCGCAGCAGGTCGCCTCGCTGCCGCAGAAGCTCAAGACCAGCTTCGAGCCGATCCTGGGCCCCGTGATCACGCGCAACCTCGCCGAAAAGCGGCTTGCCGCCGTGGCGGCACAAGTGAGCCAGGTCGGCTTCTGGATCATCGCCGCGCAGGCCGGTGTCGCGCTCGCGCTCGGCATTCCGGGCGAGGCAGTGATGGGGCTCGTCGGCCCCGAATTCGTCAGCGGCACCGCCGCGCTCGCCTTCCTGCTCGCCGCCGAGGTCGTCGCAGCGACCGCGGTCGTCAGCGAGGCGGCGCTCGTCTATGTCGCGCGCCACCGCAACCTGCTCATCAGCATCGCGACGCTCGCGCTACAGGCGGGGCTCAGCGTCGCGCTGATCCTGATCGCCAAATCGATGGGGCTACCGCCGATCTATTACGCCGGCGCCGTGGCGCTCGCGCTGATGCTCGCGCTCGGATTTGCGTCGCTGGTGAAAGCCCGCCTGCTCGCGCGCATCCTCGGTGCGCCGGTGAACAGTCTGCGCTGGGCGCTCGTCTGGGCGACCGCGGGCGCGACCATCCTCGGCTATGGCGCGACGCAGCTTCCCGAATGGGCCGAGCTCTTGATCGGCGTTCCCTTCATCCTCGGCGTCTATGGCTGGCTGATCTGGACGCGCGGCTTCGGCCCGGCGGACCGCGAATTGTTCAGGAAACACCCCGAACCCGCCGCGGCGCCCGCCGGCTGATCCTTAATCGACCGCTTTCTGCGCCGCGTCGCCGACATTTTCGGCGGCATCGCCGACCTTTTGCGCCGCGTCGCTGACCGCGCCGCTCTGCGCCTTGTCGTTGGCGAGGAACTGGAAAGCGAAAAAGGCCGCGACCAGAATCGCGACGAGGAAAATCAGTCCCATCCCGAACCCGCCGCGACGGCGCGGTTCGCGGTCGATAACCGTGGTGGTGTGCGTCGTCCCGTCGGGATCGCGCGTCTCGTGAATTTCGTCGGCCATAAGAGTCTCTCCCATGCTGTCTGGCGCATAGGACGCTTCACGGCCGACGAAGGTTCCTAGCCCAGCCGTTCGGCGATCTTCGCCTTGAGGTCGGTCTGCGCGCGCGGACCGACCTGTGCGATGATTTCGCGCGCGCACACGGCGCCCATCGTCAGGCAATCGGCAATCGGACGGCCCTGCGCCTGACCCGAGAGGAAACCCGCGGCGAACAGGTCGCCCGCGCCGGTGGTATCGACGACCGTATCGATCGGCTCGGCGCCGACTTCGGTGCGCGTGCCGCCCGTCAGCGCGATCGCGCCGTGCGAGCCGCGCGTGACGACAAGCAGCGGCACCTGCGCCGCGACGCTCGCGACAGCGGCTTCGAAATCATCGGTTTCAGCGAGCGCGCAAATCTCGACCTCGTTCGCGAAGAGGATGTCGAACAGCCCCTCGGCGATCAGCTTGCGGAAATCGGCACCGTGGCGGTCGATGATGAACGCATCCGACAGCGTGAAGGCGACCTTGCGTCCCGCTGCGCGCGACACGTCGATCGCGCGCCGCATCGCCGCGCGCGACAGCTCGGGATCCCACAAATAGCCTTCGAGATAGAGAATCTCCGAATCGGCGATCCACGCTTCGTCGATCATCGACTGCTCGAGCAGATGGCTCGCACCGAGGAAGGTGTTCATCGTGCGCTGGCCGTCGGGGGTGACGAGGATCAGGCAGCGCGCGGTCGGCGCGCCTTCGCTGAGCGGCGGGGTTTCATAAGCGACGCCGAGCGCGCGCAGATCGTGCGTGAAAACATGGCCGAGCTGATCGTCGGCGACCTGTCCGATAAAGCTGCAACGCTGGCCGAGCGCGGCCATCCCGGCGAGCGTATTGGCCGCCGAACCGCCCGACATTTCGATCGCGGGTCCCATCGCCGCGTAAAGGCGTTCGGCCTCTTCGGCGTCGATCAGCCGCATCGACCCCTTGGTCAGACCTTCGGCAGTGATCAGCGCATCGTCGGCGCGGGCGATGACGTCGACGATGGCGTTGCCGATGGCGACAACGTCGAAACGGGCGGTGGAGGCCATGAAAAATCCTGTGATGCGTGGAAAAAGCTGCCGCGCGCCTTAGGCGGCGGGGCCCGCCAAGGCAAGCATAACGCTTGACCCGCGCGCGCGCGCCCACCATCCCTGCGCCCATGGCCCGCGCCGTTCACGCCTTCCTGCTCGCGCTAAGGGACTTACCGCAGCCCCGCGTGATGCGCGTGCTGGCGCAAAGCCTCGCGCTTACGCTCCTGCTCCTCGCTGCCTCGGGCGCCGCGATCTTTTTCGCGGCGCGCTGGGCGCTGGCGCACTGGAAATGGCTCGACGAAGCGCAACTCGATATGGCCGGAATATTGATCGTTCTGGCCATCATCGCGGGAAGCTGGCTGCTCTTCCGCGCCGTCGCGATCGTCGTCGTCGGCTTGTTCGCCGATGGCATCGTCGCCGATGTCGAGGGCCGCCACTATCCCGCCGCCGCAAGCCAAGCCGTCGATGTCGGCTGGCGCCAGAATATCGGCCTCGCGCTCGCTTCGCTGGTGCGGCTGATCGGCGGCAACCTGCTCGCGCTGCCGATCTACATCCTGCTGCTCGTCACCGGTATCGGCACGCCGATCTTCGCGCTGCTCGTCAACGCGGTGCTGCTCGGCCGCGATCTCGAGGCGATGGTGCTCGCGCGCCATCCGGACCGTCCACGGCTCGACCGGCCTGCGCGCTGGTCGCTCGGGCTGCTGTCCGCCGCAAGCTTCGTGGTGCCTATCGCCAATCTGTTGGCGCCGATATTGAGCGCGGCTATGGCCGTGCACATGCTGCATCTGCGCAATGGGGACCAGAAAAGATGATCGAAAACCGCCGCCTGACCGCCATCGCCGGTCTCGCTTTGACGCTCGGTGCGTGCGCCGGCCCCGCGATCCCGCGCCCGTCGACACCGTCCGCGGCAACCCCGCCGCCGAACACGGTGGTCCGCCCGGTGCAGAACAACGCGCTGATCGGCAACAGCGCCGACGCGATCGGCCGGATGTTCGGCAAGCCGCAGCTCGATATCACCGAAGGCGCCGGCCGCAAGCTGCAGTTCGCCGGGTCGAACTGCATCCTCGATGTCTATTTCTACGCCCCGCGCGCGGGCGCGAATCCCGTTGCGACGCATGTCGACGCGCGCACGCCCGATGGCCGCAACGCCGAAGTGAACAGCTGCGCCCAGTCGCTTCAACGCTGATATGACGTCAGGACGCCAGTTCGGCGAGCGCCCATAAAGCCGCGTCGACAACCATCGGCGATTCATCCTTCGCCAGCCGTTCGAGCACGGGCACAAACCGCACATCGCCGCTGTTCCCCGCCGCGATCGCGGCATTGCGCACCATCCGCCCGCGCCCGATCCGCTTGATCGGCGACCCCGCGAAGACCTGACGGAAATCGGCATCGTCGAGCGCGAGCAGGTCGGAAAGCGACGGCGCCGCCAGTTCGGCGCGCGGCAGGAAGGCGCGATGGACGTGCGCGGTTTCGGCGAATTTGTTCCACGGACACGCCGCCAGACAATCGTCGCAGCCATAGATTCGGTTGCCGATCCCGCGCCGCAGCGCGAGGGGAATCGGCCCATTATGCTCGATCGTCAGATACGAGATGCAGCGCCGCGCATCGAGCCGGTACGGCGCGGGAAAGGCCTGCGTCGGGCACACCTCCTGGCACGCCGAACAGCTGCCGCACGTATCGCGCCCGGGCTTCGACGGCTCCAGCTCCAGCGTCGTGTAGATCGCGCCAAGGAACAGCCAGCTTCCATGATCGCGGCTGACGAGATTGGTGTGCTTGCCCTGCCAGCCGAGTCCCGCCGCCGCCGCCAGCGGCTTTTCCATCACCGGCGCCGTGTCGACAAACACCTTGACCTCGGCGTCCTCCACTTCGGCGACGAGCCAGCGCGCGACCGCCTTCAGCGCTTTCTTGACGACGTCATGATAGTCGCCGCCCTGCGCATAGACCGAGATACGCCCGCGCTCGGGGTGATCGGCGAGCGCCAGCGGGTCGAGTGCTGGCGCGTAACTCATGCCCAATGCGATCACCGATTTGACCTCGGGCCACAGCCCCTTGGGCGATCCGCGCTGCGCGGCGCGGCTTTCCATCCAGATCATATCGCCGTGGCGCCCCTCGGCCAGCCATTGGTCGAGCCGCGCCGCGGTCTCAGGCGCCGCATCGGCCTGCGCGATCCCGAACGCCGCGAAACCATGCGCGCGCGCGACGGCTTCGAGCCGTTCTTCGAGGAGAAGCGTTTCCAGAGGCAAGGCTTCGGCAACCATTGCCGCTCTATACGCGAGCGGCCTCGCCGTGCCATAGTTTGGTGAGCCAAGATTGGGGACCCGGGTTTGAGCGATTTCAGCGTCGAGGCGAATGGCCTCACCAAATATTTCGGCAATTACAAAGCGGTCGATCATGTGTCCCTCGCGGTGCCAACGGGCAGCATTTATGGCGTGCTCGGCCCCAATGGCGCCGGCAAGACGACGAGCCTGCGCATGACGCTCGGCATCATCGACCCCGATGCGGGGACAAGCCGCCTGTTTGGCGGGCAGCGGCCGCAGTCGGTACGCCACCGCATCGGCTATCTTCCCGAGGAACGCGGGCTGTATCCGGGCATGAAAGCGCGCGAGGCGATTGCGTTCATGGGCGCGCTGCGCGGGCTCGACTGGTCCGAGGGGCGCCGCCGCGCCGCGGGATTCATGACCGAACTCGGGCTCGAGCGCGTGATCGACGAAAAGATCCGCAAGATGTCGAAGGGCATGGCGCAGATGATCCAGCTGATCGGATCGATCGTCCACGCCCCCGACCTCATCGTGCTCGACGAGCCCTTCTCGGGGCTCGACCCCGTCAATCAGGAGCGGCTCGAAATGCTCGTGCGGCGCGAGCGCGACCGCGGCGCGACGATCCTCTTCTCGACGCATGTCATGGCGCATGCCGAACGCCTCTGCGACCGCATCGCGATCATCGCGCGCTCGGCGCGCCGGTTCGAGGGCACGGTCGACGAGGCGCGCGCGCTGCTCCCGATGCAGGTGCGCTACACCCCTCGAACCGCGGGCGACGCTGCCGCGGTTGCCGCAAATCTCCCTGCGGGCGCGGAACTCCGCGGCGACGCCTGGCATTTCGCGATTCAGGACGCCGATGTCGAACCGTTGCTCGCGCGCATCACCGCGAGCGGTCATGGCGTCACCGGCCTGTCGATCAGCCGCCCGGCGCTGCACGACGCCTTCGTCCATATCGTCCGGCAGGTCGACGCGGGATTCGACGCCGATGCCACTGAGGACGCCGTAGAGGAGGCCAGCGCATGACCCCCTTCATCCGCAGCATGTTCGTCGTTGCGCGGCGCGACTTTCTCGCGATCGTCGCGACCCCGACCTTCCTTCTCTTCCTGCTCGCACCCTTGTTCATGGTCGCGATGGGGCTCGCCGGCGGCATGGGCGCATCGCAGCTTGCCGATAGCGCGCGCGGCGCCGGGCGCATCGTCGTCGTCGCCCATCCGGCAGATATCGAGGCGCTTCGGGCCTCCGATCAGCGACTCCGGGCTGGAATGACCCGCGAACCCGCACCGCTCGATATCCGCATCGCCAGCCCCGCCATCGGCGATCCCGTTGCGATCGCCCGCGAAAAGGGCAGCGACACCTATGCGGTGATGAGCGGCCCCCTGACCGCGCCGCGCATCGTCGAGCGCGAAAAGGGCAGCAGCGCGGGCCGCTATCTCGCGCTGCTCGCGGGCGATGTGCAGCGCGCGCGCGCCGCCGGGCCGATGCCATCCATCACCCCCGATTTCGAAGCGCTATCGAGCAGCGGCACCAGCATCGCGGTGCAACAGTCGCTCGGTTTCGGCGCGGTCTTCATCATCTTCCTCCTGACCTTGCTGCTGGCGGGCCAGACGGTGAGCTCGCTCGCCGAGGAAAAGGGCAACAAGGTCATCGAGATTCTCGCCGCCGCGGTGCCGCTCGAAAGCGTCTTTCTCGGCAAGCTGCTCGGCATGCTCGGCGTCGCCGTGCTCTTTATCGCCTTCTGGATGATCGTCGCGATGGGCGGCGGACTGATCGCCGCGACGCAGGTCGATCCCGCCGCGATCGCCGCCGCGGGCAAGGCCGGCAAGGCGACCGCCGCGCTCGCCTCGATGCCGGCGACGGGCTGGCCCTTTTTCCTGGGCATCGGCTTTGCCTATTTCATCCTGTCCTTCCTCCTGCTCGGCGCGGTCTTCCTCGGCGTCGGCGCGCAGGCGGGATCGGTGCGCGAAATCCAGATGCTCAGCCTGCCGATCACCATCTTCCAGGTCGGCATGTTCAGCCTGTCGGCGGCGGCCGCGAGCGCGCCGGGCAGCGGTCTCGCCCATTTCGCGCAGATCTTCCCCTTCTCCTCGCCGCTTGCGATGGCGGCGCGCGCCGCGACCGACGATGCCAAGGCGGTCCATTTGCTCGCGCTCGGCTGGCAGGCGATCTGGGTCGCGCTCGTCATCTTCCTGTCGGTGCGCCTGTTCCGGTCGGGCGTGCTCAGCGGCGGTAGCGGCTGGAAATTCTGGCGCCGGACAAAGGGTGCGGCTGCCGCTGCAGCAGCCGCCGAGGCCGCTTCGTCCCAGCCTCGTTGACAAAGCTGTAAACAGTGGCATCCTGCAACTGATCTGGCCGACGGCGGCAAGCGTCGCGGCGAGTCCCTTTTGAGGAGGAGGATGCCCGATGGCGACTGCAGCTGCGCCCCAGCCCGTCACCGACCGCTATGACATGAGTCCCGCCGCGATCTATTCGGAGGATCGCTGGCAGGAACCCTTCGCCGAACTCCGCAAATTGGGCGGCATCGTGAAGTGCGAGGACAGCGTCCACGGGCCCTATTGGAACATCGCGAGTCATCAGGCGATCCAGCATGTCGAGGCGCTGCCCGACATTTATTCTTCGTCGTGGGAATATGGCGGCATCACGATCCTCGAACGCGACGAGGATGAGGATTTCCGCCTGCCGATGTTCATCGCGATGGACCGGCCGCAGCACACCGACCAGCGCCGCACCGTCGCCCCCGCCTTCACCCCCGCCGAAATGACGCGCCTGTCCGAAGATATAAGGAACCGCACCGGCGAAGTGCTCGACGGCCTGCCGTGGGGCGAGACGTTCGACTGGGTCGACCGTGTGTCGATGGAACTGACGACGCAGATGCTCGCGATCCTGTTCGATTTCCCGTGGGAAGATCGCCGCAAATTGAGCGAATGGTCCGACTGGATGGGCGACGTCGAACTCGCGCAGAAGCCCGAGCTCAAGGAACAGCGCCGCGCGGTGCTCGAAGAGGCCTTCGTCTATTTCCAGAAACTGTGGATGGAAAAGCTCGACCAGCCGCCGACCCCCGACCTGCTCTCGATGATGCTGCACAGCGAAGCGATGAGCCACATGGACAAATATGAGTTCATCGGAAACCTCGTGCTCCTGATCGTCGGCGGCAACGACACGACGCGCAACACCATGTCGGGGCTCGCTTACGGCCTCGACCAATTCCCCGAGCAACGCGCGAAGCTCGAGGCCGATCCGGCACTGATCCCCAATGCGGTCAGCGAGATCATCCGCTGGCAGACCCCGCTCGCGCATATGCGGCGCACCGCGCTCGCCGATGCCGAGCTGTTCGGGCACAAGATCGCCAAGGGCGACAAGCTGATCCTCTGGTATCTGTCGGCGAACCGCGACGAAAGCGTGTTCAGCGACGCCGACGACATCGACCTGACGCGTGAAAACGCCCGGCGGCACCTGTCGTTCGGCTATGGCGTCCATCGCTGCGTCGGCGCACGCCTCGCCGAATTGCAGCTGCGCATCCTGCTCGAGGAAATGGCGGCGCGGCGGATGCGGGTGACAGTCACGGGCACCCCCGAGCGCGTCCACGCCTGCTTCGTCCACGGTTTCCGCACGCTGCCCGCCAAAATCGAGAAATATTGAAGCGGACTTGTAACCCTTTCACCCAGACGTACGTATCGAGGATATGATCGAACGTCGTTTCATTCTCGGCGGACTCGCGCTGGGCGGCGCCATCATCGGCGCACCGATGCTCTTCGCCAAATCGTCGCGTCCGAAAGCGCAGCCGGGCTGGCAGCTTTCCGATGCCGAATGGAAAAAGCGCCTGTCGCCGCTGCAATATCGCGTGCTCCGCGAAGCGGCGACCGAGCGCCCCTTCACCAGCCCGCTCGACAAGGAAAAACGCACCGGCATTTTCGACTGCGCCGGCTGCGCGCTGCCGCTCTATTCGAGCAGGACAAAGTTCGACAGCGGCACCGGCTGGCCGAGCTTCTGGGCGCCGCTGAAGGGCGGCATCGGCACCGCGACCGATCGCGAACTCGGCTATGCGCGCACCGAAGTGCATTGCAGACGCTGCGGCGGGCATCTCGGCCACGTCTTCAACGACGGGCCGAAACCGACGGGCAAGCGTTATTGCATGAACGGCGCGGCGCTGACCTTCCGCCCCGCCTGACGCCCTTTACTCGGGCTTCACCCGCCACACCGACAGCCCGGCGCGCGACACGATCGGCACCGCTTCGAGCCACGCGGGCGGCGTTCCGGCGTAAAGCTGCGCCGCGAGCGCGTCTTTCCGGGCGCGGCGATATTTGGAGAGGTCGTTGGCGGTCCGGCAAAACACGATCAGCGTCGCCGCCTGCTTGCGGACCAGCGCCTCGGCGTGCCCGGGGTCGCCGGCGAAGACGCGGATCGAGTCCGCCATCGCCTCCTTGTTGCGATGATGCGGCGTCGCGACCAGGCTATGGCGCGTCCAGAAAATCACCGGCGCGCCCAGATCGATGGGGGTCAGGATCGTCGTCGCCGGCAGACGGTTCAGGTCGGCGATCGCCGCGGGATCTAGGCAGTCCTCCCGATAGGGCTTGGCCGCGGCGGCCTCTTCAACGGCCTTGTCCTCTTCGGCGTTCAGCGACGGGACCACCAGGCCGAGCACGGCGGCGACAGCCATGCTGCCGAGCAGCGGCAGCGTCAGCGCAGCGGCAGCCGACGCGAAGATTCGCGGCAAGGTCGAAGGAATCGTCCGCGCCCACGCCCAGGCGCGCAGGCCGAGCCAGGCGCAGCCGGGCAAGGCAAAGACATGCGCGGTCGAAACGCTGCGCAGGACGAACACCGACAAGGCGGCCGCTCCGACCAGTGCGACGATGATCGTCGCCCAGTTCCCGCGGTCGACGGCCGACGAGCAGCTCCGCCACGCGAGCAACGACCCGGCGAGACCGATCAGCGATGGCACGAGCACGTGGATCGCACTCGACGGTTCCGACATCCACAAAGGCTGGCCCTCGAGGACATTAAGATACCAATATTGCACCACGATCGGATCGAGCGCCGCGAAGGGGCCCTTCGCGCATTGCGGTTCGGTCCACACCAGCGCCCCCGCCGCCGACACGCCGGCCAGCCCCAACAGCAGGAAACGCGCCCACTGGCGCGGGTTGGCCCGCGCGGCCGCAAAGGTCACCGCGGCGGCAACGGCGAACGCCGCCATATAGGGCGCCGAAAGCGAATCGCACCAGCTGCCGAGCAGCCCCGCGGGACCGCGCGTCGCAAACTGGAGCAGCAGCGCGCCGCCCGCGAGTGCGCCCATATAGCCGCAAAGCCGCGCGCGATCCTCGGAGCGCCCGTGCAGCGCCCAGCGCAGCGCAGCCAGCCCGGCGAACAGCGCGACAATCGGCAATCCTTCGATCGACACCGCGAGCAGCGCCGCGGCGAACAATCCGCCGAGCAGGCCCGCCCACCAGCTTGGCGGCCGCAGCGCCTGCGCCATGATCAGCATCGCAAAGAAAATCTGCCAGCCGTGATGGTCGACCCGGAGCGGGCGGAACTGCACCAATATATAACCCGACATGATCAGGAAGAGCGGCACGGCATAGGCGATCCGCCGGTCGGACAGCCCCCGATAACCGAGCACGCAGGCAACGCTGAGCGCCGCGCCGAGCAGCGGCGGCCACAGCGTCATCACGATCCGTTCGGCCATCGCCTGTCCGAACAGCGGTTTCAGCAGCAGGGTGCCCGCCGCGAGCGGCGCATCGACGATGCGCGACCAGTGCATCAGCACCCCGCCGCCCGCCGGATTGACGCGATATTGCGAAAGATCCCACCAGCCCTGCCCCGCAAGGAGGTCGCGGACCTGCGCCATGCGCATCGCGTCGTCGGTGTCCGACAGATCGAGCGCGCCGATCGCCTGCCATTTCGCGACAATGGCAACGAGGCTCATCAGCCCCCAGATAATCAGCGCGATCCGGACCGGGGTGAACCACGGGCTCAGCACGATGCCGCCCGATTCGGGTGCACGAACCGATGGCTCCGCGCCCGCGGGAAGCGCGGACGCGTCACTCATGCCGCCGCCGTCCGGAACACGATATGGCGGCGCAGCAAATAGGTCGTCTGGAAGCTGACGACGATCGCCGCGAGCTTTGCGAGGCGCGGATCGAGGCCGAGCGCGCTGCCCCCGCCGACGATCGCGGTCGTGACGGCAAGACCGACGAGCGCCGATCCGACGAAGAGCAGTTTCTGGCGATGGCGCTCACCCGTGCCGCGCGCTGCGGCGCCGTCGGCAAAAACGAGCCGGCTCGACACCAGCCAGTGCACGAGAATCCCGGCGCAATAGCCGGTCGCCGACGCCGTTACGGGCGACAGCCCGGCGTCGAGCAGCAACAGGAAAAGCCCCGCATCGCTGCCCAGCGCGAGCACGCTTGCGAGCAGATAGTTCAGCCAGCGAATCTCGCCGCGCCGCACTGACGCGATCAATCTGGTCACCGGTAGCATGGCGCCGATCCCCCCGGCCAAGCGCTTACGCGGCCTTCGCCACGCGCGTGGGAACCTCGCGGACCGACGCGAGCGCGGCCTGCTCGCCTTCGGTGCCGCTCTCATGATATTCGGCGTCCTCGTTGACGCCCCAGATATCATAGAGTTTTTCGCCGGCGACGATGTTGCGCACCGTCAGCATCGCGGTCATCATCGCATGATCCTGGTTGTTATAGCGGTGCATGCCGTTGCGCCCCACCATATGCAGCGTCGGATAACGCGCCTCAAGCTCGCTGCGCATCGTCTCGACATGCACGGCATAATCATCGTCATAAACCGGATAGGCCTTTTCCTGCCGGACGACCGCGCCGCCGACGACATCTTCGGGATCGCAAAGGCCCAGGATTTCCATTTCCTTCGTCGCCAGCGCGACCAGCTTTTCATCGCTCGCCGCCCAGAGCCCGTCGCCTTCGAAACAGAAATATTCGAGCCCGACGCACGCGAGTTCGGGGTCGGGCACCATTTCGGGCGACCAGCTGCGGAAATTCTGCACCCGCCCGACCTGCACCTTGCTGTCGTGGATATAGATCCAGTTGTCGGGGAACAGATCCTCGGAGCGAATCTTGAGCGCGACGGTCAGAAAATCGCGATATTTGAGGTTCGGCGCGGCGCTGAGCGCGCACGCCGGCAGCGGATGGATACGCGCCGCGAGCTCGCGCATCGGCGCCGAGCTGATGACATGCGCGGCATCGATCACGACATCGCCGTCGGGGCCCGTCGCGGTCATCCGCCAGCGGCCCGTCTTCTGATCCTGCGTCAGCTGCTTGAAGCTGTGGCCCATCAACACATGGTTGCCGCCCGCAACGACCTTGTCGCGCGCGGCATCCCACATCATGCCGGGGCCAAGCCGCGGATAGCGGAAGGTTTCGAGCAAAGTCTTGGTCGCCATGCCATCATTGGGCTTCTTGTTGAGCCCGAGACTGCGCTTCAGCCCGTCGATCACCGCGCCGCCGAGGCTAAGCCCCTTGATGCGCTGCGCCGCCCAGTCGGCCGACATTTCGTCGCACGGCATGCCCCACACCTTCTCGGTATAGGTCTTGAAAAAGATCGAATAAAGCTTCCGCCCGAACTGGTTGATCGTCCAGTCCTCGAAGCTGCGGACATTCTTGTTCGGCAGCAACTTCGCCTGCGCATAGCTGATCATGCAGAGCGTCGAGCGAAAGATGCCAAGGTTCCACAGCGCCTCGAACGCGCGCAGCGGATAGGAATAGAATTTGCCCTCATAATAGATGCGGCTCATCCGCGGGCGCTCGATGAAATCGTCGGGCAAGATCTCGTTCCACAGGTCGACGACCTCGCGGCTCTTCGAAAAGAAGCGGTGGCCGCCGATGTCGAAGCGAAAGCCCTCATGTTCGACCGTGCGGCTGATCCCGCCGACATAGACGGGGTCCTTTTCGATCACCGTCACGCTATACCCCTGCTGGGTCAGCTGATAGGCGGCGGTCAGCCCCGCGGGGCCGGCGCCAATGATGGCGACGTCGGCGCTCGTCGGACGGCTTTTCGACACTTGGGTGTTGGTCACGTGATATTCCCCCACACGGATCAGATTGCTGCCTGCCGACTTGGGGGAATTATGGCTAAAAACTGGTTAACGCCGGGATGGGTTTTTCACTGATACCGCGCTTTTTCGCGGCTGGATAAACGATGCGATACACTTGCAAGCCACCCGACGCGAACCGGTGTTGCGGTTCCAGCCAATCGACCGTCCTGCCCTGGATCAGGTGCGCGGCGAGCCCGTTCCGGTTCGCGGCAGCCAGCGGCCCAAGTTCGCCACTGCAAAATACGACATAGCGCGCGCCTTCCGCTCGGACCAACGAGCGCGCGCCATCGGGCGGTGCAAGAAACGCCGATATCACCCGATTGAGCGCCGCGTGATTGCGGTGATGACCGGTCGCCACGACGCTGTGCGGTGTGCTGACCAAGAGCGCCGGGGCGATATGCGTCGAGGTAAAGAGAAGCGCCGGCGGCTCCCCGGCGAGCGTAGGATTCGACTGAAGGCAGGCCGCATTTTGCGGCCTTGCTTCCGGACCTGCCGCGGGGCCTGCGACAAGCGATGACAGGCGATAGCCGAGCGCGATATCGACCGTCGGGATCGACAACAAAAGCAGCAAATGTCCGCAAAGACGCCGCGCCATATTCGACTGCGCATGAATCCAGCGCCATAGTCCCGTCGCGAGCGCCGCGAACGCAGGCACCATAAAGGCATGCGCGACGTTGAGCGCCCGGATGACCAGCATTGCCAGAATCGCGCTGAACAGGATCAGGAATGCAAGGCGAAACCAGTTTTCGGCATCGGGACGTCCGCGTGCCTTCCAGCAAGCCCCGATCGTCGCCAACAATCCGACAAGGCTTGGGACGATATAGGCGAGCAGCCTGGCGGGTTCCTGCGCCCAGAGCGGACGTCCTTCGAGGATCGGATCATACCAATAGGTCCGCACGAGCGGTTCCAGCGTGCCGAATGGACCGGAAAGACAGGACGGCCCGGTGAGGACAAAGCCGGCCCCGAACAGAAGGCCCGCGATGATCACCGGCGTAATCCGCCGGGGCAATGTCGCGGTCCAGCGGAAGGGCGCGGCCAGAAAGGCCGTGAAAACCAGCCCAGCCAGCGCGGTCGCCACGATATAGGGCAAGGAAAAGCTGTCGCAGAGGATGCTCACGACATAGGTCGTGCCGCGGAAGGGCAGCGCCCATAACGCCGGCAACAGGATCATCCCGGCCGAAAAGCCGCGCAATCGGCTAGCCTTGGCCGGATCGCGCAGCCAGTCGACGACAAAAAGCGCCCAGAACAGCCCCAGAAGCGGAAAGCCTTCGAGCGAAATCTCGACATAGATGCCCGCGACGAACGCCGACAGGAATCCGTTCGCAAAGCTTGCCGGCCGGAGCGCGAGCCACAGCAGCACGACCGACAGCAGAACCTGCCAGCCATGGTGATCGATGTTGAGCGGCGCGAAATGATGCAAATAGCTGAGCGTCGTCGCCGCGATCGCAAGCCCGATGAAGGTGAATTGCCGGCCGCCCAATATTTGCAGGATCCGCGAAAAGACGAGCAGCAGCGGCAGCGCCAGAAACGGCGGATAGAGTGCGAGCACCCAGCGTTCGGCGGCTTGCGGTTCGAAAAGCAGGCTCAGCAACGCGATCAACGCGGCGATCGGCGCATCGACGAAGCGCGACCAGTGCGTGGGCCCGCCGCCGCCCATCGGATTTGTCCGATATTGCGTCGTGTCGAACCAGCTTTGCCCGCTCACCAGGTCGCGGACCTGCACCAGCCGCATCGCATTGTCAGGATCGGAAAAGGACAGCGCGGCGATGGCATCGCGATGCAGGAGCAGGCTGACCGCAACGAAGCCCAGCCACAGAATCAACGCCAGCCGATCGGGCGAAAGCCGGGTGACAGAGTCCTCACGCCTGCGCGCTTCGGTGATCGTTTCGGCCATCGGTGCCCCCCCAGGCCTCGAGGGGCCGCGCCGGTTTATAAGCAATTGCCGGCTAAAGACTGGTTAATATTTCGCCAAGGATTTGGCGATCCCCGGATCGACCAAACACGCCGGCGAGGGTTGGGAGATGGCCCGAACTGCTGTAAACAGGCGCCGATCAAGGAGGCGCAGCATGGCAGGCGGTCTGGCAATCGTATTGAGCGGCGGCGGCGCGAAAGGCGCCTTTCAGGTCGGCGTCGTCCACGAACTCGTCGTCAATCGCGGCGTTCGCCTCGACATCGTCGCGGGCGTATCGACCGGCGCGATCCAGGCGCTCGGCGTCGCGCAGGACGATGTGCCGGGCCTGCTCGATGCCTGGCTTGGTATCCGCGGCAACAGCTCGATCTATAAGTCGCGCCCGCTCGGCGTCGTCGGGGGCTTGCTTGGCGAGGATGCGCTCTACGACACCGCGCCGCTCAAACGGCTGCTCAAGGGCTTCGCGAACGACACCAAGCTGCGCGCGAGCGGGCGCAAGCTGCTCCTCGGCGTCGTCAATCTCGGCACCGGCAGCTATCGCGCGATCGACGAGAGCGTGCCCGGCATCCACAATTGGGTTTACGCGAGCTGCGCGATGCCGCTCTTTTTCGATCCGCTGAAAACGCGCGCGAGCGACGGGACCGAAGAACAATGGGTCGACGGCGGGGTACGCGATGTGACCCCTTTAAGCTCGGCGCTCGAAATGAACCCACGCGGGGTGATCGCGGTGCGCGCCTCGCCCGCGCCGCGCCCCGGCCCGGTGCGCACCTTCCCCAACCTCATCAAGATCGGGCTGCGCGCGGTCGATATATTGCAATCCGAAGTGTCGGCGAACGACCTCGCCGGCGCCGCGCTGATCAACGACCTGATCGCCGCGCGCGAGGGGCAGCTTCGCGCGCTCCAGAATGAAGGCATCGGCGGCGCGCAGGCCGCGCGCATCCTTCGTCCGCTCGACGTCCAGATCGCGCGCTACCGCTTCGCGCCGATCCGCATCATCGAACCCGAAGAAGAAGTCGCCGAAACGCTCGAATTCAACCCGGCGAAAATCCGCGCCGCAATCGACGCCGGCCGCCGCGCGGTCGACCGCGAATGGGACGCGCTGGAACCGCTGCTGAGTTGACAGCGGGAGAACGTCTACATTCGACCGAAGGCTGCCCTCTCATCATCGTCACCCCGGACTTGATCCGGGGTCCCGCTTGAAATCAAAAGCCGCCCGTCCTTCAAAAGAAGCGGGATTCCGGGTCAAGCCCGGGATGACGAAGGAAAGTGAGGCCAGCTCCGCTTACCACCCAAAGCAGCCATCGCATCTATTGCGCACCATCTCCCTCGCCCGGCGGTCCGCGCGCACTGGCGCTCCCGGGCGACACATCTTCCCGTATCGCAACATCACGGCGTAGCGGTTTCAGCGTGACTGTCCCCAGCCGCACCCGCGGCGTCGCCTTGCCCGGAACCGCGCCGATAGCAAAAGCCCCGTCGAGCCTGAGCGCCGCAGCCGACGCCTTGCCCAGCCGCACCGTATAGCGCCCGTAAGCGACGCCCTCGAACAGGAAATAGCCGTCGAATTCGGTGATCGTCGTCGCGCGCACGCGCCCTTCGGCGTCGATGAGTTCGACTCCCAGCCCCTCGATCGGGTTGCCGCCATCGCGGCGCAGAGTGCCCTCGATCTCACCCGCCGCCGCCATCGGCAGCAGCACGCGCGTCGCAACGCCGGGCCGCGGGGTCACCACGACTCCCGGCAGCGCGGGCTGGACATAGGGATCGGGCAAGCTGCCCGCGTCGATGCCGATCATCACGGGGCGGAAGGGTTCGAGCCCGTCGATCGCACCGCGCCCCGCCTTGTCGGTCGCGGCGTCGACAAAGGCGTTGCCCGCGGTCAGCGGCACGTCGGGCAGCGCGGCTTCGCCCGGCTGGCGGACCCCGTCGCCATTCTCGTCCATCCAGACCTCGGCGACCACCTGCCCGCGGCTCGCGAGCTTCTCGCTCGACACGCGCCAACCGCCCGCCGACCTGGGGCCAAAGCTGAAAGCGAGCGCCAGCGACGCCGCGACCGATCCGTCGCTCGCGACCTCGCCGAATCCCGTCAGCTGCAACTTGTTGAAACGGCGCGTATATCCAAGCCCGGCGCGTGCACGATCGAGCCCGCGGTCATAGCCGAGCTCGGTGCGCCATTCCGCGTCGCCCTTCCCGGCCCATTCGCCGATCAGGGTCATGCGCGAATCGGTATTGGCGCCCGACAGCGCAAAACGCGCCTCGCCGCGGACGCGAACGCGCCCGATGCGGGCGTTGGCAAGCAGGCTGGCGGAGAGATTGTCGGGCGGGTCAGGACCGATCGGCACCTTGGTGCGGCTCCAGTCGAGTTGCCCGGTAAAGGTCAGCGCGCGGAAACTCGCCGACGCGCGCGCGCTGGCTTCGAGGCTGTCGACCCCCGACCATCGTTCGACCTGCCGCACGTCGAAATGCAGCGGCAGCACCATTCGCCCGAACTTGACCGACTGGTCGACCGACACTGAATAGATACCGTTGATATTATTGATCAAACGATCCGAAACGAACCCGCCCCAGCCGCGCATCGCGTCGGCACGCACATAGGTTTCGCCGAACGCGGCAAGCCAGCTCGCGCGTGCCGCGAAGCCGCCATTATCAGCGTATGATCCCCCGACCTCGAGCAAGGTCGGCCCGATCGAGCGGCGCAACGCGACCTCGCCATAATTATAGCGGACATTTTCGATCAGCAGGCTGTGGAAATAGGCCGCGGCGGACGTGCGCGTGTCGAGCCCGCGCTCGACCCCCATCGTCCCGCGCCAGCCGCGCCGGAACGCCCCGCGCCGCCGGTCGCCAAACTCGACCAGGTCGGCATTTTCCTGCGCGAAGCCCGCCCAATACCAGGTTTGCTGCGGCGGGATCGAATCCATGCCCACCTGCACCTGCCGGATTTCGCGCCGTATCTGCCCCTGCGGCCCGTACAGCACGATTTCGAAGCGGTTCGCGCCATATTGCAGCGGCACGTCGATAAACTCGTAGCGCCCGTCGCCGTTCGGGCTCGTAAAAGCGAGCAATTGCCCGTTGCGATACAGCTCGGCATCCCAGCCCGCGGGCAAATCGCCGCGGAACGTCGTCTTGTCGAACGCGTCGGGCCGCTCGATCGGGCGGTTGGTGAGCACCGCGCCGCGACCCGGTGCCGACGCGGCGACGATGCCGGTCGAGAGCAGGCTGACATCGCCCACGCCATAATGCGTCGCCCTCAGCGGACCGAGCAGCCGCCCTTGCGGATCGGTACGATAGAGCCGCATCCGCAGGCTGTCGGGCACACCCTCATTGTCCGACGACAGTCGTGCCTCGAAACTTTGCCGGGCGACCTCGCCCGCCGCGAAAATCTCGTAGCGCCCCTGGACATAGGATCCGCCGCGCTTGTCCGACACGACGCCCGCCGATGCGACGACATCGATCGAGGGCGTCGCCCATGCCTGATACGGCCGCGCCGTCTGCGGCAGGCTCGCAAGATCGAACTGCGCCTGCGGGCGGATCGCCGCGGCGCGCGCGCGGCGTTCGGCGGCGAGCTGGAACGGCAGCTTGTCCTTCGTATCGACCCGCAGCACCGCATTTGACAGATCGGCGGTCAGCGGCACCCCGAGCCAGTCGTTCAGGCTATCGAGGTCGACGCACCACCCCGCGGACGTGTCGCGGATCGTCGTCGCAGTCAGGCGAAAGCTCTCGCTCCCCGCGCGCACGTCGCCCGCGTCGCGGTCGATCGTCAGGCTGCGCCGCTCGTCGAACACCCAGCCGGTTGCGCGGCGCAACTTCTTGTCGACACGCACAGCGAGGTCGAGCGCGAGCACGACATCGCCAAGATCGACGCACACCCCCTGCGGAGTCTGATAGCCGCGTACCCCGTCGCCGAGCCGGTATTGCCCCGAGCGCACATCGAACAACCAGCTGTCGTCCTCATTCGGCGCCCAGCCATCGCTCGCAATCGAAACGGGCTTTTTCTCAACGGCTTCGGCGCCGGCGGGAACGAGCCCCACCAGCGCCAGCCCGGCCATCATCGCCGGTTTCCATCGCGAGAGCATCGCGCGGATCATCGCCCCGCCCGCGTCGCTCCGTCCTTACGCCATCATTGTACCACCCGCTCGGCCTCGTCGATCGTGCCGCCGCCGATTTCGCGGTCTTCGCTATAGCGAATACGCACCGGCCCCTTCAGCTTCGCCGCGAGCTCGCCCGGAACGCGGAGCGAGACCTTGCGCGCGCCGACCTCGGGATAGACCGCGATGCCGCGCGCGACGAGCAAGGGCTCGGCGACCCCCGGCCGCGTTACCTCGATATCGCCATAGACCGAGCGATCGCCCGTACGCGAAAGGTCGAAATTGAACGCCGGCCCATCCTGGGTTTCGGTGACCCACGCCGCGCCGATCGATGCTTCGGCGCCGAGGTCGCCGACACGCACGATCACCGGGATCGTGATCCCGTAAATCGGCGTGAGCGCGATCGACACCCCCTCGCTCGCCGGCTTGGGCTCTGCGGTCGCGGGCGCCGCGTCGGGAACCGCGCGGAACAGCATATGTGCGCGATATTCGCCCGGCGGCGTCCCTTCGGGCAAGCGCACCCCGACGCGCACGACCTGTGGCTGGTTCGGCGGCAGGGTGACGCGGCGCGGGCTGAAGGCGATCATGTCGAGCGCGGTCCGTTCGGCCGCCGTGACATTCTCCTCGGCGATCTCGTCGAGCCCGCCCTCGGCGGTCATCCGCTTGATCTCGAGGCTGATGCGATAGGTCGCGGGCTCGCTGCCGATATTATTGAGCACCACCTCGGTCCCGCGCGATCCATCGAGGATGACGCGCGTCGGCGCGACGAGCAGGTCGCCCGCCGCCAGCGCGGGCGATGCCGCGGCGCCGAGCGCAGCCGCGGTGAACAGGCCAAAGGCCTTCAAAAAGCGAAGCATTGGATACGATCCCCACAATCGTCCGGGAAACGGCCCCACACCGTCCCGATGGTCGCATCCTGCCTGCGCCAACATGGTTGAGATTTCGCTAACCATCGCGGCGGCTGGCACAAAAAAGGGGTCGCCGGATCCATGCCGGCGACCCCATTTTAACGGCTGGCGGATCTCGGCCCGCCAGGCCCCCCAATCTTATTGGTAGTTCGCGGTGACGTTGAACGTCCCCGAATAATCGCCCGCGGCCTGGTTGGCGCCGACGCTCAGCGTGCCGCCGACCTGGAAGCTGCCGCCCGTGGCGCCCAGCGTGATGTTCGCCGACGAATAGGTCAGCGTCGACGACATCGTGCCGCCGAGCGAGCCGTTGAGCGTGACGCTCGAATCGCCGCCGACCAGCACCACGGCACCGTTGGTGCCCTGGACGTCATAGCTGCCCGCCGTCGTCGTGCCCGTGCAGGTCAGGCCCGCGCCGCAGCTCGCGGCACCGGCGGTCGACACCGCGACGGTCGAGGCGGTCGCGCCGCTGATGATCGTCGCATATTGCAGATCGCTGGTCTTGGTGAGCGTGATCTGGCGCAGGATCTTCGCTGTTGCCGTACCGGTGGCCGACGCCGCATGCGCCGCCGAGGCGTTCATGGCGAGGGCAGCAATCGCGGCGCCCAAGAGGGCGCGCTTCATTCCAAAGTTGCGCATATGATTTGGTCCCTTGATTTCGAAAATTGGAAGTCGAAATTCGAATGGATATCCCACCCCATTCGCCAACCTCTCTACGGGGCGACCCGTTCAGGCTTTGCCAGCAATATTGGTTAACGGTGCAACAAGGATTGGCCCGTGTTACGCGATGTAACCGGGCGAAATCAGGGCTTTAGAAGCATATAAAGCGGAGCGGAGGAGCCCCGTTTCCCTCATTAACGGCCCGGACTGGCACAAATTGAGCCGCGTCCGGCAAGAATCGCACATGCACCCAGCCCGGCGCAGATCAGATCGATTCGCCCGACAATCGCTGGCAGATCATATCGAGCTGGTCGAGCGATGCGAATTTCAGCGTCAACGCGCCTTTGCCCTCACCGGCATAATGAATCGCGACACCGATTCCGAGCAGTTCGGACAGGTGCCGCTCGACCGCGACGATATCGGGATCGCGCCCGCCATCGGCGCTCTTGAATTCAAGCGGAGCCTTGCGCGGCGCATCGCCACCCTTGCCCGCGCGCACCAGCGCCTCGACCGCACGGACCGACAGCCCTTCCTTCGCGACGCGGCGCGCGATCGCCTCGGCGCCGTCGGCGCCGATCAGCGCGCGCGCATGACCCATCGCGAGCGATCCGTCGCCAACGAGCGTCTGCACGCTCGCGGGCAGGTCGAGCAGGCGCATCAGATTCGCGACATGGCTGCGCGACTTGCCGACCAGCTTCGCCAGCGCTTCCTGATTATGCCCGAAATCCTCGATCAGGCGGCGATAGGCGCTCGCCTCTTCGATCGCGTTGAGATCCTGGCGCTGGATATTCTCGACCAACGCGATCTCATAGGTCGCGGCATCGTCGAGTTCGCGCACAAGCGCGGGAATCTGGTGCAACCCCGCGCGCTGTGCCGCGCGCCAGCGCCGTTCACCGGCAACAAGTTGATAACCTTCACCATCGGGCGAGCGGCGGACGATGATCGGCTGCAGCAATCCGCGCAGCCCGATCGAATCGGCGAGCTCGGCGATCGCATTTTCGTCGAAATGGCGGCGCGGCTGGCCCGGCAGCGGGCGAATCGCCCCGACGGGAACATGCTGCACCGAATCGCCCGCCACCGGCGTGGCCTTCGCGGCGCTGCCGGGGGTCGCAAGCACCGGTGCCTCGACCGCGACATCGCCGAACAGCGCATTGAGCCCGCGACCGAGGCCCGAAGGGCGCTTGCGCGCCGGTGTCGATTCCGATCCATTTTCGTCTTTATTATCAGCCATTTAAGCAGCCTTACGGACGTTAGGAAGCCGGTCGATCAACTCGCGTGCGAGTGCGATATAGGCCGCCGATCCGGCGCAGCGATGATCGTAGATCAAGGCCGGCAAGCCATGGCTCGGCGCTTCGGACAGGCGGACGTTGCGCGGGATCACCGTTTCGAACACGACCGGGCCGAGCACCTCGCGCACATCGTCGGACACCTGATCGGTCAGCCGGTTGCGGCGATCGAACATGGTGAGCGCAACCCCCAGGATCGACAATTTCTGGTTGAAGCGTTCGCGCACGCGTTCGACCGTGGTGAGCAGCTGGCTGAGCCCCTCAAGCGCGAAGAATTCGCATTGCAGCGGCACGATCAGCGATTCGGCCGCGATCAGCGCGTTGAGTGTCAGCATGCCCAACGATGGCGGGCAGTCGATCAGGCAGATATCCCACTGCCCCGCCTCGGCGCTCGACAGCGCCTGTTGCAGACGGTGCAACCGGTCCTGAAATTCGATCAGCTCGATCTCGGCCCCCGACAGGTCGACCGTCGCGGTGACGATGTCGAGCCGCGGCACCGCGGTCGGGATCGCGCACTCGGCCAGCGTCGCGTCGCCACGCAGCAATTCATAGCTCGAAGATTCGCGTTGCGATTGCTTGATTCCCAGCCCGGTCGACGCATTGCCCTGCGGATCGAGGTCGATGATCAGCGTGCGCCAGCCCGTCGCCGCGAGCGCGGTCGCCAGATTGATTGCCGTCGTCGTCTTGCCGACCCCACCCTTCTGGTTCGCCACGGCAATGCGGATCATCGCTTTCCTCGCTGTTTTGCCGCGATTTTTCCGGAGCCGACCAAAATCTGGCTCTCAGCATCGGTACGGCTCTGTTCCACGTGGAACATTCTCTGCCATGGCTGGGGCAGCAAAGCCAGTTCCTTAACCGCGTTTCGGCCTTTTGGCAGCAGCCAGCGCGTCGATTCGGTGGAAAAACGCGCGGATAAGTCGAGCAGCTTGTCGAGCGGGGCAAAGGCGCGCGCGCTGATTGTCGATGCGGGCCGCGTTTCGATCCGCTCCAAAGGCGCTTCGACGACCTCGACATTTGCGAGATCAAGCTCCGCAGCGACGCTGCGCAAGAAATCGCAGCGTCGTTTTCGCGACTCCACGAGCAGCACCGGGCGCGGACTCAATATGGCGATAACCAGCCCCGGCAATCCCGCGCCGCTTCCAAGATCGATCCAGAGACCATCGCTGTCGCGGGTGTCGAAAGACAAGAGCTGGGCGCTGTCGGCAATATGCCGGACCCACATCGTCGGGATCGTCGATGACGCGATCAGATTCTGCTGCACGCTTTCGGCGATCAAAAGATCGACGAAGCGCTCAAGCTGTTTCCATTGACCAGCGGTCGGTGAAAATGCCTCGCCGATCCAGGCCCGTGCGGCGTCTTCGCTATCAAGCAGTTCAACCGACACGTGCGCACCCTCTGTTTTCAAACGTCGATCGGCTCATGCGGCGCGCCGCCGGCTATGTACCATGATTGCGGTCAGCGCCGCCGGGGTCACCCCGTCGATCCGCGCCGCCTGCCCCAGCGTCTCGGGCTGTGCCTTCGTCAGCCGTTCGACCATCTCGCGCGATAGCCCGCCGATCGCGGCATAATCGAGCGCGGGGTCGAGCATGATCGCCTCATTTGCGGCGAGCGCGCGCAGTTCGGCATCCTGCCGCGCGATATAGGGCGCGTAATGCGCATCCTCGGCGATCTCGGACAGAATCGCCGGATCGATCGAATCGAGTTCGGGCGCAAGCAGGGCGAGCCGGGCCATCGTCACGCCGGGATAGCGCAGCAGGTCGATCCGCTTGCGCGCGATACCATCGCCCGGGAGGGCCAGTCCGACCGCAGCATAATCGGCGGTCGCGACCGGCGCATCGAGCTGGGCTTCGGCGCGCGCCCGTTCGGCCTGCCGCGCGGCGAACAGCGCGGCGGTCGCGGGCCGCGCCAACCCCAGTGCAATCCCCTTCGGCGTAAGCCGCGTCGCGGCATTGTCGGCGCGGAGGCGCAGTCGATATTCGGCGCGCGCGGTGAGCATGCGATAGGGTTCGGTGACGCCCTGCAGAACCAGATCGTCGACCATCACGCCGATATAGGATTCGGACCGGTCGAGGATCAGCGGATCGCGGCCCTGCGCGGCGAGCGCGGCATTCGCTCCGGCGACCAGCCCCTGTGCCGCCGCCTCCTCATATCCCGTCGTGCCGTTGATCTGCCCCGCACACCAAAGCCCGGGCATCGCGCGCACCTGCAATGTCCGGTCGAGCGCGCGCGGGTCGATATGGTCATATTCGACCGCATAGCCCGGCACGACCATCTCGACCGCCTCCAACCCCTCCATCGTGCGCAGCATCGCAAGCTGCACATCGGCGGGCAGCGAGGTCGAAATCCCGTTCGGATAGACGAGGAACGAATCGAGCCCCTCGGGTTCCAGAAATACCTGATGCCCGTCGCGGTCGGCGAAACGGTGGATCTTGTCCTCGATCGACGGGCAATAACGCGGCCCCGCCGCGCCGATCGCGCCCGTGAACAGCGGCGAGCGATCGAGATTCGCCGCGATGATCGCGTGACTTTGGGCATTGGTGCGCGTGATCGCGCAAAAAATCTGCGGCACCGTCCGTTCACTGTTCCACGTGGAACAGGTCCAGCGCGCGCCTTCCGCACTATCCGACGGCTGCTCATCGAGCCGCGCCCAGTCTATCGTCCGCCCGTCGAGCCGCGGCGGCGTGCCCGTCTTGAGCCGCGCCATCGGCAGGTCGGCCGCACGTAATTGTTCGGCGAGGCGGTGTGCGCCCGCTTCGCCGATGCGCCCGCCCTCCATCCGTTCTTCGCCGCGGAAGAGTCGGCCGCCGAGAAATGTCCCCGTTGCGAGCACGATGGCGCGGGCCTTCAAAACAGACCCGTCGGCGAGATCGAGCCCTTCGACGCACCCATCCTCCGACAGCCGAAGCGCGGCCGCTTCGCCCGCGACGACGGTGATGCCGTCCTCGGCCGCGAGCAAGTTCTGGATCGCCTCGCGATAGAGTTTGCGGTCGGCCTGGACGCGTGGTCCCTGCACCGCCGCCCCCTTCGACGCGTTGAGCATGCGATAATGGATCGCCGCGCTATCCGCAGCGCGCGCCATCCAGCCGTCGAGCGCGTCGACCTCGCGCATCAAATGGCCCTTACCGAGCCCACCGATCGCCGGGTTGCACGACATCGTGCCGATCAGCGCGGGGTCGAAACTGACGAGCGCGACGGACGCACCGAGCCGCGCCGCGGCGGCCGCGGCTTCGGTTCCGGCATGGCCACCGCCGACGACGATGACATCGAAAATTGCTTCATTCTGCATGATTGGTGCGGCCTTTACCGCAAAGCGCGCGCCGAATCCACCGCGCTGCTTGCCGCCCGATGTTTCACGTGGAACATCATTTCCCGATGCAGAAACGCCCGAACAGGGCGTCGAGCATTTCTTCGACTCCGGCACGCCCGGTGATTCGATCAAGCGCGGTCGCAGCAAGCCTAAGCCGCTCGGCGAGTAGGATTAAATCGTGCGTCTCGCGAGTCCCTGCCGCAATCGTCAGCCAATCGCGCGCTTCGGCGAGCGCGGCGCGCTGGCGCTGGCGCAGCGCCGCTTCGCCTTCGCGCGGCAACAAGGTGCGCGCCATGTCGACGATATAGCGGTGAAGCTTGTCCATCCCCTCGCCCGTCGCCGCCGACAGAATCAGGTCGCAATGCGCCGCCCCGGCCTCCGCCGCCGCATCGCCCGCCCAGCGATCGACCTGCGCGGCGATCGTGATGCAGCGCGGATGCGCTGGCGCCGCCTTTGGCGGGCCAAGCCACAGCAGGATATCCGCACCCTCGACCGCCGCCTTCGCGCGACCGATCCCGATCGCCTCGATTTCGTCGGCGCCCTCACCGCGGATCCCCGCGGTGTCGGAAAAACGCATTGCGATCCCGTCGAGCGCGAGCGGCGTTTCGATCACGTCGCGCGTCGTCCCCGCGACCGGCGACACGATCGCCAGCTCGCGCCGCGCCAAAGCATTGATCAAGGTCGATTTTCCTGCATTCGGCGGCCCCGCGATCACCACCGACAGCCCCTCGGCGATCACCTCCGCCGCCGGCCGCGCCAGCCATTCGCCGAGCTCGCCCGAAAGGGCCCCCATCCCCGCAATCAGACGCTGCGCAACAGCGTCGCCAACTTCGACATCATCCTCATCGGCAAAATTAAGTTCGGCCTCGGCGCCCGCCATCAGCGTGAGCAGTTGGTCCTGCCAACCCGCGACCGCACGCGAGACATGCCCGCTCGCCATGCCGAGCGCCTGCACCCGCTGGCTTTCGGTCTCGGCCGCGAGCAGGTCGGCGAGCCCCTCGGCCTCGGCAAGGTCGATCCGGCCGTTGTCGAACGCGCGCCGCGTAAATTCCCCCGCGACCGCGGGCCGCACCCCCGGCATCGCGCCAAGCGCCGCCTCCACCGCCGCGACCACTGCGCGCCCGCCGTGCAGATGCAGTTCGGCGAGATCTTCGCCGGTCGCCGTCGCCGGGCCGGGGAACCAGAGGATCAACGCGCTATCGAGCGGTGTGCCATTGGTGTCTTTGAGCGCGGCGAGTGAGGCATAGCGCGGTTCGGGCAGCCGTCCCGCGAGCGCTTTCAGCGCTGCTGCAGCCTGCGGTCCGCTGACGCGCACGACGCCGATCGCCGCCGGCGGCATCCCGCTCGACAGCGCAAAAATCGTATCGCTTACAATGGCTTGGTTCAGCTCTTGCGCCCCTTGGCGGACTTGTCGTCATCGTCCTTGTCGGCCGACTTCGACGCGCCGCCCATCAATCCGCCGCCGAACTGGCCAAGCAGCGACTGGACGAGTTCGAGCCCGCTGCCGCCCATCGGCACCCAGGTCTTGACCATCGACTGGACCATGTCGGGGGTGATCCCCTTCGCCATCAATTCCTTGACGCGGTCGAGGTAGATGTCGTGCAGCGGCTCGAGATCGGGAAGGCCGAACAGGCGCCGCGCCTCTTCGGGGGTGCAATCGATCTCGATATTGAACTTCATCGCCAGTCTCCGCCCCGAAATGCCGGTAAGCCGCTTGAGCCACGCCCGCAGCGCCGCTAGCTTCGCGCTTTCACCGCAAAGAAGCAAGAGTCAGGAGAGCTCCCCACATGGCCGCAACGAACACCGACATCCCGACGCTCGATGGCGCCGGCACGATCCCCGCCTATGTCGCGCGCCCCGACGCCGACAGCGTGCGCGCAATCATCGTCATCCCCGAAATTTTCGGCGTCAACGAAGGCATCCGCCAAAAGTGCGACGACTGGGCGGCCGAAGGCTATCTCGCGATCGCACCCGACATTTTCTGGCGTTTCGCGCCGGGGGTCGAACTCAGCCCCGATGTCGAGGCCGAATTCCAGCAGGCGCTCGGCTATTTCGGCCAATATGACGCCGACGACGGGGTCAAGGATATCGAGGCCGCGATCCACTGGCTGCGCAATCAGGGCGCCGACAGGATCGGCGCGGTCGGTTTCTGCCTCGGCGGCCGCCTCGCCTATATGGCCGCGACGCGCACCGATATCGACGCATCGGTCGGCTATTATGGCGTCATGATCGACCAGATGCTGAACGAAAGCCACGCGATCGCGAACCCGCTGATGCTCCATATCCCGACCGAGGATCATTTCGTCGATCATGCGGCGCAGAAAAAGATCCACGACGCGCTCGACCCGCACCCGAAGGTCACGCTCCACGACTATCCCGGGCTCGACCATGGTTTCGCCGCGACAATGGGCAACCGCCGCAACGAAGAGGGCGCACAGCTCGCCGACGGCCGCACCCGCGCCTTCTTCGCCGAGCAGCTCGCATGAGCGCGCCGCATCCCGGCCTCGCCGCCTGGCACGCCTATATGGCAGGCGGCGGCGACCCGCAGGCCTTGCGCGACCTGCTCGCCGAGGATGCGGTGTTCCACTCGCCCGTCGTCCACACGCCGCAGGAAGGCCGCGACAAGGTTTTCGCCTATCTCCACGCCGCGAGCCACGTCCTCGGCGGCGACGATTTCCGCTATCTGCGCGAGATCGTCGACGGCGACCAGGCGGTGCTCGAGTTCCAGAGCGTCCTCGACGGCATCCAGATCAACGGCGTCGACATCATCACCTGGAACGATCACGGAAAAATAAAAGATTTCAAAGTGATGGTTCGACCGCTCAAGGCGATCAACAAGGTCTGGGAAAAGATGGGCGAAATGCTCGCAGCGCAAGCCGCGAACTAGATCAGCATCAGTTCGGCGAGCTCGCGATAGAGTTCGGGCGGTAGCGCGCCGACCCCGCTTTGATCGTCGACGCCCTTTGGCGCGTCGGCGTCGGCCAGATAGCGCCAGCCCTGATGCGCACGCTTCGGCTGCGGGTGCACGCGCTCGAGATCGGCGACGCAGACGATGTCAACGCGACCGTCGCTGCGATCCTCGAAACGCAAGATCTCGACGCGCGCGACGAGCGTGTGTTTCACGATGAAATGGAGCTTGCCGCCGACCAGCTCGTCGGCGCGCTTGGGCCGGAACCGCGTCGCAAAGCGAATTTCGCCGCCCGCGGCATAGTTGGCGATCCGCGCCTCCAGCGCCGGATAGTCGGCGCAGCCGACGGCGACGCGGGTCATGTGGAGTGCGGACATGCCCCAAAGATGGGAACGGACAAGAAAAAAGCCAGTCCCGCGAAGGACTGGCTTTTCCTTTTTTAGCCGAAGAGCGTTCCGACCCCGACCCCGGGGTCGACCCAGCCTTCGTAGATCATCTTGACCGCGACATAGACGATCACGGCAAGGCCGACGTAAGCGATCCAGCGGTAACGCTCGATATATTTGGCGATGATGTTCGCCGCGAGGCCCATCAGCGCGACGGCAAAGATCAGGCCGACGATCAGGATGCCCGGATGCTCGCGCGCCGCACCGGCGACCGCGAGGACGTTATCGAGGCTCATGCTGACGTCGGCGACGGCGACCGCCCAGGCGGCGCCGGCAAAGCTCTTGGCGGGCTTCAGGCCCGAATGCTCGTCACCCGCAATCTCGGGCGACCCATGCGACTGGCCGGTGTGACGCAGCTCGCGCCACATCTTCCACGCCACCCACACGAGCAGCAGCCCGCCGACGAAAATCAGCCCGACGATCTGCATCAGCTGGGTCACGACGAGCGCGAAGGCGATGCGCAACACCAATGCCGCGATCACGCCGATCAGGATGACCTTCTTGCGCTGTTCGGCGGGAAGCCCCGCGGCGAGTGCGCCAACAACGATCGCATTGTCGCCCGCGAGGACGAGGTCGATCATCAGCACCTGCAGGAAGGCGGCGAAGGCCGCGGGTTCGGTGATGTTCGAAAAATCGTTGACGATTGCGCCCCACATGTCGGCGGGTCCGCCAAATCCGGCGGCATGCGCGCCGGCCTGGGTCAAAAATTCCAAAATCACAGCGCGTCTCCGAAATAGCTGACCTCTGGCATAGGGTCATAAAAGGGATGCAGCAACGCCCGCCATTGTTGATAACGGTCCGATTGCCGGAAGCCGTCCCGATGATCCTCGACCGACCTCCACTTCACCAAAAGCAGATAGGCCTGTCCAGTTTCTGTCGGGCGGCGAATTTCGATTGAAATAAAACCGGGCGATGCTTCGATCAGCGGCCGCGCCGCGCGGGCGGCCGCCTCGAACGCGGCCTCGCTTCCCGCACAAACGGGAAGCAAGGCATGTTCGATCACGGCCATCGCTGGGTCGGCTTACTGATTCATGGAGTCGAAGAAATCCTCGTTGGTCTTCGAATCCTTGATCTTGTCGAGCAGGAATTCCATCGCGTCGATCGTGCCCATCTGCATGAGGATACGGCGCAGCACCCACATTTTGCTGAGCTTGTCCTTTTCGACGAGCAATTCTTCCTTGCGGGTGCCCGACTTGCCGACGTCGAGCGACGGGAAGATGCGCTTGTCGGCAACCTTGCGGTCGAGCACGATTTCCGAGTTACCCGTGCCCTTGAATTCTTCGAAGATCACTTCGTCCATGCGGCTGCCGGTATCGATCAGCGCGGTCGCGATGATCGACAGCGAACCGCCTTCCTCGATGTTACGCGCGGCGCCGAAGAAGCGCTTCGGGCGCTGGAGCGCGTTCGCGTCGACACCGCCGGTGAGCACCTTGCCCGACGACGGGACGACGGTGTTGTAGGCGCGGCCGAGGCGCGTGATCGAATCGAGCAGGATGACGACATCCTTCTTGTGCTCGACGAGGCGCTTGGCCTTTTCGATCACCATTTCGGCGACCTGGACGTGACGCGTCGCGGGTTCGTCGAAGGTCGAGGAGACGACCTCGCCGTTCACGCTGCGCTGCATGTCGGTGACTTCCTCGGGACGTTCGTCGACGAGGAGGACGATGAGGTAAACCTCGGGATGATTGTCGGTGATCGCCTTGGCGATATTCTGCAGCAGCACCGTCTTGCCCGTGCGCGGCGGCGCGACGATCAGCGCGCGCTGGCCCTTGCCCTGCGGGCTGACGAGGTCGATCACGCGGGCCGACTTGTCCTTGACGGTCGGGTCGACGGTGTCGAGCGACAGCTTCTGGTTCGGATAGAGCGGCGTGAGGTTGTCGAAATTGACGCGATGGCGGACGACGTCGGGATCGTCGAAATTGACGCTGATCAGCTTGGTCAGCGCAAAATAACGCTCGCCGTCGCGCGGCGCGCGGATCTCGCCTTCGACGGTGTCGCCGGTGCGCAGGCCATATTTGCGGACCTGGTTCGGCGAGACATAGATGTCGTCGGGACCCGCGAGATAATTGGCTTCGGACGAGCGCAGGAAACCGAACGAGTCCGGGAGAACCTCGATCGTGCCCGATCCGATGATTTCCTCGCCCTCTTCGGCGAGTACTTTCAGGATCGAGAACATCAGGTCCTGCTTGCGCAGCGTCGACGCGCCCTCGACCCCCAGCTCTTCAGCCATTTCGACGAGCTGGGCGGGGGCTTTGGTTTTGAGTTCTTTAAGATGCATGGATGGATTCCAGGTAGATTTTGGGAGAAAATAACAGTCGATTTCGATGCACCCTGGGGTGCCTATCCGGCCGTGGGACGACCGTTCAAGATAGCTTCGGCGCAAGGAAGCGCCGCCCGCGCGGAGCGGGGTTGATCGGCCCCTATAACCGGGCCGGGGTCAAGTCAATCGGGCAGCGCCCGAAGGGCAGGGATTCAGGGACGCACCACGACGAGGATGACGATAATCGCCGCGGCGATCCCGGGGACCTCGTTGAGCAGGCGAAGCTGCTTTTCGGTGAGCGGACGAAGCCCGCGCGCGAGCTTTTTCGCATAGCCGATCATCCAGCCATGATAGCCTGACAGCGCGAGCACGAGGACCAGCTTGGCAATAAACCAGCCCTCGCGCCAATAATCGCCGTTGAAGGCGAGCATCAGCCCGAAGATCCAGACGATAATCAACGCGGGATTCAAAATGATCCGCCGCAGCCGGTCTTCGCGCTCGATCCACTTCTTGTCCTCGTCGGACCCGACGGGCGCTTGGTGGTGATAGACGAAAAAGCGCGGCATCATAAACAGGCCGGCCATCAGGAAAATCACGAAAATGATATGCGCGGCTTTGATCCAAAGCATGGTCGCCCCCAAAAAACCCGCCAGTTCCATAGATTATCCGCCGCGAACGCGCCTGATCAGATGCTCGACATGCGCGATCGGCGTGTCGGGCACGATGCCATGGCCGAGGTTGAAGATATGGGGACGCGACGGGAATGCCGCAAGGATGCGGTTGATCGCGGTATCGAGCGCTTCGCCGCCGGCGACGAGCGCGAGCGGGTCGAGATTGCCCTGTACGGGCAGATGCGCCGGCAAGATGGCGTCGGCCCACAGCGGATCGACCGTCTCGTCGAGCCCGATCGCGTCGACGCCGGTCTCGTCGGCATAGGCGCGGAGCTTGCCGCCCGCACCCTTTGGAAAGCCGATGATCGGCGTATCGGGATGGAGCGTCCTCAATCGGCGCACGATCTCGGCGTTGGGCGCGATCACCCATCGCTCATATTGCGCAGGGCTCAGGCTGCCCGCCCAGCTGTCGAACAATTGCACCGCGTCGACGCCATTTTCGATCTGGCCCGACAGATAAGTGACGGTCAGCTCGACGATCGCGTCGATAATCGCCTGGAACGCCGCTGGATCGCCGAACGCAAGCCGCCTGGCCGCGGCCTGGTCCTTCGACCCCTGCCCCGCCACCATATAGGTTGCGACCGTCCACGGGCTCCCCGCAAAGCCGAGGAAGGTCGTTTCGGGCGGGAGCGCGGCCGCGACGCGCGCGACGGTGGCATAGACGGGGTCGAGCCGCTGGTGGGCCGTCTCGAGCGACGCCAGCGTGCTATCGACGAGTGGGGGTGCGAGCCGCGGCCCCTCGCCGGCCTCGAACCACAAATGCTGGCCGAGCGCGTGCGGGATCACGAGAATGTCCGAAAAGAGGATCGACCCGTCGAAACCGAAACGCCGGATCGGCTGCAACGTCACTTCGGCCGCGGCCTCGGGATCATAGCAAAGCTCGAGAAAGCCGCCCTTGGTTTCGCGAAGGGCACGATATTCGGGCAGATAGCGTCCGGCCTGGCGCATCAGCCACAAGGGCGGGCGCTCGTGCCGCACCCCGCGCAGCGTGGCCAGCAAGTTCTTCGGTGACGCCTTCACGCGGGCCCTCTTTCTCTCTTCATATACATATTAAATAATATTGTGGTGGTTTGTAGGTCGGCGGACAAGCGCGGCTTTAGGCCGGGGCGTCCTTTTTGCCAACAGCTTGACTCTGGGCCTGGCGAGTTGGCGCGCAGAGTCGTTTGTCGCTGTCCCCCTAATTCACAGCCTGTGGATAAGATTCATCCCTTGTGGATAAGCGGTGGAGCGGAATCGACACGGCCGGGGATGAATCGCGCGTGCCGAATTCATCCCTGCGCTTATGCCAAAACTTATCCACAGGGCGGTAAAACGCTTCGCGACTTGCCTTTTTCGGGAGTTTCCCGCCATGGTGCCGCGATGGGCCGGCTCCACTTACATCTCATATCCGACTCCACGGGCGAGACACTCGAAAATATCGCCAAGGCGGCGATCGCGCAGTTCGACGATGTCGAGGTCGTGCGCCATTTCTGGCCGATGGTGCGATCGGAATCGCATCTCGACCGGATCATGGCCGAGGTGCAGGCGAGCCCCGGGATGATCCTCTTCACGCTGGTGAACGGCGAACTGCGCGTCAGCCTCGAACGCCGCGCGACCGCGCTCAACCTGCCGACGGTCGCGGCGCTCGACGCGGTCACCGACGCACTGTCGCGGATGCTCGGCCAGGAAGCGAAGGCGCGTCCCGGCCGCCAGCATGTGCTCGACGCCGCCTATTTCGCGCGCGTCGAGGCGATTCAATTTACCGTCGCGCACGACGACGGCATTGGCTGGGAAAATTGGGAACAGGCCGACATCGTGCTCGCGGGCGTGTCGCGCACCTCGAAAACCCCGACGAGCATCTATCTCGCGAACCGCGGCTTCAAGACCGCGAACATCCCGATCGTTCCCGAATCGCCGCCGCCGAACGCGCTGTTCACCCTGAAGCGCCCGATGATCGTCGGGCTCACCACCGGGCTCGACCGGCTGGTGCAGGTGCGCCGCAACCGCCTGCTCTCGCTCAATCAGGCGCCCGAGACGAGCTATGTCGACGACGAGCGCGTCAAGGCCGAGCTCGCCTATGCGCGGCGGATGTTCGCCGACAATGGCTGGCCGGTGATCGACGTCACGCGCCGTTCGATCGAGGAAACCGCCGCCGCGGTGATCAAGCTCGTCGAAGATCGCGCCGCCGCATGACCCTCCTCCTCGCCTCGCAAAGCAGCGGCCGCGCCGCGATGCTCCGCGCCGCCGGGCTCGACTTCGAAACGAGCGCGGCGCATGTCGACGAAGAGGCGCTCACCGCCTCGCTGCTCGCCGCCGGGCAGACCCCGCGCAACATCGCCGACGCGCTCGCCGAGGCGAAGGCCGTCAAAATCTCGTCGCGGCTTCCCGGCGTGACCGTGCTCGGCGCCGACTCCACCCTCGCCCTCGACGATGGCTCGATGCTCGCAAAGCCCGAAAGTCCCGACGAGGCGGCCGATCACCTTCGCCGCATGGCCGGCACGCGCCACCGGCTGTTCAGCGCCGCGGTCGCCGCGCGCGACGGTGCGCCCATCTGGCGCGCGATCGGCGAAGCGAAGCTGTGGATGCGCCCCTTGTCCGACGCCTTCATCGCCGACTATGTCGCACGCGAATGGGACAGCATCCGCTGGACCGTCGGCTGTTACGAAATCGAAGGAGCGGGCGTGCAATTGTTCGAAAAGGTCGAGGGCGATCCCTGGACCATCATCGGTATGCCGATGCTTCCCTTGCTCGCGTGGCTGCGCACCTCTGGATTGGCTGCATCATGAGCAAACCCTATGCCGAAGTGATCGGTGACCCGATCGCCCAGTCGAAATCGCCGCTGATCCACGGCTTCTGGCTCGATGCCCTCGGGCTCACCGGCGATTATCGGCGCGAACATGTGAAGCCCGAAGACCTCTCCGCCTATATCGCGGAGCGCCGCACCGATCCCGACTGGCGCGGCTGCAATGTCACCATGCCGCACAAGGCGGCGGTGATGGATCTCGTCGACGATCCCGGCGACATTCGCGGCACGATCGGTGCGATGAACACGATCGTCCGGCAAAAGGACGGATCGCTGATCGGCACCAACACCGACGCTGCCGGTTTCTATTCGCCGCTCGCCGAACTCGATCTCGAGGGCGCGCCGGTCGCGGTCGTCGGTGCCGGCGGTGCGGCGCGCGCGGTGCTGTTCGCGCTCGCGCGTGCCAATGTCGGGCCGGTGACGATCCTCAACCGCAGCCCGCTCAAAGCGATGGGCCTGCTCGCGACCTTCGGCCTCAAGGGCGAGACGCGAGCGCTCGATGCGCAGCTCCCGCCGGTATCCTTGCTCGTCAATTCGAGCAGTCTTGGGATGAAGGGCCAGCCGCCGCTCGATCTCGACCTGTCGCCGCTCGCCGACGACGCGATCGTCTACGACCTCGTCTATTCGCCGCTTCAGACCGGCTTGCTCAAGGCGGCCGAGGCGCGCGGGCTCGACACCGTCGACGGGCTCGACATGCTGATCGGCCAGGCCGCGCTCGCGTTCGAGCTATTCTTCGGCAGCGCCCCGCCCGAGGGCCGCGACGAGGAGCTGCGCGCGCTGCTTACGGCATGACGCATCACAAGCGCCTCGGTTCGCGGCTCCGCCGTCCCTTCATTCTCGGACTCACCGGGTCGATCGGCATGGGCAAGTCGACCGCAGCGATGATGTTCGAACGCGAAGGCGTGCCGGTGTTCGACGCCGATGCCGAGGTCCACCGACTGCAAGGCCCCGGCGGCGCATTGGTCGCCGCGATCGAGGCGCGCTTTCCCGGCACCACCGGCCCGAACGGCGTCGATCGCCAAAAACTCGGCGCGCTGGTGCTCGGCAACACGCACGAACTCGCGGCGCTCGAAGCGATCGTCCACCCGGCAATCGGCAAAGCGCAGAAAAATTTCCTTGCGCGCCACCGCGCGCGCGACGTCGTCGTGCTCGACATCCCCCTGCTCTTCGAAAAGGGTGGCTGGCGAAAGGTCGGCGCGATCGCCGTCGTCTCGGCACCGGCATGGCTGCAGCGGAGGCGTGTGATGCGCCGCCCCGGCATGACCGCTGCGAAATTGAAAGCGATCCGCCGGCTGCAGGTGCCCGACCGCGTCAAGCGGGCGCGCGCCGATTTCATCATCGAAACGGGCCGCCCGAAAAGCGAGACGCACCGCCAGATAAGATTTATCGCCTCTTGTTTCCACGCCCGATAGGGTCCAGATTATGGCTTCGATGCGCGAGATTATTTTCGATACCGAAACCACGGGTTTCGACCCCAGAAGCGGGGACAGGCTGGTCGAAATCGGATGTGTCGAGCTGGTCGACCGCCGCGAAACCGGCGTCACCTTTCACGCCTATTTCAATCCCGAACGCGACATGCCCGCCGCGGCCGAGGCCGTGCATGGCCTGTCGATCCAGTTCCTGTCGGACAAGCCGCTGTTCGCGACGCGCGTCGACGAACTTATGGAGTTTCTGGGCGACGCGCCGCTCGTCGCGCACAACGCCGCCTTCGACTTCGGATTCGTCAACGCCGAACTCGCGCGCGCCGGGCGCCCCGCGCTCGACATGACGCGCATGTGCTGCACGGTGCAGATGGCGCGCAAGCTCCACCCCGGCGCGAAACACAGCCTCGACGCGCTCTGCACGCGCTACGGCATCGACCGCAGCCACCGCGTCAAGCATGGGGCTTTGCTCGACGCCGAACTGCTCGCGCATCTCTATATCGAGATGACCGGCGGCCGGCAGATCGGCCTCGGCCTCGCCGCCTCGGGCGCGAGTATCACCGTTTCGAACGCCGCGGCGCCCGCCGCATCGCGCGGCGCCGACCGTCCCTTTCGCGAACCCCGTCCCCATATGGCGTCGGCCGCCGAACTCGCGCGCCACGCCGAATTTGTCGCAGGGCTGAACCAGCCGCTGTGGCTCGATACGGTGTGATGACCTTTCCCTAAATCATCGCGCCGGCCAAGAAGGAGAAGAAAAATGGAAATCCGCGTCTCTGGCCACCAGATCGAAACCGGCGAAGCGCTCCAGGCGCATGTGTCGGACCGGATGAACGCGATTGCCGACAAATATTTCTCGCGCGCAATCGGGGCGCACGCGACCTTCGGAAAAGGACCGCACGACAGTTTCCAGTGCGACATCGTCGCGCATGTGATGCAGGGGCTGGTGCTGAAGGGGCACGGCCAGGCGCAGGATGCGCATGTCGCATTCGAAGGCGCCGCCGAGCGCATCGAAAAGCAGCTCAGGCGCTATATGCGGCGGTTGAAGGATCATAACAACGGCGTGGCGGCACCTTCGCCGACGGTCGACGAGATCGAGGACAATGCGGGCTACACCGTGTTCGACGGCGGCGGCGAAGAGGATGCGGGCGACGCGCCCGCGATCATCGCCGAAACGCGCGTCGATATTCCGAGCAGCAGCGTGTCCGACGCGGTGATGATGCTCGACCTTCGCAACACCAACGCGCTGCTCTTCGTCAACAGCAGGACCGGCACGCACAATATGGTCTATCGCCGCGACGACGGGACGATCGGCTGGGTCGAGCCACGATAGGGCTGGATTTTCTCCGCCATCCGGCTTAAGGGCCGCGCCCAACGATGCCCGAAGCCGGGTTGGCGGGGGGCCTGCCACGACAGATCCGCGATCGCCTGCCAGCATGTTTTCTGGCGGCGGCCGGCGTTTAACAAGATTTGATCAGACAATGAATCTTTCTTCCCTTCTCTATCCGGCGACCGTGCGCGCGCATGTGCAGCTCGATTCGAAAAAGGCGCTCTTCCCCTTCGTGGGCGATCTCGCGGCGCGTTCGCTCGGCCTCGATGCGGGCGAAGTCAGCGAGGCGCTGCTCGAACGCGAACGCCTCGGCTCGACCGGATTCGGGCGCGGGATCGCGCTTCCGCATGCCAAGATGGCCGATCTCGGCGGCGTGCGCGGCCTGTTCCTGCAACTGGCGCGTCCGATCGACTTTACCGCGGTTGACGGCCTGCCGGTCGACCTGCTCTTCATCCTGCTCTCGCCGCTCGATGCCGGCGCCGATCATCTGAAGGCGCTCGCGGGCGTGTCGCGCATGCTCCGCAACGACGCGATTGCCGAACGGCTGCGCGGCGCGAAGAGTGACGAAGCGCTTTATGCGATGCTCGCCGACACCGAAGCGCGTGACGCGGCGTAACGCCGCGCTGCGAGCCATCCCGTGATGCGGCTCAAAAGCCGCTTCCTCGTCGACCTGCTGCTTCGCCGCACCGAAGCGGCCGGCGGCTTTGCGACCGTGGTTATCAAGGGCGACGAAACCTCCGGAATCATCCTCGTCCAATGCAGCGATCGCGGTGAAGCGGGACCGCTGCTCGAACGCCGCTTTTCGGCGGACGGCCACTATATCTGGGAGGCGGTCGGCCCGGCCGACGCAAAAGATGGTGAATCGCGGGCGATCTATCGGGAACGGCGGCGAAAGGCCGATCCCGATATGTGGCTGATCGAACTGGATATCGCAGATGCGCCACAACTCGTCGCGGAGTGGGCCGCGTTAACTTGACTCTGTTGCGGCGCACAATAAGTGCCGCCCATTCGATAACGCGTAGGTCGTTCCGCGGGTTGCACTGCTTTGCAAGCACCCGGCAAACGGTTTGGACACGCAGTCGGACGATGACCGCAGGCGGCGATACAGGACCTTAGTCCCCCGCCTGTTTTGAGAGGTTCGGTTCATCGGCCGCACTTTTGACGGACAATATGAGTCGCATTCTGAACGTAGCCGGCATGGCTGCCGTCGGCATGACTGCCGCCTCCATGCTGCTTTTGGCGGAACCGGGCTTTGCAAGCGATCTTGCGGCCGACGCCAATATCCCCACGATCATCCTGCCGGGCGCCGACGCGCCGGTCGTGGCTGAAAAGGCGGATCTGTCGACCACGGCCGAAGCGCCGGTCGAAGACAATAGCAAGACCGACGAAGAACCCGCCACCGAGCCGAAGCCGGCCCCGGTGACCGCTGACTCGACCGCCGATTCGCTCGCCGAACTCGTCGCCGAAACGCCCAAGCCCGCCGACATCGACGCCGAACTGCGCTGCCTCGCCGGCGCGGTCTATTTCGAATCGCGCGGCGAATCGCTCCCCGGCCAGCTCGCGGTCGCGCATGTCGTGATCAACCGCGCCCAGTCGGGCCGCTTCCCCAAGAGCCTCTGCGGCGTCGTCCACCAAAAGAGCCAGTTCAGCTTCGTGCGCGGCGGCCGGATGCCCGCGGTGCGCAACGCGGCGCAGTGGAATAACGCTGTCGCGATCGCGCAGATCGCCCGCGACGGCAGCTGGAAGAACCACGCCCCGGGCGCGCTCTTCTTCCACGCGCGCTATGTCTCGCCGGGCTGGCGCAAGACGCGCATCGCGCAGATCGACAACCACATCTTCTATCGTTGATCGGACGGGCGCGATGTAGATCGCGCCCTCCCCTTTTATCGTCACCCCGGACTTGATCCGGGGTCCAGCTGCGCCATCGCCGATGGATGCCGGGTCAAGCCCGGCATGACGGCGCGATAGGCCGTTCATTGCCAAGCCATATTTGCTGGCGCATGATGTCCGGATGACGCGTCAAATTTCCGTCGCCCTGCTTGCCGCAGCGGCGCTCGCTCTCGGTGGCTGCGCCACCGCGGTTCCCCCGGTCGAGGTCACGCGTTTCCACGCCAGCGCGCCTGCGGGCTGGGCGCCGGGCACGCGCTACACTGTCGACGCCGCGCCGCTCGGCAACGCCGGGGCGATGATCGACGCGCCCTCGCTCGAATGGAACAGCTACCGCACCGCGGTCGAACAGCAATTGCAACGGCAGGGACTCGTCGCGGCGCCCGACGGTGCCCGCGCGCCCTTGAAGGTGCGCATCGGTTTCGAACGCATGAACCGTGAAGGCGTCGGCCGCCGTTCGCCCGTCTCGGTCGGGGTCGGCGGTTCGACGGGCAGCTACGGGTCGGGCGTCGGGCTCGGAATCGGCCTCAACCTCGGCGGCGGTCCCAAGCGGATGGCCGATCTGCAACTCGCGGTGCGCATCGACGATGCGGCGAGCGGTCAGGCTTTATGGGAAGGCCGCGCAGTGACCGCTGTTCCGGTGAAGGTGCCCGCCAGCCAGCCCAGCCTCGCGGCGGCGAAATTGGCCGAAGCTCTATTCAAGGACTTCCCCGGGGAATCGGGACGCACTATCAGCGTCAAATGACCATCAGCATCAACGCCGCTTTCGACAGCGGCAATATCGTCGTGGAAAATGTCGACGGCACGTCGGCGCGCCTTTCGATTCGCAAGGACCGCGAATCGGACTTTTTCCAATGGTTCCACTTCCGCGTGTCGTGCGCGGTCGGCGACGCGCTCGACCTCGCGATCACGGGGCTTGGCGATTCGGCTTATCCCGACGGCTGGCCGGGTTATGCCGCCTGCGCCAGCACCGATCGCGAAACCTGGTTCCGCCTCGACACCAGCTACGACGCTGGCACGCTGACGATCCAGCACACCGCCGAAAGCCCGATCCTCTACATCGCCTATTTCGCGCCCTATTCGATGGAGCGCCACCACGACCTCGTCGCCCAGATCGCCGAATGCGAGGGTGTGACCTACCGCTGCCTCGGCACCAGCCTCGAAGGCCAGCCGATCGATTGCCTCGAACTCGGCACCGGCGAGACGCAGGTCTGGCTCTATGCGCGCCAGCATCCGGGCGAGAGCATGGCCGAATGGTGGATGGAAGGCGCGCTCGAAAAGCTCGTCGACCCCGCCGATCCGCACGCGCGTTCGCTGCGGCAGAAATGCCGCTTCCACATCGTCCCGAACATGAATCCCGACGGTTCGTGCCGCGGGCATCTGCGCACCAATTTTGCCGGGGTGAACCTCAACCGCGAATGGGATAACCCGACCGCCGAACGCAGCCCCGAAGTCCTCGTGGTGCGTAACGCGATGGATGAAACCGGCGTCGACTGGGCGATGGACGTCCACGGCGACGAAGCGATCCCCGCGGTCTTCCTCGCGGGCTTCGAAGGCATTCCGTCGCTCAAGCCCGAGCAAACCGAAAAATATAAGGCCTTCGAAACCGCGCTCGCGGCGAACACCCCCGATTTCCAGCTCGACCTCGGCTATACCGAAACCGCGCCGGGGCAGGCGAATCTCTCGATGTCGACGACACAGCTCGCCGAACGCTTCGGCGCGGTGTCGATGACGCTCGAAATGCCGTTCAAGGACAATCGCGACCTCCCCGACCCCGCCCAAGGCTGGTCGCCCGAACGCTCGAAGCTGCTCGCGCACGCATGCCTTCAGACGCTGGATCAACTGCTGTGACGGGAGCCTGGCGGATCGTCGAAGATGATCTGTCGGGCGCCGCCATCCGTGCGCTGCTCGAGCAACATTTCGCGGGCATGCTCGCGAACTCGCCGGCCGGAAGCTGCCACTTCCTCGACTTCGATGGCCTCCGCGCCGACGGCGTCACCTTCTGGTCGATCCACCGCGGCGACGAGCTCGCGGGCTGCGGGGCGCTCAAGATGCTCGATGGCGCGCACGGCGAGATCAAGTCGATGCGCACGGCCGAACCCTTCCTGCGGCAGGGCGTTGCCGCGCATATGCTCGATCATATCATCGATGTCGCGCGCGACCGTGGCCTTGAGCGCCTGAGTCTCGAAACCGGGTCGAGCGGGGCCTTCGAACCCGCGATCGCGCTTTACCAGCGTTACGGCTTCACCGAGTGCGAGCCCTTCGCCGATTACCAGCCCGACCCGTTCAGCCGTTTCATGACGCGCGTGCTTTAGGTACGAAAACGGGGCCCGGAAGGGACTCCGGACCCCGCAACATCGTTCGATCGGGCGCCCTTTACGCGGCCTTCTTGTCCTCGATCACCGGCGAGCTGCCGCCGATCGCTATCTTGTGCGGCTTCATCGCCTCGGGAACTTCGCGCACCAGGTCGATCGCGAGCAGCCCGTCGGCGAGGTCGGCCTGTTCGACGCGCACGAAATCGGCGAGCTGGAAGCGGCGCTCGAACGCGCGCGTCGCGATGCCGCTATAAAGCAATTGGCGCGCCTCGCCTTCGGCGACCGGCGCCTTGCGGCCGCTGACGGTCAGCATATTCTGCTGCGCGGTGATGTCGATCTCGTCGGACTTGAAGCCCGCGACCGCGACGGTGATGCGGAAATGGTCGTCGGCGAGTTTTTCGATGTCGAAGGGCGGATAATTTTCGGCGCCCGAACCGCCCGTTTCGAGGAAATCGAACAGCCGGTCGAACCCGACGGTCGAACGGCGATAGGGGGTCCAGTCGAAACTGTTACGCATGGATCTCTCTTCCTTTACAAAGCGAAGCAAGGGACCGCGGAGAACGTGCCGCGATCGCCGCCCGGCCCCGTGTCGGCGGCCGGACAGGGTCAATCTGGTAGCCGGCGAAACCATTTCAAGAGGGCGGTTGGCGTTCGGCGAAAACCCGCGCTAAAGGGCGGCGTCTCTCTCCAGCGCAAGGATCCGAAATGCCCCAGCTCATCCTCATCCGTCACGGCCAGTCGCAGTGGAATCTCGAAAACCGCTTCACCGGCTGGTGGGATGTCGATGTCACCGAAAAGGGCGTCGCCGAAGCGATCGCCGCGGGCGAGCTGATGAAGGCGAAGGGCATCGCCCCCGACACCTGCTTCACCTCGGTCCAGTCGCGCGCGATCAAGACGCTGAACCTGGCGCTCGAGGCGATGGGCCGCCTCTGGCTCCCCGTCACCAAGGACTGGCGCCTCAACGAGCGCCACTATGGCGGGCTCACCGGGCTCGACAAGGCCGAGACCGCGGCGAAGCATGGCGACGATCAGGTCAAGATCTGGCGCCGCAGCTTCGACATCCCGCCGCCGCCGCTCGACGCCGGCTCGCCGTGGGACCTGTCGACCGACCCGCGCTACGCCGGCATCGATATCCCTTCGGCCGAGAGCCTCAAGGACACGATCGAACGCGTGCTGCCCTACTATGAAGCCGCGATCGTCCCCGAACTCGCCGCGGGCAAGACCGTGCTGATCTCCGCGCACGGCAACAGCCTGCGTGCGCTCGTCAAGCATCTCTCGGGCATTTCGGACGCCGACATCACCGGGCTCGAAATCCCGACGGGGCAGCCGATCGTCTATGAGCTGAACGACGATCTGACCGCGCGCGAGCGTTACTACCTTAGCGAGCGGTAAGATCCCGTACCCCGGCGAAAGCCGGGGTACACCGCGGTGACGCTAAAGCGTACCTGTCACCGTCAGCTGGAAAAAGCGCCCGAACTTGCGCAGCCGGCGTTCGCTGAACGCGACCGGCCCATCGCGCCGGTCGACGAACACCGTCCGGTCGAACCCGTCCTTCATCCCCGCAAGGTTGCGGTACGACAGTTTCACCGTGAAGCCCGCGACATCCTTATGCTCGACGAAGGCGGTGACGAACGGCCCGTCGGTATATTCCTTCTCGATCGCGCCGAGCCGCAAATTCGGGCTATAGCGTTCGTCGAAATAGCCCGCGCCCCACGCGAGGTTCGTCCCCGGCACGTCGTGACGCAGGCTCAAATCGACGAGATACTCCTGCCCCTCGCTCTGGTCGCGCCACAGGTCGGTGAGCGGGTCGCGCACGCGGTTGCGACGCAGGGTGATATCGCTGTTGATCCGCGCGCCCTTCCACCCCAGCGGGTCGAGCAGCAAGGTCGCCTTCGAACTGATGCGATAAAGATGCGCGGGCGGCAAATTGCCGCGTCCTTCGGTGGTCGGCGACAGCGGCACCTGGTCAACGAGGTCCTGCGCGTAAGCATAAGCGAAGGCGACCGACGCATTGCCCCACGCACCCATGTCCTGCACGACTTCCAGCTCGGTGCGATTGAGGACGGGCGGGACGAGCAGGCCGTTGCCGCCATTGCCCTGCCCGTTCGCGACATCGACCGAACTCGCGAAATCGAAAAAGTCGAGCTGGTCGACGCGGCGCTGCACGAACCAGTTGATCGTCGTCTTGGGCGCAACCTTCCACGCCAGCGCGACCTTGCCCTTCGGCCGGACGAAGCGGCGCGTCAGTCCGCCCGGACCCGACGAGGTCAGTTCGCTATATTCGGCGCCAAGGTTGACCTGTGCGGTCAAATTAGACGCGAGTGAGCGCCCCCAGGTCAGCGACGCCTCGCCGCGTTTTTCCTCGACCTTGGTCCGCTCGCCGCCGAAGATGACGGGCCGGAAACTGCCGTCGGGTTGCAGCACCGCAAATTCGGAATCGACGTCGAGCGTGTTGTACGCGCCCTCCAGCGCGACCTGCCAGTCGGTGCCGCCGCCGGTGCGCCAGCTATATTCGCCGCGCAAGATCGACTCGCCCTCGTCGGCGGTCTGCTTGAAGCGCTCGCCCGTCCGGCCGCCGACCGCGCGATCGACGATAAAGCTGTCGACGAACGGGCTATGCTCAAAGCGATAGAGCGTGATCAGCTTCAGCCGCCCCTTGCCCAGCCCCAGCTCATAATCGCCGCCGATGTCGAAATTGACTTCGTCTTCGGTGAACTTGAACGCCTCGCGCACCGTGCCGTTCGCCGGCCGCTGCGACACGCTGTCGACGCGTTCGTCGAGCAGCTGCAGCTGGCCGCCAAGGTTCAAATTCCATTTGTTGCCGTTCGCTGTGGTGCGCGCGAGCGCCGCCGACAGCCGCGGCCGCTCGCCATCATAGGCGCCGAACTCGTCGCGCGTGAACAGCAGCACGCCATTGCCGTCGTAAACGCGCTCGGGCCCCCAATGACCCTTGCGCGTGGCTTCGTTCTTGAGGCTCAATGTCAAATTGGTGCCGCCGAGCTTGCCCGTCGTCGAAATCTCGCCGTTCAACCAGTTCTTCTCGAGCCGCGGGCGCCATTCGGGCTGCCAGCGGATCGTCGTCTTATACCCGCCGCTCCCCGCGCCCGCGACGAGCACGACGTTCGCGACCTGTCCGGTCAGCCCGGGGACGTTCAGCCCCGCGCCGTCGACGATGTCGATATAGGCGACCTCGGCGGCGGTGATGCGTGCCAGCGCGGTGCGCGCGTCGGTCGATTTGTTCGCGATGCGCTCGCCGTTGATCAGCACATTCTCGGTCGCCGCGCCCAGCCCGCGCTCACCGCCGTTGGTCCCGGTGACGATCAGGAAGCCCGGCACCTTCTCGACCATGTCGAGCGCGGTGCGCGGCGCGAAACGCGTGAAGTCGGCGGGCGTATAGCGTTCGGCGCCATTAACGGGAACGGGGATCGCCGCCGGCGCGTCGCCGGTGGGCTCCTGCGCCGTGGCGGGCGCGACCGACAGCAAAGCCAATAGGATCAGCGATGATCCGTGAAAAACGGCCGACATAATTCCCCCTCGCGGCCGCTATCGAAACAGATGGCCTCCCCAATCGCGAATAGTTCGCAATAATTATCTTGTTATAATATGTCTACCAACGGGCAGCAGGCCTCGACGAGCGTCGGTTACGACGCCCGATACTGACGGCCATCGGCTTCGCGATCAGTCGCGCAGCAGCTCGTTGATTCCGGTCTTCGCGCGCGTCTTGGCATCGACGCGCTTGACGATCACCGCGCAATAGAGCGACGGCCCGGGCGTCCCGTCGGGCAGCGGCTTGCCCGGCATCGCGCCCGGCACGACGACCGAATAGGCGGGGACTTCGCCGACGAAGATTTCGCCCGTCGCGCGGTCGACGATCTTGGTCGACGCGCCCAGATAGACGCCCATCGACAGCACCGCGCCCTCGCGCACGATCACACCCTCGGCGACTTCGGCGCGCGCGCCGATGAAGGCGCCGTCCTCGATCACCACCGGCCCGGCCTGCAGCGGTTCGAGCACGCCGCCGATCCCCGCGCCGCCCGACAGATGGACGTTCGCGCCGATCTGCGCGCAGCTGCCGACGGTCGCCCAGGCGTCGACCATCGACCCCTCGCCGACATAGGCGCCGATGTTGACGAAGCTCGGCATCAGCACCGCGCCCTTGCTGATAAAGGCGCCGCGGCGGACGATCGATCCGGGGACGGCGCGGAAACCCGCGTCGCGGAAACGATTCTCGCCCCAGCCGGCGAATTTCGACGGCACCTTGTCCCACCAGCGCGCCCCGCCGGGACCACCTTCGATCAATTCCATGTCGTTGAGGCGGAACGACAGCAGCACCGCCTTCTTCAGCCACTGGTTGACCTGCCAGGTTCCCCCGGCGTCACGCTCGGCGACGCGGTAGCTGCCGTCGTCGAGGCCGGCGAGCGCGGTCTCGACCGCTTCGCGCACCGCGCCGGTCGTCGTCAGCCCCAGCGTGTCGCGGTCATCCCATGCGGCTTCGATCGTCGATGTGAGGTCGGTGGTCATGAAATTCCCCATGGTAAAGGCAGATTGTCGAGCCAGTCGGCGATGTCGGTCGCGTGAAAATCGACATGGCTTGGCAGGTGGTCGCGATGGCCGCTTTCGCTGCCATTGTCCAGCCAGACGGTCGTCATGCCGAGTGCCTTCGCTGGAGTCAGGTTGCGTGCCATATCCTCGACGAAGACGCTCTTCGCCGGGTCGACTCCCAGATGCGTGATCATCATCGCATAAGCTTCGGGATCGGGCTTCGGCGTATAGCGCGTGACGCGGATATCGCAGATGCCGTCGAACAGATCGGCGATCCCGCGCGCGTGAAGCACGCGCGCCGCATAATCGGCATCGGCGTTGGTGAAGATCAGCTTGCGCCCCGGCAGGCGTTCGAGCCCGGCGCGCAGCCGCGCATCGACGCTCAGCCGATCGAGCGCGATGTCATGGACATCGACCAGAAAATCCTCAGGGTGCACGCCGTGGTGCCGCATCAGCCCCGCCATCGTCGTGCCATGGTCGTGGAAATATTGCTTCTGCCCCCGCCGCGCCTCGGCGGCGTCGACATTCAGCAGCCGCATGATGAAGGCGCCCATGCGTTCGTCGATCAGGTCGAACAGCCTCGCCGACGGCGCATAGAGCGTGTTGTCGAGATCGAAGATCCAGCTGTCGATATGGTCGAGCGGGGCGGGCATGATGGCGGCCGCATAAAGGCTGGGGCGTATGGGGGCAAGCGGAGGTGAAAAGATCCTCCCTGTGGCGAAGCCATGGGGAGGTGGCAGCGCGAAGCGCTGACGGAGGGGCTATTGGCGCGACGTCGCCGCCCCTCCACCACGCCCTTCGGGCGCGGTCCCCCTCCCCATGCCTGCGGCACAGGGAGGATCGGTTAACCGCATGATGCTACCCCTCCCCCCTCCGCCGCGCTAAAAGGCGGATATCAGGGCAAAGGGAAACGGCGATGCCGAGCAGCAGGG
>NZ_JNFD01000016.1 GCF_000756375.1 Sphingopyxis sp. LC81 | reverse complement strand
GCCAAGGATTGGGAAACTACCATCGAATCCTCCACGGCATGGATAACGATAGCCTCCATCCGCATGCTCACCCGCAGAACTGCAAGGTATTGCTACGCTTGAGAAACTTCTGAGTCAGGCACTCAGGTATTTTCCAACTTCTCGCGGGATGTGCGATCACAATCCCGTCTGCACCGACCGAAATCTTAAACTACTGGAACCCTTGGGATCACATTCACCCGCAAAAGGGGAGCGCGGGCAACGCCGAACGTCTCAAAAGAATCGTGCAGGCAACGCACAGCGCCTGGGCATCCTGCTATAAGAACCCTGTGGTCGGGCTGTCCGGTGGATTGGACTCTTCAATCGTTGCTGTATCTTTAGCGCAGCACAGCCGAGCGGTTTCCTGCCTCACTTTGACTACCGATGATCCGGTTGGCGACGAGCGCGCTTATGCTCAAGACGTTTGTCGATTGATCGACGCGCAGCTTATCGAGACTCCCTATCGCGATGACGTCGTGGAACTGGGTATTTCGGCCGCCAGAGATTTGCCCATTCCCAATGGCATGCTGCACGAACTCAGTTACAATTATGCGGTACGCGATGCCGTGGAACGGCTGAACGCCGATGCTTTCTTTGCCGGCCTCGGTGGAGATAACGTATTCTACCTGACCCATTCTGCACGACCGATTTTGGATCGCATTCAAGTGGAGGGCTGGTCGCGCCACATATTCGCAACGGCGAACGACATTTGTGCAATCACGGGAGCTAGCGTCTGGGAGGTCTGGCGTGCAGCAGTTCGTCAAAGTCGACACCGAAAGCAGAAGTTCGACTGGCCTACTGTCCGCGAGTGTTTGAGCGAAGAGTTTTTATCAGAAGAGGCTAGAAATCCCGCGGTCCATCCGTGGCTCCCACCCGACGATACATCCCCAGTCGGCAAGGTGGGACACGTGGTCCTGCTTCTTCGGGCTTTGAACCATATCGAACACCGCGACAAACTCTTGTCGGTTCCAATGATCTGTCCGCTTTTGTCGCAACCTGTGGTCGAACTATGCCTGAGCATTCCGACATGGGAAAGCTGCGCGGGAGGCATTGATCGTGCTGTCGCAAGAAATGCCTTTTCAACCGTCCTGCCGGCGTCGATAGCCAGGCGTCAGGGCAAAGGTGGGCCTGAAGGTTTCGTCGCCCAGTTCATCGAGCGCAATCGACTGCAAATCGCCGAGCGACTTTTAGATGGCGCTCTTGCCGATCAACGGTTGCTGAATCGTCTGCACCTCGAAAAAATTCTGCTGTCGGACCAAAAGTTGAGTCCAGTGGATCGCCCTCGCATTATGACCCTCCTCGATACCGAGGCTTGGGTGAATCACTGGTCAGCGAGGGGCTCGATCCTTGCCAATTCGGTATCGGCCTTCGACCACCTGTAGGACTAACAAGAAGGCTTAAGGGCGTTTCGATGCATCATCTCGAAGCCACCTTCCCTTCATCGCCGACCACCTTACTGCTTCCTCGCGCTCTACCGGATCCTCCGGCAAAACGTCGCGGAGCCAAAAATCGAACCAAGCGAGATTTCTCTTGTAAACCGCTAACTGGTGAGCGGGTTGCTGTTTTATGTGATGCTCCCCAGGAAACAGGAAAAGATCGGTTGGAACTCCGGCCTGCGACATCGATACGTAGCTACCAAGAGCAGCCAGATACTCGCTGTCCGCAGCTTGAAACAGGAGCGGGAATTGCACGCGCTCTGGCTGCATCATCAATGAAATTTTCGACCAGAATACATTGTCCCGATCGGCAAGCTTGGGCCATCCAGCCTCGTGATATCTTGCTGAGATCATCGGCCCAAGAAACGCATCTTGGGTCGGCTCCAGGCAGCAGCCGCTTACAGAGCCCGCGGCGAACAGGGAACTATTCAGCGCGGCGAACTGAACGGTGACGGAGCCCGCACTCAACCCCGCGATACCAATGCGCTCTGCATCAACGAGACCTTGATCGACCAGCGATCGAACGGACGTCTCAATCGCTGATAGAATGTTCCGTTGCCCCACAAAATCCCGGTCATAGGTCGTTTGCAGTGCAGCTGCTGTCGTTTTTCTTCCCACGATTGCTTCGGCGTCACGGATATCAACCACCAGAACGAAGTATCCTCTGTTCGCCAAAGGCTGGATCGGAATCTCGTCACCAACGCCCCCCCTTAGAAAACCGCGGGTTCGGTACTGGACAACGACGAGTGGAGAACGGACACCTTCCCGGAAGTTCACCGGATAGACAAGATCGCCATAGAATTCGACGCCCCAATCATTGCGCCAATTCAGGCGCTTCACTTCGCCTTGTTTAAGGGAGACGAAATCTGGGTTCGACCGAAATAAAGTGGTGTCATTGGAACCGTCGAAGCTAATTCGTACGAGATGCCGGGGAACACGCGACCGTTCACGCAGGCAAAGCAGATCCTTCGCAACGGGCTGACATTCTATCAATGCGTCGGTGGTCCGGTAAATGCGGCGGGGCGCCGTTTTGCCGGGTGCCCATTCATAGATCGCGGTGACACTATTCCCCCACCCCTCGCGCCGGGTGAAACGAAGCCTGCTTCCATCGTCGGTCCACCACAACGGGGTCCATGCGTCCGGCTTGCAAACCGTAGCCGAGCAGACTGCTCGCTTGCCCATTCTGTCCTCGACGACCAGCGCATAATCGGGTGGAAAGGGCGAACCACCGACAGGCTCTATCCAGGCCTTTCGTTGGTTCGGGCCAATTGCGAACGCGGGTGCTTCGGGGGGGACGCTAGGCGGTTGCGCGAATGCTGCAGACTCTGCCTCCGTCGCTGGACGTTCGGTGCCGTCATCAATGACCAACGCAGTGTACGTTCGAACCGAATTCGGCGACTGAGGCCTAGCAGTCTTTATCGGGAGCGCTCGAGAATCATATCGCCAGCCCCGTAATCCCTCAAAATCGATCATCTTCACCTTGTCGTGAAGCGCCGGGCGCGTTTGATAAACAATCATGCGTCCATCTTCGGTGATCCGGAAGTCTTCCACGTCTACGCCGGCGTGAGTTATCTGGCGGACACGTTTGCTGGTGAGATCGACAATCCAAATCTGTGTCGACCGATCGACCCGTTTCAAGTACGCGACCCACTCACCAGACGGTGCCCAACGAGGCGTAACGGGGGCGGGGACGCCAACATGAAACGACGCCCATCCGAATGCCGGCGCCGCGTCCATGATCAACTCATCGGCAGTGTCGACGATGGCTGCTGCGCTACCAGCTCGAAGCGGCAGAACTACCAAGGCGGCACAATGCTTATTGGTTCCGGCGTCGCCACGCTGGATCTGGAATGCGACGGAATCCTTGTTCGGCGAGAGGGCTAGGATAGCACGCGCGGGATCAGCTCGATAAATCGGACCGATATCTCGCAGGCCGACAAGCGTTTCGGCTGTCACTTGCATCGCCAGATGGTCATTGCCACCCTGGTTCAGGGCGGCTGAACAGTGGTCCGCCGCGCGAGCATCGTCCATGATACCGCCAACGATAGCGAACCCGACCAATCCGCCGCTTCGTAGAGCCCTAAACATGTCACCAAGCCTTGGTAATGGTGAGATTCACCACTCTGCCAACCGGCGATTGATTCAATGAGTCATACGGAGGGATTGAAGGTAGGCTCGTACGGATCAGAGCCGGCTTCTTGTTGAAGAGGTTTTCGACACCTATCGTCCATTCCACGTTGGCCAATAGGCCGCGCTTGTCCGTGCTTCGCACCTTTAGAACTGCATCAAATGACGTAAAGGACGCGATTTTCGCGGTAGGGGCCGCCCGATTATCCTTTGTTCCTCCGACATATGAGGCGATGGCGGTCAAGGTAATCGCACCCCGCTCCCATGTGGAAAGAAGACGGCCACGCCAGTGTGGCGGAGCAAAAATGATGCCAGCCTGCTTTGTGGGCACCATCCCTTCGGTCACAATTCGCTCGCTGTCGATGTAGCTGGCGGATCCCTTGAGCGATATCTGACCATCCTGATCGAGCTCACGCGTGTAGCTTATGGATAGGTCCATTCCCTCGACGGTTTGAAGCGCGACATTCTGCAAATTATTGCGAAAAATCGCGGCCACGGCAGACGGATCAAAGGGGTCAGACGTCAAATTCATGAACACCCCATTGAGTCCATTGATCGCGTCAAGCACGTCGGTCTCGGTTGGATTTAGCTGGACGAACCGGCTGTAAATCGGAAGAAAGGCGGTGCTCGGAGAGAGGACCGGCTCCGCAACCCGATTGCGGTACCGTATACGGAAATAACTTGCTTCAGCCTGCAGGCCGTCCAGCGCTACGGGATTGATAATAGTCGAAAAGTTCCAAGTCGTTGCGCGCTCAGGGCGCAAATTCTCATTTCCCCCGAACACATATAGTACGGGTTGGCTGGTAGGAGGGGAGGGTAAATAGTTGCCGCTCGGAGTCAGCTGAGCGTTCGAGGCTTGTCCTAATTGGTGAAGCGTCGGCGCCTTGAATGACCGGCCCCAACTTGCTCTGAAATCCAGCCCTTTGACTGGAGAATAGATCATTCCGATCTTAGGTGTTGTAACCCGCCCAATGCCTCTATGATCTTCGTATCGCAGTGCGCTGACCACCTGTAACTTCTCGACGAAATTGATTTCATTCTCTCGTGAGATGAGCGGCAAAAATAGTTCGCCGTAGCCGAATGCCACTCCGCGAGCCTCATTGAACGTGCCAAAAGGAAGCTCGACGCCCCCGACGAAACCGCGAAGATCAAAGTCGAGTGAAGTTGATCTGTAACCGCCGCCTAGAGCCAATCGAGCGTTCCCGCCAGGCAGGCTCACCAGCGGCCCCTCTGCGCCGATTTCAATAGATTTTAGATCGTTGTAATACTTCGGTCGGACCAGCAGTGTTTCGACACCGCCGGTTACGATATGATTAGTGATCGATGTGTCACTCTTGCTGTAAGTACCGGAAATTCGGACGGTCCAGTTGGACGCCAGCGCGAGGCGCAAAGATGGCGATATCGACCAACTTTCCACGCGTGAGGACACGACGCTGCCGTCATCATAGCAAGAGTCGGGTGCTGTTACACTGACCGTCAGGCATTGCGGCACCGTACGACGCAGGTAATTTCCGTCGAATTCGAATGTGAGATTGTCTGTCAATTTCTGTTGGCCCGCCAAGGCCAGACCGACCTGCTCGAGCCCGGCGATCATAGTGGCGTCTGGCGACAGAGAACTCGTGTAGGAGCGGTGCCGGCCTACGATTTCGGTGACGCGCCGGTAATCAAGAGCGACCATTGCACTCCCGCCCTCCCACGAAGGGCCGCCAACGATACTATACTGCTGAGCCTTTGCGCCGCCGTCCGTGGCTGCGCCGAACCTGGCAGACGTGATGATGCCGTCGACGTCTCGGCGCAGGATCACGTTGGCAACTCCGCCGACAGCGTCTGAGCCATAGAGCGCCGATGCACCGTCCGCCATGACGTCGATGCGTTGAATGGCTGCAATCGGGATCGCTGATATGTCAACTCCCTGATAGATTGCGTCGAAAGCGACGCGATGCCCGTTGATAAGCGTGAGTGAAGCATCAGGCCCTAAGCCGCGCAGATTAAGTGCCGAGGATCCGGTTGTGTTCTGTGTACCTCCTTGGCCTGGCCCCGCGATCGTTGGATTCTGACCGCCAGAAAAATTCTGGGGGAGATCGCGGATCATTTGACCGAGATCGGTTTGGCCAGCCAGTTCCGCATCTCGTCGGGAGACGCTCGTGATTGGGGATGTTGCAGGGGCCCCGCGAATGCGCGATCCGGTAACGATGATCGTGCTTTGACCGCTGCTCTCGTTCACCGCGGCTTGCGACGGGGGAAATCGCTCACGGATAATGATTGCCCCTCGCCGTTCGAGGATGACGAGGTTCGTCCCTTGGATCAGAACTTCTACGGCCTCGCGAGGCGTGTACTGCCCTTTCAGGGCTGGCGCTCGTTTTCCATCTACGATGTCCGTCTCGAAGTATATTTCGCTGTTCGACGTTCGACCGACCGACCGCAACGCAGAACCCAAATCCTGGGCTTCAAGTTGATAACCGCGGCGCTGCTGCGTCTGCGCGGCCGCGGGCGTGCAAACCAGCGCCGCGCTGATTGCAATCGCGGACGTAAAGATTTTGCCCCGTAACGACATGAATTTCGTCTCCCTGCCCAGCGAACGCGCCGGTGTTTGGGAGGCGACGAGCGAGGCTCTCAAATTATGAGGGCGGCGTGCAGTTTTCCTTCTGCGGTGACGGGCACGTCTTGACGAGAAGCAGCTGATTATTTCCCCGAATGAGAGCCAAGCGAAGCATATCGGCGAGATTCTCGGCCAGCCGCTCCACATCTCGAATGCGGTACGTGCCGGAAACTTTTCTGTCGCTGACGTCCGTGGCCGCCACCAAAATAGGCCCGGTAGCGTAGCGGTTCGCTTCCCCGACAACATCGCCGAGCCGCACGCCGTCATATTCCCTGACGCCCTCTGGCCAACGCCGATCCGCACCGGGCGCACTGGTCACCTGAATCGGGGTCGCCGCATTCTCGGCCCGGAAAATCAACTGCTGACCAGGGGCTAGCCGCACTGGCATTCCAGCTGCAGACACATCTCTTCGAACTCGGACGTCGACCGAGCCTTCGAAGAGTTGGACGGTGACCCGTTCGTCGCGAGCTAGGCCAACGTCGAAGCTTGTTCCCAGCGCGGTTATGGTCCCATTTCCGGCTGCCACGACAAACGGCCGCTTGTCCTTCTCCACATTGAACCGGGCACGTCCGCGTACCAACCGAACATCACGCAGGTCCCGGTCAAATTTGGTCAGCACAAGGCTATCGGTATCGAGCGTCACGCGCGATCCGTCCGGCAACTGCACTTCCCGGATCTCACCGAGCTTGCTCTGCAGCTGGCCCGCGTTCTCACTGGGAGTGCTGCTGTTGGCGATCTCGGGGCCGTCCTGTTTAAGCGCGCCGGGCGAAACTACGCCGAGATAGAGCGCCGCCACTGCGCCGACGAGGCCGAATGCAAGCCCCGCCATCTTCAGTTTTCCGGGCCTCTGACTGGCAGGGCCCGGCGCGGGAGAATCAGCGTCGTCCGGCGCATCCTCCTTCAGACCCTTGCCGATACTGAACGTCTCCGCGATCTTGTTATAGGCTGTGCGATGCAGGGCACCTCGTGCGAGCCATGCTTCGAACTCTTCGCGGCGAGCATCGGCATCGGGACCGCGCATGATCGCAAACCATTCAGCGGCCTCGTCCCTCAGATTACCGGGCCGCTTTGGCGTATCAATATCTTCGTTCATTCCCGCTCCAGGGCCGCGTCAATGTGGGCGAGAGCGCGTGCGACATGATATTGCACCGTGGGAATCGAAATCCCGAGCTTTTCCCCAATCTCTCTGTACGCAAGCTCTTCAACACGGTGAAGCAGAAATACTTCTCGCGTGCGATCGGGCAGCTCGGCCAAGGCGCGGCGATAAGCGCGCATCACGTCCTCGGCTTCGATGCCGTGATGCTGATCGGGCGAGACAGCCGGTTCGCATCCTTCGCCGATCGGCACATGAAATGATGCCAGTCGCACCTCCGCGCGCTTGCTGCGGTCGTAAAGCAAATTGCGGGCGATGCGTTGCAGGTAGGCTCCGGGTGTCGGCATCGCTCGCTGCGCCAACGATCCCACGAGGCGAACGAAGGACTCCTGGACGAAATCGCCTGGGTCGTCGCCGTCGCGAAGCCGCGCCCGGAAATATCGGGCGAGGCGAGGGGCTTCCTTCCGGAACAGGGACTCAATGTCTTCCTCGATCGGGGACTGGCCTTCGGCGATGGACGGGTCTTCTGCATTCAGCCCGCCCGTCGGGCTGCGGAAATCGCTGTTCGGTGGCATGAATGCACTTGGCCTCTCGGGCCGACAGATGTCGGGCGCCCGGGATAGCCGGTGCCAAACTGATGCAAGGTGTGCCGCATCGATAACTTCGACCGCGACCGCTCGACGCAAACAACGAGCGTAGTGATACCCGGCAGGATAATCCTATGGAGCGATTGCCGGCTCTGTCCACCCCACAGCCATAATCATAATAGATCGGCGTGATGCTTCAAGGCCTTGGTTGATTGCGACCAGCACTGCCGACATGTGGATTCTGAGCAAAGGATAATGCCGCGACCCCGAGTCGCATTCAAAAAGATACGCAGATGCAAACGGAATACGCTCGCCTTATGAACCTGATAATAAGTTCAATTATCTCGTAATGAGATGATACATGTCAATGTGGGGATAATATTTATGTCCCGCAGACTTGAGGTTTAAGGGAGTTTACTGCAGCCTGTTACCGATTCTGAAGGCCTGAGGGGGAACGGGCATGAGAAGACACCTTGTGATTTCATCACTCCTGATCGCTGCCGCCTCTTGTCCGAGCCAGAGCAGTGCTCAATCGGCCAATGAAAATAGCGCGCAGGAGGTCGCCGAAACGGAAAAGGCGCGATCAGAGGCTCGCAAAGCGGCAGCCGACGCACGAAAGGCTGAAATCGAGGCCGAGATTGCCCTCGAGAAGGCTCGCTTTTCGTTTTTGCCGCAGTCGCCAGCAGAAGGAAAAGTGACCCTCGGAGATGGGGCAGGCAAAGCGGAAGCCGCGATGCTGACGACAAGCGCTATCCGCAAAGCCGCAGAAGAAATCGTAAAGAAGGCGAAGCCGCCTGCGAAAACAATCCTCATCGCTGGCAGCGACCAGTTCGACCTATCCGCGTTGCTGACCTTCCGGGCCGAAGCAATGGGCGTGGAAGCGCAATTGAAAAGCGCCTTAGCCGTCGGCGATCTTGCGTCATGCACAGACGGAACCATCGGAGTCGAAATTGTCGGTGCGGGCGTTAGTACGCTCATAACAGGCGTCGCCGGTATGCTGCGAACCGACACCGAACTACGGGGCATAAAGACCGAGCTCGATGCTCAACTTCTCGCGCGGGCCATTGCCGCCATCGAGCCTGGATTGGTAATACCAAAGTATCGGATTAACCCTGCCGTCAGCAAGAATAACAGCGTCCTGTGCCAATTAAATCGCCTCGACCTGGCACGTGGCACAGCGCAGGCGAAGCTCACGGCGGCGCCTCCTCCCTCGGCCGACAGTAAGGCACGCCTGGAAGGCGCCATCAAGCGGTTCGACGACTTTTATCAGAGCTGGACGAAGCCCGGGGAGGGTGGAACGGTTCGTCTTGCCGCCGCTATTGCTCAAGCAGAATTTCTCGGCGCAGACACTCGCGTCTTGCGCGTCCATCTCGACAGCCAAGGCGGGAGCTTGCTCACGCGCAGAAACCTCTGGACGGCTCTGGGGGCAAAGGCGATCGCTGTCTCGGGAGGTGTGGTTGCCAGCTTCACCCTGGACGACCCGGCAACCGGAGCAATCGAAAAGAGCGGCGTATATATTTGCGGCACTACGCTTACCGATTTCCGGAAAGTCCAGAAACTCAAAGGTCTGGAGGCATTCTGCGAGCCCACAGAGCCCACTGATCCCGCCGAACCGAAGGGAGGACAAGTTGCCGAGTGAAGCAGTGCTAGGGCAAGAGTTGCTCGATGAGCGTCGCACGGAAACCCGTCGGTACAAATTGCGCTTCCCCACGCGCGAAGCGCTTGAGGCATCGCTTGCGATCGAGGCGGTTGGGGGCGCCGTTGCCGTCGCCCTGCCCGAGCGCCGCGTTATCAGTCTTGATGTGCCTGCCGCGCAAGTCTCATTTATGGCGGAGGGCTTTGAGGCCGCTCGTCAGCACTATGGTGCCGAGATTGTCGAAGACTATCGTTACTCGCTCGAACAACTGGATTTCTATAATCCGTTGGCCTTCGCTCCCGAAGGCGAAGCGCAGCAATCGCTCGATGACGTCATCGAAGCGATTGGGGCCCCGCAAGCGTGGAGCCACTCTCGTGGAGAGGGTGTGGTCATAGCGATCGTCGACACCGGTATCGATGGTCTGCGTCCCGAATTTCCTCATTACAAGCGGCATCCGCGCTCTTGGGCAGCCAATGGTGAAGACCCCTGGACCGACTGGCAAGGGCATGGAAGCATGTGCGCGGCTATCGCGGCCGGTACCCGCAGTCAGGGCGGTGAGTTCGACGGGGTCGCGCCCGATGCGATGATTATGTCGTGTCGCACGCACTTCTACGATACCGAACTCGCGGCCATTTATGATGAGCTGACTTCGCTCGCTCGTGAAGGTGCCACTGTCATCGCGAGCAACAGCTTTGGTGTTCAGAGCGGGAGCCCGCCACCCGTCCCCGCCGACAGCGACTTCATCCCGGCGCTCGATGATGCGATCGCCGCAGGTGTTATCGTCTGCTTCAGCGCAGGCAATTATCACCATTTGGCAGGAGGAACTCCGGATGGCCACGAGCCGAACTCGATCTGGCTCCACAAGGGCCGTTCGGATCTGTTGACGGTGGGTGCGGCCAAGCCAGACGGATCTATGTGGTATTATTCGAGCCGCGGGCCTGGCCAGTTTCCGGGACAGCCCCTTACGTCACCCAAACCCGATCTTGTTGGGATCACGCCCCCCTTCGGGCGCGTTGTCTATGGCAGCAATGTTTCCGTGTTGAAGGACGGATGGGGTACCAGTGGTTGTTGTCCCCAAGCCGCAGGTTTGATCGCTTTGCTGCAGTCGAAGCGCCACGCGGAGGATGAGCCGCCGCTCAGCCGAGACCAACTGTTTGATGTCATTCGCAAATCGTCTGTGAGTTTGGGCCATCACGGTCATTCTCAAGGCGCCGGACGTCTTGATTGCGAGGCGGCGGTCAATCGGATATAAGGCCCCAATGGATGCGTTAACCTTACGCTCAAAATTCGCCGCTACGATGGTGGGCGGAGACTGTCATGCGTTATAAGATCAAAGCGCCTTCATTGGTCAGCTTTCGCAAGGCTGAGAAAATCGCCCGTGCCGATACGCAGGTCTTTGTGGCGCTAACAGCGCGACGCGTCCTGTCGGTGGGCGATCTATCTGAGAGTGCCCGCCTCCAGTTGATCGACTTGGGCGCAACCATTCTGCCGGATACGCAGTATAGTCTTGCATCATAACGCTTTTCGTCATTGCCGTCCCGCCAGGGAGATCGGGCCTAACTGAGCTGCCCGGAGTGCACGAGATACGGCAGTTTCTGTCATCGAAGCTGAGTTTGTCACCGCGGATGACATGGCGGAAGCCCCGATGATATCGGCGATCCAAATGTCGGATGGTCCTTAGCCTTCCCGCCTGATCAAAATCGAAATGGCGTAGTTCGGCATCGCGCTCACCCCGCTGTCCGTGGAACGAACAACAATACCATCAGCGGGCTCCTCATATGGGATTGATCCGATCGATTCGACACGGAACGGCTTGTCTTCCAGCCAGTCGGAATAGTCGAGGCGCATGGCATGAGCGACCTGATCGATGTCGATCGCACAGGCCCGAACCACGAGATGAAGGGCGCCACCGGGCCGCAATCGTTCGCCTGCGATGGCGAGCGCTCTGTTCTCAATCAAGGTACGGTGCTCAGCGTCACTCTTGATCTTGAAGTGTCGCACGATCTCTGTCGCGCTCCGTGCCTTGTGCACGCCGCTGAACCATAGGGTCAGCGCATCCAACGGTCCCAACGTGTCGAGAACTCGCTCAACCTCTGGGTCTTGAACGACGACATCCGATTGAATCAGCGTGATGCCGTTCGATCCGATTTGCACGGTACCACGATAGGTCGATACGTATCGACCGCCTGTCACAATCTCGTCGCGCCCCCGCCGGATGTTCGAACGCGGCGCCTTAATCGCGAGCAAGCTTGCGGCTGCCTCCAGACAGTCGGGATTCTCGTCAACCCCAATCAGATGGGCCGCCGCAGGGAAGGCGCTGCGCAGGGCTGCGAGGCCATGCCCGCGGCCACAGCCGACATCGAGCAATGCTCGCACATCGCCCGCCTGGGCTAAATGCTCGGCGAGCATGCCGTAGAGCCCCTGCTCCTGGTAGGCAGATGCATTGCCGGCCCATTCCTCGGCGTAGACAGTTCGGGCGATTGCGAGCATTTCCCCCTCGGGCGCATCGACGATGCGTTGGTGACAATCGCGATATCGTCTGCCGTTGCCGCATCCACAGGGGTCGTCGGGCCCAAGATGGTGTTCGGGGTTCATCGTGCCAGCATAAATTCAGACCAGAATTGGGGCAATCTTGGATTTTCAGTAGTGCTGAAATAGCGCAGACGATGGTTGACACTGGCGCCCGATCAAACGACTCCGCTGGTCGACAATCCCACCCGAGTTGCTTTCGATGACCGCATCTGTTCCTGCCCCCCTCAAAAGTTCCGCCGCGCGTGAGGCCGTCGATTCATTACGTGGCTATTCGTACCAAATACTGCGCAGCATCGAGGCGTGGATTGATCTCCAGGAGGGAGCGGTCCTTGTTCTGGAAGGCGCCGAAGATCTTGATGTCATTGAGGAGACTGGTGCCGCCACAGTTGAGCAAATCAAGGATACCTCGGGTTCCGGTAACGTCACGTTGCGGTCGGGAAGCGTCCTCGAAGCCATCGGAAATTTCTGGGACCATCTCGGACGAAACCACGGCGTTGCGATCCAGTTCAGGTTCCTCACGACGTCCGGAATAGGACGCGAGAAGAACCAGCCATTCGGGTTCGATACTCCCGGGCTCGAAGCGTGGCAACGTATCCAGTTGGCTCCAACCGACCCCAAATCGCTCGAAATGGCGGCGGGAATAAAAGCCTTTCTGATGAGCAATGAAACGCTGAGCGAACCCTTCAGGCTGTGGCTCACCAACGCGTCGACGGAAGATTTCATCACTCGCATCGTCCTGCCGATGCAGTGGGTCGCCGGCTGGCCCACATCGACCGACCTCTATGATAGTATCACCGCCAAGCTCGTCGAGTTGGGCGAGACGCGCGGCGTCGGTTCCGCCGATGCGGTCAAGGCGCTCGACGCGCTGCACACCGAGGCGTGGCGCGTTGCAACGACCAAGGGCGGCCGCATGCTCAGGCGCGGCGATCTTCTCAGGATATTTGACCAGGCGGGCACGACTGCTGTTCCGAACAGTCAGCTGCTAGCGCTTCTCGGGGTTGTCACTGGCGCTCATGCCGGCACCACTGCCGTGGCGGTGGCCCCCGAGGCCTTCTCGCCGCCCCCAAGAGCAATAGCCGGACGGCACGCACGTCCCGAGCTCGAGGCTTCCATTCGTGAAGCGCTCGATACAGGAACCGTCCTCATTCATGGCGGTACCGGCATGGGCAAGACCGCCCTCGCGCTCGCGGTAATCGGGAACCCTGACCAGTGCGCATGGCTGGACCTGCGCGACACACCGACACCCGCCGCAACCTCGCGTATCGATGCTCTCGCCGCCCGGCTTGCCGAGACAGGCCGCGCATATGACGTCGTCTTGGATGACCTGCCCGCCGACGGCGACGCCCGCTCGCTTGAAGGCGCACTCGGCCGGCTGCGTGCTGTTCAGGACCGTCTCGCTGGCAAGCTGCTGGTGACATTCTCTGACCGCCTGCCAACCCGACTAGCAACTCAGCTCACCCTTGGACCAGATCATGTTTTCGCGGCTCCCGCGTTCGAGATCGAGGATATAGTCGGCTATCTGGCCGCCTGCGGCTGTCCGACCGCTCACGTCGAGACATGGGCGAAGCTTATCCACGCCTCCACGAGCGGACATCCTCAGCTTGTGGACGCCCGCGTCTCGGCCCTCACCGACGACGGGTTTCCCAAGCCTGACATATCTGAACTGCTGGTTGTGTCGGAGGGTGTACTCGATGTCCGATCCGAAGCACGTCGGCTGGTCGCCGCGCGGCCGGCAGACGACCGCGAACTCCTGGCCCGGACTAGCCTTCTTCTCGGAAGGGCGTCGCGGGAGAGGCTGATGACGATCGCGCAGATACGGCCATCCATCCTTGAACCTGGAGATGTTATCGACCGGCTCACCGGGCCTTGGCTCGAGCGCCTGGAGAGTGACAATCTCCGGGCGTCACCCTTGCTCCGCAATCTGGGCGTCGACACGCGCGGACAGGAGTGGGCCACCGGCATGCACCGGGAAATTGCAAACTCCTTTCTGGGGGGCGGCACGTTGCTCGCCACTGACATTTTCGAGATCGCGACCCATGCGATGCTGGGCGGCAGTGCCGCCGCCCTTATCTCGATCTTGCCCGGCCTCCTTCAGGCATCGCCCGAAGTATGGGAGCAGGTCGCTCAGACTGCCTCGATGCTGATCTACATGGGTCTTGATGGTGCCACGCTGCCTTTTTCCGACCCGGTAGACACAGCTGCGTTCCGCATCCTGCAGGTTCGGATTGCAATCGAGATGGGCGATCACGCCCGCGCATCTGACATCGTGGCGCAGGCTCTCGAAGAATTTGACGCTGCGGACAAGTCCGCCGTCCCGGGGCCGGGGCTGTTCGAGGTCGTATTCCTTTGGCAGGTCCTGCAGCGGCCGGGAAATGCTTCGCTCGAGGAGCTCCTTCGTCTCTCGCTCAGGCTTGTGAAGGCCGGTGCACGGACGACGGAGGTTCTCCGCAAGGCGGTGCCGCCAGCCGACCTGGATGCCGACGACCTGCATTTCCCCGATCTCTCGGCCTTCGTGCCCATGACGCTCGCTCCTGCGATCTCCGATGTCGAAGACTTCGCCAAGCTGCTGGATTTGATGGAAAGGCTGGACGAGGCCGACCGTGTCACCGCGCTCGGTGGCTACGCCGCCGATAGTGAGGCCGCCGCTCTTGCCCTCGATCGGATATGGCTCGGCGAAGCGTCGCGTCCCGATCCTCGCTGGCCGGAACTCGAACGCGAACTCAAGCGCGCGATAGCCCTCGCCGATGAGCTGTCGATCACGCAGCTCGGTGCGGCAGCCGCACCGCTCCTGATCCGCGTGATCGACGAAAACCTCAAGCAGCCCGAGGCGGCTCTGGCGCTTGCCGATGCTATGATCACCGATGTCGCTCGACCCGCACGGGTGCTGACAGCCAAGGCGAAGGTCTTGTGGCGAAGGGGGGAAGCCGCCCAGGCTCTGCCACTCTATGAGGAAGCGCTTCCGACCTTCCCGCTGGGCCTATCCTGGAAGACCGACGCACTGCGCGAAGCCGCAATGGCCGCCAGCAAGGTGAAGGACTGGCCGCTCGCCGCTCGCCGTCTCACCGAAGCCGTCGCAAGCCTCTCCGAAGACGAACCACTCGTACGGCACGTCGGATTTCGGTTCGATCTGGCGATCGCATTGCATCTCTCGTCCAGAACGAGAGAGGCCGTCAACCGACTGGGCGAGGCGATCGACCTGCTTGTCGACGATGGTCAGGAGACACCGCCGGAGCCGCTGCTCTCCGTCCGGCAGGTCGGCTCCCAGGCGATTAAATCCATCGGTTTCTCGCTCGGGTTGAAGGGGCTGGTCGGGGATCCGCAGATGCCGCTCGAGAGGCTTTTCGGTTCGACGAGCAGCCTTGAAGAGCTGCTTTGGGGAGATCAGCAGCCGGCGCCGCTTGACGTGGTAGCCCTGGTCATGGCCGATCTTGACGTCCAGCTTCCCGAATATCCGCAAATCGCCGAGAGGCTGGCGCGAAGGCTTCGTGAATCGCCTGATCTCCTTGCCCAGAGCACACAGGGTGATCTTTTGACGAAGCTCGCCGTCCGCACACTCGATGTCACTAGCGGGGCTGATGATGCGATCCGCGAAGTTCGCGCTCTGGGTTTTGCGGTTGCTGAGAGGGATGCAGGCCGTGACACGGCGGGTCAGAGATTCTCGTCGGCTTCAATCGTAGTCGAGCCGCGGTGGCAGGAGCTCGTCAAGTACCGGCTCCTCGCCCGCATCGTTGCGATGATCGCGGCGGGACGGGCGAGCGCCATCCCGATCGATATCTGGCGAGCCGCCGTCGAAACGGAAGAACTGAGCGACGTCCTCGCAATGGTCGACGACCTTGGACGGATGATCGACGGATCTGAGGATGCTTCAAGCCGCATTATGGGCGGCAACATTGACTGGAACGGCCATCTGCTGGCAGTCTTGATGGCACCCGTCCAACGCCCGATCAGCCCGGATCAACAGTTGGTCTGTCATGCCGTGGCCGCGCGGTATCTCAGTCAGGCAAAACTAGGAGAGTTTTGCGCCGAGCCGTTCTCGACCTTGGTAACCGACGCATGGCTGGACCGGTGCGACAGCCCGGCCCAGCTTGTGACGCCGCGCTTGACGGTTCCCGCAATCCAACGCGCAGTCACCAGTACAGCTACAGGTTGGCCGCGTGTCGTAGCAGTGCTGCAGGAAGCCAAGCATGCTGTATCGGCTTCGGCAGCATCGTCCGTGAACGAAACGCTCCACGAACTCCGGAAGGCCGTGGCCGCTTGAGGCTGTTGGCGACGGGAAGTCGGAAACGGCATCAGATCGCGGGTTTCCTGTCTTCTATCGTGATGCAAATCGGGACGATCTCATCGGTCATATAGCGTCGGGATCCTTAGCTGAAAGGACCAACGGTAAGCGTGGTCAGGAAGCGGCGATCGATTAACTGTCGCGAGATTTGGCGTCGGCGTAGGCTGCTCTTCCTAGCGCCCGGCGCTTGGCGAGGATCGCCATCCGTGCGTTGACCTCGTCGGGGCTAATATCGGCGGGATCGAATATGGGGTCGTGCCCCGGACCGTGGTGTAGGTTCTGCCGGTAGCGAAGCTGACCGGACACGCGCTAATCGAAAAAGCGCTGTAGTGTCCGGTCAGTTTCGCGGGCGGCCATCGGCGACTTCGGATAAGTTTGGGTTGCAACACTCAACTTACGGAGATCACCGATGACCAATGACACGATGAACCTGCAAGCGCTGGTTGGGAAGACGGCAGATAGCGATATTCTGCGCGACATGATCGGTTTTGCGGCGCAGCGCCTGATGGAGCTGGAGGTCGGAAGCCTCACAGGAGCCGCCTATGGCGAGAAGGATGCCGATCGGCTCGCTCAGCGTAACGGCTACCGCGACCGCGATTGGGAGACGCGCGCGGGCACAGTCGAGCTGCGGATCCCGAAGCTGCGCAAAGGCAGCTACTTTCCCGGGTTCCTCGAGCCGCGTCGCATGTCGGAGAAGGCGCTGACCGCGGTAATCCAGGAGGCCTATATCCAAGGCATCTCGACCCGTTCGGTCGATGACCTGGTCAAAGCGATGGGAATGAGCGGCATCTCCAAGAGCCAGGTCAGCCGGTTATGTGAGGAGATCGACGGACGCGTGAAGGCTTTCCTCGAACGTCCAATCGAAGGCGACTGGCCCTATCTCTGGATGGACGCCACTTACATCAAGGTCCGGCGGGATGGTCGCATCGTGTCGGTTGCAGTCATTATCGCCGTCGGGGTCAACAGTGACGGCCGACGCGAAGTGCTCGGCATGGCGATCGGTCATTCCGAAGCCGAAGTCTTCTGGACCGACTTCCTGCGCAGCCTTGCGCGTCGCGGGTTGCGCGGGGTGAAGCTGGTCATCTCCGACGCCCATGAAGGGATCAAAGCGTCCGTCACCAAGATCTTCAGCGCAACCTGGCAACGTTGCAGGGTCCATTTTATGCGCAACGCCTTGGCCTATGCCGGCAAGAGTGGACGCCGGGTCGTATCAGCGTTCGTTGCGACAGCCTTCGCGCAAGACACTGCCGAGGCGGCCAAGGCGCAGTGGCGTAGCGTTGCTGACCAACTGCGGCCCACCGTTCCAAAGCTCGCTAAGCTGATGGACGATGCCGAAGAGGACGTCCTGGCCTACATGACCTTCCCCGCGCAGCATCGCACTGCTGCGCGACAAACAAGGTGAGAATTGCCGACAAACAGGATGAGAATGGGCGGCGGTGTGTCTGTCGGGACGAGGGGCGAAGCCCCGAGGAGCGACAGACACACCGCCGCAGGCGTCTTTTCTTCTGGAAGGGGGCTTTTGGTGATCGTGACCTGCCAGGTGGAGCTTCTTCTGAAGGGGAGATGCGGTGCCTGGGAGCCATATCAACGATCATCAGGTGAGATATTATATGAAGATGAGACAGACAATGTCGCCGCGTTCAGCGGCGGCGTGTGCGGCGTTCAGCACGGCGACGGCGTATCGGCTGGAGGCGGATATGCGGCTTCCTTCGCAAAAGAAGGCGCCGCGCGGTCGCCGTCGTGCGGATCCGCTGGCGGATATCTTCGACAGCGAGGTGGTGCCGCTCCTGGAGAGTGCGCCGGGGGTCCGAGCCGTGGCCGTGTTCGAAGAAATGCAGCGTCGTCATCCTGAGCTTCCCGATGGCGTGCGGCGGACGATGGAGCGTCGGATCCGCAGTTGGCGGGCGCTGCAGGGCCCGGAGCGCGATGTGATCTTCCGCCAGGTGCACGAGCCGGGGCGGATGGGGCTGTCGGATTTTACCGACATGGCCGATCTGGGTGTACGGATCGCGGGGGTGAGGCTCGACCACCGGCTGTATCACTTTCGGCTCGCCTGCTCGGGTTTTGAGCATGCCCATGTGATCCTTGGCGGCGAGAGCTTTATCGCGCTGGCGGAGGGTCTGCAAAATGCGTTGTGGGCGCTGGGCGGCGCGCCGCGTGAACATCGCAGTGACAGCCTGTCGGCGGCGTTCCGCAATCTGGATGCATCGGCGCGCGAGGATCTGACGCGCAGATATGGCGCGCTGTGCCGCCATTATCGGATGAAGCCGACGCGCAACAACCGCGGCGTGGCGCACGAGAATGGCGCGATAGAAAGCGCGCACGCGCATCTGAAGGCGGCGGTGCGTGACGGACTGCTGATGCGCGGCTCGGCCGACTTCGACGAGCTTGCGGAATATCGACGCTTCATCGACGAGATCGTCGCGCGCAAGAATGCGCGGAGCGCGAAGCGCATCGACGCCGAGCGGGCGGTGCTTCAGCCGCTGCCGGGCATGCGCACCAGCGATTATGAAGAGGTGCTCGTCATGGTCACCTCCTCGGGCGGGTTCACGCTGCGCAAGGTGTTCTACACGGTGCCCTCGCGGTTGATCGGTCACCGGCTCAGGGTACGGCTTTACGACGACCGGCTTGAGCTGTTCCTCGGCGGCACGCCCCTGTTCACCCTGCCGCGTGGTCGCGCCGACCGCAAAGGCAAGCATGATCATGTCGTCGATTATCGCCATGTCATCCATGCGCTGCGGCGTAAGCCGATGGCGCTGCTGAACCTCGTTTACCGTGACCAGCTCTTCCCGCGCGAGGCCTATCGGCGCATGTTCGACCGGCTGATCGAGCAGCTCGCCGAACGGATGGCGTGCCGGACGATGGTCGAACTGCTGAGCCTTGCGCATGAGCGGGCGTGCGAGGCGGAGCTCGCTGCGGTCTTGGCCGACTTGCTGGCGACGCCGAATGGGATGCCGGACATGGCCGCATTGCGGGCACGCTTTGCGCCCGATCCCGCAGCGTTGCCCGACGTCGTCGTCGAGCTTGTCCCGCTGAGCGTCTATGAAGCGCTGCTGGCTCCTCGCGTGGAGGAAATGGCATGACCCAGGGCATCGATGCGACCAGGCTTACCCTGATGCTCAACGAGCTGCGGCTGCCAACGATCAAGCAGCTCTGGCCGTCGTTCGCCGAGCGTTCCGATAAGGAGGGCTGGCCGGCGGCGCGGTTCCTCAGCGCCATCACCGAGCATGAGATCGCCGAACGCGACCGGCGCCGGATCGAGCGCCATCTTGCCGAGGCGAAACTGCTGCCCGGCAAGACGCTCGAGGCTTTCGACTTCGACGCGGTGCCGATGATATCCAAAGCGCAGATCATGGCGATCTGCGCCGGCGACGGATGGCTCGAAAAGGGCGCCAACCTGATCCTGTTCGGCCCGCCCGGCGGCGGCAAATCGCATCTGTCGTCGGCGATCGGGCTCGCGCTCGTTGAAAAGGGCTGGCGCGTCCTGTTCACCCGGACATCCGACCTCGTCCAGAAGCTTCAGGTTGCGCGCCGCGAGCTCGCGCTTGAAAATGCGATCAACCGGCTCGACCGCTTCGATCTGCTGATCCTCGACGACCTCGCCTATGTCGCCAGGGATCAGGCCGAAACCTCGGTCCTGTTCGAGCTGATCAGCACCCGGTATGAAAGGCGTTCGCTGCTCATCACCGCCAACCAGCCGTTCGGCGAATGGAACAGGGTCTTTCCCGATCCCGCCATGACGCTGGCCGCCGTCGACCGCCTCGTGCACCACGCCACCATCTTCGAAATGAACGTCGAAAGCTATCGGCGGCGCGCTGCGATCGACCGAAAACAACACGGAGCAGGTCGGCCCGCAAAGGTCGCGACAATCAAAAATACCGGCGTGTCGCTCCCCGACAATCAAACCCTGACATAGGCCTTGCCAGCGACAATCAAACACACCAAAACGGAACCGTCGCGGTCAGAATCTTCTCATCCTGATTGCCGCAACTTCTCATCCAGTTTGTCGCGCTACAGTCGCACCAAGTTGCACTCAAATAATCCGATCGAGCGACTCAATGGCGAAATCAAGCGGCGCACTGACGTCGTCGGCATCTTCCCCAATGAAGAAGCGATTACGCGCCTCGTCGGCGCCATCCTGCTGGAACAGAACGATGAATGGGCGGTCCAGCGTTGCCGCTACATGACCCTTGAGAGCGTCTCGGGATTAAGCGATAATGCCATCATCACGTTGCCCGCGATGGCAGCATGATCAACCCGGCTTGGCCGGAGATCGCTAAGGCTGCGCCGGCGAACCTACACCATCAAATGGGACACGACCGAATATGGCGCCATACCATTGGACCATGGACGCGCGCTCAGGATGGCGCGGCTTCGCCATAGCCTTAAGAAATTCTTCAAACCCCGGCGTGCCGCCGACATCTTCGGGCGGGGCTCGCCGTTCACCATCGACGAACCGTGGATAGTCCGTCGCGGGAATTGCTGACGTCACCTCTTCGATCTCCACACGATGGCGCCAATTGTCCCCGAAATCGTAGGTGTAGATGAAGCTGGTGACCCGGCGCTCGACGAGCGTGGCGATGCGCATATTGGCGGCGTCGCGGGTGCGGACCATGAACGCATCATCGTCGCGGAAGCGGATGCCATAGGCAGCATCGCCGACCTCGAAGCGGAACAGATGGTAGTTCTCGAAGAGCATGCAGGCCTGGATCGCGAGATGCAGGGTCTTGAGGCTGTTGGTGACGGGAAGTTCGACACGGCGCCAGATGGCGGGCTTCATGTCTTCGAGCGTGATACGAATCCGGGCGATCTGATCGATCATATTGCTATCTTGAGAGCCAACCTTAGTCAAAGAATGCAGGCTTCGTTGTATCGGTGGCATATGCAAAGGCTGCGTGAATGTCGGCCTCGATCGTCCGCCCTCTCGACAAGGGCGGCAAATCGTCGATCCCGAAGAAACGCGCCTCGATGGTTTCGAGACCCGGTTTGGGAATGGCGTTATCAATCCGGTCGCAGAGGAAAAACATTTTGTAAAAGTCGCGGACGTCGGCGGGATAGCCTGAACTGGCTTTGTGCCGTACGCCGAACAGGCGCCGGGCTGAAACCTTCAACCCTGCCTCTTCTCTCATCTCCTTCTCGATATTGCGAGCAGGGGAGAGACCAACGTCGGCAAAGCCGCCCGGTAGCGTCCACAATCCATCGCATTGCTCGCGCACAAGAAGTATCATGTTCTCTTCGACGAGCGCCCCACGCACGTCCACCTTGGGCGTCGCATATCCACGCGCAAAATCCGGTACGAGATCCGAGATGCGTTCGATGGGGACATCACCGAGAGCGGACAGCATCTCGTTGGCGATCGTGGCGATCTCTTCATAGCGTTCCCGGTCGAACCGATCACGCGTGAAGTGGAGCCCCGTCGAAGCGATGCTTTGAAGCCGTTTCCCATAGGTCAGCCATTGTGGTTCCAAGGACCGGTCCCCTTTTCTCCGCTAGGCCAAAATCCGAACCAAGCTAGCCTCGACATGCCGAGCGGACAATGCCCGATCGTAATGAATTTCCGTGCGTGTCTGCCTCTGCGGCCACTCTCACGTAGTCATGGCTTATGCGGTGTCGACGCTTTTTCACCATATGCCCGCAGGCGTTGCTCCTGCTCTTCGAGGGAGGGAACGCGCAGCGCCTTGCGCATCGCGTCCGAAATCAATGCACGGTCGTATGGTTCCTGTGTGACGGGACCATTTTCGGGGATCGCATATTGCGTGCCTAGTATCTGCGGCTTGCCGATAGCTTGAAGATAGCGGTCGAGTGTCGCGGAGGCGATCCAGACGGCATCGGGCCTCCCTCTGGCGACCGCGATTGTCGCGAGCAGATGCGCGAGAAGATAGTCGTCGGCCTCGTTGCCGTGCTGAAAAACGAACGCGGCGTGATAATAATCGTCTCCGCTTTGCAGGGTGCCGGCGTCGAGCAGTTGTTTCGTGCGGATCCGGCGCCTGTTGTCCACCGGGCCAATGGCGGACCAGTCAATATCGGGCGATTGGCGATCCGCCTGATCGGCATCAAAAATCGCAGTCATCTCGGCGTTGGTCGAATGGCTGACCGTTGGGACATAACTGCGCCCGGAATCCCAAGGCCCCAATGGAGGTGCGCCCGCTTGCGCTTTGACGAGCGGGAAAGGCTCGAACGGAGCGCCCTGGAACGACAGTTCCGCATGATCGGTATCGACCGCGTGCAGGCGAAGGATTGTCGGACCGGAGCCAGGATCATCGAAGCTGATCTCGAAATCGGAGTTCACGACGCGAATGTTTCGCGTCTGTCGGCGGATCGTCCGACCTTCGATATGGGAAAATATCTCGCCATTGGTCTGGAAGCGCTCGGGCCGGTCCCATGTTGCCACAGGCCCGCCCGGTTCCTCCTTGATTTCGATACGAAACAGCGTCTGGTCGCCCGCTCTCAAGTCCCATGTGCCGGTCGGGCCGAGCATCATCGCCGACGCGGCGGTCAGGAGCGATGTCAGGAATGTCGGCATGTCTCACCTTCCATGGCTGCAGGTCTTGACGATCGGACTCGCAGGATAAACGAAAACCGGTCCTTTAACGACGGTGTCGCGCTTCCGGTTCGCTGCCCCGAACAGGGGAGGAGAGGGGGGCTGCGCCTCCCTTCGGGATCGCCGCTCTATCTCCGCTTCGCTTCGACCGAGCCCCGTACCGGGTCTCGTCCGTTCCGGCGACGATCGGCTGGCGGGGCGCGGCGCTGAATCTATGCCTTTGCTTCGGCCTCCAGCGCGGCGATCCGCGCCGAGCAGATTTCGTGAACGCGCTGACCGAGGATCTCGACGCGACCCGACAGCCAGTCCAGCTCCTCGCGCGAGATCTTATAGTGACGTGAGTATCGCGCCTTCCGATAAGCGTCCTTGAGCTTTTGATACATTGCGCGCTCCGCTCGGGTGCCGCGCGGCCAGACATCGTACAGATGGCGATCCAGCTGTTCGGCCATCTCCCGCAGGAACAGGATATTGTGGTCGTAGGGCGTGTAGAATTTGAGGACGAGTAGCAGGCCCTGATAGAGGTTTTCGACGACCTGATGGAGGAGGAAGGCCGCCTGCTTATTCATCCCATCGTCGATCGCGTGCCGGTAAAGCTTCAGGAAATTCATGGCATCGCCCATGTATTCCTCGAAATAATCCTGCGCTGCCTGCAGGGCCATCTCGGGCGTCTTTGGCTTTGGCTTGCCAAGCTCCTTGTCGTCCGACTGGTAGAGGATGACGCCGTCCTTTACGATCTCCATGAAGAAGACGCGGCCATGGGCGAGCGCGTCATTCACTTCCTGAAGCGAATGGACGATGAAATTCGCCGGCGTCTTGATCACCTTCTCGAGGAGGTAGGCGTCACTGATCCGGCGCTCGGCATCCTCCCAATAGGTCGCGCGGTCTGCGAGTTCATTCTGGTTGACGATGACGAGGATGTCATAGTCCGAGCGATATTGGTTGGCGTCCTGCGGCGCCTCGACCCAATCGCCGCGGGCATGGGAACCGAACAGGATGACCTTGAGAATCCTGCCGTTGCGGCGCGCGCCAACGGCATTCTCCGTCGCGGCGCGCAAGCCCTGAAACAAAATCTCGACGATAATATCCAGCTCGCGCTGCTTGCGATGCGGCAGGAAGTCGATCTCGGTACGCATCATGCGGTTCCGTGTGCGTTATAGGTGTGCTGCAGTCTCATCACCGGGCAACTTCGATGGCGACGCCGATTTCGAGATCCTTCCACGCCCGGTCCATGGTGATAGCCGTCGCCCCGAGGGAGTGTGCGAGTGCAAGGCAAGCCCGGTCGCCAAGCGAAAGGCCGGCGACCTTCGTGGATTGCCGCAGCTTGCCCATGAACACCGCACCATCCTTGTCCAAAATGCGTGTGTCGAGGTCGAGCAATGCAATCAGTTCATCGATTTCGTTGTCGCCAAGCCCCCGATCTTGCAGCTTGCCCACAACTTCGGCCAGATTCACCGCGCTGATGCAGCCGGTGTCTAGATGCGCTTCGATCCGCTCCGCTCCAGGCTCTTCCTGAATCACGGCGAGAACGGCGGAGGCATCGAGCACATAATCAGTCACGCGCCGCCTCCGACCGGCGATCCGCGATCAATTCGTCGGCCAGCGAAGCGCTGGCCGGGACATGGTGGCGGACAAGAGCTCGCACACGGCCAAGCGCTGTCTGGAATGATCGGACGCGAAGCTCTCCGTCGACAACCTCGAGGCGCACATCGTCCCCATCGGCGATCCCGAGCGCCTTACGCACGTCCGCCGGAATCTGAAGCCTGCCGCCCGACACGATACGAGCCTTGTGAACGCTCATGACGAAACCCCTAGACGATGTTCAAGGATGCCAACATTGTCGCTTAGCCGCAGCCTGTAGGCAAGCTAAAATAGTCCATATCTGGCCAATCATGTCTTAAACTTCCAAATTGGCACCATTAAGCCCCGACCGCCGGTTTGCGGATATGGCCTTCTTGCCCTATTAACAGAGATGTAGAGATGTCCGGATCAACCGCCTCGCGCGATGTTTCGGACCATAACGATCGAGTGTCGATCGAGGGGAGCGAGCGATGTTGCGCGCTAATGGTCCGTCCCATTCCGGTGGGGCGGCAACGCTGTGCCGTGGCGCGAGAGGGACCGTCGCGGGATGTCCGGCTCGCCAGGGTGCCGGGTGCTGTCGTGAGCGATGAGGCCGACTTCGAGCGCTGGTCGCGGTTGACGAGCAAGCACCGCGCCTGCCTCGACCCGCTGCTCGAACGAAAAACTTCGAAGGAGATCGCGCGCATGATCGGCCTGGCGAAGCCGACGGTCGACCAGCGCCTTACAAAGGCTCGATCCATCCTTGGTGTCGATACACGCGATCAGGCAGCAGTCGAATATGCGCGCCTCAAGAAAAAGTATGATCGGATCACATATGATCCAATGCACATTCCAGACAGCGCGGAAATCGTGCCATCTGACTTCGCGGAGGGAGACCCCTCGACCGTAATCCACCTGACCGACATGGCAGTCGCCGCTCGGAGCACGGATGGACCGGTGGAAGGGCTTTCTGATCCGCTCGGGCTCATCTGGAGACGGGATCATAAAGGTTTGGCGCGCCTCGCGCTCATGATGACAATGCTGGTCGCTTTGCTGCTTGTCGTTCATGCAAGTCTGGGAATTTCCGAGACTCTGACCCGGCTCGTCTCCGGCTGAACTTTTGAAAAGCAACGCCAACAAATGCTCGGAAGTCCTTCGCTTCCGGGGAAGGAGAAGTTATGCCTGAGAATCTCAATGCAATGACCCTGCGACTTCAGCAGGACGTTCCCCTTGCCGAAGCAAGCCTCGACAGCGCCCTCATCGCCGTCTCGACCCTTATGACGAGCGTCGTCACTGCCCGGCAGCGCGTTGGCGTGGCGCCCAAGACTGGCCAGGCATCGATCATGCGTCTCGCAAAGGCTCAGCTTTCGCTGGTCGAGGTAAGCGGTGACGTCTTGCGTGTCCATGGCGAGCTCGCGGACATCGCGCAGGAGACCGCGGGTCTCGATGTGCACCGATGCCCAAATCAGGCCAAAGCAACCGGCGCGCAGCTTGCCCTCGTCGCCTGAAACTTGACTGGGAGCCATCAGCATGATTTCGGGGAAGAATGTTGCGGATAGTCATATTCTTGATCTTGCTGCTGATGGCTTCGGCCTACGCGCTATGGAAGGGAGGGGGCCCCGAACGGATGATGGCGACAATCCTCCTGGGCATGCTCGTCGTCGACCAGCTGGTTCATCTTCTGATCCCTGCGCAGTTCGCGAGCGTCGATACCGCCCATCTGGCTCTCGACCTGATTGCGGCACTTTTGACCTTCATGTTGGCGATGACAGCACATCGCTTCTGGCCGATGGTGGCAGCTGTCCTGCAGACTTTGCCACTTCTGGCGCACTTCAGCCGGCTGGCGGACGTGGGGATGCATCCGATTGCCTATTTGACGATGCAGGTTGCTGCCTCCTGGCTTCTGCCGCCGCTCCTCGCCGCCGCAACCTGGAGGCATCAGACCCGGTTGCGGAGGAGCGGCAGCGATCAGTCCTGGCAGCCCTCATCGCTGCAGTCGCACCTTCCGAGAGTCTTCAGATAGCTGACCGGCTGCTCTGCGAATTCCGCAGCCTCGACCGCGTCCTGACACAGAAGCCCGAGGCTCTCCGGCGAACCCTGGGAGGCCGAGACAGCGTTGCGGCCCTCATATTCGCGGCACGCGCCGCCAGTGTCGAAGCACTACGCTCCAGCCTTATGGGCCGGACTATCACGCCGACTGATCCGAAACTCATTGCCTATCTCAAGACCTCGATGGGGAGCCTTCCCGAAGAAGTACTTCGGGTTCTGTTCCTCGACGGAGCCTGCCGTCTCATAACGGACGAGCAGCTGCAGCAGGGCAGCCTGGCCCAGCTCATCCTCTATCCACGCATCATATTCAAACGAGCATTGGAGCTCGATGCGGCATCGATTGTGCTTGTGCACAATCATCCCAGTGGTGATCCGACCCCAAGCGAAGCGGATATCTCGTCTACGGAAAGACTCGCGGCTCTCGCCAGCAACTTGGGAATCGAGCTCACCGAACACATCGTCGTCAGCCGATCGGGCCACGCTCTGATCGGACAGCGGCCACATGGTCGCGGCCTCCGGGAAATGGTCAAAAATCATCTTCTCCGGGATTCTGGTCGTTCGACCGGATTTCCCGATCGTGACCTGGCGCTGTCGAATGCACGGCGTACGGCACGTCGCCGGTTGCTCCGCAGGCATATTGTTGGATCAAAGAGATATTTGGGGGAGCCGGCTTGGGACATGCTGATCGATCTCTTCATTCAGCATTGCGAAGAGAAAAAGATCTCCACAGGCGATCTATGCGTTTCATCCCCATTGCCGCTGAGCACGGCTCTCCGCCTTGTTCAGCGAATGTGCGATGACGGCCTCATTCACAAAACAGCCGACGATACCGACGGGCGTCGACAGTTTGTCGAACTGAACCCTGACCTCGCGTGGCGTCTCCTTGCCTACTTTGGCACGCCCACGGATGACTGACGCCACACTGAGGCTGCAATGCCCGTCGTAAGGGAGTGAGAGAAGGGGAGGGGCTTTCGGGGCCAAGATTGGCCCGAAAGAGGAGACCCTTCCATGATCATCGAGACCGACCAGGCGCCTGCTGCGGCAGCGCGCCAATACGCTGCAGCGTGCCAGATTGCACAGTCGCTTCAGGATAATAATGCGCCGCTCCCGAGAAGCCTGGCGACGAAGGCAATGACCGCGGCATATGGCATCACCGCGGCCGACGGAACCTGGACGCAGCGCGATAGCTTCGTCGCGATTGAGGTCGGATCGGTACTCGCGCTCCGCTCGTTGATGCTTCCCGACACGCCAACCCGGATCGTCGAGGCGCTTGAGGAATTCGAGAAGCGGCTCCCCACGCAAACGGTCCGAAGCGAGGAGCAAATCTCGGCCCAGCATTTTTCCACTCCATTGGCGCTCGCATGGCTCGTGTCGCACCTCGCCGTGATCGGTGGCGACGATATCGTCCTTGAACCCAGCGCCGGGGTGGGAATGCTCGCCATGTGGGCGGAGCGCGCCAAAGCTCTCCATATCAATGAGCTCGACTCGGTCCGCGCAGGGTTGCTCCGGCACCTTTTTCCCGAAAGCAGCGTCACGTCATTTAACGCGGCGCAGATCAATCAGCACGTATCGGATACGCCGACCGTCGTGATCATGAATCCGCCGTTCGCCCGCAACGCCGCCGGCGCCGTGGACCCGTTCGCCGCTCACCGCCACTTCGCCGCGGCGCTTGCTGCACTTCAGCCCGGCGGCCGTATCGTCGCCATCATGCCGGACAGCTTCAAGCCCGGCGGAAAACACGGCTCGCTGTTCGATCGCGCAACTTCGGGCGCGAACATCCAGTTGATGCTCCGGCTCGACAAGGGCTTTGCAGGGAAGGGGACAGCCGTCGCCGTGCGGATTATCGTCGCCGACAAAGGACCCGCGAACAGACGTCCGCCATCGACAGTCAACAGGGCATCTGTGCGCAGCCTTCTTGAAGCCATTCGCGAAATCCCGCCTCGCTCGAACATTCCGCCAGCTCCCGTACCACCTACGCCGTGCGGATCGACAAGACCTGTGTCGCTATTCGGCGCATTCCGAGCAGTTCCAGCCAAGTCCTTCCCGCGGGCCGCGCGACCACTTCCGAGCTTCGAGTTCGCGACCGTCAACTATCGGGTTCGCGATCCCATTGCCGCAGCCCACGACGATACTGCGCTCTACGTTCCATGGCGCAGCCAGCGTCTCGAATTCGATAATCCTTCGGACCATCCGAGCCCGCTGGTCGAGTCCGCCGCGATGGCGGCCGTCGCGCTGCCGGCGCCGAACTATCGACCGCAGCTTCCCAAGCGGGTGCTCGACGACAAGATTTTGAGCACGGCCCAGCTCGAGACGATCGTCCATGCTCTCGCCGCGACGGAAATCGACCTCCCGGGCCGATATCGCCTGCCGGAGAAGGGCCTTGCTCTCGTTCCCCATCCCGAAGGCCAAAGTTACCGCCAAGGCTTCTTCCTTGGTGACGGAACCGGAGCAGGAAAGGGGCGTCAGATCGCCGGAATCATCATGGATCAATGGCTGCGCGGTAAAAGGCGCCATATCTGGTTGAGCGATAGCAGCGCCTTGATCGAAGATGCCCGTCGCGACTGGCAGGCGCTCGGTGGAACGCCGCTCGATATTCAACCCTTGGGCCGTGTCCGCGCGGGCGCGGGGATCGAGATCGGCGATTCCATCTTGTTCGCATCCTACGCCACCTTGCGGAGCGAAGCCGGTGGCGATCGCCGCCTTGATCAGATCCTGAATTGGCTCGGCGGCGAGTTCGACGGTTTGCTCCTGTTCGACGAAGCGCACGCCATGGGCGGGGTTGCCGGAGGAGAAGGGCGGTTCGGCGCGACATCGGGATCCCAGCAGGGCATTGCGGGCGTTGAACTTCAGAACCGCTTACCCCGCGCACGTGTCATCTATGCTTCCGCTACCGGCGCGTCCGATGTCAACAATCTGGCCTATGCGACCCGGCTTGGCCTCTGGGGCGAAGGCACAGCCTTTGTCGACCGGGAAGCATTCACCGCGCGTATTCGTGACGGCGGCGTCGCCGCAATGGAGCTTGTCGCGCGCGAACTGAAAGCAATGGGGGTCTATACCGCGCGCGCGCTTTCATACGCCGGCGTCGAATATGATATCCTCGAGCACGAGCTTACGCCCGCGCAGATCAAGGATTTCGACACCTATGCCGACGCTTGGGCGATCATTCATCGAAATATGGAGGATGCACTTGCCGCAGCCGGTGTCGTTGATAGGCTGACCGGCTCCACGCTCAACGGACAAGCCTTGTCGGCCGCGAGATCGCGTTTCGAAAGTGCGAAACAGCGTTTCTTTTCCGCGCTCCTTCTCGCGATGAAATTGCCAAGCCTGCTACCCGCGATCGATGTCGCTCTGCAATCAGACCAAAGCGCCGTCATCCAGCTCGTGACGACAAGCGAAGCCCTGCTCTCGCGCCGCCTCGCCGATCTCGATGCCGCTGATCGGGCGGAGCTGGCGCTCGACCTGTCGCCCCGAGAGTACGTGTAATGTTGAGCTCAACATTAGATGTATTCTTTGCAGTCGCAGTTTATGTCGAGCGTGGCGGCGCGAGGCGCAGGTTTCCTTCGGTTTTCCATGATTTCACTCCAGATAATTACGGTTCCCTCGACCTGAACAAGTCGAAGGAACCACCATG
>NZ_JNFD01000015.1 GCF_000756375.1 Sphingopyxis sp. LC81 | reverse complement strand
AAAGCGGCCGGGGGCGGAAGCGGAGGAGGCCAGGGAAAGCGCCGGGCGGCATCACCCGGTTAGGGGAGGGGCGGGCGCGCAGGGCGGGCATGATGCGCACGCCCCGACTGTCCGGTCAACCGGGTGGACTGGCGGCAGGTCGCCCTTCCCCGTATGTCCGGCGCCAAGGCGGCCATGTTCCGCATATTCGCGGAGCAGGCCCTCCCCTCAAAAGGCCGGACGGCACCGGGAACGACACCGTCAGTGAGGGCGTGCTAGCATCGGCATCTGCCGACGGCAACCACAACCACCGTACAAAGATAGGATGATGCAGGGGTGTTGCAAGAAAACCCACACCTGCGAACAGGCTGAATCGCTTGCTAACCTGCCGGTTGACGCGGGTTTGGCGCGCGATGCCTAATCGATGATTCACATTGCTCTGCGGCCAGGGGAGCCATGTTTTCAATAAGCGCTGGACCAGCGCGCGCTTCGGGCGGCATAGACGCGCCATGAGCCTGCTTGCCCTGCTTGGCATGATCGCGACCCCGCCCGCAGCTATTGCGGGACGGCCAATCGTCGATCCGGCGTTCGACAGGCCGCGCATCGAACGGCCGGTTTCGGCGGGATTCCGTGCAAAACGCCCGGGAAAAAGATACAGCGTGACCGTTCCGATCGGAAAGCCGAAGCCCTCGGTGGCGCTGCCGCGCATCGAGGGGCCGGCGAACGACCGCCTGCCGCTCGTCGTGATCGATGCCGGGCACGGCGGGCACGACCCCGGCGCGATTTCGCCGCACAGCGGCAAGCGCGAAAAAGATATCACCCTCGCGCTCGCCCGCGCGATCCGCGCCGATCTGCTCGCCTCGGGCCGCGTGCGCGTCGCGCTGACGCGCGCGGACGACCGTTTTCTGGTGCTCGAGGAGCGTTATGGCATCGCCCGGCGGCTGAAAGCCGACCTGTTCATCTCGGTCCACGCCGACGCCGCCGAAAACAGCCAAGCCAGCGGCGCTTCGATCTACACGCTGTCCGAAGTCGCCTCCGACCGCGAGGCGGCGCGGCTGGCGGCGCGCGAGAATAAGGCGAATGTCATCAACGGTGTCGACCTCGGCGCGCACAGCGGCGACGTGTCGGCGATCCTGCTCGACCTGACCCAGCGCGAAACGATGAATGTCGCGTCGGATTTCGCACGGCTGCTCCAGCGCGAGGCGTCGGGCGACGTCAAATTCCGCACGACCGCGCACCGCTTCGCCTCGTTCATCGTGCTGAAGGCGCCCGACACCCCGTCGGTCTTGTTTGAAACGGGCTTCATCTCGAACAAGGACGACAGCAAATTCCTTGCCTCGTCGGCGGGCCAGAAAAAGGTCGCGCGCGGGGTGCGCAACGCGGTGCAGGTCCATTTCGCGCGGCGGATCGTGGCGCGCTAGGCGCTGTTTTCTGCAATCGCTTTGTTTCGGGCGGCATCGCATTGTCGTTGACGGCGGCTTTGGGGTGGTGAGCGGCTGGTCCGCTTTCGAGTTTGGGGATCGAGTTAGCGGCCGCAAGGCTCGGCCCCTTGGTACAGCCAGCCCTCCGCCAGTACGTGCGCCTACAAACGGGAAGAAGTCCCTCGATTTGACAACCAAGCCTCACCTATACGCTAAGCCGGATCGTCACTGCACCTGTCACGGCGAGCCGCGGGATTTGAGGAGAGCGTCATGCGTCATTGGACTTTGTCGGCGGCGATCGGAGCTTCCATCTTGAGCTCTAGCTCAGGCTCCGCGAGCCCCGTGCAAGGTGTGGTTTCAGGCATCTATGTTCTGGACGAGGAACGGAGCGACAACGCCTTTCAAGCGATCGAGAGCGTTATTGCAGGCCTTTCCAGCGCCAAGCGCCCTCTCGCTCGCATGAGGCTACGCAAGTCCATTGCGGTAAATAGAATGAGAATCTCGATTGTAGGAGATCGAGTCGGGATCACATATGATGACAAAGTACCTTTCGTCGTTTGGATAGGCGGAGATCCCGTCAAGTGGAAGCTCATTGAAGTGCTTGTTTTCGATGTGTCGGCAAAAGCTGATGGCGAAGCTATTTCTCTAACATTCCGTGGCGACGACAGCGAGCGGATCACAACGTATCGCAGCGTTGGCCAGGATCTGGTGGTGGATACCACCATCGTCAGTCCATTGCTCTCTACACCGATTGTTTATAAGCAAATCTTCAATCGAACAAACTGACAGGATTCACGAGGAAAATTTCTGGTGAGAGACGGTTGAACCGTCTTCGTCTCGTATGCGGAAGCCGGTCCAGACGATCTCTCCAGTGTCTGCTTTGAGGCGCGCTACTATCGTGAACGAGCGGCGACAACCGGTCGAAAGCCGCCATTCGGCACATAAAATATAGTCTTGACTAACTTTTCGGCGGCGCACAGCTTGGGCGCGCTCGCTGCGGGAGAGAGGCATGGCGTGGAGCAACTGGTCGGGCAGCGTCACCGCGAGCGGCGAGGTCGCGCGCCCGCAAAGCGAGGATGAGCTCGCGGCACTCGTCCGCAGCGCGAACAAGCTGCGCGTTACCGGCGCGGGACACAGCTTCATGCCGCTCTGCGAATCGGGCGAGCTGATCGTCAGCCTCGACGATATGGCGGGTGCGATGCACATCGCCGCCGACCGCCGGACCGCGCGCATTCCAGCGGGCTGGAGCATCCGCCGACTGACCGCGGCGCTCTGGGAGGAGGGGCTGGCGCTCGCCAACCAGGGCGACGTCAATCCGCAGTCGCTCGCGGGCGCGATGGCGACGGGCACGCATGGCACCGGCGTCGATCTGGGCTCGCTTTCGACCTTCGCGCGCGGCTTCCGCCTCGTCGGCGCCGATGGCGAGGCGCATTGGTGCGATAGCGCGACGAACGCCGACCTCTATCAGGCGCAGCGCCTGTCGCTCGGGCTGTTCGGCGTCGCGACCGAGATCGAAGTCGCGGTCGTCCCGACCTTCCACCTCGCCGAGCGGATCGAAAAGCGCCGCTGGGACGAGATTCGCGAAAGCTATGACGCGCTGGCACAGCAGCACCGCCATATCGAATTCTGGTTCTTTCCGCACAGCGACGAGGTGATCCTGAAAACGCTCGACCTCTGCGATCCGTGCGACCCGCCGCCGAGCACGACCGATATGGAGGAGGCGACGTTTCGGCGCATCCTCGACATGTCGGCGCGGCTGCCGTTCCTCACCCCCTTTCTGCAGCGGCTGATGATGAAAAGCGGCATTTCGGGCCGCCGCCGCGGGCCCGCGCACGCGATCTTTCCCTCCGACCGGACGCTGCGGTTCGAGGAGATGGAATATGAAATGCCGCGCGCCGCCGGGCTTGAGACGCTCGACGAGGTCGTCGGCTGGATTCGCAAGAAGCGGCTGCCGGTCACTTTTCCCTTCGAATATCGCACCGTCGCCGCCGACGATATCTGGATGAGCCCGATGAATGCCGGGCCCGTCGCTGCGATCTCGATGCACCAATATGCGAAAATGCCCTGGGCGGCGCTGTTCGCCGAAGCCGAGGCGATCTTTCGCGGCGCCGGCGGCCGGCCGCACTGGGCCAAACGCCACACGCTGAGCCGCGCCGACGTCGCGGCGCTCTATCCAATGGCGGGACGCTATACCGCGGTGCGCCGCGCCGCCGACCCGCACGGCAAATTTCTCAATCCGCATCTGGAGACCTTGTTCGCATGACGACCGACCGTGAATTGCACGACCATCTGATCGGCCAGCAGGGTTCGCGCGCCGACCTCAACACGCCCGTGCTGATACTCGACGTCGACGCGCTCGACCGCAATATCGCGGCGATGGCGGCGCTCGCCGCGCAGCACGGCGTCGCGCTGCGCCCGCATGCGAAAACGCACAAGAGCGTCGATATCGCGCGGCGTCAGCAAGCGGCGGGGGCGGTCGGCGTCTGCTGCGCCAAGATCGGCGAGGCCGAAGTGCTCGCCGAGGGCGGAGTGACCGGCATCCTCATCACTTCGCCCGTTGCTGCACCCGCGGCGATCGAGCGGCTGGCGAAACTCGCGGTCACCGCCGACGGGTTGATGGCGGTCGTCGACCATCCGTGTATCGCAGAACGTATCGACGCGGCGCTGGGGGCGACGGGCGCGAAGCTCGACGTGATCATCGACATCGACCCCGGTATCGCGCGCACCGGCGTCGCGTCGGCTGAAGCGGCGGTGACATTGGCGAAGACGATCGCCGCATCGCCCAACCTCGAATATCGCGGCGTGCAATTCTACTGCGGGTCGCAGCAGCATATCGAAAGCTACGCCGACCGCCGCGCCGCGATCGTCGAGCGCACCGCCTATCTGCAACAGGTCATCGCCGCGCTGACCGGGGCGGGTTTCGCGCCCGCGATCATCACCGGATCGGGCACCGGCACACACCGCATCGACCTCGAGCTCGGCGTCTTCACCGAATTGCAGGCGGGTTCCTATGTCTTCATGGACAAGCAATATCTCGACTGCGACATCGCCGATGGCGCCGCGCCGCCGTTCGAGGTTTCGCTGTTGGTCGACGCGCGCGTCGTCAGCGCCAACCACAGCGGGCTCGTCACGATCGATGCCGGTTACAAGTCGCTGTCGACTGATGGCGGGGTCGCTGTGGTGCAGCGCGGGGCGCCCGAGACCGCCTTTTTCGCCTTCATGGGCGACGAGCATGCCGCGCTGATCGCGCCCGACATTGGCAACGCGCTCGCCCCCGGCGACCCGGTCAGTCTGACCGTGCCGCACTGCGACCCGACGGTGAACCTCTATGATTATTATCATATTGTCACGGGCGACACGCTCGTCGACATCTGGCCGGTCGGCGCGCGTGGCCGGGCGCGGTGATCGCCGCCGCCCGCCAGCCGCCGAAGCAGGACCGCGCGCGGCAGACGCAGGCGCGCCTGCTCGACGTCGCGGGCGACTTGCTCGCCGAGGTCGGGTTCGAGCGGATTTCGACCAACATGATCGCCGCGCGCGCCGGGCTGACGCCGCCCGCGCTCTATCGCTATTTCGACGATAAATATGCGGTGATCGAGGCGCTCGGGCGGCGGCTGATGGAGCGCCAGAACGATGTGCTCGAAAGCTGGATCGCGCGTCATGCGCCCGCGGGGGTCGCGGGGATGGCGGATCATATCGGAGATCTCCTGGCCGAAAATGCCGCGGTGACGCGCGCCGAACCAGGGGCGGTGTGGATCTTGCGCGCGCTGCACGCGACGCCGCGCCTCGTGCATGTCCGGCTCGAATCGCATCGCCATGTGACCGGCCGGCTTGCCGATGCCTGTACGCCGCATCTTCCCGGTATCGACCGTGAAATGCTCTGGTCGCGGCTGCGGCTGGCGGTCGAGCTCGGCTTTGCCGCCGACGAAATGCTCTATGAGGAAGACCGCGTTTCGGCGGGCGTCGTGCTTGCTGAAGTGGCCGCGATGCTGCGCTCGGCGCTGCTCGACCTTTTAAGTCCCCCTCCCGCTTGCGGGAGGGGTTAGGGGAGGGCATGTCGCGGATATGGCTGAGGAAACAAACCCTCCCCCGACCCCTCCCGCAAGCGGGAGGGGAGTAGAAACGCACCTCGCCGCAAGCACGCTTCCCTTTCGACGGTTCAGGCTTTAGAGGCGGGGGCATATGGCCGCTGACAGTCCGCCCGATTTCCGCTTGCGCCTGCGCCGCGACAGCAATGCCGTCATCGCATGGCTGAGCGATATGTGGACCCGGCGCTGGTTCCGCTGGCTCGGCTATCTCGCGCTCGCGGGTGTTCTCTTTCTCGCGCTGATCTGGGCGGTTTTCGCGCGCGACCTGCCGTCGGTCGACCAGCTGCGCGACTATGAACCGCCGCTGCCGACGATGGTCCGCGACGGCGAGGGCAATCCGGTGCACAGCTATGCCCGCGAACGCCGCGTCCAGCTCGAATATAGCGAATACCCCCAGCTGCTCGTGCGCTCCTTCCTCGCGGCCGAGGACAAGACCTTCTTCAGCCACGGCGGCATCGACTATCCGGGCATCGCCTCGGCGATCATCACCAACCTGTCGAACAGCGGCCGCCCCGTCGGCGCCTCGACGATCACCCAGCAGGTCGCGAAGAACCTGCTGCTCACCAACGAGCTCAGCTATCGCCGCAAGGTGCGCGAGGCGATCCTCGCGATGCGCATCGAGGATGCGCTGACCAAGGAACAGATTCTCGAGCTCTATCTCAATGAAATCCCGCTCGGCCGCCGCAGCTTCGGCGTGCAGGCGGCGAGCCGCGCCTATTTCGACAAGGATGTCGACCAGCTCCAGCTGCACGAGATGGCGTTCCTCGCGATCCTGCCCAAGGCGCCCGAGAAATACGGCCGCGCGCGTTTCGAGCGTGAGGCGCTCGCGCGCCGCAATTTCGTGCTCGGGTCGATGCAGGACAATGGCTGGATCAGCACCGCGCAGCGCGACGCGGCGCGCGCGATGCCGCTCGGCCTGACCAACACGGGCAACACCGCGGTCGCGCAGGTCGGCGGCTATTATATGGAAGAGGTGCGGCGCCAGCTGATCGCCCAGTTCGGCGAAACCGCCGAGGACGGCCGGCTCAGCGTCTATGCCGGCGGCCTGTGGGTGCGCACCCCCTTTGACGGCAAGATGCAGACGGGCGCGACGATGGCGCTGCGCAAGGGGCTCCAGCGCTACGACGCGGGCAAGGGCTGGTCGGGACCGATCGCGACGATCGAGGCCGACGACCAGTGGCAGAGCCGTCTCGCGTCGAGCTTCATCGGCATCGATTACGACAATTGGCGCGTCGCCGCGGTGCTCTCGAAGTCGGCGGGCGCGGCGCGGATCGGCTTTTCCAACGGCGACACCGGCACGCTGCCCGCGAGCGCCGCGACGATGGGCTATCGCAAGACCGGCGGCAGCGCCTTTTCGGCGATGCGCCCGGGCCAGCTGATCGTCGTCAAATCGACCGGCGGCAGCAGCTATGCCTTGCGCAATATTCCCGAAGTGTCGGGCGGCATGGTCGTCGAAAGCCCGCATTCGGGCCGCATTTATGCGATGCAGGGCGGCTTCGACGTCCGCCTCTCGCCGTTCAACCGTGCGACGCAGGCCGAACGCCAGCCGGGCTCGACGATCAAGCCTTTCGTTTACGCCGCGGCGCTCGACAATGGCATGACACCCGCGACGATGATCGTCGACGGGCCTTTCTGCGTCTATCAGGGCGCCAGCCTCGGCAACAAATGCTTCCGCAACTTCGGCGGCGCGGGTGGCTCGGGCGAGCATACGATGCGCTGGGGTCTTGAGCAGTCGCGCAACCTGATGACGGTGCGCACCGCGAGCCAGGTCGGCATGGAGCCGGTCGTCGAAACGATCCAGACGATGGGCATCGGCAAGCACGAACCCTATCTGTCGACCGCGCTCGGCGCCGGGACGACGACGGTCGAAAAGATCACCAATGCGTACGCGATGCTCGCCAACCACGGCCGCGCGCTGAAACCGCGCGTCATCGACTATGCGCAGGACCGCCGCGGCAAGGTGGTCTTCCCGGCGAACTGGAAACCGTGCGAGGGCTGCAACAAGAAGGATTGGGACGGCCGGCCGATGCCGCGCTTTGCCCGGTCGGGCAAGCAGCTGATGGATCCGATCACCGCGTACCAGGTCGTCCATATGCTCGAAGGCGTCGTCCAGCGCGGCACCGCAGTGCGGCTGCGCGACCTCGACGTGCCGCTGTTCGGCAAGACCGGCACGACCTCGGGCCCGAACGATGTGTGGTTTGTCGGCGGCACCCCCGACGTGATCGCGGGCATGTATATCGGCTTCGACCAGCCGCGCAGCATGGGCGGCTATGCGCAGGGCGGCAGCTATGCCGCGCCGATCTTCAAGGATTTCGCGCTCGCCGCGCTCGCCGATCGCCAGCCGATCCCCTTCTCGGCGCCAAAGGGTGTGCGGATGGTGCGCATCGATCGCCAGTCGGGCCGCCGCGTCTATGGCAGCTGGCCGGGCACCGACCCGAAGGCGTCGATCATCTGGGAAGCCTTCAAGCCCGAAAGCGAACCGCGCCGGACGATCCGCGAAGAAGAAATCAAGCCGATCAAGACGCAGCGGCGGGCGACCGGCGGTCCGTCGCAAAAGGGATCGACCGGCCGCACCGACAGCGACTTCCTCGACGACCGCGGCGGCATCATCTGACGGCTTGGACCACCTTCCCCTGCGGCGCTTGAAGCCGTAAGGGCGGGATCAACATATTTCAGGAGCAAGGACATGCGCGCCGAAGCGCAGGATCATATCGACAAGATTGGCGCCGCGCTGGCGCTGCTGCGGCGTTTCCTCGACTGGGACCGCGCGGTGCGGCGGCTCGACGAACTCAATGCGAAGGTCGAGGACCCGACGCTGTGGAACGACGCCAAGGCCGCGCAAGAAGTCATGCGCGAACGCCGCCGGCTCGACGAAGCGATCACCGCGACGCGCGCGATCGAGACCGAATGCGCCGACACCGCCGAACTGATCGAGCTTGCCGAGATGGAAGGCGACGAGGCGATGGTCGACGAAGCCGTCGCATCGCTTGGCGTGCTGGCGGCGCGCGCCGAGGAAGACAAGATCAAGGCCTTGCTCGCGGGTGAGGCCGACGCCAACGACGCCTATATCGAAGTCCATGCGGGCGCGGGCGGCACCGAAAGCCAGGACTGGGCCGAAATGCTCCAGCGCATGTACAGCCGCTGGGCAGAAAAGCGCGGGCTGAAGGTCGAGCTGGTCGAATATCAGGCGGGCGAACAGGCGGGCATCAAGTCGGCGACGATGCTGGTGAAGGGCGAGAATGCCTATGGCTATGCCAAAACCGAAAGCGGCGTCCACCGCCTCGTCCGCATCTCGCCCTACGACAGCTCGGCGCGCCGCCACACGAGCTTTTCGAGCGTGTGGGTCTATCCGGTGATCGACGACAATATCGATATCGAGATCAACGAAGGCGACCTCAAGATCGACACCTATCGCGCCTCGGGCGCGGGCGGGCAGCACGTCAACACGACCGATTCGGCGGTGCGCATCACGCACATCCCGACGGGCATCGTCGTCGCGAGCCAGAACGACAGGTCGCAGCACAAGAACCGCGCGACCGCGATGGGCATGCTGAAGGCGCGGATGTACGAGGCCGAGCTGCAAAAGCGCGAAGCCGCGGCATCGGGCGAATATCAGGCGAAGACCGAGATCGGCTGGGGCCACCAGATCCGCTCCTATGTCCTCCAGCCCTATCAGCTGGTGAAGGATCTGCGCACCGGCGTGACCTCGACCGCACCGTCCGACGTGCTCGACGGCGCGCTCGACCCCTTCATGGCCGCGGCGCTGTCGCAGAAGGTGACGGGCGAAAAGGTCGAAGTGGAAGATATCGACTGATGAAGCGCGCAGCGGCCGTCCTGCTGGCGCTCATGCCGCTGCTGAACGGCTGCGATACGCCGTGGGACGAGGGCAGCGACCGCGCCGAGACCGCGCGCGAATTTCCGCCCGCCGACCGGCCGGTCGCGCCGACCGTCTCGACCAAATGGTCGACCGAAGAAGCGCGCGACCGCGTCAACGAGGCCGAGGACGTGATGAACTCGGCCGACGTGCGGCCCGGCATGACCGTCGCCGACATCGGCGCGGGTGACGGCTATTATACGGTGCGGCTGGCGCAGCGCGTCGGCATCGGCGGCCGCGTCCTCGCGCAGGATATCATTCCCGAGGTGATCGAGCGGCTCGCCGACCGCGTCGCGCGCGAGCGGCTCGACAATGTCTCGCTGAAACTCGGCGCGGTCGACGATCCGCGCCTGCCCGCGGCGAGTTTCGACCGCGTCTTCATGGTCCATATGTATCACGAGATCGGCGAGCCCTACGCCTTCCTCTGGCGCCTGCGTCCGGCGCTGCGCAAGGGCGGGCAGGTGATCGTCGTCGACGGCGACCGCCCGATCGCGCAGCATGGCACGCCCTTCCGTCTGCTCGTCTGCGAGTTCGAGGCGGTGGGCTACAAGCTCGTCTCCTACGACGACAAGCAGCACGCCGGCGGCTACCTCGCGCGCTTCGAGCCCGAGGGCAGGCGCCCCGAAGCGGACGCGATCAAGGTCTGCGATAATCCGTGATGAAATCTCCCCTCCCGCTCGCGGGAGGGGCAGCGAAACTTGCGAACTTGTTCGCTAGTTGCAGCGGGGTGGGCCATCGGTATCTCGGGAGTTCGCTGCGCTCACGCCCACCCCCAACCCCTCCCGCAAGCGGGAGGGGAGACATTCAGTAAACGATCAGCCTGTCCTCGGCGCCGATCTCGGCCATGAAGCTGACCAGCCCCGCGGCGCGGACATGCGGCACCAGTTCGGTCGCCGCGATGCCGACGAGCGCCATGCCCGACTGGCAGACGAAAAGGCCGATCTCCATCGCGATCGCCTCTTCGACGAGCCAGGCGAGATCGGGCTGCCCCGCGGCGCGGCGCGCCTCGTCGCCAGCAAAAGCAACCGGGTCGCGCAACAGCGCGGCGGCCTCGCCCTGCAGGAAGATACGCACCGGCCGGCCCAACGCCGCCGCCGCCATTCCCGCTTCGAGTGCGGCGTAAAGCCGCCGCCCCTCGGCGACCGCGACGATGATGTTCAGGCTCGGCAGACCGGGCATAGCGGATCCTTCGGTACGCCAACCTCGCGCCAGCGCCTGTCGAGCATATCGACGATCGCGAGCCGGCCGGTCAAGGACGACCCGAGCCCGGTGAGCGCGCGCACAGTCTCCAGCGCCGCCATCGTCCCGATCATCCCCGCGAGTGCGCCCATCACGCCGGTTTCGGCGCAGTTGATGCCTTCGCGGTCGGGATCGGAGCCGACCAGGCAGGCATAGCAGGCGCACTCCGCGCGCCAGCCTTCGTACAGCGCAACATGCCCCTCGAAGGCGCCGATCGCGGCGCTGAGCAGCGGGATGTGCAGCGCGACGGCGGCGCGGTTCACCGCAAGCCGCGTGTCGAAATTGTCGCAGCCGTCAAGGATCAGGCTCGTGCCCGCCAGCAGCGCCTCGGCATTGCCATCATCGAGCCGTTCGGCGACCGCGACGGCGTCGACGTGCGGGTTGATCCGCCGCGCCGCGCTGGCGGCGACATCGGCCTTGCGCGCGCCGATATCGGCATCGGTGAACAGTGGCTGGCGCTGGAGGTTGCTGAGCTCGATCACGTCATGGTCGATGATCGAGAGTTTGCCGACGCCCGCCGCGGCCAGATAGGTGATCGCCGGACAGCCGATCCCGCCCGCGCCGATAATCGCGACATGCGCGCTCTTCAGCTTCGCCTGTCCAGCACCGCCAAAGGCCGGCAGGATGATCTGGCGGGCATAGCGGTCGAGTTCGGCGTCGCTGAGCACCGGTCAGCGCAGCTTGATGCCCGACAGCGAAGCGACGCCGGCCGTGTCCGCGGTCTCATCGACCGCATCGCTCTCGACCCCGGTCGACCCGAAACCGCCCGCGCCGCGCGCGGTTTCGTCGAGCGTCGCGACTTCGGCGAAGGCCGCGCGCTGGACGGGGGCGGGGACGAGCTGCGCGATGCGATCGCCGCGCTTGATCTCGAAGCTCTCGTCGCCGAGGTTCGCGAGGATCACCTTCACTTCGCCGCGATAATCGCTGTCGATCGTGCCGGGCGTGTTGAGGCAGGTGACACCATGTTTGAGCGCGAGCCCCGAACGCGGGCGCACCTGCACCTCATAACCCGCCGGGATCGCCATCGCGAAGCCCGTTGCGACCGCGTGGCGCGCGCCGGGGCGCAGCGTCAGCGTCTCGGCCGCGACGACATCCATTCCCGCCGCGCCGTCGCTGGCATAGGCGGGCAGGGGCAGGCCGCCGCCGTTGGGCAGCCGCTGGATGGCGATTTCAATCTCGTTCAAGGGGGGCGCGTTTTTCGAGCTCATCGGCGATCTTTTCCATCAATTTGCGGGCGACGGCCTGCTTGGGCAGCCGGTCCCAGCTGTCTACGCCGGTTTTGCTAACGATATGCACCCGGTTGTTCTCGCCGCCCATCGGGTCGGCCGAAACGTCGTTCGCGACGATCCAGTCGCACCCCTTGCGCGCGAGCTTCGCCTCGGCATGCGCGATCACGTCGTTGGTTTCGGCGGCAAAACCGACCAGCAGTTTCGGGCGTTCGGGCGATTTGGCGAGGCCGGCGAGGATGTCCGGATTCTCGGCGAGCGCGAGCGGCGGCACCTGCCCGCTGCCATCCTTCTTGATCTTTTGCACCGCGGTGTCGGCGGCGCGCCAGTCGGCGACCGCCGCGACCATGATCGCGGCATCGACCGGCAGGCCTTGCTGCACCTCGGCCGCCATCTCGACCGCGGTCTCGACATCGACGCGAATCACGCCGGGCGGGGTCGGGAGCGGGACGGGGCCGGCGATCAGCAGCACCTCGGCGCCGGCTTCGGCGGCGGCGGCGGCGATCGCAAAACCCTGCTTCCCGCTCGATCGGTTGGCGATGTAACGCACCGGGTCGATCGGTTCGTGCGTCGGGCCGGCGGTGATCAGGATGCGGCGGCCGTAGAGCGGGCGCCGGTTGGCGGGCGCGAAATCGGGCTGGCCCGCCAGCGCCTCCGGAGCGGTCAGCGCGACCGGTGCCGGTGCGTTGGCGAGCGCCACATCGATCGCATCCTTGATCGCGGCGGGCTCGGGCAGCCGCCCGGGGCCATATTCGCCGCACGCCATCTCGCCCTCGTCGGGCTCCATCACGGTCACGCCATCGCCGCGCAAGGTCGCGATGTTGCGGCGCGTTGCGGCGTGCAGCCACATGCGCACATTCATCGCGGGCGCGGCGAGCACCGGCTTGTCGGTCGCGAGCAGCAAGGTCGTCGCCAGATCGTCGGCGATGCCCGCCGCCATCTTGGCGAGCAGGTCGGCGGTCGCGGGCGCGACGACGACGAGATCGGCCTCGCGGCTCAATTGGATATGTCCCATCTCGACCTCGTCCTTGAGGTCGAAGAGATTGGTGTAGACCTTGTTTTCGCTAAGCGCCGCGAGCGTCAGCGGCGTCACGAACTGCTCGCCCGCGCGCGTGATGACACAGCGCACGACATAGCCCGCCTTGCGCAGCAGGCGGACGAGTTCGATCGATTTATAGGCGGCGATACCGCCGCCGATGATCAGGAGGATGCGCGGCGAGGACATCAGCGGTGGCTGGCCTGCCCCGGGTGGGCGGCGATCGACTGGGTTTGATTCATCGCCGTCTCCTTCGCGCATCAGTTATGCGCTTCCTCGCTTCAGTTCAAGCGGACGCCTGAATGGCTCTGTCCGGATTTCACGTCCGGGGTTGGTCGAGGCCAAGCCTTAGCGATTTAGCGTAAATGTCCGATAACCAGGCGCCGTAAGCCCGTCGGGCGACGGTCATCCCAGCCAGTTCAGGATGCCGGCGCCTGCCGCGGCGCCCGCGAGCGCGGTCAGCGCATAGCGCCACCAGCGCTTTTTCTCGCCCACATCCCACATCAACGGAATTTCGGGCAGCGGCGGGGCGGGCGGCGCGGCGCCTTTCTTCGGCAATTGCGCGTCGAGGCGGCGGATGATGTCGGGGATCAGCGCCAGCGTCTTGCCCTGTTCGCGCAGGCCGTCGGCGAGCGCGGCCTCGGGGCCGAGTTCGTCGCGAATCCACTCGCTGACGAACGGGCCCGAGACATTCCACATGTTGATCTTGGGATTGAGCATCGTCGCGACGCCCTCGACCATCACCATCGTCTTTTGGAGCAGCAGCAGGTGCGGCTGCGTCTGCATGTCGAAATCGCGCGTGATCGCGAACAGCCCGTCGAGCATCTGCCCGACGCTGAGCTCGCTCACCGGCTTGCCGCGCATCGGCTCGCCGACCGCGCGGAGCGCCGTCGCGAACTCCTCGACATTGTGATAATCGGGCACATATTGCGCCTCGAAATGAATCTCGGCGACGCGGCGATAATTGCCCGTGGTCAGGCCGTAAAGGATTTCGGCGAGCCAGTAGCGCGCCTGGCGGTTGATCCGCCCCATGATGCCGAAGTCCACCGCGGCGATCGTGCCGTCGGCCTTCACGAACAAATTGCCCTGGTGCATGTCGGCGTGGAAAAAGCCTTCGGCGATCGCTTGCCGCAGGAAGGCGTTGACGAGGTTCGCCGACAATTTTTCCATGTCGTGCCCCGCGGCGATCAGCTGCTCGCGGTGCGAAATCTTGATCCCGTCGATCCAGTCGAGCGTCATCACGCGGCTCGCGGTGCGATCCCAGTCGATCGCGGGGACCTGATAGGTCGGCACCCCGACCATCGCGTCGGCGAGCTCGGACGCCGAGGCGGCCTCGCGGCGCAGATCAAGCTCGCGCAAGGTCCAGCGGCGGAAATTGGCGATCACTTCGCGCGGGCGCAGGCGTGTCGCTTCGCCGCCGAGCGCCTCAAGATGCGCCGCCGCCCATTCATAGGTGTCGATGTCGCGCGCGAACTGCTTGTCGATGCCGGGGCGGCGGACCTTCACCGCGACCTTGCGGCCGTCGGTGGTCACCGCGCGGTGGACCTGCGCGATCGAGGCCGAGCCGACGGGCTCGGGATCGAATTCGCTGTAGAGGTTTTCGAGCGGGGTTTCGAAGACCGCCTCGATTTCCTGCTTGATGCGGTCGAAACCGACCGGCGCGAGGGCGTCCTGCAGGCTCAGCAAATTGCGCGCCGCTTCCTCGCCGACGAGGTCGGGGCGTGTCGCGAGCGTCTGGCCGAGTTTTACCGCGGCGGGGCCGATCGCCTGAAATGCGGTGGCATAGTCGGGGATTTTCGGCTGGATCGTGCCCAGCCGTGCAATCCGGCACAGGCGCTTCACCCCCGCCGGCGTTTCGGGCGCAGCTTCGATTCCGCGCAGCGCACCGTGGCGCGCGAGGATGCGTCCCCATTTCAGCAGGCGCAGGATATGGACGACGGGACGGGTCAAGCCTTCCACCCGCTGTGGATCGCGACGAGACCGCCGAGGATCGGTTCGACCTTCACCGCGGTGAAGCCGGCTTCGCGGATCATCTGCGCGAATTTGGGCATCGGCGGGAAGCGGCGGATCGATTCGATCAGATAGCGATAGCTGTCCTCGTCGTCGGCGATCAGCTTGCCGAGCTTGGGGACGAGGTGGTGCGAGTAGGCGTCATAGGCCTGCGCGAAGCCCGGCCATTCGTTGGTCGAAAATTCGAGGCAGAAGAAACGGCCGCCATAACGCAGCACGCGATGCGCTTCCTGCAGCGCCGCCGGGATGTCGGTGACGTTGCGGATGCCGAAGGCGATCGTATAGGCGTCGAAAAACTGATCGGGGAACGACAGCTTCTCGGCATTTTGTTCGGACCACACCAGCGTGTCGATGCCGCGTTCGGCGGCGCGCTCGACGCCGACGCCGAGCATGTCGGGGTTGATGTCGGCGACGGTAATGCTCGCGCCGAAACGCTCCATGCGAAAGGCGATGTCGCCGGTGCCGCCCGCCATGTCGAGGATCGTCTCGCCTTCGCGCGGTTTCACGCGGCGCACGAAGCGGTCTTTCCACAGGCGATGCATGCCGCCCGACATCGCGTCGTTCATAATGTCGTATTTGCGCGCGACGCGGCTGAACACTTCGCCGACCATCGCGGTCTTCTCGCCCGCGGGGACCTGTTCATAGCCGAAGCTGACGGTGTCGGGAGTGGCCATGGAGTGCGCGCCTTTGCGGGGAGATGGTGTGTTGCGTCGGCCTTTAGCCGGGCCTTGCCGCCCGCGCAAATGGCGCGTAGCCCGATAGACGATATGCCCGAACTTCCCGAAGTCGAAACCACCGTCCGCGGCCTCGCGCCTTTCCTCGAGGGCCAGCGGCTGACCGCGGTCACCACCTTTCGCCCCGACCTGCGCCGGCCCTTTCCCGCCGACCTTGCGCAGCGGCTGACCGGCGCGACGGTCACGGGCCTGTCGCGCCGCGCCAAATATGGCGTCATCTCGACCGACCGCGACGACCATATGATCTTCCACCTCGGCATGTCGGGGCGCTGGCGGACCGAGGGCGGCGAGGCGGGCAAGCACGATCATCTGCTGCTCGAAACCGCGGGGCACCGGTTGTTCCTCCACGATCCGCGGCGCTTCGGATCGGTCGACCTCGTCAGCGGCGATCCGCTGACCTTGTTTCCGGCGTTCGTGACGCTCGGTCCCGAACCCTTGTCCGACGTTTTCGACGCCGCCTATCTGGCGAAGGCGCTCGCCGCGCGCCGCGCGCCGATCAAGGCGATGCTGCTCGATCAGACGGTCGTCGCGGGGCTCGGCAATATCTATGTGTGCGAAGCGCTCAACATGGCGCGCATCGCGCCGACGAAGCCCGCGGCCGATGTGCCCAGGGCGAAACTCGCGGCGCTGGTGCCCGCGATCAAGGATGTGTTGGCTGCGGCGATCGCGGCCGGCGGCTCGACCTTGCGCGACTTCCTCAGTCCCGAGGGCGACCTCGGCTATTTTGCCAAGGACTGGCGCGTCTATGGGCGCGAGGGCGAGACTTGCGAATGCGGCGGGACGATCGCCCGGATCGTGCAATCGGGCCGGTCGACCTTCTTTTGCCCGAAATGCCAGCGCTAATGCGTGCGCTTTCCCGCAATAGGCATTGACCAAAAGGGTCAAGCTGGCTATGCGCGCACCCTTCGAGCAGGGTCCGGGTTACCGGAACCGGCCGTATCCGGACATTGATTCGCCTGTTTGCGCGATTCGGCTGCTCCGGTGACGCTGCGCTCCGACTGACTTAGACCGTTTGGAAACCGAGGAATTTATGGCCAATACGCCGCAGGCAAAAAAGCGCATCCGCCGCAACACCGCGCGCACCGTCGTGAACAAGAATCGCGTTTCGCGCATCCGCACGCTGGTGAAGAAGGTCGAGAACGCCGTCGCCGCCGGTGACAAGGACGCGGCCGCGACCGCACTGAAGGCGGCGCAGCCCGAAATGGCGCGCGGCGTTGCCAAGGGTGTGCTCCACAAGAACACCGTGGCGCGCAAGTTCTCGCGCCTGACCAAGAGCGTGAACGCGATCGCCTGATTCGCTTTGTCCCGAAAGGGAACAAAAAGGACCCGCTGGCTTCATGCCCGCGGGTCCTTTTTTGCGTCGGATATTGTGACAGCGCGATGGCAATAGTGTTGCAGCGCGGTAAGTGACGGATTTACGGCGATTCGTTGTTTGGTCACTAGAATGTCATATTTAAACTATTGAAAAATAGTCATAAATTGACGTTCTGGCGCGATTCCGGCCCCCCTAGTGAGTCAAGATTTTTATTTCAGTATTTTTACACGGCCAGACCTTGATCGACTCGGCGCGGGCTGACTAGACAGGGTGCGTCGTCGGCCTTCGCCGGTGGCCGCCACATCGACATGATTCGCATCTTCTCGGGCTATCTGCCCCGGATAGTATGCCTGCGCCCTGCGCAGGCGACGAATCGGCGCGTGGCCGGCCGCCCGATCGTGCGACGCGCGGGGACCTGAGGGGGCGGCACGGCGTGATAGAAAGCAGCAATTGGCATGGGCATGACGCAAAGGGCGGAGCAATGAGCGGTGATGCCGCAACGCTCTGGCCGCGCGTCGCCGAAGGGCTGCGCCGCGACCTTGGCGTGCGTACTTTCGACCATTGGCTGAAGCCCGTGCGCTTTGCCGACTATTGCACGCTGTCGGGCGTGGTGACGCTCGAAACCGTCAGCCGTTTTTCGGCGAACTGGATCAACGAACGCTTTGGCGACCGGCTCGAACTCGCCTGGCGGCAGCAGCTGCCCGCGGTGCGCGGCGTCACGGTGCGCGGCGGTGCCGCGGCGGACGATCGCGCCACGGCGCTCGCCGCCTCGCCGCTGCCGAGCTTCGACGCGCCGGCGCCGGCACCCGCCGCCAATCCCGCGCTGCTGGGCTTCGACCCGCGCCTGTCGTTCGACCGCTTCGTCGTCGCGCGCAGCAACATCCTCGCCGCCAACGCCGCGCGCCGGATGGCGATGGTCGAGGCGCCGCAGTTCAACCCGCTCTATCTCTGCTCGGGCACCGGGCAGGGCAAGACGCACCTCCTCCAGGCGATGGCGCAGGACTATGCCGCGGCGCACCCGACCGCGAATATCATCCTGATGTCGGCGGAAAAATTCATGCTCGAATTCGTCGGCGCGATGCGCGGCGGCGACATGATGGCGTTCAAGGCGCGGCTGCGCGCCGCCGACCTGCTGCTGCTTGACGACCTGCAATTCGTGATCGGCAAGAATTCGACGCAGGAAGAGCTGCTTCACACGATCGACGATCTGATGACCGCGGGCAAGCGCCTCGTCGTCACCGCCGATCGTCCCCCGGCGATGCTCGACGGGGTCGAGGCGCGGCTGCTCTCGCGCCTGTCGGGCGGGCTCGTCGCCGATATCGAGGCGCCCGAGGACGATCTGCGCGAACGCATCATCCGCCAGCGGCTGACCGCGATGCCGATGGTCGACGTGCCCGACAATGTCGTCGCCTATCTGGTCAAGCATTTCACGCGCAACATCCGCGAACTCGAAGGCGCGCTCAACAAGCTGCTCGCCTATGCCGCGCTCACCGGCACGACGGTCGACCTCGCGCTCGCCGAAGACCGGCTCGCAGAAAATGTCCGCACCGCGCGCCCGCGGATCACGATCGACGAGATCCAGCGCGCGGTGTGCGCGCACTACCGGCTCGACAAGTCCGAAATGTCGTCGAAGCGCCGCGTCCGCGCGGTTGCCCGCCCGCGCCAGGTCGCGATGTACCTCGCGAAGGAACTGACCCCGCGCTCCTATCCCGAGATCGGGCGGCGCTTTGGCGGGCGCGACCATTCGACGGTGATCCACGCGGTGCGCACGGTCGAGGCGCTGCGCGTCGCCGACAGCGAACTCGACGCCGAGATCGCCGCGATCCGGCGCAGTCTCAACAGCTGATCCACAGACTTGTACCGGGGTTATCCCCGGGGTTATCCACATCGTTGCGGGCCGCTGTTTGAAGGTCTGGTTCGGGGTGGAAAGCCGAATGACGGCTTTATAATCCGGCACTTGTCAAAGCCGTCGACTTGATCAATCTCGCTGGCGAGTCAGCCAGATGGTTCGTTGACCGCAGGAAGGGTCATTCATTACATGGGTAATGACCTCGAAGCCGGCGGCATCGAGCAAAGCCCGATACTCGTCCGGGCCTAGGCTGCTATGATAGAGAGAATCCCCCTCCAGTTCGCCAACGGCGATACCTTCTACGTTCCCGCTGGTGAACATCAGCACCGTGCCCGGTTCCGCATGAGCCTGAAAACGGCCGAACATGGAGCGTTGATCGTCGGGTGACAGGTGAAAAAAGCTATCCCAAGCGAGCAGACCAGCGAAACGCCGACCCAAGGCAAGTTGACGCATGTCCATAAGGTGCGCTGTTATGCCCGGCAGATTGTTCCGGAACAGCGCCAACATCGTTTGGGTGGCATCCACCCCCGTTACGTCAAATCCTCGTCGGATCAACTCGCGTGCGATCGGCACGCCAGAGCCGCAACCGATGTCGAGGACAGCCGCTCCCGGGAGCAGGTGGTTGCAAAAGCGGTCGAGCCACGAGCGTTCGCTCAACTTGCCCCCCCGCAGTTTGGCCCACGTCGTGCCGTGGCGTTGATAGACGTCTAGAACCGAAGCTTTTGTGCCGTCAGTCATGTATCCTCCCGCGCAAGCCTGCACAGTCGCTCAAGCGACAGCTATTGGGCTTCGTGCCTTCGAACAAGACCGTCAGCAATCGGTCGATTAGCGGACTTGTTCGATACACCGGCCAAAAAGAAAGGGGGCCGAAGCCCCCTTTCCCTCAACATCATTCGAACCGTCAGTTGAACGACGGGGCCGGCGGGACCGGCGGCGGCGGTGCGTCGGGGTCGTCCTCGTGCACCTCGATATGTCCCTGACCCACATGGCTGCGCGAGCGGCTGTAGGCGAAGTAGACGACGAGGCCGATGCCCGCCCAGATCAGGAAGAGATTGATGCTCTTCTGGTCGAGGTTGAAGAAGAGATACAGACAGCCCGCGATCGCGATCGGCGCCGTGATATAGATCAGCGGCGTCTTGAACGGACGGTGGCGGCCGGGATCGGTCTTGCGGATCACCATCACCGCGATCGACACCGCAGCGAATGCGAAGAGCGTGCCCGAGTTCGAGATGTTCGCCAGCTGCCCGACAGGGAAGAAGGCGGCGAACAGCGCGACCGCGATGCCCGTGATGATCGTGATCACGTGCGGCGTGTTGAACTTCGGGTGGATCTTCGAGAAGGCTTGCGGCAGCAGACCGTCGCGGCTCATCACAAAGAAGATGCGGGTCTGGCCGAACATCATCATCAGGATGACCGACGGCAGCGCGAGGCCGGCGGCGAGGCCGATCAAATTGCCGATCTGGGGCCAGCCGATTTCACGCAGCGTCCACGCCAGCGCTTCCTTCGAACAGACCACCGCCTGATCGCCGATCGCGCCGCACGCGGCGGCGAGTTCGCGGCTGCCGGGTTCGAGCGCATGGCCCGCGGCGGCATCGATGCCGACCGGCTGCGCGCCGACCGAACCGATGACGCCGGCGGCGACGAGCAGATAGAAGATGGTGCAGATCGCAAGGCTGCCGATCAGGCCGATCGGCATGTTGCGCTGCGGATTCTTGGTTTCCTCGGCCGCGGTCGAGACCGCGTCGAAGCCGACATAAGCGAAGAAGATCGAGGCCGCGGCGGCGCCGATGCCGCCGATGCCGAGCGGCGCGAAGGGCTCGAAATTCTCCATGTTCATCACGGGAACCGCGAGGATGATGAAGAGGGTGAGCGCCGCAACCTTGATGACGACGAGGATCGCGTTGATCGTCGCCGATTCGCGCGTGCCGATCACGAGGAGCATGGTGACGACGCCCGCGATGAACATCGCTGGCAGGTTGATCATGCCGCCGTCGAACGGCCCGAGCACCCATGCGGAGGGTATGTCTATGCTGAAGGCATGTTCGATCAGCCCGACCACATAGCCCGACCAGCCGACCGAAACGGCGCCCGCCGCGACCGCATATTCGAGGATCAGCGCCCAGCCGACCATCCATGCGATGAGTTCGCCCATCACGGCGTAGCTATAGGTGTAGGCCGAGCCCGACACGGGGACCATCGAGGCCATTTCGGCGTAGCAGAGCGCCGCGAAGGCGCAGACGAAGCCGGCGATGATGAAGCTGATCATCATGCCCGGGCCGGCCTTTTGAGCGGCCTCGGCGGTCAAAACGAAAATCCCGGTCCCAATCACGGCACCGATCCCCAGCATGGTGAGCTGAAAGGCGCCGAGCGTGCGCGTAAGCGACTTTTTTTCCGCTGTCGCCAAAATGGCATCCAACGGCTTTACGCGGTCAAATAGCATAATCTTCCCCTTTGGAGCGGCTGAGCTGCCGCCCGTCTCATGGCGGGGCAGACTAGCCGCTCCACGCGTCAGCGCAACTTAATTTCATGAGACCAGCACCGCATTCGACGGGGACCAGGGCCGCTTACCGTACGGTAAAGCGCACTCGGTCAATCATTCGGCCGCCTGGATCAACCAGCGTCAGCATATGAACGCCGGGGCGCGGCAGGATTTGCTGTCCCGCATCGGCGTCGCCGAGCGCTTTCTTGTCGAGGATCAGGCGGTATCCGGCGACCGATCCGCTGACGATCACCGCAAGGCGCTGGCGGTCGATCGGGATGTCAGGATCGAGCGCATAGACACTGCCGCTGACCGGGCTGGTGATGCGCGGACGGCGCGCGGCCTGCGGTGCGGCTGCCATTTCGGTTTGCGCGGTGCCGCGGAGGAAATATTCGCGGCGCGGGGGTTCGCGCGTGCCGGGCAGGGCGATTTGGCGCACCTCGACGCCATCGGGCATCGTGGGGGGCTTGCCGGGGCTGCCTGCATGGAGCGCGAGCATGACGTCGCGCCACACCGGCGCGGCGCCCGAGGTGCCCGAGACGGCGCGCATCGAATCGCCCTCGAGATTGCCGACCCAGACGGCGACGGTGAAGCGGTCGGACCAGCCGATACACCAATTGTCGCGCATGCCTTTCGAGGTGCCCGTCTTGGCGGCGGCCCAGAAAGGGAGGCGGAGCGCGCTGTCGGCGCCAAAGGCGTCGGTGCGCGCCGAGGCGTCGGCGAGGATGTCGCCGACGATGAAGGCGGCGGCGGCGCTGACGATCTGGCGCGCGTCTTCCGGTTTTTCGCCGCGCCGGAAATGGACGGGGGCATAGCGGCCAAGGTTGGCGAAGGTGCGGAAGGCGTTCGCCTGTTCGACGAGCGACACTTCGGCGGAGCCAAGTGCAAGGCTGAAGCCGTAATATTCGCCGTCCTCGACGAGGCCGTGGTAGCCGAGCGCCCACAGGCGGTCGCGGAATTGCTGGACGTCGTCGATGACGAGCGCGCGGACGGCGGGGACGTTGAGCGAGCTGGCGAGTGCGTGGCGGACGCTGACCGGCCCTTTGAAGCTGTGGTCGTAGTTTTTGGGGACATAGAGGCCCGAGGCGGTGTCGAGCTGGACCGGGCTGTCGTCGAGGATCGACGCCGCAGTGAGCCAGCCATGTTCGATCACCTGCGCATAGAGATGCGGTTTCAAGGTCGAGCCCGCCTGCCGCCGCGCGTTGGCGCCGTCGACTTGCGATGCGGTCGATTTGAGGCCGACGCCGCCGACATAGGCGAGCACTTCGCCGGAGGCGTTGTCGAGCACGACGACCGCACCGTCGCGCACGCGGTCCGAGCCGAGGCCCGCGAGCTGGCGGCGCAGCGCGACGATCGCGGCGGCCTGGATGCGGCGGTCGACCGTCGTGGTGACGCGCTTGCCTGGCGCGTCGAGCAGGCGGACGGCGAGGTGCGGCGCGAGCCCCGGGTCGAAGCGCGCGGCATGCTCGCCCGAAACGAGCGTCGCGGCGGCGGCGCGGATCGCTGTGCAATCTCTTGTTTGCGCCACCCGGCAGGCGCGGCGACCGAGCGCCTCGGCGCTTGCGGCGGGGTTGGGGAGGAGGCCCGCGAACAGCGCGGCGTCAGTGCGGCTCAGTTCGGCGGGTTTCTTGCCGAACAGGCTTTGCGCGCCCGCACCGATGCCCTGCGTTTCGCCGCGCAAGGGGAGGAGGTTGAAATAGGCCTCGAGCATCTGCTCGTGCGACCAGTTTGCCGCGAGCGCCTGTCCGGCGCGCATCTGGCGGATCTTGGTCCGCCAGTCGCGCTTGCCGGGCTGCGCGAGGCTGGGGTCGAGAAAGGCGGCGAGCTGCATCGCAAGCGTCGAGGCGCCGCGCGAGCGGTCGCCGGTCCAGCGCGCGCGGATCGCACTCGCGATCGCGAGCCAGTCGACCCCGCCATGCGACCAGAAGCGACGGTCCTCGCTTTGCACGACGGCGGTGCGGACGGCGGGGCTGATGTCGTTCAGCGGCACCCACGCGAGGCGGCGGCGCTCGAAATTGACGCGCTCGCTGTCGAGCAGGCGCCCGTCGCGGTCGTAGAGCCAGGCTTCGCTGGGGCGCCAGTCGGCACGGACGCTTTCATAGTCCGGCATCGCTGGCGGACGCGTCAGAAGATGGGCGGCGGTTGTGAGGACGAGCAGCGCGAGCGCGGCCCATGCGAGGACGTCTCGCCAGCGGATTTTGGCGCTCATCGATCGCGAGGCCTAAACGATCCTCCCCGTGCCGAAGGCATGGGGAGGGGGACCATCCGCAGGATGGTGGAGGGGCCGCGACGGTGCGCCATTGGCCCCTCCGTCAGCGCTTCGCGCTGCCACCTCCCCATCGCTTCGCGACAGGGAGGATCTTGTTTGTCCGCAGCCGATCATCACTGCCCGACGCTCGCCACCGTGATCGGCGCGTTCGGCCACTGGCCGCGGATCGCGGGCGAATACATCGCCTCGACGCGTGTCGGCGGCAGGGTGAAGCGGCCCGATCCGTTGAGCCGCACGACATATTCGACCGCGTGGGTGCCCGCGGGCATCCAGCCGAAATAGCCGCGCCAGCTGTCCTTCCCGCGCTCGACATAACTCGGCTGCGCGCCCGATCCGCCTGCCTGTTCGGCGAGCATTTCGGACTGGCCGCCGAGGTTGCCGACGATCGTCGCGCCGGGGGCGATCGGGTCGTTGATGACAACCCACGTCCGGCCGGCGGCCGCGACGACCTCGATCCGCACCTTGACCACGTCGCCGCGCGTCAGGCGGTCCTTGTTCGCCGCCTTGACGATGTTGACCGAGCGCTTGATCCGGTAACCCGCGTTGAGCGGTTCCTTGAGCGGGACCGCGGCCTTGACGCTGACGGTGGCCCATGGCGCGCCGGTGCCTTCATGCTTCAGGCTCATCGTCGCGGCGTTCAGCGCGACACGGAGCGGCGAGACGGGCTCGGCAGGGAGCGGCCAGCTTTGCGAAGCGGTGGCGCCCGCGAGGTCGATGTTGGTGACGCCAGTGATCGCGCTCGCCGGATAGAGGTCGGCGAAGCGGCGGACGGTGACGGCACCCCAAGCGTTCGCGGGGGTGGTGTCCCAATGGCCCTTGCGCTGGCGCTGCGCGACGCCGACCATCAGCTTGCCGGCATCGTCTTCCCAGCCCTTGCGGCCGAGCACGGCTTCGAGTGCCTTGATCGCCATTTCATCGCCGCTGGTCATCATCCACCAGGGCGCGCGCGCGTCGTCGACGAGGTCGAGGCGCGTGCCTTCATAGACGAGACGCTTGCGCAGTTCCGCCTCGGCCGCAGTGCGCAGCGCGGGGGCGTTCCGCACGCCCGGCGTCTTCTCGAGCGCGACGAGCCAGTCGGCGAGCGTGCCCGTCGCCATGTCGACCGGCGCGACGTCGATCGCCGCGACGAGGCTGGCGCTCGACGCGTTGTTGCGCGCGAGCGCCGCCAAGGCCGCGATGCGGACGGGGCGGATATCCCACGGGCCATAGCCCTTGCGCGTCAGCCGCCCTTCGACGACCGCTTGCAGTGCCTTGACCATCTTAGCCTTCGATGCCTCGGGGATCGCGAAGCCGTTCGCGGCGGTCACGCTCATTACATAGGCGGTGAGTTCGATCGACCCTTCCATCCGTTCGTTCGGCCAGTAGCGGAGCAGCCCGTCGTCATCGAGATAGGTCGGCATCGCGCCCGCGAGCGCCTGCCAGCGCCCGACATCGCCGAGTGCGATCGCGCGCGACGTCTGCTGTTCGAAGCAGGTGTAGGGATAGGCGCTCATATAGTCGCGGACGCCGGTGAGCGGCGGCGCGAGCGTGCCAGCGAGCGCGATATCGACATAGCCGCCGGGGAGCGCGCCTGCGGGGATCGCGATCGGCAGCGTCGTCGCGGGGCCGACGCGGAAGAGGCTCGCGGCCCAGGTCTCGACGGGCACCGCGGGTTCGACCGTCTGTTCGAAGACGAGGCGGTCGCGGGCCTTGCCGCCCTTTTGCGCCGCCTCGACCGTCCATTCGATCGGACCGGTGGTCTCGGGCGCGGTCATCGACCAGCTGATCGGCACCGCGCCGCCCGCCGGGATGGTGACGGTGAGCGGCGGCGCGGTCGCGACGGCGGGCGACAGCGTCGGGGTCGCGGTGACCTCCATCGGCTGATCGGTGCCGTTGCGCAGCGTGAAGCGTGCGTCATAGGTATCGCCGGTACGCACCAGCTCGGGCATGCCGGCAAAGACGCCGAGATCCTGCACGGTGCGGACGGTCGTCTCGCCGGTGCCGAAATATTGCGATCCGTCGGTCGCGATCGCGACGAGGCGGAAGCCCGAGAGATTGTCGCTGAGCGGCACGTCGACGCTCGCGCGGCCCTTGGCGTCGAGCGGAACATTGCCTTTCCACAGCAAGACGGGGCGGAAATCCTCGCGCGTCAGGCCGGACAAGTCGCCGCCGCCACCGCCGCCGGGTTCGAGCGCCTTGCGGCCATAATGGCGCTTGCCGACGACCTGCATCTGCGCGGTCGAGGTGAGCACGTCGAGCGTGCGTTCGCCCATCATCGCGTCGATGACCTGCCAGCTTTCATTGGGCGCGAGCTGGAGCAGCGCCTCGTCGACCGCAGCGAAGGCGACGTCGGCGTTCTTCGGCGCTTTGCCGCCCGGGGTCTTGACCTCGATCGCGACTTTCGCGGTCTCGCGGACCGAATATTTCTCCTTGTCGGCCTTCACCTTGACGCCGAGCTGATGACCTTCCCAGCCGACCTTGATGCGCGCGATGCCCATGCGGTAGCTCGGCTTGGCGAGGTCGACGAGTGCGGTCGGCGGAGCGCCTTCGCTATTCTCGATCTTGAAGCCGACCGCGCGCTTCATCTTGCGGAACCAGCTTTCGTCGCCCGTCACGCGCCCGCGCACCGCCATCACCGAGACATAGACGTCGGGGGCGTAGGTCGCGGGAAGCTTGACCTTCACGACGGGGTTGGTGCCCTTCAAGGGCACGACGAAGCTCGACAGCACGCCCTCGCGTTCGACGGTGACGAGCGCGGTCGCTTCGCGGAACGGCATGCGGACCTGGAAATTCGCGGTGTCGCCGGCGGCATAGCGCGGCTTTTCGGCGATCACGTCCATGCGGTCGCCATTGTCGCCGCCGAACCACCAGTCGTCGTCGCCCGCGAGCCATACCGAGCGCACCGCGCGCGCCTCGTTGCCATCGGCGTCGAGCGTCGTCGCGACCACGGTAACCTCGCCCGAGATGCCCGGCGCCATCGCGCAACTCGCGCGGCCGAGCTTGTCGGTCGTCGCCGAGCAGGTCGCGTCGAGCCGCGTCGTGCGCATCTGGTTGTCATAGGCGTAGAAGCCGCCAATCAGGCGGCGGCGCGCGGTGATGATCTCGCGGTTGTAGAGCGCGACCTGCACGCGCTGGCCCGCAATCGGCTTGCCATCGAGGTTCAGCGCGATGAAATTGAGGCGGAGATCCTTGTCGCGCATCAGCCAGCCGTCGGTCTTGAGCCCGAGACGCACGGCCGACGGGTAAAGCGTGATGCGGCGGCTCGAGGTCAGCGTCTCGCCATTGGCATCCTCATAATCCATTTCGGCGGCCATCAGCGTCGGTTCGGTGATCGGCTGGTCGACCGTGACATTGGTCGTCGCGGCGCCATTGGCGTCGAGTGTGAGTGGCACCGAGCGCGCGAGCGGTAGTTCGGCGCTGGGTTCGTCGCCGCTGTCGTCGAGCTGGACGATGCCTTCCTTCACCGGCTGACCGTCGAAATCCCAATCCTTGTAATCCTCGGGCGGTGACCAGCTCGAGCGGAAATTGGTGCGCAGTTCGACCGGGATATTCGGCGCGGGGCCGCCCGAGAGATAGCCGACAAAGAGCGACAGCGGCACCGCGGCGGGGCGGACGAGTGCGGTCTTCGGCCCGGTGATCGTCGCCTTCATCGTCGGCAGGCGATATTCGTCGACCTTGACCGACTGGCCCGACCAGATCGTCTTGTCCTCGCCATCCTTGTCCTTGGTGACGAAGACGAGCTCATAATCGCCCATCGGCGCCGAGGCGGGGACATTCCATGTCGTGTCGCCGCTGCCGGTTGCGGCAATGCTGAAGGGCATTTCGAATTCGGTGTCCGAACCGCGGTGGACGAGGCGGAGCTTGCCCGCGAGCGCCTCGGGGGTACGGAAGCCGAGGCCGACCGGGCGGCGGAGCAGATGCTTCATGTGGACCGACTCGCCCGCCTTCACGAGCGTGCGGTCGAAGACGGTATGGAGGATGTCGTTGCGTTCCGACCAGCCATAGGGGAGGTCGAAATCATAGGGGCGGATGCCATTGCCCCAGTCGGTGAGGGTAAAGCTGAAATCGTCGCCCGCGCGGGCGCTGACCATCAGCGCATGGCCTTCGCTTTTCGCCATGTCGGGCTTTTCTTCGCAGCTCGAATAGGTTTCGGGCTGGGGGAGTCCGCCCGCAAAGGCGAGGCGGCCTGCCTTGTCGGCACTGCCGCGCGCGAGCAGGCGGCCGGTGCAGCTATCCGAGACGCGGATTTCGGCGCCCGCGACGGGGAGGCCGGTGTCGAGCGACGTCACCCACGCGAGCGAGCCCTCGCGGCCCCATTTGAAATGCACCGCCATATTGGTGACGAGCGCCGCGGTCGCGACGTAACGCGTCGACTTGCGGCCGAGCAGCGCGGCGCCGAGTTCGGGGCTCGCGATCTCGACGATATGGAAGCCCTTTTCCGACAGGGGGATGCCGACGACCTCGAATTCCTTGCCGCCTGCAGGGGGCGAGAGCTGCATATCGCGGCGTTCGCCGCCCGCGGGGGCGTCCGCGAACACCGATTTGGTGCCGGTGTAATTGACCGTGACGTCCTTGCCCGCGGCGTTCTTTTCCTCGCGATAGTCGGTGTCGTCGGCGTCATCGACGCGTTTCAGCCAGCGCGCGATCGCGGCATCGTCGTCGCCGACCTTGAGCGCGGTTGCGGGCATTTTGAGGTTCGCCTGAACGAGCGAGCTTTCGACCCCGCGCACGGTGACGGGCAGCACGCCGCCTTCGCCCGCCTCGAGAATGCCGAATTCGGCGGCGAATTTGACCAAAGGCGGGGCGCGATCGATGTGGAATTTCAGCGGGAAATTCGACTGGTTCTGCAGCTTGCGGCCGCTCTGGTCGGTGACGCCCTCGGGCAGCACGAGCGTCGCGTCGACATTCTGCGGCAGCGGGCCGGTGAAGCGGACGGTGGTCAGCCACGCGTCATTTTTGTCGTCGTCGTCGATCTTCGGCGTCAGCGTCTTGCCGTCGGCGGTGTTCAGCGTCGCGGCGAGGATCGTCTCGCGCGATACGGGCGACGCGAAGCTGAGCGTCACATCCTTGATCGGGTTGCAGCCCGCCTGCGGATTGATGCGGCTGCACGACATCTTCGCAGTGAAGGCGGGGCGCACGTCGTGGTCGAAGCGCTGGTCGCGCCCGGCGGTGCGGCCGGGGACGCCCGCCTGGCTGATGCGCGCGTCCCAGACGAGCGCCATCTCGCGGCCCGGGGGCAGCGGGCGGCGGCATTTGACGGGAACGATGCGATCGAGCGCGGCTTCGCGGTCGGCGCCCGCGGCGGGGAAGCGCTGCGGCAGCCCGGCGTCGTAGGTGAAGGACTGGCGCGACCAGTTGTTGTCGCCGAGCCCGGTCAATATCTCGGTCGCGGTCGCGCGCGGCAGGACGTCGACGGGGATTTTCTCGCCGATGCCGTCGACCGCGCAATAGGCGAAGCGGCCGACCGAGGCGCGGTCGGCGGCGACATTGGTCGCGACGAGGAAGATCTGCTCCTCCTCGATGCCGCCGTCCATTCCGCCCGCGAGCACGGCGCGCGCCGAGGGGCCGCCGGTGTCGAGCGCGAAGCGGCTGTTGCCCGCGACCGAGACGCCGCGCGCGGTCTTGAGCCCGTCGCGGAGCTCGACATGGCACGCGAGCCCGCCGGGGAGCGGTTTATCGAATTCGAGCACCCAGGTGCGCGTGTCGACCCAGCGGCCCGACGAGGGGAGTTTGCAGTCGTTGGTCGCCGGGGCTTGGGCGCGGGGGTCACCGAGCGGGACCATGTCTTCGGAAAAGCGCAAGGTGAAGCGCGTGATCGTGCCGTCGCCGGTGCCCGAGCTGCCCGGGGTCGCGAGCGTGACCTGCGGGACGGTGTCCGCCGCGGTCGCGGCCATCGCCAGCGTGAGGGGCAGGATCAGCGCCAGTTTTGCCTTGCCGGCCAATGCCGTAGCCAGCGCGCGCCATCCCTTGCCCATCGTCCACTCCCCGTTCGGTCCGAACATCTATCCTGCTGGAAACAGGGGACAGAGTCCACCCGTCGCCTTGCCTTGCGCACGGTTAGTCGCGGTTCGCGAAATTGCTGTGATGGGGGTCATAGACGGCGGCGAAAAATGCGAACGATCGTAATATTCCTCCCCCTCGATGGGGGAGGTAGCGAGACTTGCCAGCTTGCTGGCTAGTCGCAGCGGTGGGGGTGCGGTTTCGGCCTGAAGCGACCGTGCGTGGACGCGCCATCACCCCCATCCAACTTCGCCTAATCGCTATGCGATAAGGCTGCGTATCCTTCCCCCATCAAGGGGGAAGGGGGGCGGCTATCTCGCGAGCATCGGTCCGAGCGGCTTCCCCGCGAAGATATGGACGTGGAGGTGCGGAATCTCCTGGTGGCTGTCGAGGCCGACGTTGGCGAGCAGGCGGTAACCGGGGGCGACAAGACCGGCGTCGCGCGCGACCTTGCCCACCGCACGGGTGAAGCCAGCGATTTCGGCGTCGCTGCCGCGCTCTGAAAAATCGTCCCAGCTGACATAGGCGCCCTTGGGGATCACGAGGATGTGCAGCGGCGCCTGCGGATTGATGTCATGGAAGGCGAGCGCATACTCGTCCTCATAGACGGTCTTCGAGGGCAGCTCGCCGCGCAGGATGCGCGCGAAAATGTTGCTGTCGTCATAGGGAAGCGTTGCGTCGATCGGCATGGGAGAGGTCCTTACTGGCGGCTGGCTTTTTCGGTGTGGCCCGAGGTGCCGTGGCGGCGGTCGAGTTCGGCGGCGATCATGTCCCATGTGAGGCCGCGCTCGGCGAGCAGGATCGAGAGGTGGAAGACGAGGTCGCTTGCTTCGCCGATCAGTTCGGGATCGTCCTCGCTGACCGCAGCGATGACGGCTTCGACGGCTTCCTCGCCAAGCTTTTGCGCGATCTTGCCACGGCCTTTCGCGGCGAGGCTTGCCACGTAAGACGCCTCGGCCTCGCCCGCCGCGAGGCGGTCGTGGATGACCGCTTCCAGCCGCCCCAGCGTGTCGCCCATTGCCTTGCTCATCGCGCGATCCTTTCGCCCCACCCGTTCGTCAGCGTGCCTAGCCGCGACGCGCCGCCCCGACAAGCGGGGCGGCAGGACCGCAAAAACTTACCGCGGTGTAAACCATATCGAAACGCCTTTTCGCGTAATTTCCACCCTGCCGGGGGGCGAGATCAACTTTTAAATCGGACGAAGATTATGAAAATGGGCACCAACCCCTCGGTGTTTCTGGCTGCAACGGCCTCGGTGATCGCGCTGGCGGCTGCGCCCGCGGCGGCGCAGAGCGGCGACGAAATTATCGTCACCGGCTCGCGCATCGCGAAGAGCGAATTTACCAGCGCCGACCCGATCCAGGTCATCGACCCCGAAACGGCCAAGCTGCAGGGACAGGTCCAGCTTGCCGATGTGCTGCGGTCGACCCCGGCGGCGCAGGGATCGATCCAGATCACCTCGGCGATCTCGAACCGCTTCGTCGCCAACGGCGGCAACGATGTGCAGACGGTGTCGCTGCGCGGGCTCGGTGCCGAGCGGACGCTCGTGCTGATCAACGGCCGACGGGCGGGTCCTGCCGGGATCCGCGGCGCGGTCGCGCCGTTCGACCTCAACGTCCTGCCGCTGTCGGTGGTGCGCCAGGTCGAGATACTCAAGACCGGCGCCTCGTCGATCTATGGCTCGGACGCGGTCGCGGGCGTGGTCAACATCCTGACCCGTAACGATCTCGACGGCTTCGAGGGCGGCGGCTTTTCGTCGATCACTGAACATGGCGGCGGCGAGAGCTATGGCGCCGACGCGAGCTTCGGCAAAAAATTCGATCGCGGCCACATCTTCGCGACGGTCGATGTTTTCCGTCAGCAGAATCTGACGCGCCGCGATCGCGGCTTTCTCTTCTGTTCCGAAGAATATCTGAAGCGCGAGGCCGATGGCAGCCGCGCCGATATCGTCGATTTCCGAACCGGACGCCCGGCGTGCAGCAGCACGCAAGGCAATCAGATCGCCTTCAGCGACTTTTCGGGGGTCAACCAGAACGGCGTCCCGACCTTTGGTCCCGGGCTGATCGCGCCGAACGGGCAAGCGATCTTGTCGGGCCAATATGGCAGCGAGTTCGCGGGGATCGGCATCCCGATCAATGCGTATAACCGGCTCGGGGTGTTCGGCCCCGCCAATTTCTTCGGGGTCAATTTCGACGGCCCGTCGACCGGCGCGCTCAACCAGTTCGAGCCGGTCGAGCAGGATATGGACGTGTTTTCGGGCGTGCGCCGGATCAGCGCCTTTGTCGAGGGCGCCTATGATGTGACCGAAGGCATCACCGCCTATGGCGAATTCCTGTTCAGCAACCGCAAGTCGCATAATAATGGTTTTCAGCGGATCGAACTTCAGCAATTCACCGGCGCGTCGATGCTGCCCTTCTTCCTGTGCAACCCGGCGGCGAACAATTGCCGCCCTACCGATAGGGGCGATCCGTTCAACGCCGAGTTCGGCGGCAACATCATCCTGCGCCCGCGTGTGCTGGTGAAGACCGAAAGCCAGGCCGACGTCGATTATTATCGCGGCGTGTTCGGTCTGCGCGGCGAGATCGGCGGCGAGTGGAAGTGGGATGTGAGCGGCCAGCACAGCCGTTCGGATGCGCGCTATACGCAGGACGTCATCTATCAGGACGCGCTCGCGTCGCAGACTTTGCGCACGCGTTCGTGCGTCGGCACCACGACGGCGATCCGCGGTGTTCCGTGCATCGATATCGACTTTACCGACCCGCGCGTGCTGCGCGGCGATTTTACCCCGGCCGAATGGGCTTTCCTGATGGGCCGCGAGACGGGACGCACCCTGTTCAAGCAGACCTCGGCCGAGGCGTTGCTGACGGGCAAGCTGTTCAACCTGCCCGCGGGGCCGGTCGGCGCGGCGTTCGGGGCGAATATCCGCCGCGACGAAATCAACGACACGCCGGGCGAAGCGACGCGCGCGGGCAATGTCGCCAACTTCACGACTTCCGGCATCACCGCGGGGCGCACCGTGTCGAAGGAAATCTTCGGCGAGGTCGAGGTGCCTTTGCTCGAAGGCGTGCCGATGATCGAGCGGCTGACGCTGTCGGGCGCGGCGCGCTATACGCATGTCGAGGCGACGCGCCGCGACGGGGTCGAGGACAAGTTCAGCGACACGACGTGGAAGGTCGGCGCCGACTGGGCGGTGACCGACTGGCTGCGCTTCCGCGGCACTTGGGGCACCTCGTTCCGCGCGCCCGCACTGTTCGAGCTGTTCCTCAACGACCAGACCGGCTTCCTCGGCCAGCAGACGGTCGATCCGTGCGTCCAGACCGCCGCGCGGCTTGCTTCGGGTGCGATCAGCCAGCGCATCTTCGACAATTGCGCCGCCGACGGCATTGCTCCCAATTTCGCCGGCGGGATCCGTCCCGCGACGATCGTATCGGGCGGTGGCATCGGCCGGCTTCGCCCGGAAACCTCGACCGCCAAGACGGTGTCGGTGATCCTGACCCCCGATTTGTCGGGCGCGCTTTGGGGCGGGCTCCGCACGCGGCTTGCGGTCGATTATTTCGACATCGAGGTGAAGGACGAAATCACCCTGCTCGGCGCCGGGAATATCCTGCGCGGCTGTTATGATTCCGATGTCGCCGGCGAGCCGCTGTGCGGCCTGTTCACGCGCACCGCGACCGGTCCCGACCGGCAGAGCGTCGCGAGCGTCACCGACCGCTATGTCAATATCAGCCGCCAGCGGAACCGCGGTGTCGACCTGTCGCTCGCGGTCGATCAGGATCTCGGCAATCTCGGTTCACTCGCGTTTCGCGCGCAAATGACCTGGCAGGTGAAGGACAAGGTTTCGCTCTTCCCGGGCACCGAGGTCGACGACAATGGCAAGATTGGCAATCCGAAGTGGGTCGGCGATTTCAACCTTGGCTGGATGAAGGATGGCTGGACGCTGTTCTACGGCCTCGACGTCACTGGGGCCGCGTCTAACGAGAAAGACCTGCTCCGCGCACAAGGCGGCGATGCGTGCCGCACCTCGGGCTTCCGTCCGGGCGGGCGTTTCTGCCCCGACGTCAGCGTGCCTGCGACCTTCTATCACTCGCTGTCGCTGAGCCGCGACGTCGCCGAGCGTTTCCGCATCACGCTGGGGGTTGCGAACCTGTTCGACACCCCGCCGCCGCGCGTATCGACCGTCGTCACCGCGACGCCGCTGGTAATCGGACAGGCGCCGGCATTCGGCACGCAATATGACTATCTCGGCCGTCGTTTCTTCCTGAGCGTGCGCGGCAGCCTGTAAGCCTCTGGACAAGCCCGCGCTCCTCTGGTGAAGCGCGGGCATGTCCGAGGTCAAACTGCATCCCGACTGGCTCGCGCGCATCGGCGGCGAGTTCGAGCAGCCCTATATGGCGGCGCTCAAGGCGTTTCTCGGCGCCGAGCGCGAGAAGGGCAAGGCGATCTATCCGCGCCCGCGCGACTGGTTCGCGGCGCTCGACGCGACGCCGCCGCAGGATGTGCGCGTCGTGATCCTCGGGCAGGATCCCTATCATGGGCCGGGGCAGGCGCATGGGCTGTGCTTTTCGGTCCAGCCGGGGGTGCGCACCCCGCCGAGCCTCGTCAACATCTACAAGGAAATGCAGAGCGACCTCGGCATTCCGCGTGCCGCGCACGGCTATCTCAAACATTGGGCCGAACAGGGCGTGCTGCTGCTCAACAATTGCCTGACGGTCGAGAGCGGCATGGCCGCATCGCATCAGGGCAAGGGGTGGGAGAAGTTCACCGACGCGGTGGTCGCAGCGGTCGCCGCCGACCCGGCGCCCAAGGTCTTTATCCTGTGGGGCAGCCATGCGCAGAAGAAGGCGGCGAATGTGCCGGGGCTGGGGGCGGGCAGCCCGCACCTGATCCTGCGCGCGCCGCATCCCTCGCCTTTGTCGGCGCACAACGGCTTTTTCGGGTCGCGGCCGTTCAGCCAGGCGAATGCGTTTTTGGAAACGCATGGGCGGGGTGCGATCGACTGGCGCTTGCCCGACGCACCGGTCATTGCCGCCGAATGAGCTTGCTCGCCGATCCGCTGACTTTGCTGGTGCTTGCTCTCGCGGTGATCCTGCTCGGGCTCGCGAAGGGCGGCCTGTCGGGGGTCGGCGCACTTGCGACGCCGCTCGTCGCATTGGTGCTGCCGCCGACGATCGCCGCGGCGCTGCTGCTCCCGATATTGATCGTGCAGGATGTCGTCAGCGTCTGGTCGTTCCGCAAGACGTGGGACGGCTGGATCATCGGCTGGATGCTGCCCGGCGCCGCGGTCGGCATCGCCGCGGGCTACGCCTATGCCGAGCGCGTCGACGAGGCGAAGCTGATGGCGGCGCTCGGCGCGATCACGCTGGCGTTCGGGCTCTATCGCCTGTGGGTCGAGCGCGGCGGGCGCGTCGTCGCGGCGTCGACTTCGCCGGGCTGGGTCGGCAGCCTGTTCGGGGTCGCGACGGGCTTCACCAGCCAGATCGCGCATGCGGGCGGACCGCCGTTCCAGATGTGGGTGACGCCGCGCCGCCTGCCGCATCTCGTCTTCGTCGGGACGAGCTCGATCCTGTTCGCGGCGATCAACTGGATGAAGGTGCCCGCCTATATCGCGCTCGGCGCCTTCCCGCACGATGTGCTCGTCGCCGCCGTGCTGCTGATGCCGCTCGCGATCGTCTCGACCTTGCTCACGGTGCGCTGGCTGAAACGGATCGACGGCGCGCGTTTCTATGTCCTCATCTACCTGCTGATGGTGCTGCTCGGCGCCAAGCTGGTCTGGGACGGGCTGGCGGGATAAGGGGCGACGCGAGTAGACAATAAGCGTAGACTGGTCGCAGGCGGACATTGGCGTCCGTCGTCTCGAAGGGTAGGACCATGGCAAAAGGCCAGAAGAAATCGACCCGCGAAATCCGCAAGCCCAAGGCGGAAAAGAACAAGAAACCCAATGCGAGCAACCCGTCGACGAAGCCGGGCGTGGTCGAGGGGCTCGACAATATCAAGAAATAGCCCCGCCGCGCGCGGGAAAGCATGAGGCTCTGATGGTGCAGGCACGGTGGAATGGCGCGGTGATCGCCGACAGCGACGACGCGGTCGTCGTCGAGGGCAATCATTATTTTCCGCGCGGCGCGGTCGATACGCGCCTGTTGTCGGGCAGCGCGACGACGAGCTTTTGCCCGTGGAAGGGGACGGCGAGCTATCATCATGTCACCGTGGACGGGCGGGTGAACGAAGACGCCGCCTGGTATTATCCCGATCCCAAGGAGGCGGCGGCAGAGATCAGGGATCGCATCGCCTTCTGGAAAGGCGTCGAGGTCGGCTGACCTCCTTAGTCCATGCCCAAGGCCATCCAGATTCTCGTCGACGCCGACGCCTGTCCGGTGAAGGATGAAATTTACCGCGTCGCCTGGCGGCACGAGGTCGCGGTGAAGGTCGTGAGCAACAGCCGGCTGCGCGTGCCCGAGCATGTGCTGATCGAGCGGGTGGTCGTGTCGGACGGTTTCGACGCCGCCGACGACTGGATTGCCGAGGCGGCGAACGCGCAGAGTATCGTCGTCACCGCCGACATCTTGCTCGCCGACCGCGCGCTGAAGGCGGGGGCGAGCGTGCTCGGCCCCAATGGCAAGCCCTTCACCCTCGCGTCGATCGGCCCGGCGATCGCGACGCGCGCGATCATGGCCGACCTGCGTTCGGGAATGAGCGACGGGATGGGCGGGCCGCCGCCCTTCTCGAAGGCTGATCGTTCGCAATTCCTGCAGGCGCTCGATAGTGCGCTGGTACGGCTCAAGCGCCAGGCGTAAATTTCTTTCGTTTCTTTTCCGTGGTTTGTGAAATTTCTTCGGCCGAGTGATGGCGATCACGGTCGGCCGCGCGGCCGCGCGGCATAAGCGGGGCATCGGGAACGACCCGAGCCCAATTCGAACCAGATCAACGAATGTGAAAAGGAAGAGATGATGACCAAGAAGATGATCCTCGCCCCCGTGCTTGCCCTCACCATGGCCCTTACGGCCACTCCCGCGATGGCGCAGTCGGCGCAGCCCGCACAGGGCGGCATGACGGTGACGTCGAACCCGGTGCAGATCCTGATCGGCCTGCTGCTCCCGGCGGTGCAGAAGGTCCGCGAAGCCGCGGCGCGCTAAGCCCGCATCCCAATTTTCGTCTCCGGTCCGGCCCACCACGCCGGCCCGGAACACAGCCCTCCCGCCCCTGCGACCCAGGCGGGAGGGCTGTGTCGTTTTCGGGTGTTTTCGGCGATCAGTTCCCGGCGCGGCGGTGCGTGACGAAGGCGAGCAGCAGCACGACCGAGATCACGCCGACCAGCATGCCCGCGGTGGTCGTGACCATTGTGATCGAACCCGCCGGATCATTCGAGTTCCACGCCCCGCTTTGCGTCCGGTCGATCATCCACCAGGCGCCGGCGACGACGATGAGGTCGAGCAGGACGAGCCCGATCAAGGCGCGCGTCGATTTTTTCATGAAATTCCCCTCCCGAAATCCCGCCAGCTTTCTTCGCTGTCGGGTATCTGCCGGGCATGGTAGCTTCGGGTCTCGCGAAATTCCACAGGAGTCGGACCCATGGCGGCGCTTCCTACGATCATCCTCGTTCACGGCTTCTGGGGCGGCGCGGCGCATTGGGCAAAGGCGATCGTCGAGCTCGACAAGCTCGGGCATAAAGGCATGCGCGCGGTCGAATTGCCGCTGACCTCGCTCGCGGGCGACGCGGCGCGGACGCGCCAGATCGCGGCGCAGGTCGAGGGACCGGTGCTGCTCGTCGGGCATAGCTATGGCGGCGCGGTGATCACCGAGGCGGGGACCGCGCCGAATGTCGCGGGGCTTGTCTACATCGCCGCCTTCGCGCCCGATGTGGGCGAGAGTCCCGGCGCGCTGACGCAGCAGCATCCGCCCGCGGGCGCGGCGAATCTGGCGCCCGACGGCGACGGCTATCTCTGGGTCAAGCCCGACAAGTTCCACGAAAGCTTTTGCCAGGATATGAGTGCCGACGAGGCGCTGGTAATGGCGGTGACGCAAAAGGCACCGCTCGCGTCGACCTTTGGCGAGGCGATAAGCGATCCGGCGTGGCGGGCGAAGCCGAGCTGGTATCAGATTTCGAGCGCGGACCGCATGATCGACCCCGCGAACCAGAAGGCGATGTCGGACCGGCTCGGCGCGCGCAAGATCATCACGCTCGACGCGGGGCACGCGTCGCTTGCGTCGCGGCCGGCCGAGGTCGCGTCGCTGATCGACGAGGCGGCGCGCAGCCTGTAGTTGACCCGCGCCGCCGCTGAGGGCAGCATCGGAATATGGCGCGCCAATATACGACCTTCGCCGAATTCTGGCCCTTTTACCTGCGCGAGCACAGCAAGGCGTCGACACGGGCGTTGCATTATGTCGGAACAAGCCTCGTCGTGCTGATCGCGGTCGCCGCTGTGGCGAGCGGGCGTTGGGGCTGGCTGATCGCGCTGCCGGTCGCAGGCTATTTCTTCGCGTGGGTCGCGCATTTCGGGGTCGAGAAGAACCGGCCCGCGACTTTCACCTATCCGCTGTGGAGCCTCGCCGCCGATTTCAAAATGTGGGCGATGTGGCTGAGCGGGCGGCTTGGAACCGAACTCGACAAGGCCGGGGTTGCGCGCTGAACCAGCCCGGCGCGCCCGGTACATAAGGGGATGATCGATGCGACATGCGATGGTGATGGTGATGGCCGCGACGGCGCTTGTTGGCGGCTGCGGAGACAAGAAGGCGGCGGACGGGCCGAAGGCGGCCGACGCCTCGGCGAAAGCGATTCCCGCATCGCTCGCGCCCTTCGGCACGGGCTATCCGGCGGCTGGCGATGCGTGCCGCCGGCTCGGCGAAAGTCCGGCGACCTCGAACTGGCTCGACGACAGCGCGGTGCTGGCCGGTTGCCCCGACGATGCGTCGGCGAAAGCGCTGGGCGGGACGATCGTCGCCACGGTCGAGGGGGTCCGCATCGTGTCGGTCCCGATGCCGACCGCCCGGCCTGCGCCGGGTGCGGATGAGGGGGACGACGCGCTGGTTTCCGGCACCGACTATAATGCGACGTCGGAGATCCCCTGTTCGGCCGACGGCAGCACACCGGCCGGGAGCTGCAAGGCGGGCGTAAAGCGGAATCGCGGTGATGATGCGACCACCTTTGTCGAGATCACCAAAGCCGACGGGATGCCGCGGACCATTTTCTTCAAGGATGGCAAGGCGTTCGGCGCCGACAGCGCGCAGGCTGACGGATCGGCGGCATATGATTTCAAGGCGACGCGAAGCGGGGACAACACGAACATCAGCTTTGGGCCCGAACGTTATGTCGTGCCCGATGCGCTGGTCGTCGGTGGCTGAACGGGAAAATCGATCAGGCTAAGCGGGACGCTGCGCTGGCATTTATTGCGAGCGATTCTTAACTTGGCGGACATCGTCCCAGCGGAGATGGTGTCATGCCGACCGACCTGATCAAGACCTTCACCTATCTCACGATCCACCTGACGATCGGATTCAGCGTTGCTTATGTGATGACCGGATCGGTCGCGCTTGCGGGCGGCATCGCGATCATCGAGCCCTGTATCAATGCCGTCGCATTCTTCTTCCATGAAAAGGCGTGGAAGCGCGTCGGCGCGCGGCGTAAGCTGCTGCCCGCCTGAGGCGCGAGTCCCGGGCCGCCTTTCCGCTGACGCCCCAACCCCACCAAGGAGATGAGACCATGACCGTCAATCGCGCATCCGCCCGCTACGAAGGCTTCGGCAAGGAAGGCAAGGGATCGATCACGACCAAATCAGGGGTGCTCGACAAACAGCCCTATGGTTTCGGGACGCGCTTCGAGGGCCAGCCGGGGACCAATCCCGAGGAGTTGATCGCCGCGGCGCATGCGGCGTGCTTCACGATGGCGCTGTCGTTCGGTCTCGCGCGCGCGGGCTATTCGGGCGACACGCTGGAGACGAGCGCGGCGGTGACGCTGGAGCAGCAGGACGGCGGCTTTACGATCACCAAATCGGCGCTGACGCTGACCGGCAAGGTGCCGGGGATCGGCGCCGACGAATTCGCGAAGATCGCGGAGGAGGCCGAGAAGAATTGCCCGGTGTCGAAGCTGCTCAACTGTGAAATCACATTGGAGCACAGCCTCGACGCCTAGGCGGCACGGCGCAGCGGTGCAGGCAGTTCGTCTTCCATGAAGCCGAAACTGCCTTGCGCCGGGGGCTCCAATGTCCAGCTGTGCAGCACGCGATGGCGGCGGTGGCCGATATGGCTTTCGATGAGCACGAGGCCCTGCGGCGCCCAGTTCCATGCGATCGGGACAGGGGCGAATTCGCATGTCCCATAACCGAGCGTGATGTGCGGGCGGAGGCCGGATTTGCGATGCATCGGCTCGATGTCTTGCGCCGCGAGGCGCGCGACGATCGTGTCATAGCTCTGGCGGATCGCGGCGATGCTGCCGGCCGTGATCAGTTCGGCGCCGCCGCCGCGCGACACGATGCGCCCGAAGGGAATCGAGGCTGCGGCCGGAAGGCCGGCGTCGAACGCCTTGGCGACCTGGCCGCGCAGGAAGGGTTGCGGCTCAATCGTCTCGGCGATCGTGCAGAGGGTCAGATGGTAAAGCTGGGGCTTCAGCCCCGCGAACAGGTCGCCCGAAACGGGCGGCAATTGGCGCGCGAGCCAACCGGCGCGGTCGGCACTTACCTGAAAACCCAGGAAATAGCGGAACATCGGGTCCATCGTCCATTCCTCCGAATCGGATCAATGTTCCTATTATGTTCTCATCGAGAGTGAGAGTCGAATCCTTCTCGCTATTCGCTCTCGATCGCCATCCGCGTCACATGGATATAGACCGCCTGCCAGCTGTCCCCGTGGCGCTTGAAAATATCGGTGAAGCGGATCCGGACGCGGAAGGGTTTGCCCGCCGAGCGGCCCGACAGGATCGTCTCGGCGCTCGCGAGGCCCGCATCCTTGCCGAGCGGCAGGATCACGCGATCCTTGAGCGTGACGGGGTCGTAATCATCGTCGGCGCCAGTCCAGCCTTCGATAAAAAACGCCTTCCCATGCCGTTTCCCGCTTCCGTCGATAAAGACGAGATCGTCGGCGACCATGCGACCCAGCGCGGCGCGATCCTGCGCGACCTGTGCCGCGTCGAAGGCGTCGGCGAAGGCGCGGAGGTCGGCGACCTCGCTGGCGGGCGCGTCGGCGGTAGCGGCGGGGACCGCCATGCCGAAAGCCAGTCCCGCCGCCATCATTCCGCGCATAGGGGTCCTCCCATTGCCATGCCGCCCGGTTATTGCGCCGGACGGCAGTCCTTCAGCCAGATGACATGTTTATATTCGTCGAAGTCTTCGACGGTGCCGGTCAGTTTGATGCCCTTGTTCGGTTTGAGCTGGAGCGAAAAAGCGGCCTGACCCGGCGCCATGTAACAAACGATGTCGGTCTTGAACGGCGCCTGGTTCGGCAGGCGGATCGCCTGTTCATAGGGCTCGGGGACTTTGTAGCCGACGCGGAAGCTGCTGCCGTCCTTGGTGACATAATCGACCGTCCCGTCGACCGTGAACTGCTTGCCCTTGTAGCGTGTCAGCACCCCCGCGGAATTGCGTTCGGTGTCCTTTGACACCTGCTGCGAGAAACCCAGCGCGCTGATCTTGAGCGGCGCAGCCGCGACGGTCGTGGCGGTCGCGCCCTTCTTGGCGGCGGCGGCACCCGCCTTGCCGCCCTTGATCTGGTTCAGGATGCCGCACATTTCGGCCATCGCGGCTTCGCTCTTGACCGCCTGGCCGGCGCGCAGCTTTGCTTCCATCACGACGGTGCCGATCCCGCCCGTCTGCGTCGCGGTGATCTGGATCGGGAAAGCGCGCGCGCCGCCGGTCATCGGCTGTTCGATCAGCATCGATCCATATTCGGCTTCGTCGGCCATAATGTCATAGCCCTTGGCGGCGACGAGCCCGCGCATCTGGCCGATCGCGACCGCGGGGGGCAGGTCGGCAACGGTCACCGCGGCGGTGAAGCGCAGCGCGGTAATCGGATTGCCCTTTTTGACGAAGGCTTCCTCGCAGGTCGCGGCGTTGGCGGTGCCGGCGGAGAAGAGGATCGCGGCCGGCGCGAGCGCGGCGGCGAGGCGGGAATAAGTCGTGGTGCGCATTGGGAGGCTCCCTGAGATGTTTATGTTATGCGACTTATGTTGTGTGATGCGTCTGCCTCAGTGCGTGGCCGCCTGCAATGGCCAAGTTACCAAGATGATGGCGCTTTAGGGGGAGGGTTCTTTCTTCACCCGCCCGCTTGACCTCAACCGGACTTCAGCTTTCATAACTCTGGACAGTTGATTCGCGAACGGAGCTTTGTTCATGCTGCACTATCCCGCTGCCACGCCTGTTGACCCCGTCGATGCCGATGCCGACGCGCCCGCGGCTTTCCTGCCGCGTTATCTCGCGCGGATCGGCTATACCGGGCCGGTGACGCCGACGTTCGAGGTGCTCGCCGCGCTGCAGGCCGCGCATATCGCCGCCATTCCTTTTGAAGCGCTCGACGCGCTGACCGGCGCAGGAATCGACATCGATGCCGACGCGATCGACGCCAAGCTGATCGGCCAGCGGCGCGGCGGCTATTGCTTCGAACAGAATGCGCTGTTCCTCCGCGCGCTGCTGGCGATCGGGTTCGACGCCGAGGGGCTGCTCGGCCGGGTGCGCTGGATGCTGCCCGACGATGCCCCGCCGACCCCGCGGACGCATATGGTGGTGCGGGTGAAGCTGGGTGGGCGGCCTTGGCTGGTCGACGCCGGCTTCGGCGCGGCGGTTCCGCCGCAGCCGCTGGCGATGGACAGCGAGGAGCCCCAGCCGACGCGGCACGAAAGCTATCGTGTCGTGCGGCACGGCGACGTGTGGCAGGTCGCGGCGTTGATCGAGGGCGAATGGCGCACGCTGTACCGGCTCGATCACATCGCGCCGCCCGCGATCGATTATGAGCTCGGCAACTGGTATACCTCGGCGCATCCGGACTCGCATTTCCGGCATCAACTGATCGCGGCGCGGACGACCGCCGACGCGCGTTATGGCCTCCGCGACAATCGGCTGACGACGCGGCTCGTCGACGGGCGGATCGACCGGCGCTATCTGACCGCCGACGAGATCGAACGCGCGCTGGCGGAGATTTTCCTGCTGCCGGTGCGGCCGCACTGGCGCGCGGCGATCGAGCGTGCGGCGACCGCCGAGATCGCTGGCTAGGTCTGCGCGACTTGACTCGCTGGGGCTATCGCGTTCTTTTGACGATGAAAGAAGGGAGCGCGATTCCATGGCCGAAAAAGCCCCGGTGCTGCTGTCCGGCGGCAATCCGCAGATCGCGAAGGGCTATGGCGACGCCCCGGTGCAAGCCTATATCGCGGCGATGCCGGGGTGGAAGTCGGGCGTTTGGCGCCGGCTGGACAAGCTGATCGAGCGAACCGTTCCGGGAGCTGCGAAGGCGGTCAAATGGAACTCGCCCTTCTATGGCGCGCCGGGGCAGGGCGACGAGCCGACGCACTGGTTCCTGAGCATTCATTGCTTCGACAAATATATCAAGGTCGCCTTCTTTCGCGGCCAGTCGCTCGATCCGGTGCCGCCGGTGGCTTCGAAGAGCGGCGACACGCGCTATTTCCATATCCACGAAGACGACAAGGTCGACGAGGCGGCGTTCGGCGACTGGGTGCAGCAGGCGGCGGCGCTGCCCGGCGAGAAGATGTAAGGGAGAATGGCATGACCGCGGACCTGATCGATGCGAAAATTGCCGGGCTCGGCGACTGGCGCGGGGCGACGCTAGCCAAGCTGCGCGCGCTGATCCATGCCGCCGACCCGGAGGTCGAGGAGACGGTCAAGTGGCAGAAGCCGTCGAACCCGTCGGGCGTTCCGGTGTGGGAACATGCCGGCATCCTGTGCACGGGTGAGACGTATAAGGACAAGGTCAAGCTGACCTTTGCCAAGGGCGCGGCGCTCGCCGACCCCGCCAAATTGTTCAATTCGAGCCTCGACGGTAACACGCGGCGCGCGATCGATTTGTTCGAGGGCGACGCGGTCGACGAGGCGGCGTTCAAGGCGCTGGTGCGCGCGGCGGTCGAAGCGAACCTTGAAAAGCCGGCGAAAGCGAAGAAATAGCGTGAACAGCGGCGGCAAGGCCCGCCGCGGCGTCACGGCAATGATCGCCGATTAAGCCGCCCTGCAATATCCGGGTTCGCCGTCGGGCAAGGGCCAGCGGCCGTGCACGATATGGCGCGCCTCCCCGGTCACGCTTTCGACAAGCAGCATCTCCGCGGCGGTCCATTCGACCGGATCGATCGCTTCGGCGCCAAGCCCGTCGCCGCGATAGTTGATCGTGACGTGAAGCTCGGGCGGCAGGTTGAACCATTTGAAATCATGCCGGTGAAAATATTCGGCAAGCTGCCGCTGGAATTCCCATGCGGCGGCAAGCGGTGCGGAACTTCGCAGCGTCGTCGCCTTGCGGCATTCGATCCGGTCGAACCGCACCGGGAAAGCGCCGGCCCCGAAATCGTCCAGCCCGCGGATCACAAGTTCGAGGAAGCCGGCGGGGGCTTCGGCCAGATCGACGAACGCCGCGAGCGTCATATGCAGCAAATCGGCTCCACGGCGCCGGTCGTTTCGAGGCAGGGCATCGATGCGCGCGGCGATATCGGCCGGCGGCTTGACCATCAGATAGAGGGGGCGTCGTGCGAAAATCCTGCGCGGCATGATCTGTTCCTCCTGATGTCGAATCGGCGTGGTGAGAAAGATCATGCTATTAGAACAAATAGAGAACAAATTCTAGTACGCAGATCGCGGCTCAGCGGCAGCCCGTCGCTTCCTGGCGTGCGGTCCAGCCGATGGCGCGGCCACCCATCTGCAGCTTGGGCGCAAGGCGCATTTTCGTCTCGAGGCGGGCGAGGATGTGGGCGGCAGCAGGCGCCTGCAGCGCGAACGGCAGCACGGCGGCGATCGTGACCTTTACTTCGCCGCCGGCCGCGGCTTCATGTGCCACATCGCATTGACGATGATCCAGCGCTCGCCGAACTTGCCCATGTGGAAATAGTCGACGAACCACGGGGTTTCGACACGCACCGCGGCGGCGTTGCCCGCGACGTCGAGGATCCTGCACGTCCGGTTCCACTCGGCACGCGGGGTCTTGAGCGCGCCGCGCTTGGTCAGATCGACCAGTTCCTCGCGGCTCATGCGTTGCAGCCCCAGCCGCTCGTCGGGCGTGTCGCCCAGCACACGACGCTTGGCGAGGTCGGGGTGGAGCGCGCGCTTCACGCGCTCGGCATCGCCCTCAAGCTGGCCGTCGACATAGTCGAAACACGTCGCCTCGATCGCCGCGAGGTCGGCGGGGGATGCGGCGGGTGCGGGCGTTGCGGTTGCCGCGGCGAGGGTGAGCAGGGTCGTCAGCATGGCGGCTCCCAAGGTCGGTCTATCGTGCCCAACCTAGCGCGCCTGCTGCGCCTGTCACCCTCCTTCGTTTCATCCGCCGCGGTTAGCGGCAGCGTACATTATCGCGGTCGATCGCGGTGCCGACCGCCGCGCCGCCGACCGCGCCGAGGATCGTGCCGAGCGTTTCGGAGCGGCCCGGTGCGATGACGTTGCCGATCACCGCGCCGGCGATGCCGCCGACGATCAGCCCGGTCGATCCGTCGTTGCGGCGGCAATAATATTTGTCGTCGCGGCCGCGATAGACGCGGTCATTGTTCGACAGGCGGCGCTCGCGATAGCGGCGGTCGGTGCGGTAATATTGATCGGCATAATAGCCGTCGTGGCGCGGGTCGGGGCGGTCCCAGTCATAGCGACCGTATTGGTCGTAATAGGCGCGGTCGTAATAGCCATAGCCGCCGTCGTCATAGGCGTAACCGTCGCCGGTGGTAGCGCATCCCGCCAGCGCGGTCGCGGCGGCGAGGGGCAGGATCATCAGCTTGTTCATCGACATCACTCCGTCAGGATTGCGTGCCGGGCCAAGCGGGCGGGGCATGCGTTGCCCCTCTGCCGAGATAAACCCCTGGAAGCGGGGCTGAGTTCCCCACATCGACCCGCGCGGGGGCGTGGACTAATCGGCGGCCTTCGCGCGATCGGGCGACCAGGCGACGGGTTCGAGTGTGCGCGCAGCGACCGATTCGACATATTTGCCGTCGCGCGCCGAGGTTTCCTTTTTGATCGCGATCCATTCGGGGTCGGCGAGGAAGGCCGTCCACGCGGCGTCCATCGCGCTGAGGTCGGGCCAGTCGAGGAGATAGACGAACTCGGTCCGCCCCTCATGCTCGCTGCGCCAGATCGATCGGATGCGAAAGCCATAGCGTGCCATGATGCGCATCGCATGGTCGCGGAAACGCTGGTGGAACACCCCCTCGTTCGCGCGCGGAACGTCATAGATGCGCAGCTGCTGCACCGGGGCGGCAGGCTTGGCGGCGGCGAGCGCGACGAGCGCGACGAGGGGGACGAGGAGTGCGGCGATGGCGAGGGTGCGAATGGGGGAGGGCATAGGGGGATTGCTCCATTTCTATCTGCAAATATCCGGGCGGCTCAGTCGATGATCTCGGCGCCTTCCTTTGCAAGCCGCGCGACATGGGCCTTCATCGCCGTGAGCACCTCGGGCGCGTGGGGTTCCCACTCGGCCACTTCGCCGACGATGCGCAGCGGCGCGCGGCTGCGATAGCTGCGCGTCGGGTTGCCGGGGAATTTCTTGTCGGTGAGGTTGGGGTCGTCGAACCAGTCGCCAGTCGGCTCGACGATATAGATGCGCTCGCGGCCGTCTCCCGCCGCCAGTTCGCAGCCCCAGATCGCCGACTCCAATAAGGCGGAGAAATAGATCCACGACATCGGCGCGGCCTGATAATTGCTGCCCCGGCCCGCCGCGAGCAGGTCGCCGGTTTTCAGGTCGGCGCGGGTGCCGTGGTAGAAGGTCGCGCCCATATCGGGGCCGGTGGGTGCGGTGTCGGCCATCGGGTCAATATTCGTTGCGTTCGGTGCGGAGTGCGGCTTTGCCGTCCTTCCAGTTCACTTCGGCAGCGGGCTCGTCGGCTTTGCCGGGCGCGAACAGTTCAAAGACGACCGTCCCATCCTCCTGCGTGCTTTCGATGACGCGCGCCGGGGTGAAGGCGTCGGCCGCGGCGCCGGCGGCGGTCCGCACCGGGGCGGGCGCGTCGGCCCAGGCGATGTCGCGCTGCATCTCGACGACGCGATATTGGCCCGCCTCCTCGATCAGGTCGAGTTCGACCGGGCTGCCGTCGGGGCGCGTCCCCTCGACGTCGTAGAAGATCTTGCCGCCCCGCGCCTTGCGTTCGGTCTCGGCGATTTTCATGCCGGGCACCTTGGCGAGCACTGCATCGCGCACGCCGGGCGGCAGGTCGGCTTCGGCGACCGTGCTGATCTCGGCCGCGGGCCCATCGGCGAGCACCGATTTATCGGGCGCCGCGCCAGATGTTTCGGTGGGGGCCTCCGCCTTGCCGCACCCCGCCACCGCGAGCATCGCGCCCGCCATCAGCCATGTCCGTCCACGCATCATGCTCTCCCGTCTCTGGTAACCGATGTCAGCCTATCGGCGACGAACGCGCGAGTCGACCCGGCGCGGCGCGAAGCTCATTCGATATCGTCGGAGGGATCGAGCCGCACCACCCACACCGGGCGCCCGTCGGGCGACAGCGCGATGTCGTGGCTGGGGACCATGTCGGCCCCGGTCTCGATCCAGCCGCGCCCGTCGCATTTGGGGCAGGGCACGCGGATCGAGCGGTGGCTGACAAGGTCGATCTGGCTGTTCCACTGGCCATGGCCGCTGCACACCGGGCACAGCAGGTCGAGGTCGCCGGTGCGGTGACGCACCGAAATGCCGTCGAGCGCGTGCGGATCGTGCGGGCCGGTGCAATATACGATGTTCGAGGCGTGGGCCATGGGGGGAGGATATGCC
>NZ_JNFD01000014.1 GCF_000756375.1 Sphingopyxis sp. LC81 | reverse complement strand
AGCGACGCTCCGCAGCCGTAGAGTGGGAGAAAGGGCCAGCCCCCCCCCCCTCCCGCCCCGTCTCACCGGAAGGCAGGGAGAAGAGCGCGCGCGTCACCACGGCGGCGCGGCGAACCTCGGGATGCGGATCGGTCGCCGCCATCGCGCCGAGATGCGGGAGCGCCGCCGCGGGGTCGAGCGCGACGAGTTCGCGCATCGCATTCCAGCGCGCGGCGAAATCCTCGCTCGCCGTCTCGGCGACGAAGAGCGGTGCGGCGTCGGTGCGGCCGAGTTGGCGCAGCAACGCGAGCGCCATTTGACGGAAGCTGCTGTCGCGACGCGACGCACTGACGTGCGTCAGGCAGCCGCTTGCGATGTCATAGGCGCGGATCGGAAGCCGCGACGGCGGCTGGACGGCGGGTTCGAGGAAGAGGATGTCGCGGCGGGCGCCCGCATGCTCAAGCGTGAAACTTTGGCGCGCGGTGTCGAGCATCAGCGTCTCGCCTGTCCGCAGCGGACGCGGCGGCTGGCTGTGGCACGGCGCGGCGCCCTTCGCGGTGAATCCGCCGGCTTCTTCGGCCGTGCTGACCGCCACCGCGTGCTCCGTAAGCTCTGCGCCGCCGCAATTGAGGATGTGGATCACCGCCCGGCCGGGGATGAAGACGGCGGCGCCGGGCGCGGTCCTGTTCTCGGTGAACGGCCGCAGCTGGAGCGTCACGCGAATCGTGCCATGATCGGCGAGGACCAGGCCGCCGCGGCCGCCATCGCCGCCCCCCATCATTCGCAACGGCGGGCGCGCAAAGGGATCGGCGGCGAGCAACGCCAGCGCCGCATCGAGCCGGCCGCCAAGCCAGCCGGTGTCGGAGAGCCAGGGAAGAAGATGCACGATCGCGACATCGGCAGGGGCATCGGCGAGCGCCGCGATGGCGGTCGCCAGCCCATCGGGGGCGATGTCGACCGATTGCCACGCGGCATCGAGGTCCGCGACAGCGCGGCGCATCGCCGAACGGCGCGCGACATCGGCCAGGGGAAAATGATCGTGGCGGGATGGCATGATGGGCACCCTCGAAAAGCGGGGGGAGCGGTGAGCGCTGGATTGGCGGCGCCCACCGTTCCCACCCGAGGTCAGTCGTAGACGATCAGCGCGATGACGACGGCGATTTCGAACACCGACGGCCCCGACGATGCGCTTTCGCCAACAAGCGAGCCGAACAATCCGACTGCGGTGTCGAGCAAAGGCAGCGCCTCGATATCGATGGTTGGAAGCCCCATATTCCCCCTCCTGTCCTGACCGGCGGCGCGACCTGCCGCCGGGAACAGGGCTAAGAAGACGCGGGTGCGCTTCCCAGTTAACTTATCGTAATCGCAGGTCATGTCGCTGGTCGAAGCGGGGTTGCGGCGAGATCCACCGGGAATAGGGTGGTGACGTCGCAACCGGGAGATTTGCCATGCGCCGCACCATCGCCGCCGTCCTTTGCACGCTTTTGCTCGCTGCGCCCGCGGGGGCCGAGACCCTGCTCGTCGGCAACAAGGGCGAGGATACGCTGAGCGTCATCGCGCTGGCGTCGGGGGAGGAACTGGCGCGGCTGCCGACCGGCAAGATGCCGCACGAGATCGCGATTTCGCCCGACGGCAAGCAGGCGGCAGTCGTCGCCTACGGCAGCACGACGATCGACCTGTTCGACGTCGCGAGCCGGACGAAGGTCCGGACGATCGACCTCAGCCCCAACCAGCGGCCGCACGGACTGCTGTGGCTGTCCGACGGGCGGCTGGTCGCGACGACCGAAGGCAGCGAGTCGGTCGCGGTGGTCGCGCTCGATGGCAAGGTGGCGTCGATTTCGACCGGGCAGAAGGGCACGCATATGATTGTCGTCGCGCCCGACAATCGTACCGCCTATACCGCGAATATCGGATCGGGGACGGTCAGCGTGCTAGACCTCAAAACCGGGAAGAAGCTCCGCGACCTGGCCATCGGCGGCAGGCCCGAGGGGATAGCGCTGACCAAGCGCGGGCGCGAGCTGTGGGTCGGCGACCTCGACGCGCCGCGGGTGTCGATCTGGGATGCGAAGACCGGCGAGAAGATCGCCGAGCAGGCGGTCGACCCGGTCGCGATCCGGGTGCTGGCGAGCCCCGACGGCAAGCTCGTCGCGACGAGCAATATCGCCGCGGGCACGATCAGCCTGTTCGACGCCGAAACGCGCGCGCCGGTGCGGACGATCAAGGTGTCGGGGGAGCAGGCGAAGGGCCAGGTCACGCTGCTCTTTAGCGCCGATTCGAAGCGACTCTATGCGGCCGAGACGGGGCACGACAAGGTGGCCGAGATCGATGTTGCGAGCGGTGCGGTGCTGCGCCGGATCGCCGCGGGCAAGAACGGTGACGGGCTGGCGATTGCGCCCTAGGCTTTTTCGGCCCGCAGCTTGTCGCGAAAGACCGCGAGGCGCGCCACCGCCTCGTCAAGCACCGCGCCATCCTTGGCGAAGCAGAGGCGCAGGATGTGGCGCGGGCCATCGCCTTCGAAGAGCGCCGAGACGGGGATCGAGGCGACGCCCGCTTCGCACACAGCGCGCTCGCTGAACTCGCGATCGGAAAGTGCGATCCCCGACGCGGCGAGGTCGATGCACAGGAACCAGGTCGCGGCGTTTGGCAAGACGATGAAGCCCGCGGCGCCCAGCGCTTCGGCAAGACGCTGGCGCGATGCGGCCCAGCCCTCGCGTTGCGTCGCGAACCATGCGTCGGGGCGGCCCAGCCCTTCTGCCACCGCCCATTGCAGCGCGGGGGGCGTCGTGAAGGTGAGGAACTGGTGCGCGCGGCCGAGCGCGGCCGCCATTTCGGGCGCGGCGCATATCCAGCCGGTTTTCCATCCGGTGAGGCCGAAGATCTTGCCCGCCGAACCGACTTTCACTGCGCGTTCGGCCATCTCCGGAAAAGACAGCAGCGAACGGTGCGGCACTCCGTCGAAGCGGACATCCTCCCAGACCTCGTCGCAGATCGCGACCAGACTATGGCGCACGCAGATATCGGCGAGCATCGCGAGTTCGGCTTCGCTTGCGACGGCGCCCGCGGGATTGAGCGGATCGTTGAGCATGAGCACGCGGGCGCGCGGTGTGATCGCGGCCGCGAGTTGCTCCGCATTATACCGCCAGTCGGGCGGAGAGAGCGCGACCGAAACCGGGATACCGCCCGCCCGGCGAACCATCGGCGCGTAGCTGTCATAGGCGGGTTGGAACAGGATTACCTCGTCGCCCGGCGCCACGAGCGCGAGAATCGATGCGGCGAGCGCCTCGGTTGCGCCCGAGGTCACGATCACCTGCTCGCGGACCAGCGCCAGCCCCTGCCGCCGCGCGTAGAAGCCGCAGATCGCGTCGCGCAGTTCAGGCAGCCCGAACGCCGGCGGATATTGGTTCGACTTTTCGGCGAGCGCACGCGCCGCGGCGGCGATCATGTCAGGATGCGGCGGCTCGTCGGGAAAGCCCTGCCCCAGGTTGATCGCATCATGCGCTCGCGCGAGTCCCGACATATGTTCGAAAATCGTCGGCTCCATCGCCACGTAGAGCGGATGGATAGGGCTCATGGCGGGGAAAGCCAGAGTGACAGGCCGGGCGGCGCGTCGGCGGGCGGCGCCTCGGCGATGTGGCGCACCGCATCGGCGCGGGCGCGGTCGAGGATGGCGGCGGGAACCTCGGCTGGGTGGAAGATATGGTCGGCCTCGCCGAGCAGGCGCGCGGCGCGCAGCGTCAGATCGTCCGGATCGGGACTGGCGAGGCGGATGGTTTCGAGGCGCGATGACGCCGCCGAGACATCGCTCGCCAGCCAGCTCTCGACCTTGTCCGCCGCTTCGGCATCAAGCGGATCGAGCGCACCGCCGCTCGCGAGCGCGGCGTCGATCGCGCGGCGGCGGTCGGCGGCGGCGGGCCAGCGCGCTTTCATCGCATCGCGCGCAGCGTGGAGCGCCGAAGCGAGCGCGCCGAGGCGGGCGGGGAGCAAGGCTTCGATGCGCTGGCGGACGGCTTTTGCGAGGCCCGCCGACGCACCGCCCGTCCCGATCGCGATCGTCACCGGCGCGCGGTCGACGATCGCGGGGGTGGTGAAATCGCAGAGATCGGGGCGGTCGACGACATTGACGAGAAGCCCGCGCGCGCGAAGTTCCTGCGCTGCGGCGCGGGCCTGATCGTCATCGTCGAGCGCGACGAAAGCGATCGTCACGCCGTCTTCCCACTCGGGCACGATCCGCCCGCCCGCGCGCGCGATCAGCCGCGCCTTGGCATCGGCAGCCTCCCCCTTCCCGACCAGCACGACCGCGCGGCCGGACAAGTTCAGGAAGATGGGAAGCTGTTCCATCGTCAGTCGATCCAGTCAGGAACACGCTCGGCGGCCATGATCGTGCCCGCGGCGATGCGGTCGGCAACGACGGCATAGCGGTCGCCGTCGACGAGCACCTCGGGAACGAGGCTGCGGCTGTTATAGGTCGACGCCATCGTCGCGCCATAAGCCCCCGCGCTGCAGAAGACCGCGAGGTCACCCGCCTCGACCTTGTCGATCAGCCGGTCGCGCGCAAAGGTGTCGCCGGTTTCGCAGACCGGCCCAACGATCGACGCGGTCATCGTCTCGCCCGACGGCTTTACCGCGACGAAATCGTGCCAGGCGTCATAGAGCGCGGGCCTGGCAAGGTCGTTCATCGCCGCATCGACGATGACGAAGGGATGCGTTGCGCCGGGTTTCACCCACAATGTCTCGGTCAGCAAAACCCCCGAATTGCCCGCGATGACGCGGCCGGGCTCGAACATCAGCGTGACGTCCCAATCGCGCGTTACCCGCGCAACCATCGCGCCATAATCGGCGGGCGACGGCGGGATGATATTGTCGCCCGCCCGATACGGCACACCAAGCCCGCCACCGAGGTCGACATGGGTGATGCTGTGCCCCGCGGCGCGCAGGTCGGCGACGAGCTCGCCGACGCGCTTGAACGCCGCCTCGAACGGGGCGAGGCTGGTCAGCTGGCTGCCGATATGGACCGCGATGCCGCGCATATTGAGCCCCGGCAGCGCCGACAGCCGGGCGAAGATTTCGGGCGCGACGTCGATGCCGACGCCGAACTTGTTGTCGGCCTTGCCGGTCGAGATTTTGGCATGCGTGCCCGCATCGATGTCGGGATTGACGCGCAGCACCGCGGGCGCGGTCATTTCCTTGGCGAGCGCGATCTCGGCGAGGGCGATGCCTTCGGGCTCATGCTCGATATTGAACTGGCCGATGCCGCGGTCGAGACCCTGCGCCAGTTCGGCGCGCGTCTTGCCGACGCCCGAGAAGACGATGTCCTCCGGTGCCATGCCCGCCGCCAGCGCGCGTTCGAGTTCGCCGCCCGAGACGACGTCGGCGCCATAGCCCTGCCGCGCGAGGACGCGAAGCACGCCGAGGTTGGGGTTGCTCTTGATCGCAAAGGCGAGGTGCTTCTTGGGAACATCCTTCAGCCCGTCGCGGAACGCCTGCGCATGACGCTCCAGCGTTGCGCGCGAATAGACGTAGACGGGGGTGCCGATTTCCTCGGCGATGCGTGGCAGCGGAATATCCTCGGCGTGCATCACGCCGTCACGAAGTTCAAAATGATTCATTGATAAAAAGTCCTGAGGCTCAGCCCGGAGGCGGCAGATCAAAATCGTCGGGTTCGCGTTGTTCGGACCGTTTGAGAAGTTCGTCGCTGCGCGCGGGCCGGGCCTGCGCGTCAGGCGTCGTAAGCTCCTCCGTAGTCGGGGCGCGGGCCGCGCCGACGGGAATCACCGGTGCAGGCTGGCCTGCCACGGGCTTCAGATCTTCCTTGCTGCCGCACGCGCCGAGCAGCGCAGTTACAGCGAGCGTTGCCATGACGATGCGGTTCTTCGCCATCAAATCGTCCCTTCGAGCGCCGCGCGGGCCGCGGCGACGGCCTGCCTTACCCGTTCGGGCGCCGTGCCGCCATAGCTCATGCGGCTGGCAACCGATGCCTCGACCGTCAGTGCGGCGAGCACGTCGGGGGTAACCGCCGCATGGATCGCGGCCGCGTCGGCCGCGGGCAGCGCCGACAGTTCGACGCCCAGTTCCTCTGCGCGCTTCACGCAGGCACCGACGACATGGTGCGCCTCGCGGAACGGCAGGCCGTTCTCGCGCACGAGCCAGTCGGCGAGGTCGGTCGCGGTCGAATAACCCGACGCGGCGAGCGCGCGCATGCGGTCGGTGCGGAAGGTCAAGGTTTCAATCATGCCCGTCATCGCGGCGAGCGACAGCGCAAGCGCGTCGAAGGCGCCGAAGACGGTTTCCTTGTCGTCCTGCAGATCCTTCGAATAGGTCAGCGGCAGGCCCTTCACGATCACGGCGAGCCGCTGGAAGGCACCGAGCAGCATCCCCGCGCGGCCGCGCACCAGCTCGGCGGCGTCGGGGTTGCGCTTTTGCGGCATGATCGAGCTGCCGGTCGACCAGGCGTCGGGCAGGCTGATGAAGCCGAAGGGCTGGCTGGCCCAGATCACGATTTCTTCGGCGAGGCGCGACAGATGGATCGCGGCGATCGACGCCGAGGCGCAGAATTCAAGCGCGAAGTCGCGGTCCGACACGGCGTCGATGCTGTTTGCCACCGGGCGGTCGAAACCGAGCGCGGCGGCGGTCGCGTGGCGATCGAGCGGGAAGCTGGTGCCCGCAAGCGCGGCGGCGCCGAGCGGCGATTCGTTGAGGCGGCGGCGCGCGTCGGCAAAGCGCGAGCGGTCGCGGCCGAACATCTCGACATAGGCGAGGAGGTGATGGCCGAGCGTCACCGGCTGCGCGACCTGCAGGTGCGTGAAGCCGGGCATGATGCTGCCCGCATGTTCGTCGGCACGCGCGAGGAGCGCCGTCTGGATCGCCTTCAACCCCGCATCGATGCGCTCGCATGCGGTGCGCACCCACAGGCGGAAATCGGTCGCGACCTGATCGTTGCGCGAGCGCGCGGTGTGGAGCCGTCCGGCGGGCTCGCCGACCAGTTCCTTCAGCCGCGATTCGACGGTCATGTGAATGTCTTCGAGCGCGAGGTCGACGGGAACGCCGTTCGCGGCGAACTCGTCGGCGATCTGTGCGAGGCCGCGATCAATCACCACCGCATCGTCGGCGCCGATGATGCCCGCGGCGCCCAGCATCGCGGCGTGCGCGCGGCTCGCGGCGATATCTTCTTCCCACAAGCGCTTGTCGACCGGGATCGAGGCGTTAATCTCTTGCATGATCGCCGCGGGTCCGCCACCGAAGCGGCCGCCCCACATGCTGTTGCTGTCCGGAGTATTCGCCATCCGCCGCGTCCCAAATCCGTCCCTTGCGATCCTCGCCGTGCTTCTGGCCGGATCAATCGCCGGCTGCGATAGGGAAAAGCAGCCGGACGGGCAAGCGGGGCAAGGCCAAGCAAATGTTTCGGCGGGCCAAGCGAAGGGGCTCGGGAAGTTCGAGTATATCGTCGACCGCAGTCACAAGGGCGAGCCGGCACCGACGGTCGGCTTTCGCGGACCCGACGACGCGCCGGTGACGCTGGCGTCGTTTCGCGGGAAGCCGTTGCTCGTCAACCTGTGGGCGACCTGGTGCGCGCCGTGCATCGCCGAAATGCCGACGCTCGACGCGCTCGCGGCGAAAAGCGCCGAGCGGATGATGGTGATCGCCGTCGCGCAGGATTTGCAAGGGGCGGAAATTGTCGACCCGTGGTTCCAGAAGGCGGGACTGAAAGCGCTGCAACCTTACATCGACCCCGAAAACGGCCTGCTCGACGCGGCGAACAGCGCGTTGCCGACGAGCATCTATTATGACGCCGCGGGGCGCGAGATCTGGCGCGTCGTCGGCGCCATCGACTGGCAGGGCAAGGAAGCGCAGGCGCTGCTGGCTGAAACTGCCTCCTGACGCAAGAAAGGGCGGACGCCCCATGACGTCCGCCCTTTCCTACGACCCCGAGCAAGGTCAGGGGAGCTCGGAGGCGTTTAGCCGCCGACCGTGACGCGGCCGGTGCGATAGCCCTTTTCGCGCATTTCCTTCACATAATCCTTGTCGGCATCGACGACCTCGGTCTGCCATTCATCCCACGCGTCCCAGCGATCCTCACGGTCGGTCGAATGGCGAAGGTCGCTGGTCAGCTCCTTCTCGGCTTCGAGAATGTCGGCCTTGTAATTATACCATTGCTGGTTGACGACGCCCGCGATCGGGGAGGTGCGGATGTGCGGCGCCTCGAAACCCGGCGGCATCGCGCCATAGGGAACGGCAGCGACGGCGGCCGTCGCGGGGAGCGCCATCATTGCGGCAAGGGTGGTCCATTTTTTCATCGTCCATCTCCTGATTGCCCGCCCGTTCGGGGCGGTCAGGGGAGTCAACGAAGCAGATCGCGCTTTTATTCCCGGCTGAACGCCGAAATGGCACGGGTGGCGGCGGAAAAGCTCATCCGGGGTGCGCTTCGTCGCCGACGGCGGAGCGAAGGAGGCCGCGAAACACGTCCTGCGCGCTGCGTTTTCCTTGCGTCACATCATACACATCGCGTGCGATCGGCATGTCGAGGCCATGTTTTTCGGCGAGCGCGATGACGGTCGGCGCGCTCTTCACCCCCTCGGCGACCATGTTCATCCCCGCGATGATCTCATCAATCGGGCGCCCCTTGCCGAGTTCGACCCCGACATGACGGTTGCGCGACAAGGGGCTGGTGCAGGTCGCGATCAGATCGCCCATGCCGGTGAGCCCCGCGAAAGTTTCCGCGCGCCCGCCCATCGCTACGCCGAGCCGGGTAATTTCCGAAAGCCCGCGCGTCATCAGCGCCGAGCGGGTGTTGTCGCCCGCGCCGAGCCCGTCGCCCATCCCGACCGCGATCGCGATGATATTCTTGAGCACTCCGCCAAGTTCGCAGCCGAGCAGGTCGGTGTTGGTGTAGACGCGGAACAGCCCCGAGTGGAACACCGGCTGGAGCGCGCGAACGACGATCTCGTCCTCCATCGACAGGACGCTTGCGGCCGCCTGCCCGGTCATGATTTCACGCGCGAGGTTCGGCCCGGTGAGCACGCCGACGGGGTGGCCGGGGAGCACTTCCTCGATCAATTCGGTCATCCGCTTGCCCGACGACAGTTCGAGCCCCTTGGTCAGGCTGATCACCGGCACCCACGGGCGAAGGTGCGCGCGCGCCTCTTCGAGCACCGCACGAAAACTGTGCGAAGGGACGCCCATCACGAGCACGTCAGCGCCAGCCACAACTTCGGCCATGTCGTTCGTGGCGCGGAGGACCGGCGGCAGCGCGATACCGGGCAGATATTTGCGGTTCTCGTGACGCGTGTTGATATCGTCCACGGTCTCGGCGTCACGCGCCCACAGCGTGATCGGCGCATTGCGCGACACCACCGAGGCGACCGTCGTCCCCCAACTGCCCCCGCCGAGCAGCCCCACCTTCAACCGCATTGGCCTCTCCCGCTATTTCCCGCGAGACTGACGATCATTTCAATGCTTGGCAAGAAAGCCCTTCATCACCGCAGCGGTCGCCTTCGGATCCTCGATCATCGGGACATGGCCGACATGGTCGAAGACATGCGAGACGCTGCCGGCGATGCCCGCTTCGAGCACGGGAACGCAGCTGACGTCGAGCAGCTGGTCGTGGCGCCCCCAGATGATCAGCGTCGGCACCTTCACCTCGCCGAGCCGGTCGTTGAGCGGATGGTCGCGGCCCTCGGTCGCGATCACCCAGAAAATCGTGTCGAGCTGGTCGCGATATTTGAGCGCGTCGGCATAAAGGACGGGCTTCAAACGTGACGGGATATAGGGCGGCTTGTGTACGACCATCGCCACCAGCCGGTCGGCGTCCTCAAGGCTCGCGATGACGAGGGGGTTATAATCCTCGTTCGCCGCCTGTTTTTGAAGCGCGCTCTCGTTCGCACCATTGACCCCGGCATTGTCGAGCAGGGTCAGGCTGGCGAGCGCGCCCGGATAGTCGATCGCGTAGCGCAGCGCGATCCAGCCGCCCATGCTGTTGCCGGCGACATGCGGACGCTGGAGCCCGAGCGTGTCGGCAAACACCTTGAGCCGCGCGGTCTGCGCCTGAAGGTCATAGGCGAGGTCGGGATCGCGCTCATTCTCGCCAAACCCCGGCAGGTCGGGAGCGATGACATGATAATCGCGCGTAAGGTAGGGCGCGATCATCGACCAATTATCCTTGTCGCCGGCAAAGCCGTGGACGAGGAGGAGGAGCGGCTTCGACGGGTCGCCGCCCTCGAGATAGGGCCAGCGGCGGCCGTCGACGGCGACGCTCTTCTGCACCATCCCGCCGCGGCGGCGAAGCAATGCGCGCCCGAGCGCGACGAGGCGACCGGGAAAGACGAAATACATCAGCGCAAGCGCGATCAGCGGCGCGAAGATCAGGACGAGGAGGAGTCTCATGGCCGCGATCCTGCCATTTATTCCGCCGGTGTCGACCCCTGCGCCGCCGCAGGCACCGCCGCGCCATCCTCCGACACCGCGACGGCGGGTACGCTCTTGGCGACGGGCGCGGGAACGGTGTCGGTCACGCCCGGGAAATCCATGCGCGTCATCACCTGTCCGGCGCAGCTATAGGTCGCAAGATTTTCGATTCTGGCTTCGGCCATCCGGGCAGCCACATCGGGCTGGAAACCCGCCATGGCGGCCTTGGCCTCGTTGAAATTGCGCGCATAGCCCATGCCGGTATGCCGGCGGCCCGTGGCAAGCGCGGCGTCGAGGAAGGGGCTCGCGTCGGCGAGATACGCATATTCGCCCGCCTTGACCTCGAAGGCCGGCGCGCCAAAGCAGTTTGTCGTGTTGGGCGGAACCATGCCCACCGCATCGGTTTGCAAGACATACCAGCCGGGCGTCAGCTTCACGACTTGCAATTCATAGGCCGCCTTCTTGTCCTTGCTGACAAATTCGCTGGCATAGGTCGTGCGATCGCCCTTTTTCTTCCAGTCGCGAGGCTGATAGAAAAGGTCCCCGTTTTCACGATCGAAGCGACGGATCTGAACGCGGCCCGAGCGCCCCGCACTTCCGGCATCGTTGCGCCGGAATGCGACGATCAGACCGCCTTCATTTTCCCCGAGCGCCAATGGCGCTGCGGGATCGACCTTCTTGCCCAGAAACAGCGACGCCGGACCGGCAAGAGTGCCGTTCATGTTCAGCCCAGCATCGGCCACCGGGGTGAAGCTTGTCATTTCGGTGATGTAGCCGTCGACCGCCTGGGCTCCGACGACGGTTTCGAAATAGCTTTGCCGTTCGGCGTCGGACATGGCGGCGACCTTCGCCGATTGCGCCGCAGGCAGCTCGACGAGGCGCCACCCTTTGATCAGCAAGCAGTTCCGCCGGTTGGCCCGGCGCATCTGGCCCTCGACGATCGCGGCGCCGATGGCCGCGCCGATTCCGCCTCCGATACCCGCGGCAAGCGGTGAGATCGCCGGATTATACATCGCCGGATTATAGACCGGAACCGATCCGGCTGGTGTCTGAGACCCGCGCGCGATCAACCGGCAGCTTTGCCAATCGGCATCATATTCCGCCCGGCTGGCGCCGGGCTTGTTGTAAAAGCGACTGTCCTTGAGATCGCGTGCCGCATCTTCGGCTATCTCCTCGGGCGAGTCCGCGTTGGTCTCCGCCGCATGCGCCGCAACCGGCTGCGCGAACAGCGCGGCAGCCGTCAAAAGCCATATCGCCTTTTCCATATTCCCCCCAATATTCCCCCGAGCCGAAGCTCAAGTCTTTTGTGATGGGATCGCGAAGCGTGGTCAATGGGTTAATCGGCGGCCGCCATGCGGCCCGGGCCCGCCCTTCAGCGCGAAAGGGGCGGCGGAGAACCATTCAGGATATGCGCCTCGAACCAGTCGATCAGGTCGTCCAGCACCGCGTCGCGTTCTGGCTCGTTATAGATTTCGTGGAACAGGCCGGGATAGATTTCGAGGCGCTTGTCGGTCGAGCCGACATTTTCGAACAGGTAGCGCGACCCCGCGGGGGCTGTGAGCCGGTCGGCTTCGCCGTGCTGGATCAGGATCGGCAGACGAATCTTCGGCGCGTCGGCCTGCGCCACCGCCATCGCGTCCATGAACTCCTTGCCGAGCCTTGCCCCGATCTTGCCTTCATAAACAAGCGGATCGGCCTGATAGGCGGCGACCACTTGCGGATCACGGCTGACGCCAGTGGCATCGAGCGAGAGCACGCCGAGGCGCGGGAAGAAGCGCGAGAGGAAACGGCTGATCCAGACGGTGAAGCGCGACGGCGGTTCGGCAGGCAGGATCGCCGGGCCGGACACCGCGGCCGCGACAAAGGCATTTTGGCGCTCGATAAGGAACAGCGTCGCGATCAGCCCGCCCATGCTGTGACCGAGGAGCAGGCGCGGCGTATCGGCATGGTTGATTTCGACGAGCGTCAGCAATTCGCTCATGCCGTCGAGAAAGGCCGAAAAGCGCGGGACGAAACCACCCTCGCCATCCGAATTTCCGTGCCCCCAATGGTCGACCGCATAGATGGCGTAACCAGCATCGGTCAGGCGTTTCGCCACATATGCGTAGCGCCCCGCATGCTCGGCATAGCCGTGCGCGAGCAAAACCACCGCACGCGGACGCCCTTCGGGCAGCCAGTGGGTGACGTGCAGCTTCGCCCCCGCCGCCGCGGACTCAGCAGGCAGGATCACCGCACCCGCCGCCATGCTCAGCGAACCGCCTTCTTCAGCGCCGCGCTGCGGTGCCCGGGGCCGTCGTCGCCCGCCTTGTCTATCTTGGCGAGGATAGCCTCGAGCGCGCGGCTGATCGCGGTCTGGGTGCGCACCATTTCGACCTTCGGCCATGCGGTGCGTTCGCCGGTGTCGATCAGTTCGTCGATATCCTCCTGCGCGAGGTCGGACAGAATCTTGGCTGGCGACCAGAATTTGGGCGGGCGGATGATGTTGATGTCGCCGGTATATTCCTGATTGATCACCGAGCGCGCCATGTTCGCAAGGCTGTTAAGCGGCGGCACCCATTCGAGCGGCTTCTGGAAAATCACCATATTCGCGTTGAGCCACGCCTTGAAGGTTGCCATCGACGCATGCTGGATCGCCTCGATCGGCGCCATCTGCTTGCGCGTGTCGGTCGCGAAGGGCAGCGCGATCGGGTTCGCCTGGCTGACGATATGATGGTTGACGCCATAGAGGCGTTCGAGCCGCTTGGTCGGGATGTCGTGCGTCACCGACCCGTCGACCCAGCGCCGGTCGGGCTGGTAGGGAATGCGCTCGCCCTTGTCGTCGCGCGCCATCAGCATCACCGGCGGGAAGACGCCGGGCACCGCGCACGACGCGAGCACGGCTTCGCGGATCAGCACGTTCGGCGCGGTGATCGCATTGAGCAGCCGGCCGTTCTGATGCTTTTCGGCGGGCGCGACCGAGACATTGAGGTGACGGCCGCTGATCTCATAGGCTTCCTGAAAGGTCAGGTCGGGGATCAGGTCGGCAAGCCGCTCGCGCACCTCATCGGGCGCGAGGCGCCGTTGTTCGGGGTCGCGAGCGGGGTTGGCGAGACGGTTGCTTTCGAGGAAGGCGCCGATGTCGGCATTCTTGCGCGTGCAGACGATCGCGGCGACGATCGACCCGCCGCTCGCGCCCGACATGATCGCGGGCAGAACGCCTTCTTCCCAGAGCGCCTTCACCACACCGATGTGGAAGAAGAGGAAACTGCCCGAACCCGAGAGCAGCAGCGCCGAGCGGCCGTAGCAATGCTGGGCGCGGCGGAAGAAGTCGCGCTTTTCCTCGCGGGTGATGCTGCGCGCGGCGGCGATTTTGTCGAGCGATACGACGACCTCGGCGACATAATCCTCGACCAGCTTCTTGGTGCCGAAACGCGCCTTTTGATAGAGCCGCTCGTGCCCCATGCCGTCGATATTGCCGTGGATGCCTTCGTTGAGAACGAACAGCAGCCCCTTGACGTCCCCCGCCGCCGACAGCTTGCGCAATTTTTCGAGCCGCGCGCGGATCGCCTTATAATCGAAATGCTTGCTTTCGTCGGAGTCACGCCACGCCTGCAATCCAGATTTCCGGTCATGTTCGCGAGCCGCCTTGGCCCATGCGATATAGTCGGGTGCGGTCACAAGATCGCGGTCGGCGCTGAGCGTCGGGGTGAAAAGCATTCGGTAATCCTGCGAGAGCATCATTATTTTTTTCGAGTCTTGCCGGTTGCGTTCGCTTTAGCAACCGGTTTCACCTTGGGCTTCGCGGCAGGTTTCGGCGCGGGTTTGGGTTTTGGCTTGGGCTTGGCCGCGGGTTTCGGCTCCGCCGTAGCGGCTTTTGCCTTTTCCGGCTTCGGCACCGCCGCCATCAGGTCGGCGAAACTTTCCTCGATGCACTCCCTGAAAAAGGCGATGTCGGGCATCACCGCGCGTTCGGAGATGAGCGAGAAAGCGATCCGGCCGTTGTAGCTGGGGGTCGCGACGAACAGGCCCATGTTGTTCGCAAGCGGCGCCATGCCATGCTGCTGCACGAGCTGCGCCCCAGCGAGATAGAGCGGCACCTGCGCCCCCGGTACGTTCGAGATGAAAAGGTTGGTCCCGCGCACCGCGAAACGCTCGCTGGTGACGAGCCGCGCCACAGCCGCCATCGTCGCGCCCGGAATGTGCTGTGACAGGTCGGTCATGATCCGTGCGCTGACTCCCGCCTTCGCTTCCTTTGCCTCGACGGTATAGTTGCGGATCGCCGCAAGCCGCGCGAGCGGATCGGCGATGTCGGTGCGCACCGGGACGCTCATCGCCGACACCTGATTGCCCGGCTTCGAGGCTTTCCCGCCCTTCCCGCGCAGATTGATCGGCGCGACCGCGACAAGGCTGTCTTTCGGCAGCTCTTTGTGTTTCTGCAAATATTTGCGGAGCGCGCCGCCGACGGTGGTCAGCACGACATCATTGACCGTCGCGCCCGGCACCTTCTTGCGGATCTCGGCAACGTCGGTCAGCGCGACCGTCGTCGCGTCGAACATCTTGTGCGGGCCGACGGGCACGTTGAAGCGCGTTTCGGGGACGCCGGCGGTCATGCCGCCTTCGGCAATCGACCGCCTCGCCGACGAGATGATCGCGGGCGACATTTTCATCAGCGCGTTCATGAACTTGACCGGTGACTGCATCGACGCCGACCAGGCGCGCGAGAGGATTTCGGCGCTCGACGGCACCGTGCCGAGTTCCTCGACCGGCGGCGGCTCGGCGATCGCGGGCGTGCCCTTCGCATCGATGTCGCTCATCGCGATGAAGGCGTGTGCGCCGGAGGCACCGTCGACCGCGGCGTGATGGACGCGGTGGAGCATCGCGAAGCTACCCTTCGGGATGCCCGGGATGCGATCGAGTCCCTCGATGATATAGATGTCCCAGAGCGGGCGGTTCATATCCATCGGCTTCGAGAACCAGCGCGCGACCGCGATGCAGAATTGCCGCCAGTCGCCGGGCTCGGGCAGCCGCGCGTGGCTCATATGCGCCTCGATGTCGAAATGCTCGTCCTCGACCCAATAGGGATGATCCATGTCGAACGGCAGGCGGTGGAGCCGGCGCTTGAACAGGGGCGAGGTATGAACGCGGCTTTCGACGTGGCGGATGATATCCTTGAAGCGTACGAAGCCGCCGGGCGCGGTCGAGGGGTTGTAGATATAGACGCCCATGATGTGCGTCAGATTGTTCGCGGTCTGGGTGTAGAGGAATTGGGCGTCCTGCGCGCTGAGCTGTTTGAGCATCCTATCCTCCTGAACCGGGCAATCGGTCGGCCAGCGCCACCGTCGAAAGCCGCATCGTTTCCATGACGTTGGCGAGGCCGCGCAGTTCCATCAGCAGCGCGCGGCGCGCGGCGAGGTTCACCGGGGTCGCGTCGGTTGTCAGTCCCATATGGCGCATCAGCGACAGGCCGTTGGCGAAGAGCAGCTTGCCGATCGCCGCCTCGCTGCTGATCCGGCGCAGCAGATACGCCTGCCTGCCCTCGGCCAGCGCGCCATCGAGCAGCGCCTGTTCGTCGACGGCGTCGCCGGGCTTCGCGCGCGCGAGCAGTTCGGCGACGACCGAATAAGCCTCGGCGAAGGGAAGCAATATCGCGTGACCAACCGCCGGTTGGCACCGCCGGAGGAGCTGCGCGATGCCGCGGTCGCCGCCGGCGAGGCGGCGGTCCCATACGGGGTCGATACGCGCAAGTTCGGCCTCGATCGCGGCGCGATGCTCGTCACGCGGCGGATAGAAGAATTCGAATTTGAACAGGTCGCGCAGCCGGTCGATCTTTGCCCAGAAGGCCGCGGTCGCATCGCCGCTGTCGCCGTCGCGCAGCTCGAACAGCGCCAGTTCGATCATCGCGCGGTCGAGGAAATGATGCGCGATGATGTTGCGATAATAGCTCGCCATCGGATGCTTGGCGGGGTCAATCGAATAGACATTCTCGCTGCCCGCCTCGTAGCGGGTCAGCAGCCCGCTCGCGACGAGCGTGTCGACCGTCGCCGAGAGCGCGGTATTGTCGCCGCTCTCCAGTTCGCTGCTGAGCCGAATGTCGCGTGCCCGCGCCCAGTCGGTTACCGCGCCGATCGCGCCGAGCAATTCGGCCGCGGTCGCGCCGCGCGGCGCCATGCCGAGGAGGATCAGGCACATCACCGAGGTGACGGTGAGCGGCGTGACGCGATTCGCCTCGACCGCGACCGCGAAGGCAATTGTTTCGAGCGCGCGCTTGTCATCGGGGGCCGGCGCCGCGTCGATCACCACGGGGTTGCCGATGTCGAGGCGGATGCGGCCCGAGGGTTCCTTGAGGCTCTTCATATAGCCGAGGAACCACGACAGGCTCTCGGGCTTCTTGTTCCGGCCCGTCTGTTCGGCCGCATATTCCTCGACGTCGCGGATCAGGTCGAAGCTGGTGACGAAGGGCACGAAATGCACGTCTTTCGTCCCCGTCGCATGCGCCGCGTCGAGGACATATTTCATCAGGCCGTATTTGGGCGGCATCAGCTTGCCGAGCCGCGAGCGGGTGCCCTCAAACGCCCACGACAACGGGAAGCGTTTAGCAAGCAGCCAGGCGATATAATGACGCAGCACGAGCTTGTAGACCGGCTGATCCTGGAAGCTGCGGCGGATGAAGATCATTCCCGAACGGCGGAAAAATTCGCCCATCACCGCGAAGTCGAGATTGGCGCCGCCGAAGCTGTGCAGCATCGGCAGGTCGTTTTCATAGGCAAGCCGGCTGGGTGTTGCGCCGTCGATATAGGTTTTGTGGGTGAAGAGGATCGCGGTCGGATGCTCGCGCAGGATCGACCGCAGCTTGGCAAGTTCGGCGGCGTCGATTTCCATTTCGGGCGCGTAGCCGCCGAACATCATGCGATCGAGCCGCGCGCGCAGGTCGAGGAACAGCGCCGACGGCCGCGCGATGACCTCCTTCATCAGCGGCCGCGCCTCGCGGTAGAGGTCGGCGACCGGGCGCCCCGTCTTCTCCGAAAGTTCGGCGAGTGCGGCGCGGAATTTCGGGCTGGTGCGCAGCCCATCGGCGACAAAACGCGGGACCTTATAGCGTGTGCCGCGAATGCCGCGCTCGGCAACGTCGAGCGCAAGTGCCGCCTGCCGCGCGACGAAGCCCGCGAATTCGGGACTGTCGGTCCCCTCGCCGTCGCCGCCGCCGGTCTGCGCGCAGAAGCGGTCGCGCAGCATGTCGAGCGTCGCCGCCTCGCCGACCAATATCTGCGCGCGGCGGCGATCGCGCCACAGGATCAGCTGCGCGCGCAACGGTCCGGGATGGCGCGGGTCGCCGAAGATCAGGTGGCGAAATTTGAGAGCGCGATTCTTGTCGAAACCCGGGATGCGCCACGCAATACGCAGCGGCACGATCTGCCGCGACGGCGCCCCGCCGAGCCGCGCCTGCAGCACGTCGACGGGCAGCGCATGATCGTCGTCCTCGATGTCGAGGCTCGCCCAGGCCGGTTCCTCGTCGCCGCTCGTCGAATGAATCCAGTCGAGCAGGATACGCCGCTCGAGCCGCCCGCGCGCGTCGATAATATAGAGCCGGTCGGCCGCCTGCTCCGCCACGATTGGGGTGCGGGGCGTTCCGTCGGCCACCGTTTAGCCGGTCTTTCCCTTGCGGGCGGCCGGTTTTTTGGGCGGCGCCTTCTTTTTCACCGGCGATTTCTTCTCGGCCGTCTTCTTTGGCTTCGGCTTTTCCGCCTTCGTTTCGGAAGGCGCTTCGGCCGCGACCGATTCTGCCGCGCTTTCCTCGGGCTGGCCGAGCGTGCGAAGGAACCTGTTCCGCACGTCGCGGACGTGTGTATTGATCGTCCGAGGGCTCCATTTCGACGTGTCGACCGGCGGCAGCACGGTGACGCGCACCGTCGCGGGGCGCATCACAAACTCGTTCTTCGGCGCGACGTCGGTCGCATTGTGGATCACGATCGGGACGATCGGCACGCCGGCCTGCATCGCGAGGTGGAAGGCGCCCTTCTTGAACGGCTCGAGTTTCGGCGTCAGGCTGCGCGTCCCCTCGGGCGAGATGCAGATCGATTTGCCTTCGATCTTGATCGCATCGACGAGCGGCTCCATCGCCTTGATCGCGCTCTTGCCGTCGGCGCGGTCGACAAAGACCGTGCCGCCCCACTCCATCAGCTTGCCAAGGATGGGGATATCCTTGATCTCTTTCTTGCCCACCCCGCCCATGTCGCGGCGGATGAGCTTGGCAAGGATCATCACATCCGCCTTGCTCTGGTGGTTAAAGATGAAGACGCACGGGCGCGACGACCAGAGATGCTTTTCGTCCTCGACCTCCAGTTCGACCCCGGTGATCGCGGTCGCGAAGTCGCCGAACAGCCCGATCGAGAAATTCGCCGCCTCGCGCTGCGAGCGTGTCAGCGCCCAGATCGGCAGCCCTGCGGCGAAGGCGCCGACGAGCGAGCCGGTGGCATAGATGGTGCGCGTATAATCGATCCAGCTCGGCGTGCCGCGGCTCGCGAAGCGCTGCACCGGCCAGCCATGCTCGTCGGCGATCGCCTTGAGCTTCAAATTCGGGTTGAGCGGGCGCGGTTTGCCGACGCGTTCGAGCAGTTCGATATCGTCGTCGCTGTCCGAATAGAAAAAGCTCTGACCCAGATCGAGGCCATATTCGGCGGCGAGTTCCTCGGCCGCGAGCACCTTGCCTTCGCCGAAGCAGAGCGGGCGGATGATCTCGCCGGTGAAGACGCCGTCCTCGATCTCATAGGCCGAGCATTTGATGTCGGTGATGCCAAGGTCGCGCGCGGTGGGTTCGATCTGATAGATCGTCGCCGACGAGATGATCGCGACGCGGTGGCCCTTCGCCTGATGCGCCTCGATGATCGCGCGCGTCTCGGGATAAATCTTGCGCGCGATATGTTTTTTGTAGAGCTCCTCGCCGAATTCGATGAAGCTTTCCTCATCGACGCCGCGCATGAATCTGGCGGCGCCCGACATCAGCCCCGAAAAACCGATGGTGCCGAGACTGTGCTGCGCGACCACCTGCGCGGTTTCGGCGATTTCCTCGACCGACATTTCGCGGCGCTGGAATTTCTCGCGCAGCATCGCGGTCGCGGAGTAGCCCGAGATGATCGTACCGTCGAAATCGAAGAGCGCGGCGATATGCGGTCCGGGTTCGGACGCCAGGACTTCTTCCAAATGCGGCTGAGGCCTCGGCACGCGCATCTCCCCACCAAGCGGCTATATTGCCGCCTTTCCTGCACGATGGCAGTAAAGATGGCGTTTATCAATGCGCCCAATTCAGGGTCCGGGTTAGGATGCGAGCGCTGCCGCCTCGCGTGCGAGTGCCTCGATCCGCGCGGGGTCCAACGGTCCCGAGGGCACCACCCAGCTGCCGCCGACGCACAGCACCGGCCCCAGCGCGAGCCATTCGGGCGCGGTCGCGGCGCTGATGCCGCCGGTCGGGCAGAAATTGATCCCGCCGAACGGACCCGAAAGCGCCTTCAGCGCCGGGATGCCGCCGCTCGTCGCCGCGGGGAAGAATTTGAAGCTGTCGAGCCCGAGGTCGAGCCCCGCCATGATGTTCGACGCATTGGCAACGCCGGGGAGGAAGGGAATGCCGCTTGTCACCGCGGCCTGCCCGAGGCTGTCGGTAAGGCCTGGCGAAACGATGAATTCGGAACCCGCGTCGAGCGCGTCCTTGAGCATCCGGGGATTGAGCACCGTGCCTGCGCCGACCACGGCGCCCGGGACCGATTTCATTGCCTTGATCGCATCGAGCGCCGCAGACGTGCGCATCGTCACTTCGAGCACCTTAAGGCCGCCCGCGACGAGCGCCTCGGCCATCGGCACCGCATCCTCGACGCGATCGATGACGATCACCGGGATGACCGGCGCCAAACGCATGATCTGCTCGATACCGCTGTCGGACATTCTCTACTCCATTCAAAATTTTGCATCGCCTGCCCGTGGGGCAAGCGGATCGGGTTCAGATCACCGTTTCCATCGCTGCGAGCACCGCCGATCCGCCCTTTTCGGCTTCATCGGCATGGTGGCGGAACAGCGCGAACAGTTCGCGGCCGACGCCAACCGCGGGCGGCGGCGGGACGGCGGGACTGCGCGCGGCCCAGATATCGGGATCGACGAGCGCGAGCACCTCGCCCTTGCGTGCGCAGACACGGACGATGTCGCCGTCGACGAGGAAGGCGAGCGGACCGCTGACCCCATCGGCACCGGGCAGCGCCTCGGGAGAGAGGTGGATCACCGCAGGCACTTTCCCGCTCGCGCCCGACATGCGGCCGTCGGTGAGCAAGGCGACGCGGAAACCGCGGTCCTGCAAAACGCCGAGCGCGGGCGTCAGCTTATGCAGTTCGGGCATGCCGTTGGCGCGCGGCCCCTGGAAGCGCACGACGACGATCACGTCGCGTTCGAGCTCGCCCGCCTTGAACGCCGCCAGCACCGCGTCCTGCGTGTCGAAGATCCGACACGGCGCCTCGATCGTCCAGCGGTCCTCGGCAACCGCGCTCGTCTTGATGATCGCGCGCCCGAGATTGCCCGCGAGCAGGCGCATCCCGCCGTCAGGCGAGAAAGGCGCCGCGGCCGGGCGCAGCATCGTATCGTCGCGGCTCTCGGCGGGCGCCGCCTGCCAGTGAAGCTCGTCGTTCACCAACACGGGCTCAGCGGCATAATCTGCCATCGTCCCGCCGACGGTGAGCACATCGCCGTGGAGCAGCCCGGCATCGAGCAGTTCGCGCACGACATAGCCGATGCCGCCCGCGGCATGGAAATTGTTCACATCGCCCGCGCCGTTCGGATAGACGCGCGCGAGCAAAGGCACCGCGTGGCTGAGCTCGTCGAAATCCTGCCAGTCGATGATGATCCCCGCCGCGCGCGCGATCGCGGGCAGATGGATCGCATGGTTGGTCGAGCCGCCGGTCGCGAGCAGGCCGATCGCGGCGTTGACGATCGCTTTCTCATCGATGCAGCGCGCCAGCGGACGATAATCGTCGCCGTCCCAGCCGATCGCGGCAACGCGATGCGCCGCGGCACGCGTCAGTTCCTGCCGCAGCTTGGTGCCGGGGTTGGTGAAGGCGCTGCCGGGGACGTGGAGCCCCATCAGCTCCATCATCATCTGGTTGCTGTTCGCGGTGCCGTAGAAGGTGCAGGTGCCCGCACCGTGATAGGAGGCAGCCTCGGCCTCGAGCAATTCGTCGCGGGTCGCCTTGCCCTCGGCGTAGAGCTGGCGGACGCGCTGCTTTTCCTTGTTCGCGAGTCCCGAGGGCATCGGCCCGGCGGGGATCAGGATCTGCGGCAGGTGACCGAAGCGCAGCGCCCCGATCAGCAGCCCGGGGACGATCTTGTCGCAAATGCCGAGGAGCAGCGCGCCCTCGAACATCGCATGGCTGAGCGCAATCACCGTGCCCTGCGCGATATTGTCGCGACTGAACAGCGACAGGTCCATGCCCGCCTGCCCCTGCGTCACGCCGTCGCACATCGCGGGAACACCGCCCGCGACCTGCGCGGTGGCGCCGACTTCGCGCGCGAAGAGTTTGATCTGCTCAGGATAGCGGCCATATGGCTGATGCGCCGAGAGCATGTCGTTGTAACTGGTGACGATGCCGATATTCATTGCCGCGCCGGTGCGGATGACGGGTTTGTCTTCGCCCGAAGCGGCAAAGCCATGCGCGAGGTTGCCGCACGAGAGGTTGCCGCGGTTGGTGCCGGCCTCGCGCTGGCGGTCCATCAGGGCGAGGTACGCGGCGCGGCGTTGGGCGCTGCGCTCGATGATGCGGTCGGTGACCGCGGCGATGGTGGGGTGGAGAGTGGTCATGACAATTCCAAAACCCTCTCCCCTTGGGGGAGAGGGATGCGCAGACTTGCGAGCTTGCTCGCTAGTCGAAGCTGGGTGAGGGTGTGAACGGCAGCGATGAAAGCAACGACAGAGACCCTCATCCAACTGCGCCTAGTCGCTGCGCGACAAGGCTTCGTATCCTTCTCCCCCAAGGGGAGAAGGTTTTGGGCGGCTTCAATCATGCCAGCTCGCTCCGTCGCGTTCGATCAGCGCGATTGCGCTCGACGGGCCCCAGCTGCCCGCGGTGTAATTCTGCGGCGCCATGTCGACTTCGGCCCAGGCGTCGCGGATCGAATCGATCCACTGCCACTGCGCCTCGACCTCGTCGCGGCGGACGAACAAAGTCTGGTCGCCCTCGATGAAATCGAGCAGCAGGCGCTCGTACGCGATCCGCCGCCGCTCACCGGCAAAGCTGTGCGAGAGCGAGACGTCCATCGTCACCTCTTTGAGCTTCACACCGTCGCGGTCGAGCCCCGGCTGCTTCGCCATCACCTTGACCCGGATATTCTCCTCGGGCTGGAGGTTGATGATCATGCTGTTCGCATCGAGTTTGCCCGCGCCGACACGCGCGAAGATATTGTGCGGCACCGGCTTGAACTGGATCAGCACCTCGGACTTGCGCTGCGGCATCCGCTTGCCCGTGCGCAGGTAAAAGGGCACGCCCTTCCAGCGCCAATTGTCGATATAGGCCTTGAGCGCGACGAAGGTTTCGGTGTTCGACGGATTGCCGAGTTCGTCGGCATAGCCCGCGACAGCGCCGCCGTTCACCGCGCCGCTGGTGTACTGGCCCTTGACGCTATGCGCCTTGACGTCGGCGGCGGTCATCTTGCGCAAGCTGCGGAGCAACTTCACCTTCTCGTCGCGCACCGCGGTCGACGAGACGCTCGACGGCGGCTCCATCGCGATGATCGCGAGCAGCTGGAGCATATGGTTCTGCACCATGTCCTTCAATGCGCCGACGCCGTCATAATAGGATACGCGGCCTTCGAGCCCGACGGTTTCGGCGACGGTGATCTGGACATGGTCGATCGCCTGCGCGTTCCACAGCGGCTCGAAGAGCATGTTGGCAAAGCGCAGCGCGAGCAGATTCTGCACTGTCTCCTTGCCGAGATAATGGTCGATGCGGAACACGCGGTCCTCGGCAAAGGCGTCGCCGACCTGCGCGTTGACGTCGCGCGAAGAAGCAAGGTCGTGGCCGATCGGCTTTTCCATCGCGATGCGGCATTCGGCGCAGGCGATGCCGGCGGCTTTCAGCCCCTGCGCGATCGGGCCGAACATCGACGGCGGGGTCGACAGATAGACACCGATCGGGCGGCCCATTCGGTCGCCGAGCAGCGCGGCAAGTTCATCATAACCGGTGCCCGCGCCGGCATCGATCGCACAATAATCGATGCGATCGAGGAAGGCCGCGACACCCGCATCCTCGATGCGGTCCGCGGGCAGATGTTCGGTCAGCGCATCGCGAACCTGCGCCTGAAACGCCGCGCGATCCATCTTCGAGCGCCCTGATCCGATAATCGTCAGCGCATCGGCAAGCAGCCCGTCGAGGTGGAGATTGTAAAGCGAGGGAAAGAGCATGCGCTGCGCCAGGTCGCCCGTCGCGCCGAACAGCACCAATGTTTCGACTTTCACGCTCACATTCGTCCCCTTGGATTATCTGCAAAGAATTGGGCGATACACGAAGCGAATGCAACGCGCATACGTAAGCCGCATACGATGTCTTGCCATTGGCAAGCGCGGCCGACTTGGCTTAGGAAACCGCACCATGAACGACGCCCCCCCGCCCTATGATGTCATCGTCGTCGGCGGCGGCGTCAACGGCGCGGGGGTCGCGCGCGACGCCGCCGGACGCGGCGCGCGGGTGCTGCTGCTCGAGGCGGGCGATCTGGCTCAAGGCACCTCGTCGAAGTCGACCAAGCTGATCCACGGCGGGCTGCGCTACCTCGAACATTATGAATTCGGCCTCGTCCGCGAGGCATTGAAGGAACGCGAAATATTGTGGGGCATCGCGCCGCACATCATCCGCCCGCTGCGCTTCGTCCTGCCGTATCGCGACGGGCTGCGTCCGCGCTGGCTGCTGCGGCTCGGCCTCTTCCTCTACGACCATATCGGGGGCCGCAAGAAACTGCCCGCGACGCGCTCGGTCAACCTACGTCGCCATATTGCGGGCGGCCCGCTCCAGCCGCAATATGTGCACGGCTTCGAATATTCGGACGGCTGGGCCGACGACGCGCGGCTCGTCGCGCTCAACGCGCGCGATGCCGGCGATCGCGGCGCCCGCGTCCGCACGCGGACGCGGGCCGAAATGCTGCGCTGCGAGGATGGCCTGTGGGTCGTCGACGCGCGCGACGATCAAGGCCACCAATATCGCTTCTCCGGCCGCAGCATCGTCAATGCCGCGGGGCCCGCGGTGCTCGACCTTCTCAAACGCGCCGACGCCGAACCCGACCATCAGATGCGGCTGGTGCGCGGCTCGCATATCGTCGTGCGCAAGGTCTTCGAGCACGACTATGCCTATTTCTTCCAGCTTCCCGACGGACGCATCTTTTTTGCCATTCCGTATGAGCGCGACTTCACGCTGATCGGGACGACCGATCAGGACCATGACGGGCCGGCGAGCGAGGCGAAGGCGAGCGACGAGGAAATCGCCTATCTGTGCGAAGGTGCCAGCCTCTATTTTCGCTCGCCTGTTACCCCCGCCGATGTCGTCTGGACCTATTCGGGCGTGCGGCCGCTGATCGAGGACGGATCGGGCCGCCCCGAAGCCGCAACGCGCGGCTATCGCATCGACCTCGACCTCACCGAGGGCGCTCCGCTGCTCACCATCTATGGCGGCAAGATCACCAGCTATCGCCATGTCGCCGAGGCCGCGGTCGACGAACTTGTCGATCATGTTGAGGCGCTGTCGGCCAAGCATTGGACCGCCAAGGCGCCGCTTCCCGGCGGCGATTTCCCGACGAACGGCGTGGCGGCGCTCAAGGCCGAATATAAGCTCGCTTACCCCTTCCTGACCGCGGCGACGGTCGACCGCATCACCCGCGCCTATGGCACCGACGCGCGCGCCTGGCTCGGCCAGGCCGAGGATTGGGATGCGCTCGGCGGCGAGATCGCGCATGGACTCAGCGCCGCCGAGGTGCAGTGGATGGTTGACCGCGAATGGGCGCGCACGACCGACGATATCTTGTGGCGGCGAAGCAAGCTGGGGCTGCACTTCAGCGACGATGAGGTCGCGAAGCTCGCCGTCTGGCTCGAAGCCAAACGCCCCCTCGCGCAGTCCGCATAGCCCTGATTTCGTCATTCCCGCGAAAGCCGGAATGAATATGCGATGGCCTAATCCGCGCCGAACTGCTCGGCGAGCTTGGCACGCCTTACCTTCCATGTTTCGGCGAGCACGGGCACGTCGCGGAGCGCGCGCAGGTCCGCGGGACGATCCTTTGCCTCGCCGCCGATCAGCAAGGCGAACAGCGACGCCAGCGGCCATTCGGGATAGGGCCGTTCGACGAGGTCGAGCGCATCGCCCGCCCGCACCTGTCCGGGTTCGAGCACGCGGTAATACCAGCCCGTCCGCCGCGTCTTCACGACCTGCGCCATTACCCCCTTGGCCTGAAACCGGTGGTCGAGTTTCCAGCACGGCTGGCGCGCCTGCGTCACTTCGACGAGCGCGGTGCCGAGGCGGAAGCGGTCGCCGAGAAAGACATTTTCCTCATCGAAACCGGTCGTCGAAATATTTTCGCCGAACGCGCCGGGCGCGTCGAGCAGCGGCGCATCGCCCAGATACCCGCGCCACCAGTCATAATGATCGGCGGGATAATGATGGATCGCCTTGTCGATACCGCCATGCACCGTGCGGTCGGCCTGCTCGTCGCCGGCAAGGCCCATCGCGCCGACGGCGACCAAGTCCGCGACCGGCAGCTTGCCGATGGCGCTCGGTTCATCGTCACCGCGGAAAGGGCGGACCTTGCCAAGCAGGACAGCGAGAATTTCGGCTTTCATACCCGCGATTGCATAGGCTCTGCCGCCGAAATGGCAATCGTCAGGCCTGCGCGAGTGCCGGGGCAGCGCGTTGCCGTGACGCGAGCACGATTGCGAGCCCGGCGACCGCCATCGCGGCGCCCGCGATCGACACCGCCGGGAAACCAAGGCCGAGGCCGATTACCCCACCGCCGACCGCGGCACCGATCGCATTGCCGAGGTTGAACGCGCCGATATTGACCGCCGAGGCGAGGTTGGGCGCATCGGAGGCCGCCTCCATAACGCGCATCTGGAGCGGCGGGACGATGGCGAAGGTCGCGACGCCCCACAGGAAGATCGTGACCGCGGCCGCGATCGGCGAATACATTGTGGCAGCAAACAGGATTAGCATTACCGCAAGCCCGGCGAGCGAGACGATCAAGGTGCGGTCGATCGAACGATCGGCGAAGATACCGCCGAGCCAGTTGCCGATGGTCAACCCGAGCCCGTAGATCACCAGCATCGCGGTCACGAACAGCGTCCCTGCCCCCGTCGCTTCGGTGAGGATCGGCGCGATATAGGTGAAGACGGTGAACATTGCCGCCGAGCCGATCGCGGTGAGCGCGAGCGCGACGAGCACCTCGCGGCGCTTCAGCACGCCGAGTTCGGCGAGCATGTTGCCGCCCTCGGCGCGCGGGATATCGGGGAGTGCGAAACGGAGCGCGGCCATCGTGATGAGGCCCCAGATCGCAATCGCGCCGAACGCGGTGCGCCAGCCGAAGGTCTCGCCGATCCATGGCGCGAGCGGCACGCCGATGACATTGGCGAGCGTCAGCCCCATGAACATCGCCGCGACCGCGCTCGCACGCTTCTCGGGCGCGACGAGGCTCGCCGCGACGACCGAGCCGACGCCGAAAAAGGCGCCATGGTTGAGCGACGTGATGACGCGCGCAACCATCAGCGTCGTGTAGTCGCCCGCGATCGCCGACAGGAAATTGCCGAGCGTGAAGATCGCCATCAGGCCGATCAGCAGGGTGCGCCGGTTCATCCTTGCGGTGGTGAGCGTCATCAATGGCGCACCGATCAGCACGCCGAGCGCATAGGCCGAGACGAGCAGCCCGGCGGCGGGGATGGACACTCCCAGCCCCTCGGCCATATCGGGCAAGAGGCCCATCGGCGCGAATTCGGTGATGCCGATGCCAAAGGCACCGGTCGCGAGCGCAAGGAGGGGGAAGTTAATTTTCATGTCGGTTCTTCCGATCAGACGAGCGGCGGGTTCAGGCGGGCGAACCCGGCCTGCTGCCGATAGGGGGTGTGCGGATAGGGTGGGAGCACATCGCTCGCGGCGTCGAGCGCGGCCACCTGTTCGGCGGTGAGCGCCCAGCCGACCGCACCGAGATTCTGGCGCAGCTGTTCCTCGTTGCGCGCGCCGATGATCACCGACGAGACGGTCGGGCGCCGGAGCAGCCAGTTGATCGCGATCTGCGGCACCGTCTTGCCCGTTTCGGCGGCGACGGCTTCGAGCGCGTCGATGACGCGGTAGAGCAGCTCTTCGGCGACGGGCGGCGCGAATTGTTCGGTTTCGTGCAGGCGACTGCCGGCGGGAACCGGGCGGTCACGCCCGATCTTGCCGGTCAGCCGGCCCCAGCCGAGTGGGCTCCACACCAGCGCACCGACGCCCTGATCGGCGGCAAGCGGCATCAGATCGGCCTCATAGGCGCGCCCGATCAGCGAATAATAGACCTGGTGCGCGACGAAACGCGGGGTGCCGAGGCGGTCGGCGGTCGCCTGCGCCTTCATCAATTGCCAGCCCGGATAGTTGGAGACGCCCGCGTAGCGGAGCTTGCCCGCGGCGATCAGCGTAGCGAGCGTGCCCATCAGTTCGTCGACCGGGGTCGAGGCGTCGAACGCGTGGAGCTGGAGCAGGTCGATATGATCGGTGCCGAGCCGCCGCAGTGCATCCTCAACCGCGCGAATCAGCCGGCCGCGCGAGGCGCCCCAATCCTGCGGCCCGTCGCCCATCGGCAGCCCGGTCTTGGTCGAGATGAGCACCGCATCGCGGCGCCCCTTGATCGCCTCGCCCAATATTTCCTCGGACGCGCCGTTCGAATAGACGTCGGCGGTGTCGAACAGGGTCACCCCGGCATCGAGGCTGATGTCGATCAGGCGCCGCGCCTCGGCGGCATCACTGGTGCCCCACGCGCTGAACAGCGGGCCTTGGCCGCCGAACGTCCCGGTTCCAAAACTCAAGGCCGGAACGCGAAGCCCCGACGATCCCAATTGACGATATTCCATGATCCTGCCCTTTCATTTGCGATGTTGAGGCATAGATGGACGCGCGGTCTCGCACACAGTAGCGTTCCCAAAAGCGAAGGATTTTTGAAATGAACGCAAAGATCGCCGAAACGAGCGACCGCGCGCGCGCGATGGAAGTCTTTACCGTCGCGGTCACCGAGGGCAGCTTTTCCGCCGCCGGCCGCTGCCTCGGGTTGACCCCGTCGGCGGTCAGCCGGACGATCGACCGGATCGAAACGCGGCTTGGCGTCCGGCTCCTCCTACGCTCGACGCGCGCGCTCGCGCTGACCGCCGAGGGCGAGGCGTATCTGCGCGCGGCGCGCCGCATCCTCGCCGACCTCGACGATGCCGAGCAGGTCATCGCCGATCAGGGCGCACCGCGCGGGCGGCTCCGCGTCAGCGCGGCTCAGGCACATGGACGGCTTAGCATCGTGCCGCTCCTCGGAGATTTCGTGCGCCTCTATCCGCACATCCTTGTCGACATCAGCCTTGCCGACCGGCTCGTCGACATTGCCGCGGGGCAAGCCGATGTCGCGATCCGCTTCGGTCCGCTCGCCGATAGCCCGCTGACCGCGCGCAAGCTGGGCGAAAGCCGCCGCGTCATCATCGCTTCACCCGCCTATCTCGCCGCGCATGGCACGCCGCGCGTGCCCGAGGATCTGCACGGCCATAATTGCCTGAACTTCAATTTCCGCCGCGCCGAGCCGACCTGGCCCTTCCGCGACGACGACCGCGAATTCACGTTATCGGTGCAGGGCAATATCGAGGCGAACAATGGCGAGACGTTGGGACAGCTTGCCGCGGCGGGGGTCGGCATCGCGCGCGTCGGCGCGTTCAGCATCGCCGACCAGATCGCGAGCGGCGCGCTCGTCCCGGTACTGGAGGACTATAATCCGGGCGATATCGAGGCGATCCACGCGGTGTTTGCTGGCGGCGCGAACACCCCGGCGCGTGTTCGCGTGTTCGTCGACTTCCTCGCCGAACAGCTCGGCCGTGCCGGTTGAGACAGGCGAGCGGGGATGCGGTACGGTGCGCCGATGAATCAGGACATGATCGACCTTTCCGTCCGGCGACTCGGGCTTGGCGAGCCCGGCGACGCGGAACTGACCCGCAGCATTCCGGTCGAGGCGCCGGTTTCGATCGAGGTCGGCGGCATCGGCTATGCGGTAATGATGGCGACGCCGGCCGATCTTGAGGATTATGCGATCGGCTTTGCGCTGGGCGAGGGCCTGATCGAAACCCCGGGCCAGATCGGGCGCGTCGATGCCCATCCCATCGAAGGCGGTTGGGCGCTACGTATCTGGCTACCCCCCGAACGCAACGCGATCGCGCTCGATCGCGCGCGCAAGCGCGTGAGCGAGAGCAGCTGCGGGCTGTGCGGGATCGAGAATATCGAGCAGGTGCTGCGGCCGCTTCCGCCGGTGACCGCGCGCATCGGCACAGATCGTCACGCCATTGCAGCCGCGCTCGCAGCGCTGCACGATCAGCAGCCGCTCGGCCGCGCCACGGGTGCCGTGCACGCCGCGGCCTTCTGCTCGCCCGGCGGCGACATCCTGTTCGCGCGCGAAGACGTGGGGCGGCACAATGCGCTCGACAAGCTGATCGGGGCCTTGGCGCGCGCGGGCATCGATCCCGCGACCGGCTTTATCCTGCTGTCGGCAAGGTGCAGTTATGAGTTGGTCGAAAAGACGGTGCGCGCGGGCTGCCCGATGCTCGTCACCATCTCGGCGCCGACCAGCCTCGCCGCGACACGCGCCGTGCAGGCGGGGCTGACGCTTGTGACGCTGGCGCGGACGGATTCCGCGCTAGTTGTCAGCGATCCGCACGGAATGATCGCATGAGGACGCTCGGCGCGGTGCTCGCGGGCGGGCGGTCGAGCCGCTTCGGGTCTGACAAGGCGCTTGCGATGCTCGATAGGCGGAGCTTGCTCGACCATGCATCGGCGGCGCTCCAACCGCATTGCGACACGGTGGTCGTCATCGGCCGCGACGGCGGCATCGCCGACTGGCCGCGCCCCGACATGGGCCCACTCGGCGGAATTGCGGGTGCGCTTATCCAAGCGGCGGACAATGGCTTCGATCAACTGCTGACGGCGCCGGTCGATTGCGTGCGCCTGCCCGACGATCTTCGCGCGCTTCTCGAACCGGCGCCGGCCTTCCTCGAGACGCAGCCGGTGATCGGGCTGTGGCCGGTTGCCTCGATCAATGACCTGCGGGCCATCCTCGAGGACGGACACGACCTCGCCGTCCGGGCCTATGCCCGCCGGATCGGCGCGCGGGCGGTGTCCAGCGATTTCGTGCCGCCGAACATCAACAGCGTCGCCGACCTCGATCGGCTGGCGGGGTCATGATCCACCGATGGCGTTCACCGTGAACGCCAGAATGCCCATGTTGAAGATAAAGGCCGCCATGCAGTGGCCGAGCACGACGCGCCGCATATGCGCGCCCGATATGGTGACGTCCGAGGTCTGGAAGGTCATGCCAAGCGTGAAGGCGAAATAGAGGAAGTCCCAGTAACCGGGCTCGTGCACCCCCGGAACCTCGATCCCGCACTGGTCGCGGCCGTCTTTCTGCAGATAATAGAGATGCGCATAGTGGAGCGTGAACACCATGTTCGCGAACAGCCACGCCAGCGCGAGGGTCGCGACGATCAGGATGACGTCGCAGCGATCCAGCTTGCCCGGGCTTGCGATCAACGTCCCCACCGCGAACAATATGACGAGCGAGAGCAGCACGGTGATCGCGAGCAGGCCGATGCGGTTCGCGTCATTAAATTCGGCGCGGCGACGCATCTGATCGGCGTCGGCACGGAAGAGCGGCACGACGGTGCAAAGAAAGACAAAGGCGGCGACGTCGAAGCCGATCAGGAATGCGGCGCGCGGATCGATGTCCGATGCGAGCGCCGCTCCCATCGCCGCGACCAGCACGAACGGAAAGATCAGGAAACGGACCGGCGCGATATGTTTGCCGACGGCCATCGGCGGCGTCAGTCCGCAGCCCGGACGACGCGCACCGGGATCGACTTGGCGGCCGGACAACCGCTGGTCTTGTCATAATGGCCAAGCGGCAGCAGCGGGTTGAGCTCGGGATAATAGCCCGCGACCGAGCCGCGCGACATCGGATAGTCGAGGATCGTCAGCCCCTCTACGCGGCGCACGATACCGTCGGCGCTGATCGTTTCGAGCGCGACCTTCATTCCCGCCTCCAGCCCGCGCGCCGCGATATCGTCGGCGTTCAGGAACAGGACCATCCGGTCGTTATACACGCCGCGATAACGGTCGTTGTAGCTGTAGATCGTCGTGTTGAACTGGTCGTGCGAGCGGACGGTCGCGAGCCGCAGCATGTCGGCGTCGTCGACCGGCGCATTGACCGCGAGCCCCGGGAGCACAAGGAAATTGGCCTTGCCGGTCGGTGTCGCCCACGCACGGCGGCGCGGCGGGATGTCGAGATGGAAGCCCATCGGCGCCTTGATGCGCTCCGAAAAATCCGCGTAGAGCGCAGGGTAGACTTCGGCAATCCTGTCGCGGATCAGGCCATAATCATCGATATAGCTGGCCCAGTCGACCTTGCTGTGCGGGAGCGTCGCCATCGCCATGCGGCAGACGATCTCGGTCTCGGGCATCAGATCGGCGCTCGCGGGTTCGAGCACGCCGCGCGAGGCGGTAACGTTCGACATCGAATCCTCGATCGTGACGAACTGTTCGCCGGCGGCGGTTTCGATGCGCTCGGAGCGTGCAACGACGGGCAGGATCAGCGCATCCTTGCCATGCACCAGATGCCCGCGGTTGAGCTTCGTCGCGATGCCGACGGTCAGGTTCAGCTGGCGCATCGCGGCATAGGCGCGGTCAGTGTCGGGGACCGCGCGGACGAAATTGCCGCCGAGGCCGATGAAGACCTTGGCGGTGCCCGCCATCATCGCCTCGACCGACTCGACGCTATGATGGCCATGCTCGCGCGGCGGTTCGAAACCAAAGACGTCGCGGACCTTGTCGAGATAGGCCTGGCCCGGTTTCTCGTCGATGCCGACGGTGCGGTCGCCCTGCACGTTCGAATGGCCGCGGATCGGCGAGATGCCTGCGCCGGGCTTGCCGTAATTGCCCTTGAGGAGAAGGATATTCGCGATCTGCTGGACCAGCTGCGACCCCTGCTGATGCTGGGTCACCCCCATGCCGTAACAGATGACCGTCGCGTTCGACCGGATGTAGATTTCGGCGCAGCGGCGGATCTGCGCCTCGTCGATGCCAGCCGCGGCAACGAGGTCGGGCCAGCTCTGCGCCTCGATATCGGCCTTCAGCGCGGCGAAGCCCGACGTATGTTCGGCGATGAAGTCGTGGTCGAGCACGGCCTCGCCCGCCGCCTCGCGTTCGAACATGACCTTCATCATGCCCTTGAGCAGCGCGAGGTCGCCGCCGATCCGGATATGGACGAATTCGCTGGTGACTTCGGTCGAGCCGAAGGTCGCCATCTGGACGATGTCCTGCGGCTCGGTGAATTTGATCAGCGCGCGCTCGGGCATCGGGTTGACCGCGACGATCGGCACCCCCCGCTTACGCGCCTCGACGAGCGGGGTCATCATCCGCGGCGCGTTGGTCCCGGCATTATGCCCGATCAGGAAGATCGCCTCGGCATGCTCGAAATCGTCGAGGATTACCGTGCCCTTGCCGACGCCGATCGAGTGCGGCAGCCCGCGGCTCGTCGGTTCGTGGCACATGTTCGAACAGTCGGGGAAGTTGTTGGTGCCGAATTCGCGCACGAAGATCGAATAGAGGAACGCCGTCTCGTTCGCGGTGCGGCCCGAGGTGTAGAATTCGGCCTCATGCGGGCTGGCGAGCGCGCGCAGATGCGCGCCGATCAGCGCGAAGGCATCGTCCCAGCTCACCGGCACATAATGGTCGGTCGCGGCGTCGTAGCGCATCGGCTCGGTCAGCCGCCCCTGCATCTCCAGCCAATAATCCGACTGCTTCTTCAGGTCGGTCACGCTGTGCTGCGCGAAAAATTCACGCGTGACGCGGAATTTCGTCGCCTCGTGCGCAAGCGCCTTCGCGCCATTTTCGCAGAATTCCAGCTTCTTGGTGCAGCTGGCGTCGGGAAAGGCGCAGCTCGGGCATTTGAAACCGCCCGGCTGGTTCATCGACAGCAGCGCGCGCGATCCCTTGGTGACGACGCTTTGTTCGAGCAGCACCTTGGCGGTCGCGGCCGCCGCGCCCCAGCCGCCGGCGGGACTGTTGTAGGGCTGGTAGCGGGGTTTGTCGTGCGCCATCGCAACCCGGTTAGAGCATAGCGGACGGCGCATATCCATCGGTCTTTGGCGGATGGCCCACCTATCACTTCAGGCGGAACCCCGGCCGAGTGACTTTATTACAATAAATGGAATAAAATATTCCGATTTTTTCCAATTATAATCTTTATGGGAAAGAATATCTCTTGAGCACGAAGGCCGTTGGGCCATCGACAATCGTTCAAGGAGTTTTGGATCATGAAGCATTTTGTCCTTTCCGCGCTGCTTGCAAGTGCCGCGAGCGTCGCGTTGTCCGGCACCGCCATTGCCGCGCCCACCGAGCCGACAAAGGTCACCGCCGCCGCTGCGCGAACCACCGCCCCCGCGCCGGTCACTATTCACCATCGCAGCGCGACGATCGACGGCGTGAAGATATTCTATCGCGAAGCCGGTCCGGCCGACGGCCCCGTGGTTCTGCTGCTCCATGGCTTCCCGACCTCGTCGCACATGTTCCGGAACCTCATTCCGCAACTGGCCGATCGCTATCGCGTGATCGCCCCCGACTATCCCGGCTTCGGCCAGAGCGACGCGCCCGATCGCACGAAATTCGACTATAGCTTTGCGCATTATGCCGACATCGTCGACGCGCTGTTGGGCCAGGTCGGCGCGCGGAAATACGCCATGTACGTGATGGATTACGGCGCGCCCGTCGGCTACCGGCTCGCGCTGAAGCATCCCGAGCGGGTGAGCGGCCTGATCGTCCAGAACGGCAACGCCTATGCCGAAGGCCTGCGCGAATTCTGGAACCCGATCAAAGCCTATTGGAGCGACGGTTCGGCCGAGCACCGCAAGGCGCTTGCGGGCGTCCTGACGCTCGACGCCACCAAGTTCCAATATACGCATGGCGTCAAGGACCCAAGCCGGATCAGCCCCGACAATTGGGTGATCGATCAGGCGGGACTGGACCGGCCGGGCAACAAGGATATCCAACTCGACCTATTCTACGACTATCGGACCAACGTACCGCTCTATCCACAGTTCCAGGCGTTCTTCCGCGAGCACAAACCGCCGACGCTGGTCGTGTGGGGCAAGAATGACGTGATCTTTCCGGTGGAGGGTGCGCACCCCTATCTGCGTGACCTGCCGGGCGCGGAACTTCACCTGCTCGACACCGGCCATTTCGCGCTCGAAGACAAGCTCGACGAGATGGCGCCGCTCATCCGCACGTTCCTCGATCGCAAAGTGGCGGATCGCTGAGCGCACGAAGCGGAAACCGTGCCGCAGCGAGCGGCGGTGGCCGGCGCATGCCGCCGGCCACCGCTCGCATTTTTGCGACCGCCAATTCAAGGTCAGGGCTCTCTGCTGCGCGCTCGAGGCGTCGAATGGAATTGGCGCGCCCGGCAGGAAAGCGCACCATTCTCACAAAACCGCAATTTTACGTCAATTTCTTTGGGCCAGAATGAAAAATTAGGACCAACTCTAGGACCAATCATCCTGCCCCTTGTTGGTAGCTTGAACAGATATTTGGGCGTCGTTGCAGCCGGTCGTGCCGCCGAAAGGTGGGCGACAGTATGCCGGTCAATTCACTTGTCCGCCAAAAAGTCTTCCGATTAGCCCCCTTTGGGGCGGTAGCGGTTCCACCTCGGACGAGCAGTGATTACAACGTACAGCTTCTCGTCTGATCGCTTCGGCACAGGAAGGGCACCGCCGCAACGCGCCCGATTGGAGCCCGGCTTTGATCTCTTTTAATTCGGCCTTTCGGCGATCCGGGCTTGCCACTGCCACTGCAAGAAGGGCGAGTGGTCCGAATAGGAAGCCTAGGACTAACCACCCAAGCGTGTTGCGCCCTTTTCCATGCGCCACCAATGCGGTTACGAGCGCGAAACAAATCAGGATAAATAACAGCGTTTCCATTCCCGCTGCCTCCTAAAATGCGCGCTTCGGCGGCTGAACGACTTTGCATTTTCCGGTGTCGACAACCCCAAGGAACTCGCGCGAGAACGTAAGATTGATCCGACTGACCGAGAACCGACCGCCCTTCCACGTCACCTTGTCGGCGGCGAAAGTCGCGGGAAGAGTACCGCTCGCCTGTGGGTGTTCAAAGGACACCGTCTTCGCGCGCTCGTCCAGAGCGAGTTTCCAAATGATGTCGTCGCCTTCACCGCCCGCTGTCATGTTGCATTCGAGATAGGTGATCCCCTGCGCGGCGGCAGGCGTTGCCGCCGCCGCTGCCAGAATAACCATCACCGCTCCGAAAATCTTCGACTTTGGCATCTATACCCCCTTTGTTGATCACTTGATCCTAGTCGCCCGCGCAGTCCGCTCAAGAGAAAAATGACCCTTATACAGGGTGGCGAGGTTCGGGATACGGGGCTTTGCCATGCACGATGGAAGCGAGCACGATCCTCGGTCAGAACATTCGTCGAGTTAGGAAGGGTCAGGCTCTTTCCCAAGAACATCTGGCATTTAAGGCGGGCGTTTCGCGATCATTTATGAGCGATGTGGAAACAGGCCGCAGAAACCCAACGATTGAGGTCATCAGCCGATTATCGGCCGCTCTTGGAGTTCAAGCGTCCGAACTCGTCGCGGGCATTCCTGAATTGGCGACGACGCCCCGGCGTAAGAAGAATTAGGCCGGTAGCGTCGATGCTCTTATAGCGGCGAATACATCTGGCTGTTTCGCGATGATCATCGCCTCCGACCGAGACATTTCGATGGTCCGCAATCCGCAAACCCAATCGTCCGCCTCCGGAAACTCGGCCAACTTCGCGCCCCAAGCGTACGGCCGTTTGAAGCGTCTATGCACATGGAAATGGCATGACTTGCATATCGGACGGCTCGTTAGCGGACGATGATATATCTCCGTATGCCACTGCGGCGCTTCCAGAGCGTGGCATAGGCCACATCGGTGCCGGCCCCCCAGCAGACCTAAATCTTCGGCAACCCGCACTTTCTGCCATGCAACGATCCTCTCGCGGCCTGTTGCGCCATTGTAAGGGCCAGGAATTGGCCAGCCCCATCGAGGTACGCGGCACCCGCTCGCAATTGCGTTATCAACGGCCCGTTCTATCAAGATGTCAGGCGGCAGCATTTCACGAAATCGAACGATCATGGGACACCGAGCAGGTCTTAATCTGGTCGGCGATGCGTTGACAGCGATGCAACCCGTTGCAAATCTGATCCGCCAACATCAGCAGCAACTCGGCAGGCTGATCGGCAGCTTGGCCTTCAACCGCCAAACCGTGCAGGTCTTCGAGGTTGCCCGTCAGCGTGGCGTAGAGTTGTGTCGGGTCGCTCATACCCGATCCTCCGCCAATAGGCGGTATACTGACGCGCGAGACACCTGCAAGCGGGCGGCAATGCTTGAGGGACTTAAGCCCTCCTCCGCCAAACGTCGCATCTCGGGCAGCTTTCGCCGGGCTGTAGGAGCACGCCCGTGATAGCGACCTTCCAGCTTCGCACGCGCAATGCCGACCTTTTGACGCTCCAACATTAGCGCCCTCTCGAACTCTGCGACTGCGCCGAACATTGTGACTACCATCTTCCCGGTCGGGCTTTTTGTGTCGATTTCGCTTCCACCAAAGTCGAGCACCCGCAGGCCGACGCCCTTTCTCTCCAGCGTTTCAATAATACCGAGAAGGTCGGCAACCGACCGGGCCAGCCTGTCCAGCTTGCACACAACCAACACATCGCCCTCACGCACGAAATCGAGAGCCTGTCGAAGCTGTTCGCGATCCCGAACCGAGGAAACCATTTCCGAGAAAAGTCGGATACACCCGGTTGCCATCAATTGCTCGGCTTGAGCATCAAAACCCGCTCTCTGGTCATGTGTGCTGGAGCGATAATATCCAATAAGCATTTGATCATCCTTCCTTTATTGGATGATCCTACCCTCCCGGTTGGTGCGGTCTAGGGTGATCGCAACGGGCGTTTAGTGTTATGCCCCGTCATGCCTCATCGACCGCCACCAGCGTCAAATTCATCTATCATCGCTAAGTGAACATCAAGGTAGGGAGCCGTAAGCGAAAATCGTTTTGCTCGTCCATTTTGATCCCGCGCGCGGATCAACCGTCTCTCAAGGATGCCCAGCTTCTGTAAATTCCCAAGGGTTGCCGGGGGCGCATCAGCCTCGGTTATCGCCCCGTCAAACAGTAGACGATTTAGTATTTGGGCCGCAAGATTGGCATCCTCCCCGCATGATGCACAAATTTGCTCGATCAGTGTTTCTATGTCCGCAATCTGGGGGTGATCGGGGCCAGCGAACAATTCGCCAATCGCATTCCACCTAACGGCACCAATCAGGGCGCGCCGTTCCTGCTCTAAAATACCGAATAGCCGCATATTACCATCCGTGGGGCTACCGAGCCGCGAGTAGTCTCCTTTTCCCTTTCTGCGGATTTCAAATCGCAGTCGATCCCGGAGTTTTGCATAGATTGCCAGCCGCAATCCTTCTTTGAGTTTCAGGCTTATCGAGAAGCGCGAGTTCTCTCGATGAAATGACGATGCTTCGGGTACGTATCTCCAAAAATCGACAGCGTGATCAGCAGCGAGAAGGGCGTTGCCGCCTCGACGCACGGTTGAGACCGCCTGACGATGGTAACGCTCGAAGTATGCTTCAACAGGTGACACCCTCACCTCACCCCAATGTAGACTGACTTCCCCTGACGGCGAGGACATGCGGTTCGTAGGTTCGTTGGCGACGTCAAACGGAGCCTCCATTTGCAACGCGTTGCAAACCCTGCGGAGGCGATCACAAAAGAGGGGCAGAAAACGCTCCCAAGGATCGGCCCCTAGCCTATCTCGCAGGTATCGCGGGGCCGGAAGCCAGTTATCCGAACCATCCAACGACGGGCTAATCAGCCCGGCTTCGGCTTTCGCGAAAAATGACACCGGCGACAGACCAGCAATTTCCTCCCACATTTCAGCAGGCGACATAGCGTTGCCAAATCTGGCAAGCAGGTGGGCGAGCGTGCGAGTGGGATTAACAGTCAGATTGACGTGGATGCCGCCGTGGTCGCTCCGGGGAGAGGTTATGCGGACCTTACACTCCGAGATGGTCGAGCCATTTTGACTACGGCTCATGTTCACCGTCATGTTTTTGGGTGAGGTCTGCGGCATATTGAACCACTGCACGTCCGGCAATGTCAGCATATTCCGGAACATGGCCTCGCCGGTGCCGGAGTGGCTGAACCAATGCCCGGCCACAGACACTTCCAACTTATCTAGGCCGACCTGCACAAGCGACGGCATCAAGTCGACCGAGAAGCCGACCATGGAAGCAGCGCGATCTCTTTGCCTTGCACGAATGAACCGTGACCGATCAGCTGTATTGTCGGTCATATTCCCCCCATCCCGAAATAACTTCCCCTCTACAGAGCAATGCGGGGGATCAGGCAAACGCTAGGGCCATGCGAAAGAGCCTGCTAGGGTCCAAGGCTCATTGAGAAACGTCCAAATGAGGAAAATCGAAGCTGTGTGGCACAGATCGCACCCGGTGCCGTCGTCTTCCAAAGGGAAGCCTGTGCGATAACCCATTCCATTGAGGGATGTCATTAATCGCAAGTTTTATCACGTAGAGCGCGAGGACGTTGATCGAAGTCGAACTGGCGGCAATATGCACTCCTCGAAAACCTTTTCTGGTGTATTCCGTCCGAAAGATTATGACGTCCAATGACGGTCGAGGGGAACGGGTGAATGACGAAAGCGCAGGAAAAGAGGGCTTTAACTGCGCTCCGCGTGCGGCAATGGGACAAAGGATGGGATGAAATTCCATTTGACCCTGCACAGCGTCGCACGAAGCCTCTGCCCCACTTTTATCTGTTCTCCATTCCAGCCGTCGAACTTCGCTCTTTGTGCGGTATATACCGGCGCAGCGCAGAGAAGATGGCATCGCGGACAGACGATCTTGGCATTCAGCGTCAACACGACGGTGAGCGATCCGAGGAGATTTCGAGGTTTGTTCAGTTCGGGTTCCCATGGTCCACGATAAGCAAGGCCAAGCGGAAGACGGAGGAGTATCACGACCTCCGCAAGCCGGGCTGGCTCCCCACAGCTATAGTGATCAATATTCTTCGCCCCGAGGATCTGCGCCGGGGAGCCAAAGTGCACGAGCAGGACCAAGTCGCCATTGCGGACGACGGTGATGTTTCGCGGCTGTCGCTTCCCTATGCTTCGTGGTCGGCAGATTGGAAGTCGACGGGGCTGCCCCCATTTGAAGTTATCGACGGCCAACATCGCCTGTTTGCATTCGACGACAGTTCCAGCCTTGATTTTGAAGTACCGGTCGTCGCATTTTATGGTCTCGACATAAGCTGGCAGGCCTATCTTTTCTACACAATCAACATCAAGCCAAAGCGGATAAACCCAAGTCTCGCGTTCGACCTCTACCCCCTGCTCCGGAGCGAAGATTGGCTGGAGAGAGCCGAGGGGCACTCGGTTTACCGGGAAACCCGAGCGCAAGAGATTACCGAGAGCCTTTGGGCGCACCCACAAAGTCCATGGTATGACCGCATCAACATGCTTGGCGAGCGTGGGGTTGAGGGCGTCTCGCAATCGTCGTGGATTAAGTCGATCATGGCGACATTGATCAAGCCATGGACACAGCGCGGTAGCAATACCGGAGGACTATTCGGCTCTCGATTGGAAAACGAAGAAGAAGTGCTGGGTTGGAACCGGGCGCAGCAAGCAGCATTTTTGATATTCTCGTGGCGCGAGTTAGAGAGGGCGGTGATCGCGCTTAAGACCGGTTGGGCACAGAACCTCCGCGCTATCCGGCATACGACCGAAGAGAAACCAAAGACTGATCCGGCGTTCGGTGGCCAGTATTCGTTGATTGCGTCAGATCAAGGCGTGCGTGGGTTTCTGCAAACGCTTAACGACGTCGCCTATTTCAATGCCGCGAAATGGAAACTCGGTGATTGGCATGCCGAGTTGTCTTCCGCTGCGGCGGACAATGACGCGGTAACGCAGGCGCTCGCGACATTTGAAAAGACCGATGCCGCAAACCATGTTCGCGAGTTCGCAGCCGATATTGCGGCCTTTGACTGGCGAACAAGCAGCACTCCGGATTTAGACGAGCAAGATAGACGCCGGAAGCTGGTCTTCCGTGGAAGCGGCGGCTACAAAGAACTTCGCCTCCAATTGCTTGAGCACCTTGAAAAAAACAGCAAATCGTTCTCGGAACTCGCGACGAAGATCAAAAATCAGGTATTTGATCAGTGACGCTCACTCCGGGCGCGGTTTCGCGCATTCAATCGACGTCGCGGGCGGATGTCGAAAGCACCGTCGCTGACTTGCGCCGATATTTTTCTCGCAGCCAATGGCTGGCGGATAACAATCGCTATGCCCGTGATACAGTTGGAAAAGTCAGAGAAGACTTCCACTCGACCGGCACTTTCACGACGCGGAAGCAGCAAAATCTATCACACTACATCGCGGCCAGCGGGACGATCCACTGCATCGACGGTTGGGGTTTTCTCGGGACCTCATTAAGCGCGCTGTTGCGGGGAGACAGCTACACTGCTGTGCATATGGCTTACTATGCCGAACTTCGAGCGGCAATGTCCGGGCTAGCATCTGACGGCATCTGCGTTCTTAACAAGCAGCACGCCTCCATAACTAGGCCCAATATAGCCGAGAAGCTGCCCGGAAGCACGGCAACCCACGAGTTCGCATGGCTCGCTCTTCAAGAGTGGGCTGGCAAACCTAGCGTAGCAAACCTTATGGCGGAGACGATCACGCCATTTCTCATTCCACTTCGCGAATGGTTCGCTTCCTTGCCGGGGAACTACAAACTACAGCCCGTTGCCCGCAAGTGGGTGCGAAAGTGGGGCCTCGATCTGCGCCGAATGGCTGATAATTCGCGAGGGGATCGTCAGGCGCGGAACGATGTAAGTTATCGTCCGACTATGCTTCTCGGCCAAACACCGGTTGATGCAGGATCGGCGGTTCGATTTGTGCGTGCACTATGGCGCTATTGTGAGCCGGTAGGATCCTCGAAGTTCGAGCGACTTGATCGGCTGTTGCTCCGGGCAACTGTTAGGGCAGTTTTTGAAGGGCGAAGCGGAAACACGGCATCAAGCGCAAACGCCGAGTTTCGAGCGTTTGTAGACCAGTTGGTGGATGCACAGAACTTTCCATCCGCGAGAGGGGTCAGTGAAGCTAAGGATTTCCTGAAATCTGACCCACAATCGGAGCCGGAAAACATTCTACACATCGCGGCGCTGCCCATTACGAACCATCCGCATTCGCATCTTGGGGTTATCGCGCGCGCATTTCTCCTGTTGCGCATCTCGACCGGCATCATTGACTACACTCTCGGACAAGCGGGCGTATCGAATAGCGAACTGTCGTTCTGGAAAGACAGCCTGAACACTGGTCGAGGCATCTCTCCGGACGGTGCCATACCGGATCCCGCGACCGATCTTTGGACCGACATCGCCGAGGCTCTTGCAGACATCGAGAGTTTCCCTACTGACGCTGCAAATGATGCAACCTACGCTAAGCTGCGAGCGGAATATGAAAGGCCAATCGTCCAACTCACGGGATTGGAAGCGATACCGATGTGGGCGATAGGAAGCGTGTAGATGCAGCCCCCCTATCTTAAATATATGGGGTCGAAGAGGTCCATGCTGCAAAACGGCCTTGGCGAGTTAATCACTCGCGAAGTGGAAGATTGCAGCCGCTTTTTTGACCTTTTTGCTGGATCGGCGGCAGTGGCACGTTTCGTAGGCGAGAAGTTCCCCGTTCCCGTCGTCGCGAACGACCTGCAACAATACAGCCGGGTTCTGGCGCAGGCCATCTTGCATCGAGTTCATCCGCTGAAAGGTGCGGAAATCTGGACGGCGTGGGATGCTCGCGCATCGAAGAAGCTAAACGCCGCGCTTGATGCCCCGCGCGACTTCCGCACGGCGTCCGATATTGCGCGTCACCGAGAATGGTCAGCGCGTCAAATTGGCTACCCCGTCACCCAATCTTACGGCGGACACTATTTCAGCGCCCACCAAGCGATGGCGTTCGACGCCTACCGGTCGACGGTATCCGACGACGTTGTGATTGGATCCGTAGAAATCGCAGCCATCATCATCGCAGCGAGCCAATGTGTTGCCGCGCCGGGCCATACCGCGCAGCCGTTCCAACCGTCTGCCACGGGTATCAAGTTTATATCTGAAGCGTGGCGACGAGATCCTCACGCTCGTGTCCGGGACGCATTGATGGGCCTCGCCGAACGCCATGCAAAAGTGATCGGGGAGGCTCATAGCGCAGATGCGAACGAACTGGTTTTAAATACCAAACGTGGAGACTTGCTGTTTATCGACCCGCCCTACTCCGGAGTGCACTACAGTCGATTCTATCATGTGCTGGAAACGATAGCGGCAGGCGAATGTGGGGAAGTAAGCGGCAACGGCCGCTATCCTTCTAGAGAACAACGACCGAAGTCGGACTATAGCCTGAAGACGAAGTCTCTAGTGGCAATCACCAACCTGCTGGAAAAGATTGCCGTTCAAGGGGCGTCGGCGATTGTGACATTCCCAGACGCCGAATGCTCAAATGGACTTTCGGGCGAGCAGGTCCGCGAAGTGGCGCATCAGCTTTTCAGGGTTGAAGAGTATTTGGTGCAAAGCAAGTTCAGTTCGCTTGGCGGTAGAAGCGATGGCCAGAACGCACAGGCTGGTCGAAGCGCACGCACCAATGCCAACGAAATCATATTTACGCTCCGGCCCGCCTAAGCGATGGAAAAGCGCATCGCAGTCATCAAGACGGGCTGGTCGGAAGATTTTATGGGAAGCCCGGTAGAGGCCGCTCATAAGCACGTTCGCAAGTTCAAGGACGGGCACGAAAAATACAACTTTCTTCGCGGCCCTGATGGAAGGTTCTACGCATATGCACCGCCAGTCGGTGGATTTGAAGTTGCCCCCAAACCGAGAAACCTAGAGGGGTGGCTGGTCTTTTCTGTAGCCAAATCTCCTCATCGGCCCGGCCTGTATCTTACCGGTTGGTACGAAGACGCGACATTCGAGGGCACTTACACGCCCCGTCCCGAATACCTTTCTAGGCGAACTGCCCTTCCACTCGACGCTCATGGGGGAGAGTTCTCTTACACCCTTTCTGCGGACGATGCGGTCCAGATAGACCCGAACGTCGAGCCATTCGTGTTTCCCGGCGACCACATGAAGCGGTCTCCAATCTACTATTTGAGAGGGAATGGCGAAAAGGCAGAATGGTGCGCCAAACTGGCCCAAAAGCTGCTGGCCGTTCGGCGCCGCTATCTCAACGAAAACCGGTCGGTGGAAATACGAGGGGCTGGCTCGGGCAGCGGTGGGATTTGCTCCGATCCCGAAAGAAGAAAGGAAGTGGAAGAAGCGGCGGTAACTACCGTCAAGAAGCACTTCCCCAAAAGCAAGTTTGAGATTGATGATCGCCAGATGGACAAATGTGGGTTTGATCTGCTCGTCCGAAGCAAATCCGATCCACGCGACGAACTTCACATAGAAGTTAAGGGGACGCAGAACGCCAACCCCCATTTCCTGATGTCGCATCGCGAATATGCTTACATGCTCGCAAATGTGAGGCACTGGAGGCTCGCGATGGTTACGAACGCCCTGACAAAAAGTCCGAAGCTGGAAATCCTAAACGCGCAGGAAGCGCAGGCGCGGTTCTTTTGGAAAGAGTTTACATGGCATGCGACGGCAAAGCCATGAAGGGGAATTGCTGCATAACCCTGCATTGCAACCCGTTGTATCCCACCCCCTGTCCCGTTTTACATCCCAATCGTAAATGACTGAAACAAGGAAGACCTTGTCGGCATCTTGCAGAGTTATTGCCGGAAAACGGCAAAGAGCGTCAGCTTGGGAAGCCGCTAGCGGAAATTGTGATCATCCCTCGCGAGGTATCAAAACAAGGCCGGGATAGCTCACCCGTTCAAGCGCGCCGGTCAACTTTTCGAGCGAATATTTCGTCCCGTAGTTCTTTGAGACACCCGCGCTCCAGCGGCCTGTGATCGCATTCCCGACAGGCGTATCGTGCAGATCAACGCGCTTTAGCGCATCCTCGAATGAATGCCTCAAGCTATGGAATGACAGGTTTGTTCCAACGAGTTTCAACTTGTCGATCTTACGGGAGAACCACTTCGATGTTCCGTCTCCCCACTTCCCAAGCTGGTGCCGTTTCACATCAGGAAATAGCATTTCGCGTTCAGCGACCCTTGCCGCTTCGACAAATCCCCAGAACCCGAGCCGGATCAGTTCTGGATGAACCGGCACCCTCCGGCTCTTTCCATTCTTCATCGCTCGGTCGTCCGGACGATGACGAAAATCGAAAAACGCGACGCCATTCTCCATCACCATTTCGTCAACTCGCTGACCGCAGATTTCTGTCAGGCGAGCACCGGAATACAATGAGACAAGGGGAGCCCAGTAACGAGACGGACGCTCCGTGATGTCATGTTTCGGGTCGTTCCATGGACTGGCCGCGAAGAGCGTGCGTAGTTGCTCGATGGTGAATGCGTCCCGCTTGTCTTCCGGCGCAACCGGATCGGGGACCTCGATGTCCGCCATGGGATTTCCCGAAATCCACGCCTGATCCCGTCCGTATCGGATGACAGCGCCTAGTTTGTTCAGGTGGCTGTTGACCGTGGCTGGACTAATCGGCGCAAGCCTCAACTCGGCGGAAATACGGATCACTTCTGAAAGTGGCTTCTCCGCAAGTGCAGGCATTTTCTTATAGTTAGCGGGTATAAGACGTAGCTGATCCCGCACCTTCACACAGAAGTCGTGATCAATCGCAGAGAGCACCGTGTCACGTCCGCACACCTCCTCAATGACACGGAAAATGATGATGTAGTTCTTCGATGTCGATGCGGACCACCGCAGGCTCCTCGCGGCCTTGAAACGCTCCAGAAGGTCGCCGAGGTTTCTCGGCGCATTTGACCTCGTAGGCGGCTCCTTATCGAACAATGGATCGGCTTCTGGATCAGCAGAAAATGAGCCCTCAAGAAGGCGCAGTTCATTTTTATACGCTTGGAGCCGCGCGCGCAGCATGAGCCGACACATTCGTTCGTATCCGGCCGACAACTTTTCAAGAGCCCAACCCTGTCGTTCACAAAGCCCATCGACATCGAAAGACATCAACTGCCATTGGTCTGCGTCATAAACGTCGGCAAAGTGGTCGATCATTTCTCGGAAGCCTTCAGCCCTTTGCTTCCGGCTGATCGCGGCGCTTCCATCTGGCGAAACGTTCTTCCTGCGCAGATGTATCATGACCCTCTGGAAATGGTCATAGGAGGCGGCTTCCATCTCTTGGAGAGACGGTTCAACACCATGAATGATAGGCGATCCTGCGGCGTTGGCGGGTGCTCCTCGCGCGCTCTTTATTGTATCCTTGAATACCGCGACGGTGCGATAATACTCGCTCTTCGCAGTCGCGTGATCGCGCCCAAACGACTTCTTGAGTTCGCCCTTGCCTAAAACGGACCGGACGGCGCTCGGCACCTGTACCCGCACAACTAGGCTTCGGCCGACCTCGTAAAGATAGTCGTATCCCGGAACACGCTTTTTGCCGCTCATCACCCCTCCCCATTAGGACCAACCTTAGGACCAAATGGCGCGCAATTGTCAAAGGTTTCTGCGCGTTTTGCAGTATTCCGAGACATTTAAGGAAAATGGCGCGCCCGGCAGGATTCGAACCTGCGACCACCCGCTTAGAAGGCGGGTGCTCTATCCAGCTGAGCTACGGGCGCGCAGCGCTGCTTGCGTCGCGCGGCGAATAGCGCGGTTTGCGTAGGCTGCAAAGCGGGTTAAGCAGCGGCCCATGATCGATTCCGATGCCCCGCCCGCTAAACCCGCCCATGTCAGCGCCGCGAGCATCCGGCATTTTCGCTATTATGACCTAGTGATGGCGGCGTTCGTCGCGGTTCTGCTGCTCAGCAACATCATCGGTGCGTCGAAATTGTCGATGGTCGGCGGATTCACCTTTGGCGCCGGCATCCTGTTCTTCCCGGTCAGCTATGTGATCGGCGACGTGTTGACCGAAGTCTATGGCTATGCGCGCGCGCGCCGCGTCATCTGGACGGGGTTCGGCGCGCTGCTGTTCATGGCGGTGATGAGCTGGATCGTGCTCGCGATGCCGCCCGCACAGGATTGGTGGTGCAGCGGCGCCGACGCGCTGACGCTCAAATCGGGCGACGCGGGCGGGACGGGCGCGGTGTGTCAGGCGAGTTATGAAAGCGTGTTCGGCAGCGCGTGGCGCATCGTCCTCGCCTCGATAGCCGCCTTCTGGGCCGGCGAATTCGTGAACTCCTATGTCCTTGCGCGGATGAAGCTTGCGACCGGCGGGCGTTTTTTGTGGATGCGCACGATCGGGTCGACGATCGTCGGACAGGGTATCGACAGCCTGATCTTCTATCCCATCGCCTTCCTCGGCATCTGGGAAAACGAGCAGGTGCTGCTCGTTCTGACCACGAACTGGGCGATGAAGGTCGCCTGGGAAGCGGCGCTGACCCCGGCAACCTATCTGGTGGTGGGGGCGTTGAAGCGGCGCGAAGGTGTCGACGTGTTCGACGAAGGCACCGACTTCAACCCCTTTGGAGCCAAGGTCTGACGGCATGACATTGATCGAATTCGCCGCGCTGTTCACCGAGCGCAAGACCTGGCTCGTCACCTCGACCGATCTCAGCAAGGATGCGCTGCATATCTATTTCGGACTGGCGCTGTTCGTGGCGGTGCGGCTTATGTGGCGCTGGCGCGGAGGATGGCTGGTCGCGTGGCTCGCGGTGCTGGCGATGGCGTCGGGCGGCGAATGGCTCGACATGTCGCTCGAAGCGCAACGATCGGCGATCCAGCCCGACGCCGCGCATTGGCACGACATCTGGAACACGATGTTCTGGCCGACGGTCCTGTTGCTGATCGGACGCTGGCTGCATCCCGAGGCAAAGCCCGCGGGCGATGCCGCGGGAGAGGTATCAAGCGAGGACGCCGAGCGCCGCCTCGAACAGGCGTAGCCCGTCGGTGCCGCCGTGCGCGCGGTCGATCGCGCGTTCGGGATGCGGCATCATGCCCAGGACATTGCCCGCATCGTTGAGCACGCCCGCGATATCGCGCGCCGAGCCGTTGACGGCATCGGCGTAACGGAACGCGACGCGCCCCTCGCCCTCGATGCGGTCGAGCGTCGCCGCGTCGGCGAAATAATTGCCATCGTGGTGCGCAACGGGGATGTTGATTTCCTCGCCCGCACTATAGCTCGCGGTGAACAGCGACTGGCTGTTCTCGACCTTGAGCGGCACGGTGCGACAGACGAAGTTGAGCCCGGCGTTGCGCATCAGCGCGCCCGGCAGCAGCAGCGCCTCGGTCAGCACCTGGAAACCGTTACACACGCCGAGCACGGGCACGCCGCGCGCTGCGGCATCGGCAACGCTGCGCAGGATCGGCGACCGCGCAGCCATCGCGCCCGAGCGCAGATAGTCGCCATAGGAAAAGCCGCCGGGCAGCGCGATAAAGTCGGTGCCATCGGGCAGCTCGGTCTCGCGGTGCCACACCATCGCGGGCGCACGGCCGGTGACCTGTTCCAGCGCGACCGCCATGTCGCGATCGCAGTTGGAGCCCGGAAAGACGATGACGGCGGTCTTCATGGCGTGCGCTCCCTTTACGGACGTTCGATGCGGTAGTTTTCGATCACCGTGTTGGCGAGCAGCTTGGCGCACATCGCGTCGAGGTCGGCGTCGCTCGTACCATCGGCGACGTCGAGTTCGATGAAGCGGCCGGCGCGGACGTCGGCGACGCCGCCGAAACCGAGACCCTCGAGCGCATGATGGATCGCCTTGCCCTGCGGATCGAGCACCCCCGGCTTGAGCGTCACATAGACATTCACTTTCATGGGGCGGACCTTTGCTTTTTGGCGGGCGGGGAAGATGGGCGCGCCTATGCCCGCGAATCACTTTGGGGGCAAGGGGCGGCGGGCCAAGCGAACGGCGAAAAATACCGCTGTTCGGATTGCGAACCAGTCGCATCTTTCCTGTTGCGAATCGCTCGCACTATCCCTACATCAGCCTTGTTGAGAAGGATTCGCACATGGTCGTCTGTGTCTGCAACGCAATAAGAGAAAGCCAGCTGCGCGATGTCGCGCGCGATGGCCAATTGCGGTGCGCCAAGGCCGCCTATGCGCAATTGGGTCGCAAACCCAAGTGCGGACAGTGCCTGCCATTCGCTCGCAATATCATCAGCGACGTCGCCGCGACCGCCTGATTTTTCTTGGTTTTCCGCCATTTTTGACCTTGGCCTGATGGGGTTCGGGGGCGTATAATGCGCTCACTCCATTCCAAGACAAAAATGACAGGAACGACACCATGAAGGGCGACGAAAAGGTCATCGATTTTCTGAACGAGGCGCTCAAGAACGAGCTGACCGCGATCAACCAATACTGGCTGCACTATCGCATGCTCGACAATTGGGGCGTCGCGAAGCTCGCCGCGTTCGAGCGCGAAGAATCGATCGACGAGATGAAGCATGCCGACAAGCTGGCCGATCGCGTCCTCTTCCTCGGCGGCCTCCCCAATTTCCAGATGCTCGGCCGGCTGCGCGTGGGTGAGACGGTCGAGGAGATATTGAAGGCCGACCTCGCGCTCGAAGAAGAGGCGATCCCGCTGCTCAAGGATGCGATCGCGCATTCGGAAAGCGTGCGCGACTATGTCAGCCGCGACCTGTTCGCCGACATCCTCGAAAGCGAAGAGCATCATGTCGACGAACTCGAAAAGCAGTTCGAGATGATCGAGCGCATGGGAATCGAAAATTATATCCAGCTTCAGTCGAAGCCTGTCGGCGACGATTGAGGCCACCGACCTTCGTCATTCCCGCGAACCCGGGGCCACCGATGTTATAACTCGGCGGTTCTCGGGTTGTGGTTTGTCGTTGACGAAGTCAAGGATGCCCATGAGCGAGCCGTGGAGGGTGGCATGAACCTCGCCGCGCTTCGCGCCGGGATGCAGCACGATCCTGCCGACAAGCGACCGGATGTCGCTTGAAGCATCGAGCCGCGTTGCGGGGTCTTTGAGCGTTTCGGTGAGCGCCGCCACCTTGCGCTTGTAGATTTCGGCAATGCCGGGATGGATGTCGGGGATGCCCTGCGGCGCTTCGGCCAGTCGCGCGGTGATCTCGACCCGCTCGCGTTCCAGCTCGGCCATGCGCGCCTTCATCGCCGGCTGATACAGGCCATCCTCGATCGCGGCCATGATCCCCGCGACAGCCTTGTCGATCCTTGCGAGCCCGCGCCGATCGGCATCAGCCTGAATGCGCTGTTCGCGGTTCTCGCGGTTGATATGTGCCGCATAGGCGGCGACAGCAGCCTCGATCTTGTCGGCCGATACGAGCCGGTCGGCAATGCCGGCCAGAGCGCGGCGTTCAAGCTCGGCACGCTTGATCGTCCGATTGTTGGAACAGGTGCGGCCGCGATGATGACCGACGCAGCCATAGCGGTCGCCCACGACAACCGCATAGGTTCCGCCGCAGACGCCGCATTCGAGCAGGCCGGACAGCAGATAGGCGGGACGCCGCGCATTCAGAAGCGCCCGCGCCTGCGCCGCTTCCCTGATACCGGCATGGCGTTCGGCAAGCGCCTGTTGCTGGCGCTTGGCCGCCTGCCATAGCGCATCACTGACGATGCGAAGATCGGGAACCTCGTTCCGGATCCATTCGGATTCAGGATTGAAGCGGGTGACGCTCTTGCCGGTGCCGGGATCGGTCACATAATGTTTATGGTTCCAGACACGGACCCCGACATAAAGCTCGTTGTTGATGATCCCGGTCCCGCGCCGGACATCGCCGCGGATGCTGGTGTCACGCCATACAAGCCCCTTCGGGCCGGGGATGCCGTCAGCGTTGAGGTCACGCGCGATGGCAAGCGGACTCTTCCCGTCCGCAAACTCGTGGAAGATGCGCTCGACGATCAGCGCCTGCACCGGGTCGATCTCGCGCTCGCCGCGCACCAGTTCGCCCCCGCTGGTGAGACGTCGGACCATCCGATAGCCATAGCCGACCGCCCCGGCAGAAAAGCCCTTCTCGACGCGCCCGCGCAGGCCGCGATGCGTCTTCTTGGCAAGGTCCTTGAGGAACAGCGCGTTCATCGTGCCCTTGAGCCCGACATGCAGCTCGGAAATTTCGCCCTCGGCGAGCGTGACCAGCGGCACGCGGGCAAATTGCAGATGCTTGTAGAGCGTCGCGACATCGGCCTGATCGCGCGACACCCGGTCGAGCGCTTCGGCGAGCACGATATCGAACTTGCCCGCCTGCGCGTCGGCAAGCAGCGCCTGGATGCCGGGGCGCAGGATCATGCTCGCGCCCGATATCGCGGCATCCTCGTAATCGCCGACAAGCTGCCAGCCTTCGCGCGTCGCACGCTCGCGGCAGATACGCTGCTGGTCGGCGATCGACGCCGAACTCTGCTGGTCGGAGGAATAGCGGGCATAAAGCGCGGCACGGATCATGATGTCTTCCTTTGGAGTGGCGGGGAGCATCCCCGCACAACCGGATAAGACAGTGTCGCGCCGGGATACCCTAGCGTCAACGCTTTAGCGGGTTCGGTTTTTCCCGCCCGGTTCATTGTCGTTGGCGGCTTTCCGCACCCGGATATGCTCGCGTGCGATATGCCGCCCGATCGCCTCGGCGATGCGCGTCAGCGCCGCGTCAACGGCAACGGGATCCGGAGCGACGTCATTGTCGTTCGCAGCCGTGACAGGCCGCGCGCGGGGCGCGTCATCCTCTTGCACGATCGCCCTCGCGGGACGCGGGGTTGTCGTTGTCGGCACGATAATGCACGGGATCGGCAATCCAGCGTTCGATGGCGGATTCATGCCATCCGGTCCCGTGAACACTGATTTTCAACTGTGCCGGGAACGTCCCTTCGGCGATCTTGCGATAGAGGGTCGAGCGCGACAGCCCGGTGCGCGTGAGGACGGTCCGGAGGCGGATAATCCGTTCGGGGTTAGACATGGGGCATACTCCATCATCTGACGGTTGGTGGCAGCCCCTGGGTGAAGAATTGGCGATTCAGCCGGGCTTTGCAAGGACATGGGCACGCCCGTGCCGCCCGCGCGGCGGGCTCCGGCGTCGCTTGTCGTCCCTCGGCGTTCGCTGTCGCCTTCCGGCGCCGCCCAATATTTTTCCCATGCCGTCCCGATCGGAAGCCGCGTCATATCGAGGAAGGTTTGCCTTCGGCCCCGCGATGGTCGCTGCGCCTATTTCGGTCATTTCGAGTAGTATTTGTAGTATGTTGTATGATACTATCTGAATCATCATCCGATCAAAGGACATCACCCCATGGCCCTCACCCCCGAAACGGTCTGGCGTGCCGCCGACGAACTCGACGCCGAAGGCGCCAGGCCGACCCTCAGCGCCGTCCGCAAGCGACTGGGCCTCGGCAGCTTCACCACGATCCAGGAGGCGATGGTCCAGTGGAAGGCCCGGCGCGAGCAGGCCGCCGCCGCGCCCCAGGAGCCGCCGCCGCCCGACCTCGCCGAGCGGGCCACCGCGCTGGCCGGAGACATCTGGGGCCTCGCGCGCGCCGCCGCCGATGCGACGCTGGCAAGCGAGCGGCAGCAGATGGCGGCCGAGCGCGAGACCTGGCGGGCCGAACTCGCCGAGGCGATCGAAGGCGCCGATGTGCTCGCGGCGGACAATGAACGCCTCGCGGGCGAGCTTGCAGACCTGCGCGGGCAGCGCGATCGCATGACCGCGGAACTCGCGCTCGAGAAGCGCCGCGCCGGGGACAGCGAGGAGCGGGCCAGCGCCGCTGCGGTCAGCGAGCGCGCGGCGCTCGATCGCGCCGCCCATGCCGAAGGGCAGATCGCCGCGCTCGAGAAGCAGCTTGCCCGGCGCAAGCCCGCGCCGAAGGCGCCCGACGGGAAAACCGCCTGAGCCGAAGCGCGACTGGCGCGCGAACTGGTTCGGGAGCCGAGGCTGACGCCCCGTCTCGCCGGCTGACGCCGGATTGATCACTGATGCAAGGGACCGGCACTTCGCGCCGGCCCGTAAGGACATCGCGCAGGCGCGCAATGGCGGTGGCCTCCGGCCGTGCGGGTTAGCCGGTCGCTCACCTGTGAGGCCCGCCCGGCAGGGTGCAACCCCTCTCGGGGTTCTCCACATTGTTCCGACCCTTCGGGTGCGCCCTGCCTTCATAGCGGACCTCTCCGGTCGCTCTCGCCGCCCACCCCGCTCAGCCGGGGCTGCGGTGGTTTGGAAAGTGCAAAGGAGAAGATCCGTGGAACTCAAGCATATCGAACTGTCGCAGCTTGTCGTGTCGCCCGCCAACATGCGCGGGATCACCAAGAAGCCCGACCTCACCAATATCCTGCCCTCGGTGCGGGCACGGGGCATCCTCGTGCCGCTTATCGTCAGGCCCGGAGCGGAAGACGGGAATTACGAGATCGTTGCGGGCAAGCGGCGCTACCATGCGGCGCTGACCGTCGCCGAGGAACAGGGTGGCATCGATCCGCTGCCTTGCGCGGTGATGGAGGCCGGTGACGATGCGGCGGCATTGGAGGCCTCGCTGATCGAGAATATCGCCCGCCTCGATCCCGACGAGATCAATCGCTGCGAAGCCTTCACCCGCCTCGTCCGCGAAGGACGGAGCGTCGAGAACATTGGCCTCACCTTTGGACTCACGTCGTTGCAGGTGAAGCGGACGCTTGCCATCGGCAATCTGCTGCCGCGTATCCGCAATCTCTATCGCACCGACAAGATCGATGTCGTCACGATGCGCCACCTGACGCTGGCATCCAAAACGCAGCAGCGCGAGTGGCTGGCGCTGGTCGATTGTCCCGAGAAGCACGCACCCACCGGCACGAGCTTGAGAGCGTGGCTATTCGGAGGCAGCGCGATTGCGGCCAAGGTCGCGATGTTCGACCTTGCCGACTACACCGGCGAGATCGTCTCCGACCTGTTCGGCGAGGACAGCTATTTTGCCGATGCCGACGCATTCTGGACCGCGCAGATGACCGAGGTCGAGAAACAGGCGGACTTCTATCGCGAGACGGGATGGACCGATGTCGTCATCATGGAGCGCGGCGAGTATTTCAATAGCTGGGAGCATGAACGCTGCCCGAAGAAGAAGGGCGGCAAGGCCTTCGTGACCATCAGCCATCGCGGCGAGGTCGCTTTCCACGAAGGCTATATCACGATGAAGGAAGCGCGGCAGCGCGCCAAGGGCAAGGCCGGTGCCGATGCGGCCAAGCCGGTGCGTCCCGAGGTCAGCGCTGCATTGAGCAACTATATCGACCTCCACCGTCATGCCGCCGTGCGCGCCTCTCTGCTGTCCGATACGGGAACCGCGCTCCGCATGATGGTCGCTCACGCCATTGTCGGATCGCATCTGTGGCGGGTCGATGTCGAGAAGCAGCGCGCGGCGAGCGATGCCATCGCCGAGAGCGTCGAGGTGTCGGCAAGCGAAGCCACGTTCGATACGAAGCGCCGCGAGGTTCTGGCCTTGCTCGGCTTCGATCCGGAGACTCTCACCGTGGTTGGCGGCTATGACGGCGATCATGGTATTGCCGGGCTGTTCGCCCGTTTGGCGGCTCTGTCCGATAGTGAGGTAATGGGCATCCTTCCCGTCGTGATGGGCGAGACGCTTGCGGTCGGCAGCACCCAGGTCGGCATGCTGGGTCAGTTGCTCGGCACCGATATGCGGACCTGCTGGCAAGATGATGCGGTTCTGCCCGGCCTGATCCGCGACAAGCCGTTGCTCACCGCAATCATTGACGAGGTTGCGGGTGCCGACGTGGCCGAAGCCAACGCCGGGGCGACCGCCAAGGTGCAGCGCGGCATTCTCACCGACTGCCTCGCTGGCAGCAATGGCCGGACGAAGGTCGAGGGATGGCTTCCTCGCTGGTTCGCTTTTCCGCCGTCGGGATATACCGATCGGGGCGGTATCGGCTGTGTCGAACGGAGCGGCAGCATCGCGCCGCTTCTCGTTCCAGTCGAAATTGACGCCGAACCGGAAATGCGCCAAGCGGCCTGACCTGCAAACTGCGAACTGCAAACTTCCTGGAGGAGCGGCGAGCCCGCTCCTCCAATTTTTGCCCGGCGCAAAGCGCCGGGCATTCTGTCCTTGCCAAGTGGCGGGCATTGCCCGAAGATTCCGGGCCCATGCGAACCGACGTCGATCATCTTCCTGCCGCCAAGCAGCGCGAGCTTGAGCGCATCGTCGAAATCCTCTTCGACGAGTTCGGCCAGGCGACCGAAAATGCGACCGGGCGCCGCAAGGGCGCCCGCATCCTGAAAGTCATCCTGTTCGGCTCACACGCGCGCGGTGACTGGGTCGATGCGCCGTTGTCGGCGAACCAGTATAAATCCGATTACGACATCCTTGTCATCGTCAGCCAGAAGGAGCTTACCGACCGCGCCGGCTATTGGGCGAAGGCCGAGGAGCGGCTCATCCGCGCCTACACGATCGAGAAGACGCTGCGAACGCCGGTCAATTTTATCGTCCATTCGCTGCACGAGGTGAACGATGGTCTGGCGCATGGCCGGGTGTTCTTCATGGAGGTCGCCAAGGATGGTGTCGCGTTATACGAGAGCGACGGCAGCGAACTGGCGACGCCCAAGCCGAAAACTCCGTCGCAAGCGCTAGACGCGGCGAGAGAATATTTCGAGGAGTGGATGCCCCAAGCGGCCAGCGCCCAGAAGGGATTCCTGTTCTTCCTCTCCCAGCACGAACAACGTGATGCAGCGTTCATGCTGCATCAAGCGACCGAGCGCCTGTATCAAGGGCTGATGCTCACGCTGACATATTACACGCCTTACAACCACAACATCGCCTTCCTCCGCTCTCTCGCCGAGGGGCTTGACCGCAGACTCTATGGCATCTGGCCGGATGGCAACCGCCGCGAGCGCGCGATGTTCCAGAAATTGAAGGAAGCCTACACCAAGGCTCGCTACGCCAGGCACTACAAGATCAGCGAAGAAGAGCTGGCGTGGCTCGGCGCGCGCGTCGAGGAATTAGGCCGCGTGGTCCATCAGGTCTGCTCCGATAAGATCGCCGAACTCGAAAAGGCCGCCGACAGGTAGATCGCAGCGGCCCACACTGAGTTGACCGGTGTCGAACAGCACCAGGCCCGCACGCCAGATGTGATGAAAATCAGTCCATATTTCCAGGGGATTGGAACATAAGTCAGCGGAGTTCGTTAAGCCGCTACTGGCGATAGAGGCTCTCGCAAATGGCAACCGATGACCCTTATGCATGGCGTTCGCGTATCCTGATATTTCCGCGAATCGGAAGCTTCGTAACCAGATATGGCCTGAGTACGCGCATCATACTTCCAGGCCGGTATCGCGTGAAAAAGTCCCGTTCCATGGGATGCACAATTTACCGGCACGACCGCGGCGACTGGTAGCGGCTGCGTTCGCGGCGCTGAATCGGCGTTACTTCCGCTCTCAAAACTCGCCCGCGACTGGACGGCTAGGAAGGACAGGCATTCCGACTGACTTTGCCCTCCTGGCCGGATCGCTTGCCGGGACTCCCCGATTCTGGCATGATCGCGGCCACGGGATGGAAGGACTGGCGGCCATCCTCGGGATAATCCTGCCAGGCATCATGTAGGTTCGGCCATCACGGTCGGGCAGTTGCTGTAAGCCGCGATTGCGGCGCCACACAGCGGACACCGCTTGCACATCCGCGCATCGACGCGCGGACCGCTGGTGTGTGAGCTGCAAATGTCTACCCCACAATTGAACGACGTTTACGCGCGCGAAGTCGTGATGGCGCGCGTCGGCCACCTCATCCGCCGCAAGCAGCAGGAGGTCGAGCGGATCGCGCGCATATTGCGCACCTCTTTCGATCCGACCCGGGTGCAGGCGCCCGAGCCGGGCCAGATACGGCGCATCATCCTGATCGGCCCTTACGCGCGGAGAAACTGGTACGAAGACGACCAGACGATCCACTTCTCCGATTATGAGTTTTGGATCGTCGTGGGCCATCCGCTGTTCAAGGAAGAATGCTGCTGGCGCCGCGCCCATGATGTCATCCAGCGCGAACTCGGCGACCGCTGCGCGGTCAGTCTTGACACCTACTCCAAAGCCGACATCCGCATCGCGAAAGCCGAGCGCGACACCTTCATCCTCGACCGGATCGAGGCGGGCATCACCCTTTATCGCGCTTCGCGCGATGCGCCGCTGGCGCCCGGGGAACGCGGGGAGGCGCGGCCATGACGCTCCCCGATATGTCACCGAGGTTCGAGGCCGTCTGTCATACCGAACATGCCCGGCTGCTGCGCTACCTCAGGCGAAGGGTTGGCCCGGACGAGGCCCCCGACCTGGTTCAGGAAGCCTTCGCGCGGCTGCTGGGCGCGCGGAACCCGGAGAGGATCGAAAACCCCGCCGCCTATCTGTCGCGGATCACCCGCAACATGCTGATCAACCGCGCGCGCAAAAGGCAGCGAGGCCTTCCCGTCTTCTTTCCGCTCGACGAGGAACGAACCGCACCAACAGCACCCGAACAGACATGGCGGATCGAAGCGAAGGATTTGCAGCGTCTCTATAGGCAGGCGGTGCGCGCGATGCCGCCCAAGACGCGGCGTGTCTTCGTGATGCACCGCGTCCACCGGCAGTCCTACAAGGACATCGCCGAGCAGGTCGGCATCAGCGTCGCCACGGTTGAGTATCATATGGCGCGGGCGTTGACGCTCTGCCGCACGGCAGTTGCCGGACAATGGTGAACGTGCTGACCCGATCGTCGCTCGATCACCCCCGCTACGCGGCGATCGAGCGCTTGCCTCCGCTCCCGCGCGCGCTGTTCCTGCTCCACAACTTCTACGGCGTCGATGCCGGAGCGATGGCGGACATACTCGGCACCGATGGCGACACCATCGGCGCGTGCCTCGCCGACGCACGCGCGATCCTTCGGGCGCGCGTCTGCTATACGGACACCGTCCCCGGCGTCAGGCCGCGGGTCGCCGCCTTGCAGGCGCGCTTGCAGCAGGACTATCGGCGCTCGCTCGCCACCGCCTTCACCGAGAGCGGTTATCCGGGCGAGGTCGCATGGCCCGATCCGCCAGCGGACATCGCCGCCGACGAAGAGGTCGCCGCCGCGTTCATCGTCGCGGCGTTGCCAGCGACGCTACGCCGCGCGGTCGCACGGTCGTGCTGCGAAGACGTCGCCACGGTCGATCTCTGGCGCATCCTGTGGCCGTGGCGCCGCTATCGGCGCGAGCGCCTGCTGCGCGTCACCGACGCGCTCCAATGCGCGGGATGGGAGCCGTTCGACGAATGGCTGGCGGAGCGCCTGAACCTGGGGCGGCGTTATCCGCATGGCTATGTGGACTATCGGCGGCGGCGACGTCCCTTTCCCGACGAGCGGGTGATGACGGAAGCCGAGAAGAATGGCAAAGCGGTCGCCGACACGGTGCAGATTCCGGAGCGGCTGGTCGATCAGCCGGCACTGACGCGGCAGGTCTGGATCTTGTTCGATCTATATGGCCGCCCGTTCGAAGACATCGCGCCGCGCCTCGGGATCAGCCGCCGCTCTGTCGGACGCCATTTGCGCCGCGCCAACTATGCGATCATCGACATAGCCTATCCGTCGCTTGGGGAGCGCATAAGGTTCGACTTCATGGTGATGCGGCTCGGGCTGCAACGAAAATGGGAGATCATCCGCTCCGCTTTTTATGGATAGACGGATGTATGGACCCACGCACCAATGCCGCTGCCGATGCCACGGCTCATCGCAAAGCCGCCGCGGAATCCATATTTTGTTAACCATTGCAGCCGACGATGGCGGCATCGCAATTCCGGTGCCGCCCGCCTTCTTTACCCCACATGGCGGCATCGCGAAGGGCGGCGCGACGAGCTGGTCCCTTATCGCGCTGCCCATTCGCCGCCTTCCCATGCGGAAGAGATGAAGGGTTCCGTCCCCCTAGACGGAACCCTTCGACCTCACTCGCGGGGGGGGATTGGAGCGAGGCCATATCGTGCCGGTCGGCGGCCATATGAAACGCCCCGCCGGTTGGCGGAGCGAGCATTGGTAAGTGACCACCAACCAGAATATGGTCGCCCAGCCCAACGCACCGGAATCGTTGCGGTTCCCCTGCGCGATAATCACGCCAGCTTTTCTTGCAGAAGAGGCGAGATGCGGGCATGTCGCCCGACGAGTATCGCGCCAAATGGAACTTGCCGAAGGATTATCCGATGACCGCGCCCGCTTATGCCGAGAAGCGTCGCGCGCTCGCGAAGGTGATCGGCCTCGGCACCAAGGGCCGCGGCGGCGGCCGCAACAAGACCATCAGGCGCCGCGCGAAATAGGCATCAAGTCTCGGCGTCGGCGTCAGCAGCAGTCCGCAGATTGAGCGCCTCGGCGATCATCGCCGCGAGCGCCTCTTCGGCACGGATACGCGCTGCCGGATTTTTCGCTTCGAGGTCGCGCCTGATCCATTGCGGCGCGCGCTTGACGACCCGAAGAATGGTGTCTGTCAGTTCCCGCGTCATGGCGCACTTGGCGAAGGGTGATTCCAGGGCCAGTTTCGCATCTGCAACCAACGCCTATCGCTTTTGTTCGCGGAAAACCGGGTCAGCGGCATTTGAGTTCCCCGCGATCGACCGCCCGTCCAAGCAGGCCGCCCCCCGCAGCGCCAATGATCGTGCCGACCGTGCGGTCGCGCCCGCCGTCGAGTTCGCGCCCGACGAGCGCGCCGACCGCGGCACCGATAATCAGCCCGGTCGTGCCGTTGTCGCGGCGGCAACGATAGCGCCCGTCGTCACCGCGCCAGATACGGTCGCCACGCGAAATCCGCCGCGGCTCATAATAGCGGCCATTGCCGTCGTAGAGCCCACGGTCCTTGGCGCGCTTGCCATGCGCCGGAGCCCAGGGCGGCGGATCGGCAAGGGCGGGAGCCGACGGCATGGCGACGGCGGCAAGAGCGACAGCGGCAAGGACTTTCTTCACGGCAAATTTCTCCTGAGGTCTTGTTTTCCCGATTAGCGGATATTGGCGAAACGCCCAATGAACGAGAATGATCCGCCCGCGAAGCGGTGTATCCTCGTCAATAGGGAAACATATTTGTTCCCAGCCGATTTGGCGGTTGGCATCGACCGTCCAAGGCAATTACTTCGGACGGGATCAGGCGCTAATGGAATACGAATAGCTACGATGACAACAGCCGGTCGGGAAATGCCTCGCGATAAAGCTGGATGCGCGTCGCCCTGAGGCCCGGCACTCCGACCCTGGCGAACAGGCGTTGCCAGGTCGCCAGTTCCTCGAGACTCATATGGTAACGGGCACAGGCTTCGTCCGCCGTCAGCAGGCCGCCTTCGACCGCCGCAACAACCTGCGCCTTGCGGCGGCTGACCCAGCGCGTGGTGTCGGGCGGCGGAAGGCTGCCCAATGTCAATTCCTCGCCCATCGGGCCGATCACCGATGCCGGACGTATCTTCTGATTTTCGAGCACTTCGACTCTCCGTCGCACAGCTTGCGCTGCTTTTGTGCCCCCCGCTCTTTCAACGGGATGATCTTCGCAATACGAGGTTAAGAATAGATTGGCGGCTGGTCCATTTTGCGGCGAACCGTTTGCCGACGGCGCCCACACCTACTGCCGGATAAAGCTGCGCGAATCCCTCGGAACCGAGATGAAATTCCGCAGGCTTTCGAGCTGGGAAATTGCGAAAGGGCAGGCCAGCCTGATCCCGCCACGCTGCCCGTTGAACCACTTGATGTTGCCACGGCGGCACAGGCCATCGGCGAGGGCGATATTAATGCGGTCACCTTCCGCCAACTCGCCGTCATAGGAAAACCCAACGCCGTCCCGCGAAAGCGACGTGACCATGATCTCCGTCTCGCCTTCATCGCTCCACAGCCGGGCCGGGCTGCGCAGCGACAAGCGGAGCGGCCGATACCCCTCGGCTTCGCGTTCGGCGACCAGCGCGCGCAGCAATTCTCCGATATGCACCGGCTCGTCGAAGACGATGCCGCACCGGCCGTCACCAGACCACATGACGCGACCTGTCAGCCGGATTGCGTCGGACAGGATTATAGTGAGCCGTTCGTTCGGCGAAACGGGAACATCGACTTCGAAGAGCATACCGCGGTTCGACATGTTACGCACGCGCCACAAGCCCTTGTCGTCCTGCCGAACGACCTTTGCGACGCGATGAACGGTCAGGTACCGATCCTCGGCCTGCCTTTCACTACTCGCCGAGGATGAATCCGGTCTACGCTTCATGCGACTCTCCAAATCACTAGAGGTGCGCCCAGCAAGAGCATCAGAGTGCCGTAAGCCTGTTCTTTGTTGTGACCATATATACGCAAGACGCCGCTAAAGGTTCCGTTGAGACGCGCGCAATGAGCGGAGATCGCCTGTCTGCTCAAAGCTCGACGAAGTTTCTGCCTCGAAGGCCCGCCTACCTCGCCGCTGCCAAAGCGCGGAAGCGTGAGCGCCTTCATCGCTGCGAAGCTTGTCAGCTACCCAGAGGAAGGCGCCATAGAGCATCGCGCGATCGTCGTCGGTCAGATCGACAAGACCGGCCTTCGCGACGAGCCCACCGAGTTCGATCAACTGGCGCGTTCTCTCGCGGCGCATCACGACCCATTCGCGCGTGTCAGTCCTGGCCTTGGCGGCTTCAATGCGATGCCGCGCCGCCTTCGAGCGGGAGAGTGCCGTCTGGCTGGCGTTCAGGTCGCGGCGCAGGCTGACGTGGGCCTCGCTGAAAGAAGGCCGTGCCCGCACGGCGCCAGCCCTCCTTCGCTTGTCCATCTTTCGTTGCGACGGCCGCGAGCAGCGCGCCCGCAAGGCTGTCGGCATCGAGCGCATCGGCGCCGGTCGCCATGACGAGTTCGCCGAGCTGGCGAACGCGGCGTTCCTTGAGCAGCTTCGCCTTGTCCGCGAGCGCCTTCAACTCCGAATCAAAATCCCGTGGTTTGCGCATCGCAAAGTCTCCATTGAGTGACGATGCGGCCATGATAGAAGAAGCGCGGAGCCGACGCAGTAGAGTCGTCGGGACAGTCTGACACCGCCTAGTCCCTGCCCGGATTTATTCGGGGGAGGGCGCGCTTATACGTCGTGCCGACGTGGCTTTTGAAGTGTAGATGGATGGCCGTCATGGCAATCTATCACCTCTCGGTCAAAGTCATCAGCCGTGCTGCCGGGCGCAACGCCGTGGCCGCCGCTGCCTATCGTTCGGCCGAGCGCTTACACGACGAGCGGCTCGACCGCGCACATGACTTCACCAACAAGTCGGGGGTCGTGCATTCGGAAGTGATGCTGCCCGACGGTGCGCCCGAACGGCTGGGCGATCGCGAAAAGCTCTGGAACGAAGTCGAAGCAGCCGAGAAGCGCAAGGATGCGCAGCTCGCGCGCGAGGTCGAGTTCGCCATCCCGCGCGAGATGAACCAGGCGCAGGGCATCGAGCTCGCCCGCGACTTCGTAGCTGCCGAATTTGTCGAGCGCGGTATGATCGCCGACCTCAATGTCCATTGGGATATTGGCGCGGACGGCATGGCGAAACCGCACGCCCATGTCATGCTCACCATGCGCGAGGTTGGCGCGGATGGATTCGGCGCGAAGGAACGCGACTGGAATCGCACCGAACTTGTCGAGCAATGGCGCGAGCACTGGGCGGACCACGTCAACCAGCGGCTCGCAGAGCTCGACATAGACGCTCGCATCGATCATCGCAGCCTTGAAGCGCAAGGTATCGGCCTCGAACCGCAGGACAAGATCGGTCCCGCCGCATCGCGCATGGGGACATGTGGACTTGAGTCCGAGCGCATCGAAGATCACCGCGCGGTCGCGCAGCGGAATGGCGAACGCATCATCGCGGAGCCGCGTATCGCCTTGGACGCGATCACGAACCATCAGGCGACGTTCACGCGGCGCGACATGTCGATGTTCGTGCATCGCCACACCGACGGGAAGGACCAATACGACCGGGCAATAAGCGCGGTTCGCGCGTCGCCCGACCTGATCGCGCTCGGCAAGGACGGACGCGGCGAAGATCGCTTCACATCGCGCGACATGATCGAAACCGAACAGCGGTTGCAGCGCGCCAGCGAATTGATGGCTGAGCGCGAGAGGCATCGCGTGGGCGAGCAGGAACGCACCGCCGCGCTGGCTCGTGCGGAGGCGGGCGGGCTTATGCTGACCGGCGAGCAGCGCGCCGCGTTCGAGCATTCGACGAGCGAGCGGGATTTGAGCGTTGTCGTCGGCTACGCGGGCACCGGCAAGAGCGCGATGCTCGGCGTGGCGCGGGAGGCGTGGGAACGCGGAGGGTATGAGGTGCGCGGCGCGGCGTTGTCGGGCATCGCGGCCGAGGGCCTGGAGAACGGGTCGGGCATCGCCTCACGCACCATCGCGAGCCTCGAACATGGCTGGGCGCAGGGCCGCGACTTGCTCACCTCGCGCGACGTTCTCGTCATCGACGAGGCGGGCATGGTCGGCACGCGCCAGATGGAGCGTGTGCTCTCCCAAGCCGCGGACGCCGGCACCAAGGTCGTGCTGGTCGGCGACCCGCAGCAGTTGCAGGCGATCGAAGCGGGCGCGGCCTTCCGCGCGATCCACGAACGGCATGGCGGCGTCGAGATCACGGAGGTTCGTCGGCAGCATATCGACTGGCAGCGCGACGCCACTCAGCATCTGGCGACCGGACGGACCGGCGAGGCCATCCATGCCTATGCGACAAGCGATATGGTCCACGCGGCCGACACGCGCGAGGCTGCGCGTAGCGAGCTTGTCGAGCGCTGGGACCGCGAACGGCAGGCGAACCCCGATGCATCGCGCATCATCCTCACCCACACCAATGCCGAGGTGCGCGAACTCAACGAAGCGGCGCGCGAGCGGATGCACGCGGGCCATGATCTGGGCGACAATGTTCGCCTCAAGGTCGAACGCGGCGACCGGGATTTTTCCGTAGGCGACCGTATCATGTTCCTGCGCAACGAGCGCGGGCTTGAGGTCAAGAACGGCACGCTCGGCACGATCGAGCGCGTCAGCGAGCAGCGCATGGCGGTCCGCACCGATGACGGGCGTAGCGTCGCATTCGACACCAAAGATTATGCCCATATCGATCATGGCTATGCCGCCACGATCCACAAGGCGCAGGGCATGACTGTGGACCGGACCCATGTGCTGGCGACGCCGGGCATGGATCGCCATGGCGCCTATGTCGCCATGTCGCGCCACCGCGACGGCGTGGCGCTCCACTTTGGCCGCGACGACTTCAAGGATCAGTCCCGGCTTGTCCACACCCTGTCGCGTGAACGGCCCAAGGACATGGCGCTGGAATATGCTAAAGCTGATCCCGCCCTCAGCTTTGCCGAACGGCGCGGGATCAGCTTCGGCGAGCGCATCGCCGAGATCATCAAGGCCGTGCCGGAAAAGGCGCGCGGCATCTTCGACAGCTTCCGGCCCAAGGCCGAGCCGCAGCGCGAACGCGGCATGTTCGATGGCTTCCGGCCAGCGCCCCGGTCACAGCAGCCGGAACGGAGGGACCAACTCGCCCGCGACTTGCAGCCGATGCGCGTCGGCGGTCTGCGCGGCGCCGTGGAGCGTTATGCAAGGGCGTTCGACGCATGGGGCCAGACTCGCGCGCAGGGTCTCGATCCGATGCCGCACCAGCGCGAAGCGCTGGACCGGGCAAGGGAGTCGCTCGACGCGATCCGGCCCCATGCGTCGTCCGACCTTGGCGCGGCCTTCCAGCGTGAGCCCGAACTTGTTCGCGAAGCCGCAGACGGTCACGGCCAGGCCGTGGTGCGGGCGATGAACAAGGAAGCCGAACTACGCGCCGATCCCTTCCAGCGCGCCGACCGGTTCGTCGAAGGCTGGCAGCAGCTCCGGCAAGCGCAGGAGGAATTGCGGCGCGACGGGGATTTGCGGGGCGCGAAGCGCGTCGCGCAGGGCATGACGGGGATGGCGAAAAGTCTCGAACGCGACGCTCAGGTGGAATCACTCCTTAGCGGACGACGGCATGATCTCGGCATTGACAGGGCAGCAGGCCGCAGCGTCGCGCACGACCTCGCGGCGTCGGTGCCGTTCGATCCTGCCCGCGATCTTGGCATGAGCCGATAGGAGGACAACATGGATGAAAGACGATTGCCCCTGCCGCTGCCCTATGAGCCGCCCGAACCCGACCCGGCGACGCGGGCCTTTAATCGGCTTGAAGGTGAAATGGCGCTCATGCGCCGCGCGGTCGAGCATATGGCCGCCGAGAAGGCCGAGATCGACGTACCGGATTATGGCAGCACGCTTTCCGAGATAGCGAAGCGGCTCGTCTCCATTGAGCGCAAACCCGCCATGCAGATGACGCCGGAGGACATGGGCGCACGGACCGCGGCGGCAGCGGCCGTCGCGCGGCGCGAGGATAAGGCCGCGATAGCCGAAGCGAAGCAGCAGCATGGCGAGGCGGCGCGCGCCTTGCGGGCCTTGCTTGGAACCGCCGCGACCATCAACGAGCAGCGCCGTCACCTCAGATGGGCGGCAGGCGGCGGCCTGCTCGCGGGGGTCTTGCTATGGTCCGTCCTTCCGGGCGCCATTGTGCGGTCGCTGCCACAGAGCTGGCATTTGCCCGAAAAAATGGCGGCGCATGTTGTCGGCGCACCCAGCCTATGGGAAGGCGGGGTGCGCCTCATGCGTGCCGACAGCCCGGAAGCTTTTCAAGCTATCTCGGCCGCTGCCGACATGCGGCGCGATAACCGGGAAAAGATTGCCGCCTGCGAAAAGGCCGCTCTCAGCGCGAAGAAGCAGGTGCGCTGCACCATCAGGATTGGACATCCGCAAATTTGAATAGCGTACTAACCTGTTCCCCGGTTAATCATTGAAGGCGCGATACCAGCCATGACGGGCACGCGTAAGATGGCCCTTCTTGAATAGCAGGCTCAGATACTGACGCGAAATGCCTGATCGTTCAAATTCTCTTGTACTGACGAGTTCCCGTTCGCGAACCATCTCGAGCGCATTTGCTGCGACGGAGCGATCTCGGACACGCAGCACGGAATTCTGTGTGCAGGCATCGAGACCTGTGCTTTCCAAGGGCCCTTTCTGCCGCTCGATCATTGCGTGTGCGAAGCCCCTGAACGGCAAGCGGGCGCCAGCTTCGGCCAGAGCGGTGGCGTACTGCCGCAGCGTTTCGATCAGGTCAGGACTGAGATCGCAACTCACAGTGAAGCTGCCGCAGCGCTGCAAGGCTGCGAGCAATGCAAGCAGTGAAATCTCATCCTGGCTCACGAACATCGCGCCTGGGTGCCAGATCGAAAGGCGAGTTTCGGCCAACCGGTCCGCCATGGGCTTGACGGCACGGCATATCTGGAAGTCGCTGCCACAGACGGGCGCGTCAGCAGGGAAGCAGGCGGATCTCACGCACGCAATTGTTTGCCGCTCAACGCGAGCAAGCCTGCTGAGGCGCATGGTCATTGGCGTCACCTCCCCGCGCACCAAGGCGATTTACGGTCGGGCGCGACGATAGACCGTGATGCCGGGAGGGCGAGAGCGCAAGGCACTCCCGCCCTCCCGGCTTGCCGTCAGAACTTCACGCGAGCGGTAAAGCGCGCGTTGATCGGCGCGCCGGTCGTGATGTTATTGTTGTTGTGCGCGTCGGAGAAATAGCTCTCGTCGAGCAAATTCTCGACGTTGACCTGGATCTCGAGCCGCTCGTTCGCCTTGAAGAACAGCGCGGCGTCCACGCGGGTAAAGGCAGGCAGGCGGGTGGTCGTCGCAGAAGTCCGGATTGCGGCGAACTGGCTGGACTGATGGATCACGCCGATGCCGGCACCGACGCTGTCGTTGAAGTCATAGCGATTCCACAAGGCGAACTGGTGCTTTGGCACCTGCCCCAACCGGACGAAACCGTTCCCGCGAAGCTGCGCATCCTGATAGGTATAGCCGCCGCTCACTTGCCAATTGGGCGTGATCCTGCCGGTCAACGCCAGTTCGACGCCCTTGGTCCGCGTCGCGCCGACGTTGATCGTCGCGGTGACATTGTTCGGATCGGGGGTCGTCGCATTGGTGCGCTCAAGCTGAAACAGCGCGAGCGTGGCATTGAGATCGGGCCGGATGTCCCACTTGGCGCCGACCTCATAATTGGTGAATCTTTCGGGCGCGAGATTCTGCTGGGTCGCCGACATCGTCAGGAACTGGTCGCCCGAGCGCGGCAGGAAGGACCGGCTGTAGCTGCCATAGACCGAGATATTGTCACGCGGCTTCAGGATCAGGCCGACGCGCGGCGAGACCTTGTCGTCGGTCCTGGCGAACGGCCGTCCCGACGGGAAAGTGACCGTGGGGATGAGGTCGGTGCCCTTGATCTCGAACCGGTCGTAGCGCAGGCCGACCACCAGATCGACATGCGCACCAAAGCTGATCTGGTCCTGCGCATAGGCCGAGAAGAATAGCACGTCGGACTCGGTATTCCGGGCCAGCGCGCCAAAGCTGACCGTCGGATAGACGAGATTGGAGAGGTTGAGCGTGCTGCTCGACAGCGTTCCGTTCCGGCGCTGGTTGGTAGAATTCTGGTCGCCATATTCAAGGCCGAGCAGGATCTTGTTGCCGATCGATCCGAAATTCACGTCCCACACCAGATTGCTCTGAGCGATGAAGTTCTCGCGCGTCGTCGGATCGGTATAGCTCGACAGTGCGACGGTGCCGCTCTGCCTGGTGGCCGCGCCATTGGCGAACACATTGGTATAATATTTGTCATAGTCGCCATAGAGGAGCGTGGTCGACCAGTTCAGGTTTTCGGTCAGTTCGCCATCGAGCCGCGCCTTGACGATATGCGCCTCGAGCCCAGAGCTATTGACACCCGGGACGCCAAAGAATGTGTCGCGATAGCCAGAGATCGGGCGGTTCGGCTGGCCCGCCGCGGTCGCGATCGAAGGTACACCGCGGTCGGTGACACGATCGTCGTTCACATATTCGTAGGAGAGGCCGAGCTTCCACTGCCCCAGATCGACCGCGAGATAGGGATTGATCGCATAGCGCTCACCCCCAAAGAAGTCCCTGTGGTTGTCCAGGCTTTCGTAATTGGCATTCAGGCGGAAAGCGGCATTGCCACCGATGGGCGCGTTGATGTCCGCCGACACATCCCACGCACCAAAGCTGTTGACGCTCGCCGTGCCGGCGATCGCCAGCGCCTCGGCGGAAGGCGTCTTCTGCACGCGATTGATAATGCCGCCGCTGCCGCCGCGGCCGAAGATCAGCGCGAAGGGGCCCTTGAGGACCTCGATGCGCTCGATGTTGTACAGGCCGCGATAATATTGCACGTCGTCGCGCACGCCATCGAGGAAGAAGTCGGCGGTCGTGTTCTGGCCGCGCAGGGTAATCTGGTCGCGGTTTCCTTCACCCTGGCCGATGGTGGTTCCAGGCACGTAGCGCAAGACATCGGCGATGCTGTGCTGTGCCTGATCGTCCAGCCGCTCGCGCGTTACGACCGAGATGGTCTGCGGCACGTCGATGAGCGGCGTGTCGGTCTTGGTCGCGGTGACCGAGTTTTCCGCGAGATAGCCGTCGGCTTTGCCGGTGACGATGATCGTGCGGCTGTCGTCCGACTCGGCTTCGGCCGCCATCGCGGCGGTTGGAAACGCAAGCAAGGCAGCCGACAATAGCAATCTGGATTTCATGAACTTCCCCCTGAGAGTAGCGATTATCGCGCGCCCCTACAGATAATGCGATTGATTTGCAATATTAGATCTCAATGAGGGAAATGTGGTGCGCCGATGGCCACGAACGGTGGCGCCTCCCCCCGCTCTCTACCAGTTCAACCGCAAGGTCTCGCGCTTTCATGATGGTTGATGCTTCTGGGGCGTCCCTCACCACTCTTCCGTGCGAGGAGACAGCCCAGAACGCGATAGCCGAACCGACGGCCCCGCCACCGGTTGGCAGGCCAGGTCATGCCGTCCGCAACTGCCCGCCTGCTTTCCAAATATCTGTATGAAATCTGGAAGAGGCAGCGTCAGGCAATCGCACGGTGCGCGCGCCTAGCATCGGCGTCCACGGGCGACTTCGCGCCCAAGCAGGGCACCGCCTGCAGCACCAATGATCGTACCAGAAGCCCTATCGCCATGGCGATCGACGCTCCGGCCGAGCAAGGCGCCCGCAGCACCGCCGATGATCATCCCTGATGTTCCGTTAGTGCGGCACCGATAACGGGGGCGATAATAGCGGCGATCCCTATAATAATCCCTGCGATACTCGCGGCGTTCGCGCCAGTCATCATCGTCATCGTCATCGTCATCGTCATAGTGAGAATAGCGATGGTGCCGGTCATGCGCAGCCGCCTCGCTGGGCAACGAGGCCACCGCGCTCACCCCGAGAAACGTCGCCAGCGCAAATTTTTTCATCGAAAGCATGGTTCTTCCTTCCTCTGCGACCATGTGGCAGGTTAAGGTTTGCAAGATGGCGGAAGGCTGAATAGTCTTTCCGCTTCGCGCCCGGGCCAGTGAAAATTCCGACGTTTCAGCGAATATTCTGCCCGGTTTGTCGCAGTTGACTATCAGGTCAGCCGATCCCACTGGCCGCGGCAGGTTCGGCGTTGTCTGGATCATATCGGACCGGCGGCGGTCCTTTTGCCATGGCGGCTAAAATCTTGCTCCCAGCATCAGGGAAACAAGGTGCTGATTATAGTTGGCGGAAGGAAGATTGGAGTTTCGGTCGGTATATTCATAGCCACCTGACAGGAATATCTTTTTCGAAACCGGTAGTTCGACATTCGCTTGCAGGCGATGCCGGCGTTCTCGGCGTTCCGCCTGGATGGCCGGCGTGATTTCGTCATAATTGCGCCGATCGTAGCGCCAGCCAAGACGCAAGGTCGCGTCATTGCTGCCGATTGCGAGCTTCTGATTGAAGCGCAGCTGGAAACCTTGCGCTTCATAGTCGAACGGAGCGGCCTCGGCATTTTCGTGGGCATAGCTGTAGCCTGCTTGAAAATAGGTGCGCGTTCCGTTCACGAAATAATAGACGTTAGCCGTCGCGGCGTTGTTTCGTGCATCGCGATCGGCCCTGCCGATGAAATTCTTGTTCGCATGACTATAGTCGACCCGCAGCAGCAGGGACGAACTGGCCCTGAAGCTGACATAAGGCGAGAATTGCTGCGTCGTGAGGAACCCATCGCCGCCGAGCCTGCTGTGGGCAAGCCGGCCAGCGGCGCCGATGCGAACCCTGCCGAAGCCGTGGGAAATATCGGCCGAACCCAAATGGGTCTGCAAGTCGAAGTCGGTGAAGCTCTCGTATAGCGACTGGGAAAAGGCATAGGAAAGCCGGAGGCTGGTTTTGCGCGATAGATCGGTCTTCAGATTCGCTCGCGCTTCCAATAGGGCAGCCCAGTCTCCGCGCCCGACGTTCGAATCGATATCGTCAACCGATACATTGCTGTCATATTGAGCACCGAGTTGGATTTCGCCGCTGAGGGAGGCCTTGGACTCTGCCGATTCCGGATTTGCGTAAGCCGATGGCGGCTGAACCATCAGGGCTGAAAAGGTCAGCGCGAAAAGCCTGAACCGCCTTATATGCCCTACCTTGAAGCTGTATTTCACATGCACCCTTTCTTGCCACCGAAAAACGGACGGATCGACGACATGCGATCGGTCGGACCGACCTTTCACGGCAGCGGCTGAATCAAACCATTTCCATAGATTTCGTCAAAACCGGCGGGACCCAGGTCGATGGCAAATCGCTTCAGCCGCTCCTCGATTCCTGCGTTCGATCGCCCATTGCGGTCGGTCGAAAGCAGAAGAGCGGCCGCGACGAACGGGACCGCCATTGATGTGCCGGATGATGTTACGTAACCGCCTCGCGGACCAGCATGCAGAATGCCTACTCCAGGTGCCGCAAAGTCGAGATAAGCGCCGCGATTCGCCATTCGATAAACTTGGCGGTCCGGCGTGAGGGCTGTCACCGAGATCACGTCCCTGTAGCCGGCCGGATATAGCGGCCGCGCGTGAGGCCCGGCATTGCCGATCGCCGCGATGACCGTCACACCGCGCGCGCGCGTCCGTATGATGGCTTGCTGGAGAATTCGGTTATGCGGGCCAGTCAAGCTCATGCTGACCACGCCGACCCCTTGCTTTGCCATCCAGTCGAGGGCTCGAACGAGACTTGCCGTCGTGGCCGTTCCCGGCCGACCCGGCAGATCCTCGAACACCGAGGCCGCGTATAGGGCGCCTGAAGGCAAGAGGCCTACATAGGATCCATCCCGGCCCACAAGAATCGATGCGATTGCGGTTCCGTGTTCGTTAGGCCGCTGATTGTTGCTTGTAACAAAGTCCATGCGCGAGACGCGCGCGCGGCGCAGGGCTGGCACGCCTTTCGCGACGGCCGTGTCGATAAGCCCGATCGGCTTGGTCAACCTGTCCGCCGCCGATGGCAGGGCGAACACGTCCCTCGGACGGACCGCCCCTTCGCCGCTCCCGCTACGCGCTGCCTGCGGTGAATAGAGATGGTTGCGGTCGATGATCGCATCTGGCGCGATCGCGCGAATGCGCTGCTCCGTCTTCTCGTCATCGGCACCTCCTGGCGCCTCAATCCGTGCCAGCGACTCGCCAAGCAGGCCAATCTCTTCCACAGCACGGAGACGGAATCCGTTTTCGGCGAGGAGGGCGAGTTCCTTGTTCGTGGCCGCGATCAACCATTCGTCACGCGCGACCTCGAAGCCATCGACGTCGCGCGCGATGCCGCGCAGTTCGATGCTGTCGCCAACCACGCCCACGTCACGATTTGTGGACGCTCGTTCAGTGTCACGCCACTCCCGCTCTGCGGCACTTACCTTCTTTATCGCATCCCCATCATCGTCGTCGTCATGTTCGGTCTGATCTTGCTGGTCGGTGGAAGAAACGCCTTCGCTCTCACTTTCGCCATCGCGATCGTCTACTTCCTCGCCGAATTCCGGTTCGACGACCTGCTCCACGTCCTCGTCGACAGCATCCTCGACCTGCGCTTCGGCCGCGGCTTCGACATGATCCTCAATTTGCTCCTCGACATCGCGTTCCACTTGATCTTCAACGGAGTCAGCGACGTCGTCTTCGTCCGGACCACTCTGGCCCCAGGCATTGCCAGGATATGGGGCCAACAGGACAAACGCACACAGCAACGGGACCGCGAAGTGGCGAAGCCTGGATTTGCGGGGTCGCGCAGTTGATCGACGGCCAATCAAGTTTATCCTCCACCACTCGGTGCGGGTACCATATTAGGAAATAGACGCGGGAAGTAAGGATTTATTCCGCGACACGTGGAATAATGACGCTCGGTTGAACGTCTAGAAATTGGAAACGATGATGGAGGAACGGGCACGTCAGGAGTTGTTGGCCTGCCTGAAAGGAATCCGGCGTTTCGCCTATGCGCTCACCGGCTCGATGGCAGATGCCGACGATCTGATGCAGGCCACGGTCTTGCGGATTCTGGAACGGCCAATGCCAGCGGACGCAGATGTCAGGCGATGGAGCTACCGGATCTGCCGTAACCTCTGGATCGACATGCGGAGAGCGAATCGCGTGCGGAGCGAGTGGAGTGCCTTGCAGTCCGAAATCGGCGAGACCGTCGTGGACGGTCAGCATCTGGCCGACGTCGCCGTCTCCTTCCAGGAAGTGGATATGGCGATGAGGGATCTTCCAGAAGCGCAGCGGGCCTTGCTCATTCTCGTCGCGATCGAGGGACTGTCCTATCAGGAAGCTGCCGAGCTGCTCGACATTCCGATGGGGACGGTCATGAGCCGGCTTTCACGGGCGCGCGCCAGCCTTGCCGTGCAATTTTCGGCGAATCCCGTCGATCGCTTTCCCGGTCAAGGCAAGGAGTCCGCCCATGCAGATCGATGATCAATTGTTGTCGGCATGGCTGGATCATGAACTCGACGATCAGCAACAGAAGGCGGTTGGAGAGGCGATCCGCAATGATCCGTCGGTCGCGAAGCGACTGGCCGAACTCACCGGCGCCAACAATATCATGGTCGAGCATTTCAGCGCGATCGATCGGCTGCCGCTCCCTGGCGCCGTCAGCGCGCTCCTCGAAGGAGAAACACAGTCTTCTCGGATCGGCAAGGGAGCGATTCTTTCTATCAATCCGCATCGCAACCGGCCGGTTGCCCAACGTTATGCCTTGCCGTTGGCGGCTTCGATCGCACTGTTGCTCGGCTTTGGCGCCGGATATGGTGTCGCCGGCCTCACCGGGACAACCGAAGGCCCCATGTCTCTCGCCCTCGGACCGGTCCAACGGGACAGCGCCCTCGACGATTTGCTGGCGAATACCGAAAGCGGCGCGACGCGCGCGCTTCCCGGCAAGCAGAATTTGGAAATGAAACTGAGTTTCATTGCTCGTGACGGCAGCCCTTGCCGGGAACTCGAACTGACGTCAGCCTCGCAGAGTGTCGGCGCGATCGCCTGTATTGATCGTGATCGGCAATGGCATGTGAGGCTTGCTTCCGCCTCGGATCCCGAAACGAAGACCAGTGATAATTACCAGGCGGCCACCTCGGGCGAGGAAAATGGGTTCGGTGGCGCGGTCGACGCGATGATGGCAGGAGATGCGTTGACGAGCGCCCAGGAGCGTGAGTTGATCGCGCGAAAATGGATCAACTCACGCCCCAATTGAATGGGGTCGGAACGGCGGGCAGGCGACCGCTCGGTCCGCTCGCGTCAGAAGGCGATCTGCAAACGCGCCACCCCGAGATCGACCTTGCGATCCGGCCGGACAAGGCTGTCAGAATGGGTCGAATGCACATAATTCGCCATCAGGCGGACGTTGCTGCAAACATACCAATTTGCGCCAACGGAAACCGACGAAGCCTTGCCGGCATCGAGCGCGCTATTGTCGAGATCCAGCTCGCTATAGCGCGCAGCCAGTTCGACGCCGCCCCGCTTCTTGTGGAGTTTTGGCCCCGATGGGAGGCCGTTGCTGCGGGAATATTGATAATTTTCTCCCGTCAGCATCCAGCTGACCTGTCCGTACCAGCTGTCAAACTTCAGCCGGGGGCCTAGGTCGCGCGACAACCGCGTCGCGATATACTGGCCCTGGAACTGCAGCGATTTATGAGCGAACGCCAATTCCGCTCCCGCATTGTTCAGCTTCGATGGCGAGCCAATGCCCCCTGTCTGAATGAGATTTGGCGCCAGATCGGACCCCGGTCCGCTCGAGAAACGGACAACGTCGAGGGTGTCGAAAGAGCGGCGCTCATAAGCGGCGCCCAAATGGAGGAAGCCATCGTCGCCCCGCGTCGGCGCGAAGGTCGCCCTTCCTGCGAAGCCATCGCCGCGTTCCTTGGCGCGCCCCTCTGCATCGTCGAGCGCATCGCCGAAATAGCCGGCGCTGACGGTCCAATTGTTTCCCGCCGCCTTCACTGCGCCGCCTAGGCCGAATGCTGGCGCCAGCGTGCTGGCCAAGGAGCGTTCCACGAAAACCGTGTCGTTCGAACTTTGCATATCTTCCATACTGAACGGGACGATGAAATTGCCGCCCTTGATTTCGATGGCATCGACCGGCCTGATGCTGGCCCAGAGGTTGCGCCAGCCATCGGCGCCGGCAAATTCGCGATCCACGCGGAATCGCAACACATCCCCGATCCGACCCGAGAATTCGAGGCGCGCGCGGCGAACATCGGCTTCGCTTTCACTCCCTGTACCGTCATCAAAAATGGCTGCATCGAGATGCAGGCGCCCCCCGAGCGTGAGTTCCACGTCGCCACTCTCCAACTTGATTCCGTCCGGGCCAGTCGAAAGGCCTTCCTTGGCAGCTAGCGGCGCAGTTTGGCCAAGCCCGTAGGCGGCAAACAGGCACGCTACAAAGGCCCGTGAGAAATGTTTCGTCATGCCACTAATCCCTTTTTGTTTAAGATATTGAATTTATACCTGCTTCCAGGAGCTCGAACGTGAGCCGCGGCAGGTGGTGATTTCGGGCCGCCTGCGCGAAGCTGTGAGCCAGACCCGGAAGAACGGTCAGGCTGGTGCGCGGATCGGCCCCCCATTCCAGCATGGCATGGTGCCAGCGCCTCGCCCGTTCCAGGCGATTTCGGCCTTGAATCCGGTCGATCCTTTGGGATCTGCGAAGCGATGAATCGCGAACGATATCTTCGTCACCCACAATCACATGGAATGGGATCGAGCGGATCGCCGGCACATCTAATTTCTCGGGCGAATTGCGCAGCCCTTGGGGATAGGGCGCCGCGCGGTCGGGAAAGGTAAACCAGCCGGGCGCGACCAGAACGCCGTTGCGGATCATGTAAGGATGATTGAAGGCGAAACGGTGCGCAAATTGCCCACCGCCCGAGAAGCCGAATATATCGACTGGGCATGCCTTGAGGCCGAGCTCTCCGCGCACGGCATCGAGAATATCGAACAGCAAACGGTCGGCGCGAATGCCGGTCTTCGGATCCAGAAGTTGCTGATATTGTCCGACGACCGATCGGCGCATCAGCGGCGCAACGAGCACCACGCCCCGTGCTTCCGCCTCTTCCGCGAAGCGCAGTGCCAACTCGCATCCATTCTCGGAAATACCGTGCATCAGGACCAATATCCGATCCCTTCGCGCGGCCCTCGGTACATAGAGAAAGAATTCGCGCGGCGGTAATCCGGGGATAGAGCGGAACTGGACATGCTCCTTTCTCGGAAGCGGTTCCGCCGCATATTCTCGCGAGGCGCAGTTCATTTTGGTGACGCCTTGCCATTTCCGGTCGACGCGACAGGCTCGAGGTTCTGGCAACTCTCGCGGATACTCCCTTCTTCGATACGCCAGCCTCGATTGGCGATCCGGCGCAGTCCGTGGCGCCGCGCCACCATGATCACGACACCAGGGTAATTTGCGATTAGGGTAGCAAGCCTGTCGATCATGCTGTCGGGCAAATGGCCTTCCACCGCATCCAGCAACAGGAGCGATGGTTGGCCGAGCAAGGCGCGAGCAATGAGCAGAGCCTCATGCTGGCCACCCGAAAGCGAAGTACGCGGCTCGCCGATCATGTGTCGGAGGTTGAGACCGATGCTATCCAGGCCAAGCTGATCCGCCAGTTGCAGGACTTCGAGGTCGGAGGCCGACCGCTGCCGATACCTCAGGTTCATATCGACGCTACCAGGAAGCAACGGAACCGCATGGCTGGCAAGGCCAATAAGGCGCTGTGCATCGGCCCCGGACAGGCTTTCCAAATCCGCCCCATCGATCCGGATCGCTCCCTGCGGCGGCGAGTTTAGCCGGCCAAGGATGGCCATCAGCGCCGATTTGCCGCTACCCACTGGGCCATCCAGCAATATGACCTCGCCAGGGGTTGCAGCGAGGTCGATGATACCGGTCATTCCGGGCAATGTGAGTTTGTCGATATTCAGCCCGGCCATGTCGAGTCGAGCATGGGCTTTTCGGCGATTGAAGCGGCGTGGCAGCGCCATCAGGCGATCGATCCGCTGCATGGCTACCCGCCCGGGTATGAAGCGCTCGAATGCGCGCCCAGTATCATGGAGCGCATGACCCATTATTCCGATCAGACTCATCAGGCCCAGTAGATCGCCGTTCGTCATGGTGCCCACGCGCACCTCCTTGCTTGCGGCCAGCAACAGCAGGAGCATCATGATGGCGGCACTCGATTGACTAAGACCGCGCAGGGCTCCGACAAGCCACGCGCGGCGACGGGCTGCGGCGGTCAGGCTGAGCGAACGTCGCTCCAGCTTGCGGAGTTCAGAAACGCTGCGACCCATTGACACAACGGTCGCGGCTGCTTCCAGGCGCCCCGTAACGAAACCGGAGACCTTCGCACGTTGACGACGAATGTCGCGCGTCACCTGGTCAAGCGGGCTATTCAATCGCCAGGCAACAACCGCCAGCACCATGACAGCGGTGGCCAGCCAACAGCCGATCCAGAAGTGGCGGATCAAGATGTACGCAAGGAGGGTCAGGGTGATCGTCACGCCGAGTATGAGCCGGGCGAGACCATCGCCCACCCATTGACGGATTGCTCCCAAATCGCCGACGAACGGCAGAAGCAGGCCGACCCGCTTGCCCTTGAGCGACGGGGGTGTGATCGCGCGCAGAAGATGCCTGAAAAGCCGCAGTCGCAGCCAGTGTACATAGGCCAAGCCCATGCCGTCGGCCATTCGGCGCTGCACCATTGCCGTCACCAGCAAGACCATGATTGCCAGAATGGACGAAGCCGCGGGATGTATCGGAAGCGAATGATTGCCCGCGCCCCGACCAACGGCGGTGTCGAACAGGCGAGCAATGCTCCATGCGAGAAAAATGGCTGCTCCCGCATAGGCGAAAGCCGCCGCTAGCAGACCCGCAAATTGTAGCAAGTTGCGTCGTATGAATGCCGGCACTGTCATACCTTGGCGGCGGGCGGCTTCGCTGTCGCTCCGAAGCACAGCTTGGTTGCGAAATGCGGGTCCGCCAAATTCTCGAGTGTAGCGACTGCAATATCATTGTTGGCCCCGGCCTCGCGGGTCGCGAGCGGCGAGGCCGTCATCAGCCCCGTGATTCCTAGAACTGGTAGGTTGCGCGTTCGCAGCCAATCGACGCCATAAGTTGCGCTCAGGGCGTCTGGGGCGGCGAAAAGAATGCCATCAATTGCGTCGCCGAACAGGTGGGATTGGAGCAAGCTTGCTGTTTCGCGTTGGAAGATACCGTCTGCCAGCTCGAGAATGATGACGTCGCTGCCCAGTTCCGACACTTGCAGTATCAGGCCGCGGACGATCTCCTCCAGAAACGAAAGGGAAAGACCCGCAGTGCTGGCGTGTCCCATATCTGTGAAATCGAACACCTGATCGGCCCCTGCATCCGCCATGGACCAAAGGTCTCCGCCCGAACCGGTGCCCGTCGCCTTCGTGCCCGCGACGGTGAGGCCAGCGCGGGAGAGGCCGTGGATGAGAGCCGCCGCCGCTGTGGTCTTTCCGGCATTCATGGAAGACCCGGCAACCGCAATCACCGGTGGGCGTGGGGTAGGTGACCGGGGCGGCTGAATCGCATAACGCGAGAGGTTCAAAGGCCGGGCCCGTCCGTCGGCCAGCAACGCGATGGGGGTAATTCGTGTCGGGCGCCCCACTTTCGCGTGCCGGCTGACCATGCGGGCAGCGATGCCGCCGCCGGCCACGAGATCGCATGGCTCCAGATCGGAGGGAACATCCGCCTCGAACTGGTCGGGAGCATAGCGAGCGCCATATGCGACGATAATCTCGTCGCCGCAGTAGAGTTTGCTGCGCCGGCCGGCTGGGGTCTCTAGCCGACCATGATGCCCGATGGAGTTCACCCGCGCCAGGACCAGATCTCCGGCGCGAGGCGCCCGTGCGCGGATCAAGGCTTTGGCGTCGCGAAAATCGACCCGCCGCGTTACGAAGCTCTTCCGCGCCGCAGCTATTCGTTCAGGGATTTGACCCTGTTCCTCCGCAACCCTGCCAGCGAGGCGTCCCTCGGTCGCGGGTTTGGTTGTTGCTTTGCTCGAAGTTCGGAATTCCAAATGTGCGTTCATAAGCAGGCCCCAGTGTGTCCCCCAAACTCATGACGGATGAAGCGGGAGTCTATTCCACGAGGTCGCGCAATTTGTGTGCTGATTGGCTGAGAAGCTGCGATGTGCCGCCGCGCACCGCGCAAGAGAGAACGCCGCCTTTCGCTCGGCGCGCGCGAAGGCAAGGCTTGATTAAAGCAAGGGAAATACAGCTCTGAATGGGACTGGCATTGTCCCGCGCGCTGTCTCGAATTGACGATCAGTTCCGAACGGGATTTGAAATCAAATCCCGTTCGGAAAATCGCTACATGGCAAAGCGTGCGGTGACGATTATCGAGCGCGGCGCGCCCGGCAGGTTGAGATTGGCCGACGAGCCATGGCCCGAAATGATATATTTCTTGTCGAACAGATTATAGCCGTTCACCTGCAGCCGCACCGGCCCCGCCTGATACCAGGCAAATGCATCGGCGGTCACATATCCGGGCAAGAGCACCGTGTTGGCCGGGTCGGCATAACGGTCCCCCACATAATTGCCACCAGCGCCTATTCCGAACCGGTCGCCGAAGGACTTCGACAGGAACAGGTTGGCGCTATGCTTCGGGGTGATCGTCGCCCGTTTGCCCTGAACATTCGGCACCGTCGACCGGACAATTTCCGCATCGAGATAGGAATAGCCTGCAATGGCGTGCCATCCCGAGGCCAATTCAAGGGTCGCGGCGAGTTCCGCGCCGCGCGTTCGCTGGACGCCGATCGGGATCAACTGGGTCGGGTTGGCGGGATCGGTGGTCTTGATACCGGTGCGCTTCAATTCGAACAGCGATACCGTCGTGTTCAATGCTCCGCCAAACAGCGTGTACTTCGCACCGATTTCCTTGTTTGTCGTCTGCTCGGGAGCAATGTCGGCGTTGTTCGCAGCGATCGAGAAAGCTTCACCGGACGGCTGGAACGACCGGCTCCACGAGACATAATAGGACTGCGCGGTATCGGGCTGGAATACGAGACCAGCGCGTGGGCTCCAATCCCGGTCCTTGCGGTCGAGATTGGGCTTGTTCGCGATGTACTGGATCGTCCGCTGATCGAACCAGTCGTGACGAAGCCCTACCAGCGCCTTGAAGCCGCTGCCAAAGTCGATGAGGTCCTGTACATAGAGTGCGCGGTTGTTGAAGACGCCGCGATTATAGGCTGCTGGTGGGTTCGTCAGGATGATGGGAACGACCGGCAGAGCGGGATTGAACAGATCGACGGTCGCGATGCCGTTGCGCGACACATTCTTCAAATCCTTCACCTGCCGTGCGATCTCGAAGCCATAAAGCAGTTTATGCTGGGTGCCGGCGATGTTCAGTGTCTGCGTCAATTCAGCCTGGTTCGACCAGCCATCCTCGTCGCGGTCGACGTTGGAGCGGTTGAGCGTGACCGTCCGTGCCGCGGCGTTGACCGACCCGGGCAACGTGTTCTTGCGATCGAGCGAATAATTGTAATGGCGAAATCCGTTGCGGAACGACAGCGTATCGCTGAAGCGATGCGTGAAGGTCAGCGTCTGGGAAAAAACCTCCGACTGGCTCACGTCGGCGTCGCGCGCGTTGGCCGCGCCATAATAGGTCGAGCGGTCGACATCGACGGGGCGGCCCAGATAGGCCGGAATGCCGAAGTCGGTAACGCGGCGATCCTTGAGGTAATCGGCCTGCACGAGCAGGACCGTACCGCCGCCTCCACCGAGGAGGATGGAAGGCGCGATCGCCTCCCGATCGAGAAACTGCTGGTCGCGGAAGCTGTCGTCGCGCTCGATCGCGCCGGTCAGCCGCCACGCCACGTCACCGACGGCGTTTACCTGCCCCAGATCGACCTCGCCGCGCTTCGTGTCGAAGCTGCCATAGCTTGCGGTCGCGGAGACGATATTCGTGCCGGGCTTGCGCGTCACGCGATTGATCAGTCCGCCTGAGGATCCGCGACCATAAAGGACCGCGGCGGGGCCCTTCACGACCTCGATCCGTTCGACATTGGAAAGGTCGCGGAAATAGAGCGCATCGTCACGAAAGCCATCGACGAACTGGTCGGCGATCGCCGAGAAGCCGCGGATCGTAACCTGGTCGCGCTGCCCGTCGCCATGCGACAGGCCGACGCCCGGAACATTCTTGAGTGCATCCTGGATCGACAAAGCCCGCTGATCCTTTAGCACCGCGTCCGGCACGATATCGATGGTTTGCGGAATGTCGCGCAGCGGTGCATCGATCTTGGCGATCGAGCTGTCGGATTGGACGTAGCCGCCGCTATCGCGTGTCCCCGTCACAACGATAACGCGCGTGTCATTGTCGCCCTCTGCGCTCGACGCTTCGGCAGCGAGCGCAGCGCCGAAAGGCTGGCTGATCGCCAGGACGGATACGGTCAGAAGCAGGCGCACACTCAATTCCCTCGCAGCATGAATCTCGCGCCGCCGCTACAGATATTAAGAATGATTAGCAATAGTGATATTACTGCCGTCCAGGCGGAGCAAGGGCATCCCCAATCTCACACTCAACCGCTGCACCGCTCGCCAATGATGAGGGCTGCTGCGCGTTCCAAAGCCTTGGCGCGCCATGTTCGCCTGCGCGAGTTGTCGTGTCAGCCGATTCAGTAATCGCTATTGACAATTATTCGCGATCTTTTCACGGACAGCGCTCCGTTCAGCTGTCGCAAATGCAAATGTTGGCATGCACCGGGCGGGTTTCGCAGCGCGATAACGGGGGACATATGACATTGAGAATTTCCGGGACCGCACTGGCAATCTGCCTGCTTTCCGCCGCGCCGGCATGGGCCCAATCGGCCGAAGGTGATTCGGCATCAGTCGGCGATGAAAAGGCAAACGATGAGATTCTGGTCTTTGGCCGCTTGGCAAAGGACACGACGCTTACAATTCCACAGTCGATTGATGTGCTAGGCAGCGAGTTGCTCCAATCCACCGGCAGCGAAACCGTCGGAGATGCGTTGCGGTTCGTGCCCGGAGCCTCGCGTGACGGCTCCACGCTCGACGCTTTCGGCGACACCTATCTGATCCGCGGGTTCCAAGCCAACCAGACGGTCAACGGAATCAACACCAATGCGCTGCGCCAGGCGCGCGACAGCATCGCGATCGAACGGATCGAGGTGCTGAAGGGTCCGGCCTCGGTGCTCTATGGCCAGCTCCAGCCAGGCGCCGTCGTCAATATCGTCACCAAGCAGCCCGAGCGCGATTGGGCCGGTGCCGCGAGCCTCGGCTATGGCCGCTTTGACGACTGGCGCGGAACCATCGACCTCACCGGGCCTATTACCGCGGGCGGAAAGGTCCGTTTCCGGCTGACCGGGGCCTATGACGATGCGGATAGCTTTGTCGATTTCTGGCGCCGCAAGCACCTCTTCATCGCTCCGACCATCGCGTTCGATATCGGCGAAGCAACGACGGTGACGATCGAGAGCCTCTATACGCGCAATAAGCTTAGCGGCTTCGTCAACGGATTGCCGGCGGAAGGCACCGTGCTCCCCAACCCGAACGGCCCGCTGCCACGTTCGCTCGGACACGCCGATCCGACCTTTGCGCCATCGATCCGCGAGAACAGCGATATCTCCGCACGCGTCGAGCATCGCTTCAGCGATCGAGCGACCTGGCGCACCGCGCTCTCCTGGACACATGAGAAGACCGACGAGGAAGGCGTGTTCGGCCTGCTCGGATGGGAGGACGACGCCAAGCGTAATCTCATGCGCGCCGTGCTGACCTCCGTCTCCAAGGGCGATAGCTGGACCACGCACAGCGATCTGGCGCTGGAATTCGACACTGGGCCGATCACCCATTCGCTGGTGCTGGGCGGCGATTATACCTGGTTTGACCGTCACAATCGGAGCGACGTCGGCCTTGCCGCAAGTCTTGATGTTTATGATCCCGTCTATGATCTGGCGGCGCGCCCGGACACGTTCCCGCTCCCCGATTTCGGCAGCGAAACCGATGAATCCACGCGCACCGCAGGACTCTTCGCTCAGGATCGCATCTCACTGACTGACCAAATCAAGCTCGTCGGCGGGCTGCGCTGGTCACACTACCGCCAGCGAACCGAGAGCACCCAGGGAACGGGCCCCCTCAATATCAACCGGCAGACCCAGACCGCGTGGACCAGCCAACTCGGGATGCTCTACACGCCAGTCGAGAATGTCGCCTTGTTCGCCAACCGGACAACCTCATTCCTTCCGGTCCAGGGCGTGACGGCCGATGGCTCGCCGCTCGAACCCGAAACCGGCACCCAATATGAGCTGGGCGCAAAAGCCTCGCTGCTCGGCGGACGGCTGGCGCTGAACGCCGCGCTGTTCCATCTGAAGCGCGGCGACGTTGCAGTGTCCGATCGTGACGATCCGTCCGCGCTGATCGCGATCGGCGCGCAGGTCGCCAAGGGATTCGAACTGTCGGCGAGCGCCCGACCGGTGGATGGTCTATCCCTCTACGCTGGCTACGCTTATACGGACGCCAAGACCACCGAAGACACCAATGTTGCGCTGGTCGGCAAGCGCATCCGAAACATCCCCCAGCACAGCCTTGTGTTCCGGGGCGACTATGAAGTCCGTAACGGGATGCTTGCGGGCTTGGCGTTCGGTGGCTCGGCGACGTATACCGGCGACCGTTCGGGCGATCTGGAGGATAGCTTCGAACTGCCGGGCTATTGGCGCGCCGACTTCCAGATGAGCTACGCGTTGACCGAAAACGTCAAATTGGGCGCAAGTGTCGAAAACCTCACCAATGAGCGCTATTACACCCATGCGTTCAGCCTTTTCGAAGTATGGCCGGGCGCACCGCGGACGTGGCGGCTGTCCCTGTCCACGCGGTTCTGATCAACCATGCGCGGCCGCCGGATCTGGGTGATCGCACACCGCTGGGCGGGGTTGACGATCGCACTGTTTCTGGCGGTTGCCGGAACCACCGGCACGCTCCTCGCTTTCTATGAGGAACTCGACGCCCTGTTTGCGCCAACCATGCATATCGCCCGTCCGCCGGCTCAGGGGGCAGCGATGCTCGATCCGCAAGTGCTGCGCGATCGGGTGCTGGCAAGCCATCCTGGCGGGGTCATCACCTATCTGCCGCTTCATCTCGAACCTTGGAAAAGCGTGCGACTGAACGTCGAGCGCGTCGATCCTGCGAGCGGCGCCCTACGTCCCTGGTCGGAGGAATGGGACGAACTCTCCGTCGATCCTTACACCGGCCAATCGCTCGGGCAGCGCCAGGTAGGAAACATCGGACAGGGCATGATCAATCTCATGCCCTTCCTGTATCAACTTCACCACAGCTTCGCGCTTGGCGAATATGGCATGTTGGCTTTTGGCGTCGCCGCGCTGATCTGGACGATCGACTGCTTCGTCGGGCTGTTGCTCACTTTTCCGCTACGGCTGAAGCGTGGTGCACCACAAGGCGGCGTCTCCGCAACCGGATGGTGGTCGCGCTGGAAGCCGAACTGGCTCGTGCGCTGGACAGGCGGGCAGCACCGCCTCACGGTCGATCTGCATCGCGCCGGAGCGCTCTGGATATGGCCGCTTCTGCTGGTATTCGCTTGGTCCGGCGTCTCCTTCACACTGACGCAGGTCTATAACCCCGTGATGGAACAATTCGGCTACGAGCGATTGGAAGCGGGCATCGTGCCTTCAGCTACGTCGCGCCCCACGCCGCGGCTGGATTTCAGGGCGGCCGAGGCGGTGGGCAAGAATCTTGCGGCAGGCGAGATGGCACGCCGTGGCCTTTCGCTTGATCCGATGCGGGAAACCGGCCTGCTTCATCGCCCCGACGTGGGCGTTTACGCGTATATCTTCAGCTCGTCGGCAGACTTCCGGACCAATGGCGGCCGGTCGCTCGCGATCTTCGACAGCAACACCGGCCGATTGATGAAGCTCGTCTTGCCGCAAGGACAACAAGGCGCCAATACGCTGACCGAGTGGATCTCGGCCATGCATATGGCTGCCATATGGGGTTGGCCCTGGCGAATTGCGGTCAGCCTGATCGGATTGATGGTTACCCTGCTTTCGGTCAGCGGGGTCCTTATCTGGATGCGCAAGCGCTCGGCGCGGATCGCGCGAAATGGCAAAGCGCACCAGATGGCTGCCACTCGCCCCGCTTGAACGCCCCCCAAGCTGGTTTCATATGGCTTGTCTGGCGGTCGGGATTTTCCACCTCGCCCGTGTCTTATGAGCTTCGCAAGTGTTGGTTCGATCGTTTTGCGCGCTTAATCCAGAAGCTCCAGACCGCAAGCGAGCCAAGCAACGTCAGGCCCAGACCCGAGATCGTCATCGCCAGTCGCAGGAAGAACCCGCCCACCTTGGCCGCATGCAGGGGATAGACCCTGTCGAGTATCTTCGCACCCGCCGGCAGGGTGTCCGCATCCAGCGCTTTGACCAGATGGCCGCCCTCCGACGCGAACCAGAGACTGGTGCGGCCGTTGGGGAGCCACTCCCCGGGCCGGCGCATACGAATCAGGATGGGATCGCCAGGCCTTGCGGGAAATCCGATCAACCGAATTTCGGCGTCCGGGAAACGTCGCCGAGCTTCGGACACCATTGCATGCCAATCCGGCGGCGCGGCGAGCAGCCGGGAAATGGTCGTCGGACCGGCGGTCGCCGCGGCGATCTCGCTCGCCGACGACCACGGGCTGACCAATGCCAGTCCGACCGGTTTCAGCGCCATCATGGCTCCCGTCACGAACGAGAGGATGAGCAGCGGAGCGAGCAGAACGCCGAGATCTCGATGGTGACGCAGGATCGCCGGCTCGGTCATTCGGACCGGCCATAACCGAGGCGCGAACATGTACCGCCGCTGCCACCAGAGGAGCGCACCGCTGACGACAAAAGCTATTCCGATCAGCGCCGCGATCCCCGTGACGGTCTCCCCGCCCTTGCCCATGAAGAGATGGCGGTGGAAATCGAACAACCACAATTCGGGACGCTCCCATTGGCTTTGCCAATGGTCAACAATCACGCCGCCAGTATCGACATAGCGTCCCGACCCATCGCTATAGATAATGCGATGGAGCGGCAGGTCCGTCGAAGCGAAGATGATATAGTCCACCGCCGGAGCCGGGTCGCGCAGCGCCTCAGCCACGACATCCGGCAGCGCCATGTTCCGAGATGGAGCCTGGCCGACCGGGGTGAGCAGGCTGTCGGCATGAGCCAGCAGCGCGCCTGACAGGCCGATCAGCGCCAGCAGCAGCCCGATCAGCCCGCCAGTCCAGCGATGCAGAAGATCGATCATCCGCATGGCGTCATCCCGCCTTGCTGCCAGCCCGCGTCACAACTGGATTGAGAAAGCGAGCTTCACGGATTCCGGGAGCCCCTGTTGCAGGAGACTCGATCCGGTAGATGCCCAATAACGCTTGCCGGTGATATTCTCGCCATAGGCCCTGAGCGTCGCGGGCTTGCCGAGCATCTCGAAGCTATAGCTCGCCCCTAGATCGAATGTCGTATACCCCGGCGCGAACCCCTGGTTCAACGCGTTAACTGCACGGCGTCCGACGTGGAACATGCCGCCCGACACTCGCAACCCGGGCAGCTGCGGCACGCGATATTCGACGAACAGCGAGCCGGACAGTTTCGCAACATTTTCGACCCGCTTGCCGACGACATTCGCCGCGCCCGATTGCTGGGCGGCATCGAGCGTCATCGCGCTCGCGGCGATGGAAAGGTTTGGCGTCACTTCGCCGACTGCGCTGAATTCCGCACCTTCGTATACGGCCTCGCCGTCCTGCACGAAGAAGTTCGCGCTGTTGAGATAGGCTGATGGACGCTTGATGTGGAAATAGGCCCCGGTGAGCAGCAGCCCCTGCAAAGGTTCGATCTTGACCCCGGCCTCTTTCTGCTTGCTGATCGCGGCGGGGAGGATTTCACCGGCATTGTTGGCGATCTGCTGCGCGATCGGCCCCGGCTCCAGCCCTTCGATATAGTTGGCGTAAAGGCTCGCCCAGGCAGCCGGTTTCACCATCAGACCGTAAGACCAGGTATCGGGTTTGATCTGGTAATCGCTGGTGCGGCTCACGTCACGATAGTCGGCCTTACGATAGCCCACCGTCGCCTGAAGCCACTCTCCGAGCGACGCGCGGTCGAAGATATAGACACCCAGATCCTCGGTGCGCGACGGGTTGGGGATGATGCGCGGCGCGCGCGGCTGCTGTGGAATCTGCACCGGATTATAGAGGTTTTGGGCGAAGCTGGTGCGCACCGCGGTCGGGACGTTGCTGTCGCGGGTCTGATAGGCAACGCCGACCAGCAAATTATGCTCGATCGGTCCGGTATGGAAGATGCCGGACACGTCGGCGCGATAGACGACGTTCCGATAGTCGTTGCCGCTCGTCTGGGCGACGGACACCCTACCGTTGCCCGTCGTCAGGTCATAATTGCCGAACGACGAATAGGCGCGGTCGCGGCTGAGATAGGACTGACCGATCGCGACAGACAATCGCCAGCTTGGTGCGAAGGCATAGTTGACCCGGGCGAGCAGGTTCGTTTCGTGTCCGCGTGCCTGCATCCATTCGCCGCCAAGATTTTTCGATGGCGATTGCAGCGGCGGCAAAGTGATGACGCCGTTGACCGCCCGCAGGCTGAATTCGGTCGGCTCGGAGATCGTCTTGTATATATATTCAGCGTCGAGCAGCACTTCGAGGCCAGAGAGCGGCTGCCAGTCGAACGCGCCGGTAACGAAATGCCGTTCACCGCTGGTCCGCCTGACGCCGGTCTCGACCAGCGAACTCCCCGCATTGACCCGGAGGCCGGCATCGCCGAAACGGCGGCTGACATCGATATCGGCACCGACCGATCCATTACTGTCACCCCGGACGGCAACACGCGTGATTGGCATGTCTGCCGGACGCTCGGTTACGAGATTGACGATCCCCGACGGGGTGGCGAAACCGTAATAGAGGCCGGCCGCCCCCTTCAGCACCTCGATCCGGTCCTTGCTTTCGATCGGCTGCTCGACCAGATTAACGACCGGCAGCACGCCGTTCCACCGGACATTGGCAAAATTGCTCAGCGTAATGCCGCGAATGGCGAGATTGCTGTAGATGCTTGTATTGATCTGCGCCTGGGTCACGCCCGGCGTGTTGCGGACGGCGTCGATGACCGATCGGGCCTGTTGTGCATCGAGCAGTTCCTTGGTCATGACTGCAACCGTGAGCGGTGTATCGCGCAGCCGCGCATCGCGGAATGTGCCCGCTTGGACAAAGTCCGCACCGAAGCTGTCGCGGCGATCAGCCGTTACGACGATATCCCCATCGCCGCTTTGCTCGCTATCTCCGCTTTGCGCGCTTGCCGGGCAGGCAGTCGTCAGAGCGGCAATGACGCCAGCCGCAGCAATGCCGCTGATAGGTGTTTGCCTGCACAGGTGAACAAAGTTGCGCATTGAAATGGTGCTCCCCCAACGGTCGTTGGCCGCGCCATATAGTATTGCGACGCATTTGCAACTATTTATTATGCAATGCCTTGGAGTGGATTTCGACCGCACCTCCGGGCTGCCCCCTCAACCCACCGGCCGAGTCGCGCCGCCGACGCTTAGATGCTCGCGCGCACGTTCGAGGTCGAGTATGCGACAATCCAGACCGAAGTCGCGCTATAGGATGACGCGGAAACCCCACGTGAACAGCTATTGACGAGATGCACCAAGCGGCATTTTTAGGGTGATCAATGTGAATATCGCCGACTCGGAAAGAAGGTGTGCCGAGTTGAACCCATACTCGCGGCGTATCCCCACGAGACTGCGTTGTCGGATCACCGGTGCGTTGGAGTGATCCGAAATCGCTTGAATGCGAAGAACCGGCATGGCAGCATCGGTAGCGTCGAGAGCCACTTGGCGAGCCAACCCGAAACGATCCGACATGATCAGGCGCGTTGGGGTGCGGCGCTTTCCATCATTTCGATGATCGGGCAGTCCGGCACATGGTCGCCCGAGCAATGCTCTACGGTTGACGTAAGCAGGCTCTCAATCCGCGCCAAGGCCAGCATCTTACGTCGGACCTGATCCAGATGATGAATTGCGATCTGTCGGACCTCATCGCAGCAAGCTGCTTGCGGGCCGCCGAGGGAGAGGATGGCGCGAACTTCGTCAGGAGAAAACCCAAGCTCTCGTGCCCGCTTGATGAAGTTGAGTGCGCGAACGTGCGACTCTGCATAGACCCTGCGCCCGCCGCCGGTTCGATCAGGCTTGAGAAGCATCCCGACCTTTTCGAAATAACGGATGGTCTCGATATGAACGCCTGTACGGCGAGCAAGTTCGCCTATCATCAGACCCGCCATGGTCAAACCTCTTGCTTCTGTAGCCACTACAGATGGCACATAGGGGCGAATCGACCAGGAGACGAGACTTGCCTGAACGCCATACACACTCGTCCGCGCGGCCGGTCGGAACGGAACGTCGAGTTGTCGTTGCTGGAACAGTTGCCGCCGCTGGAACGATAGGTGGCCTCGCCGCCCTGATTTCTGCGTCCGCCTGTTGCGTGCTGCCTTTTGCGCTGGCCAGCATCGGAATCGGTTCAGGCGGCCTGGCTGTTTTTGTACCCTACAGATGGCCGCTCGCCGCTCTTGCCCTCGTTGTCGTGATGGTTGGATGGATCGTCTACATACGGAGGCACCGCGCCTGTTCTGTCAGATCCGACTGCACAGCCTCTGCATCGACAAAGGCAACTCTGGCGGCGCTACTCGTTGCGTCCACGCTAGTCACAGTCTCTCTGCTGTGGGATTTCATTGAACAGCCGCTGCAGCGTGCACTGGGCGGCCTCTGATGCAGACCGCCTCCACCATCGCTTGTCCGAAATGCGGCAAGGCATCGACTGAAACAATGCCAACCAATGCCTGTCAGTTTTTCTATGATTGCAAACATTGCGGCGTCATGTTGCGCCCATTGCCGGGAGACTGCTGCGTTTTCTGCTCTTATGCAGACGTGCCCTGCCCCCCGATTCAAGAAACCAAGAGCGGCGGTGGTTCCTCCGCCTGTTGCTCCCCCACTGACGCTGCCCGGAAATGCCGGTCAAATCGGCAGGATACTGAGAGAAGGTAGGTATTCTCCCGCTCGCGAACAAAGTGCCAAACCGGACCGAGGAACGGTCCCCCCTGTTCGGCCCAACTGCCTCACTGGCATTGCTGTCAGAATCCGTTCGAGGTATGACTGGCTGTACGGCAAGTCTCCAGTAGCAACCCGCTCCGTTACAGGACGCTTTGGATCATTTCCGCTCCCGGACATTTCGGCGAACTGCCCGTCACAATTATGGACATCCGTTTTCAAACACTTGCCGGGCAGGTCAGAAAGGCAAGGGTCAAGCGACTGCTGTCAACGCTCCGACCGGCATGAGTGGTCAAATGACTACTTCCAACGAATTATAACATCGGTGTGCCCGCGAACGCGGGAATGACGAGACGGGACAAAAACCGCGGTTTTCAGGGGCGCTTTCGGGCGCCTCTTTTTTTGCTTGTATTTGCGAATAATTCTCAATAGCAAGGTCAGGCAGTCCCCTCCTGCCGGCCGCTGCAACTTAAAGCTGCGCTTAAAGCGGCCGGCATCTTTTTCGAAAAGGAGAACGGACGGACCGCACGGGCCGGGAGAGAAGAACCTCATGCAAAGCAGCGAGCTGATCCGCCAATTGACCGAGCAGCCGCTGGTGTGCGATTTGCCGGTCGAAGCGGCGCAGGCGGTCCTGGCCCTTCGTTACTGCATTCTTTGCCGTCGCAGCGAACGCGACCCGATGCCCGAACTCGAACGCCGCTGGGGCAATATCCTCGCGGCGCGGCGCTATCGGCTGGTGGTCGAGGCGATCGGCCATGTCTGGCCCGATCCCTTTGCCGTCGCCCCGCCCTGCTGCCCGCGCGTCAGCTTCGACGAGGCGCTGCTCGCCGCGATCGTCGGCGCCGCCGCGCGCCGCGACCGCGTCCATTTCGACTGGCTGACCGCCGAGATGCTCGGCGGCGACGCACGCGAGATGCTGTTCGTGGCGCTCGAGAATTTCATTCGTGCCCGTGCGCCGGGGCGGGTTTAGACCCTAAGCTCGTCATTGCGAGCGTAGCGAAGCAATCCAGAGCTACCTTGCGCCGCTCCTGGATTGCCGCGTCGCCTTCGGCTCCTCGCAATGACGATCTAAGGACTGCACAGCTACTTCCCCGCCTTGTCGCTCACCGCCTTGATCACCAGTGCCTTGTCGTCGACGAGGTAGCGCTTCGCGAGCGCCTGCAACTCGGCCGGCGTCGCCGCCTCGACCGCGCCGATTCCCTTGCGGCTGCGGTCGAGGTGATCGGCGTGGCTCGCGGCTTCGGCGACATAGTTCAGCCAATAGCTGTTCTCACGCCGCGATTTCACCATCGCCTCGACGAGCGGCCTCCGCGCGCGGTCGAGCAGGTCAGGATCGACGGGCTTGTCGCGCAGTTCCTTGGCGATTGCGAAGATCGCCGCGCGGGTGGTCGCGAGATCCTTGTAATCGACGTTGCTCGCGGCGAAGAGATGGCCGTAGCCGGGGAATTCGTCGGACAGGCTCGCGGCGGCGGCGGGGCTGTAGCTTTCGCCGAGCTTTTCGCGCAGCTCCTCGGTCAGCATCAGCTGCATCGCGCGCGACAGCAGGGTGAGCTGCATCGCCTCGGCGAGGTCGCTGTCGTCGCGCGCCGGCCAATAGACGCGCAGCTCGGCCTGTTCGGCCGGCCCCTTGTGGATCAGCGTGCGTTCGCTGCGATCGGTCGCATATTGACGGATGCGCGCGTCGGTGCGCGGGTCGGAGGCGGCGCGGCGTTCGGGCAACGCCCCGAACGTCGCCGCGATCGCATCGATCGCCGACTGTTCGCCGATATCGCCGACGACGCCGATCTCGATCGCGCCATGCGCAAAGCTGTCGGCGACGACAGGTTTCAGCTGCGCCCAGTCGAGCGCCATCAGCTTTTCGAGCGGCGGCGTCTGCGAGCGCGGATCATTGTTGGCGAGGATACCGCCGACGTCGCGGCCGAGCACCGCCGCCGGGGTCGCGTCGTTCGCGGCATATTGCTGCGGCAGCACACGGCGGATCAACGCAAGCCCGTCGGGGCGGTAACCGGGATGCGTCAGGAACGCCGCCATGAGCTTGGCCTGCAGCGCGAAATCCTCGGGCGAGGTCAGCGCCGATCCGCCAAACGCGTCGGTGGAGTTGCCGAACACCGGGCTGATCGTCTTGCCCGCGAGGATCGAACGCAGATCGTCGAGGCTGTGCGCCTCGAGGCCACCCAACATCAGTGAACCGGCGAGCGACACCCTGGTCGGATCATCGCGCGTCGCGAGCAGGTTGCCGCCGTCGACGCGCAGCGACAGCATGACCTTGTCCTTCTGGAAATCGGTCGTCTTGATGTTGAGCATCACATTGTTGGCAAAGCGGATGCGCCGGATGCCGAGATCGTCGACACGCTCGTCGCTGACGATTTTTCCGGGGGTGCCGAAATTGTCGTACGCGAAGACGGCATTCGCGGCCTCGACCGGCGCCGCGACGGTGACCTGCGTCGAGGCACGCAAGCTGGCAAGGATCGCGTCCGCGCCGCCCTCGATCGGCTTCTTCGCCGTGACGCGCGCGAGGGGGGCGCTGAACCCTTCCATGCGCTTCTGGAACGCCGCAGTGACCGCCGCGGCGGTCAGCGACGGCGCCGCGGCCTCGAACAGCGCTTGCGAGGTTTCGGGCCGGACAAGGACGAAATCGCCATCGGCAGCCAGGATCAGCGCGTCGGCAAGCCCTTCGCTGCGCCGCGTCGTCACTCCGGCAACGGCGTTCCTGAGCGCGGTGCGGCGGTTCGCGAGCTGTTCGTCGACTTCGGTTTGCGTGAAGCCATGTTCGACGGCGCGACGCTGCTCCTGTTCGGCGAGCGCGAGCGCCTCCTTCCACGCGCCTTCCTTGGCGACCGCGCCAACGGTGATCTGGTCGAATTTCTTCCAGCCCTCGGCATCGCTGAAATAGCCGGTCAGGATCGGCGAATCCTCGTTCAGCGCGATCTTGGCGAGCCGGCGGCTGACGATCGCCTCGCCGACATTCTCGGCGAGCTTGCGCGCGCGTTTCGCCTTGGTGTCGGGCTCGTCCACCCACGGCTTGAAGCTCGCGATCGTCACCGAATCCTGGATCGCCGGATCGACGAAATCGTCGGCCGCGGCCGCGCGCTTGTAGTCGACATTGCCGATTTCGGGGTCGGCGCCGGCGGGACCGATGCCCTTCCAGTCTGCAAAGCGCGCCTTGATCTTCGCCTCGACCGCCGCAGGGTCGAAATCGCCGACCATAACCAGCGTTGCGCGTTCGGGACGGTAATAACGGTCATAGAGGTCACGCAGCCGCGATGCGGGCGCGGTCCTGATCACCTCCTCGGTGCCGACCGGGATGCGGGTCGCGACATTCATCCCCTTCATCTGGAAGTCGAGCTGGTCGATCAGGCTGCGCAGCTGATAGGTGTCGCGCGCGCGGCGTTCGGACAGGATGATCCCGCGCTCACGGTCGACCGCGGCGGGATCGATGGTGAGATTGCCCCCCGTTTCGCGCATCAGCATCAGCCCGGTGTCGATCAGATCGTCCGATGCATTGGGCAGGTCGAGCTTGTAGACCGTCTCATCAAAGCCGGTCGACGCGTTGGTATCAGCGCCGAACGCCAGCCCCTTGCGTTCGAGCAGCTTGATCATCTCGCCCTCCGGCACATTGGTCGATCCGTTGAACGCCATATGTTCGAGGAAATGCGCAAGGCCGCGCTGGTCTTCGGCCTCGGCAAAGCTGCCGACCGCGAAGCGCATGCGCAGCACGACGCTGTCCTTGGGCGTGCTGTTTTTCAGCAGCGCATATTTCATCCCGTTGGGCAGCACGCCGAAGACGATGTTCGGATCGACCGGCACATCGCTCGCCGCGAAATTCCACGCCTTGGCGGCTTCGCTCTGCGGATTGACCGCCGCGGGTGCCGCAACCTTTGCGGGCGCTTCTCTGGCATAGACCGGGGCAGTGCTGGCGATGAGGAAAACGAGGGGCGACAGCGCGGTCGAGACGCGCCGGACAAAGGATTTGGTCATACGTCCGATGTGGCCACCGCCCTTCCGGCGGTCAAGCCAGTGTTACGCGACCCGGCCGATGCTTTCGACGGACGACGTCTTCTCGCGGTCGGCGGCTTTCGCGGCGTAGAGCGCGCGGTCGGCGACCTCGAGCAATTTGCGCGCGCTGTCGCCATGCTCGGGCCAGCTGGCGGTGCCGACGCCCGCACCGACGCCGATCGAGCGGCCGCCGATGCGGTAGGGCGCGGCGAGCGCGGCGAGGACATGGTCTGCGAGCGAGGTTTTGAGCAGGATCGACCCGGCGGGCACGAGGATCGCGAACTCGTCGCCGCCCTGCCGCGCAACCACGGCATGGTCGCCGCACGCGCGGCGCAGGCGTTCGGCGAGCTCGCACAAGACGCCATCGCCGATCGCATGGCCGTGCTGGTCGTTGATCGGTTTGAAGCCGTTGAGGTCGAGCAGCGCGATCGCGAACGGGTTGGCCGCGTCGCCTTTCGCAATCTCTTCGTCGAGCCGCATGTCGAATTCGCGGCGGTTGGCGAGGCCGGTCAGCGGATCAGTGTGCGCCAAGTCACGCATCTGATGCTGAAGCTGGAGCAGGTCGATCAACTGGTCGTGCTGTTGCAGGATCATGCGCAAGAGGAAGATCGTCGCGACGACGAGGCTGGTGCCCGCGGCGATTTCGGGCGGGTTGCCAGACGTCAGCATCAGGAACGAAATCGGCACCAGCCCGATGATCAGGTTGATGAAGGTCGCGAGGCGGATCGACGACAGACAATAAGCGGTCGCGAGCGAGCCCATCGCCATAATCATCGCATAATAGCTGTGCGTCGACGGCGGCGCGGCGAGCCAGTTGATCACCGTCCAGGCGCTGCACATCGCGCCCGTCGTCCCCGACAGCCACATCGATTCTTTGATCATCCGCCGTGCGCGGCGCAGGCTCATCCGCCGGCCGCGATTGTGCATCAGGAAGACGAAGCCGAGCACGCCGATGAGCGCGAGCGTGATCGGGAAACCGATGCGGACGATCGGGTGGACCGTCTGCACCCCGGCATAGATGGCGGTAGGCGTCGTCGCCGCCAGCATCAGGAAAAGCATCGGGGTCAGCGTTTCGACGCGATTGGCGCGCAGCAAGGCGACGTCGTCCCGAATCGCGTCCGGAATCGGCGGAAAAAAACGCCTGCGCAGCCAGTGATAGACCCCCGTCATAACGGCGGGATAGCAAGCGCGAGTAAAGCAGGGGTTAAGGAATGAAAGCTTGTCTTATCACTTACCTAACAGCGCCGCGCAGGCGCATGGCTTGCGAAATATTAACCATGTTCATGGACAAGCCCGGCCACTTGTTTCGCGCCCGAAAGGAGCCACGCCATGTCTTATCCGACGCCGCAGCTGACCACATCCAGTCCCGCACCGGCCGCGCCAATGCCCTCGGCCGATCCCACGCTGCCGCAGGATGACACGCCCGCCGAGCAGGCCGCACGCGCGGCGCAGCTGACCGCGACGCAGGCCGTTTATACATGGACGACCGACGTCCCGACCTTGCCCGGCGTGCCGCTCGCGACGAATGTGCCCAAGAATGACGAACCGACGATCGCGTGGTTCGTGATCCTGATCGGCGTCGGGCTGGGCATCGTGCGCAACGCGCTGACGGTGAAGCTGAGCGGCGTCGATAAGGGCGAACTCGATAGCCCGCGCGCCGAATATGAGGCGGCACTCGCCGAATGCAACGCGATCGAGGCCTCGGCGGCGAAGATCGCTGCCGAACATGGCGTGCACACCGGCGGCAATATTTTCGAACGGATGATCGGCGATGTCGAAAACGCCGTCGCCGCCGCCGAGCGCGACGCGCATGTTGCGCTGCTTCAGGGTTATAAGGACCGGCTCGAAGAGCTGATGAAGGTCGAGGACGCCGACGGACTCGGCGGAAAAACCCCGCGCAGTATCGAGGCGTATCGCGCGCTTTTCGCGACGCTGCCCGTTCCGGGCGTCAGCTATATGTTCCAGGACGACAGCGAGTTTGCGCGGCTGCGCGTGCAGGGCCCGAACTGCATGCTGATCACCGCGGTCGGCGATACGCTGCCCGCCAATTTCCCGCTGAGCGCCGCAAAATATAGCGCGGTGGTGAATGGCGACACGCTGGACGCCGCGCTCGCAGATGGGCGCCTGTTCCTGCTCGACTACAAGCCGCTCGAAGTGCTCGACCCCGGCACCTATGGCTCTCTCGCCAAATATGCGTGGCAGCCGATGGCGCTCTTCGCGGTGCCGCCGGGTGGGTCGTCGCTGATCCCCGTTGCGATCCAGTGTGGGCAGAATCCGATCGACTATCCGATCTTCACCCCCTCGCCCGTCGCCGACAAGATCTGGGGCTGGGAAATGGCAAAGTTCGTCGTGCAGGTCGCCGACGGCAATTATCATGAGCTGTTCGCGCACCTTGCGCGCACGCATCTGGTGATCGAGGCCTTCGCTGTCGCGACGCACCGCCACTTGGCCGAAATCCACCCGATCTGGGCGCTCCTCGTCCCGCACTTTGAAGGGACTTTGTTCATCAACGAACAGGCGGCGACCTCGCTCATCGCCGCGGGCGGCCCGATCGACCATATTTTCGCGGGCACGATCACGTCGAGCCAGCTCGCCGCGGTCGATGCGCGGCTGGCGTTCGATTTCTATGCCAAGATGCCGCACGCCGACTTTTCCGCACGCGGGGTCGGGATCGATTCGGCGCTCGCCGAATATCCGTACCGCGACGATGCGCTGCTCGTGTGGGACGCGATCCACGAATGGGCGCGGCAGTATGTCGACCTTTATTATGCGCACGACGCCGATGTCGTCGCCGATACAGAGCTTAGCGCGTGGGCGGCATGCCTTGCGGGCGAAGCGAAGATCAAGGGCTTCGGCCCGGTGACGACGCGCGCGCAGCTCGCCGAAATCTGCACGATGGTGATGTTCACCGCGAGCGCGCAGCATGCCGCGGTCAACTTCCCGCAAAAGGACATCATGGCGTTCGCACCGGCAGTTACCGGCGCGGGCTGGCAGGCGGCGCCGAACGGACAGCGCGGGCATGACAAGGCGGGCTGGCTCGCGATGATGCCGCCGATGGCGCTCGCGCTCGAACAATTGAACGTGCTCGAACTGCTGGGATCGGTGCATTACCGCCCGCTCGGCGACTATCGCAGCAACGCCTTTCCCTATCCCTTGTGGTTTCAGGACCCGCGCGTGACGGGGGCCGAAGGCCCGCTTGCGTGGTTCCAGGCGGCATTGCAGGGCGTCGAGGCCGAGATCGTCCAGCGCAACAGCGAACGGATGCAGCCTTATCCCTATCTGCAGCCGAGTTTGATCCCGACAAGCATCAATATCTGACGCCAGAAATGCGAACCCCGGCAAAAGCCGGGGTTCGTGTATCGTGCGACTGGTCCGCGGTACGCTGGGATCAGCTACCCTTTTTCTTCCGGTGGCTTTCGAGGTCGAGCACCGCATTCTCGCCGCCCTCGGGCAGCAGGCCGAGCCGGCGCGCGACTTCCTGATAGGCTTCGACTTCGCCGCCGAGGTCGCGGCGGAAGCGGTCCTTGTCGAGTTTTTCGTTCGTCGTCATGTCCCACAGCCGGCAGCCGTCGGGGCTGATCTCGTCGGCGAGGATGATCCGGCTAAAATCGCCTTCATAAAGACGCCCGAACTCGAGCTTGAAGTCGACGAGGCGGATGCCGACCGCGGCGAACATTCCGCTCATGAAGTCGTTGATGCGGATCGCCATGTCCTGAATGTCGTGAAGCTCGTCCTGGCTGCACCAGTTGAAGCAGGCGATATGCTCTTCGGCAACGAGCGGATCGCCGAGCGCGTCGTCCTTGTAGCAATATTCGATCAAGGTGCGGGGAAGCTGCGTCCCCTCTTCGATCCCCAGCCGCTTCGACAGCGTGCCCGCGGCGACATTGCGCACGATCACTTCGATCGGCACGATCTCGACCTGGCGGATCAGCTGCTCGCGCATGTTGAGGCGGCGGATAAAATGGTGCGGCACGCCGATATTGCCGAGCAGCGTGAAGACATGCTCCGAAATCCGGTTGTTGAGCACGCCCTTGCCGCTGATCGTGCCCTTTTTCTGGGCGTTGAACGCGGTCGCGTCATCCTTGAAATACTGGATCAGCGTGCCCGGTTCGGGGCCTTCGTACAGGATCTTCGCTTTGCCTTCGTAAATCTGGCGGCGACGGGACATGGCGTGCAAACTTTCTGTCGGAACCAAATGAATGACCCCGGCAAAGCGACTCAGACGGAGGCGCGCCGCCGGGGCGATGGGGCGCCTATAGCGACAAAGGTCGGGCGCGTCATCCCCGCCATCGCGCCCGATGATTTACGTTTACGTCAACTAGAGCTTGCACTCCTCCGCCGCGCTTGCGACGCTGCCCCAAAACCAAGGAGAGAGATGGATGAGCTTCGACCAGATTCGCCTCGACAAGCATGAAGGCATCGCGCTGCTGACGCTGCACCGGCCCGACCGGATGAACGCCTTCACCACCGAGATGATGCTCGAGATCGTCGCCGCGCTCGACGAATGCGACGCCGACGACGGTGTGCGCGCGGTGATCTTCACCGGATCGGGCGACCGCGCCTATTGCGCCGGCGCCGACCTCGGCCAGGGCGCCGCGACCTTCGATTACGACAAGCGCACCGACAAGGCGGCGCTCTTGCCCGACGGCATGGCGGCGAGCCCGGTCGCCGAAGACGGCACGATCGACTGGTCGCACCCGCTGATCCGCGATTCGGGCGGCCGCGTGTCGATGCGCATCTTCGACTGCAAGAAGCCCGTGCTCGGCGCGATCAACGGCGCCGCGGTCGGAATCGGCGCGACGATGACCTTGTCGATGGACGCCCGCCTCGCGAGCGAAACCGCACGCTACGGCTTCGTCTTCGCGCGGCGCGGGATCGTGCCAGAGGCCGCGTCGAGCTGGTTCCTGCCGCGCCTCGTCGGCATCCAGAATGCGGTCGACTGGTGTTATTCGGGGCGCCTGATCGACGCCGCGGAAGCGCATGAAAAGGGACTGGTGCAATCGGTGCACAAGCCCGGCGAACTCGTCGATGCCGCGATTGCCAAGGCGCGCGAGCTGACCGAGCATAGCGCGCCGGTATCGGTCGCGCTCACCCGCCATATGCTGTGGCGAATGCTCGGCGCGCCGCACCCGATGAGCGCGCATCGCTGGGACAGCCGCGCGATCTTCGCGCGCGGGCGCAGCGCCGATGCCGCCGAGGGCGTGTCGAGCTTCCTCGAAAAGCGCCCCGCGAACTTCGCCGTCAGCGTCGCGAACGATTACCCCTGGTTCGCCGAGTTCGAGGACACGCCGCCGTACAACTGAGTGTCAGCCCGCCACGCCGCCGCGCTTCCTGAAATAGGGCCTGAAGAACATGTAGAGGCCGGAGAATATCAGCAGGAAGAGCGGCGGCAACGGCAGGTAGTAAACCCATTGGGCGGGCTCCTGCCCCGCCCCGAGCATGACGAAAATCGCGAGCACGATCGCCGAAAAGAGGATCGACACCCAGCGGTGAAACTGCCGGATCCATAGACTCCAGTTCATATCCTTCTCCCTGTTTGAAGTTCAATCGAGACCCGCAACGAGCTTCTCGAGATTTTCGAGGTGGATCTTCCAGCCGCCCTTGGCGCCGCCGAAAGCCTGCTTCTGGTCGGGACGGAAACCGACCTGTTCCATGCGCAGCAGCGTGCCGGCGGGCGTCGGTTCGAGCGTGAAGGTCACGGTGCTGTCGAGCCGGTAGGCCGGATCGTCATGCGCATAATTCCAGGTGTAGGAGAGGCTCCGCCCCGGTTCGACGTCGAGAATCTCGCAATCGACATTGCCCCAGTCGCCGCGCAGCTGGAAGCGATGACCGAGGCCCAAACCGAAGTCGTTCTTCATCAGCCATTCCTCGATCAGATGCTGCGTCGTAAGCGCGCGCCAGATCTTTTCGGGTGGGTGCGGAATTTCGCGCTCGACGGTTACGGTGCGCACGTCGGTATCGGTCATTGATCCATCCTTTTGAGCAAATTTTCGAGATCGTCGAACCGCGCCTCCCAGAAGCGGTTCATGCGCCCGGTCCAGTCGACCAGCGGCGCGAGCGCGCGCTGCTGCGCGCTATAGTGCGTCTGACGGCCCTCGTGCCGATCGAGCACGAGACCCGCCTGCTTGAGGATGCCGAGATGCTTCGACACCGCGGGCTGCGAAATGCCCGCGCCCGCGGTCAGCGCGCCGACCGTCTGCTCGCCGTCCAGGCAAAGCCGTTCGAACAGCGCGCGCCGGCTGGGATCGGCGAGCGCCTTGAAGAGAAGATCGGGTGAGGGTTGCGTCATAATCCATAACTCACTGGCTATGCATTTTCTCATAACCACATAGTTATGGATGTCAAGCGCCGCCATCGTGACGGCACCACCGCCCATCGGACGCTGGAGCCGGCGTTTGCCTTCTGGCTAGATGCGGGAATGAATCCTCCGTGCACGCCTTCCGTCCACCCTTCGCGCCGCTTCGTCTGCGCCGGGGTGCTGGCAGGAATCACTGTCCCATCCATTGCCATTGCGAGGCCCGCCATGCCCAATCGTGCGATCAATCCCACCGGCGTTTCCTATGCGCAGGCACATCTTGTCGAGGCACCGACGCGCTGGCTGTTCGTCAGCGGCCAGATTCCGGTCGACGAGAAGGACGAGGTGCCCACGGACATCGAGGATCAATGCCGGCTCGTCTGGCGCAATATCGAAAAGCAGCTTCTTGCGGGCGGGATGACCTTGCAGGATCTGGTCAAGGTCACCGTTTTCCTATCGGATCGCCAGTATCGCGCGGCGAACTACAAGATACGGCACGAAGTGCTGGGCGGCCACTCGCCCGCACTGACGATTATCATCGCCGATATCTATGACGAAGCCTGGCTGCTCGAAATCGAGGCGATCGCCGCCGCCTAGCGATCCTTGTCGCGTTTCAAGATCAGCGCGGTGGTTGTGTCCTCGACCCCCGCGATCAGCGCGATCCGGTCGCGCACGATGTTGAGCCCGGCCGCATCCGCCGCCTCGATCTCGACGAGCAGGTCGATCTCGCCGCTCAGCGAATAGCAGCGCGCGACCTCCGCCATGCCGGTCACCGCCGCGACAATGTCGGGCGAGGGCGTGCGCGCCAGCCGCAGTTGCAGGATCGCCGCAATCCCGCCTTCGTCGACGATGCGCGCGTGATAACCGCCGATCGTCCCCGCGGCCTCCAACTTCGACAATCGTTCGCGCACCGAACTGCGCGCGAGGCCAACGGTCGCGGCGAGCGTTTTCAATGGCAGGCGGGCATTGTCACGCAGCATCGCCACGATTTGCCGGTCGATCGCGTCCATATCCTCTCCCCCGCCGCCCTTTTGGCGCCGCCACCGCCGATCGGACGCTGGCCAACCGCCTCGGGCCCGGCAAAATTCACCGCGCATCTGCTAGCGTCTTGCCGGAGAGAAAGTCCATGATGTTTGCCAACCGCGCGCCAGCGCTCTTCTCCCTCGGGATGCTTGCGGGATGCACTGCGGCGGCGGATACGCCGGTGCCGGGCAGCGCGAAGCTATGGACCCCTGCCGCCATCTCGGGCCCCGGTTATGAATCCTCGCCGACCTTCACCCCTGACGGGCGGACGATGATCTACCTCGCGGCCGACAAGGATTTCCAGCGCTACCGGCTGATGCAGTCGCAATGCGAGAATGGCGCATGGCGCAAACCCGTGCCGCCGTCCTTCGCGATGCCGCTGCCGGCGATCGAAGCCGACCCGTTCGTCACGCCCGACGGCAAGCGGCTCTATTATATCTCGTCGCGGCACGCGCCGGCGAAGGAGGATTTCGACATCTGGTACGTCGAGCGTACCGCGGATGGCGGCTGGGGCGAGCCGCAGCGCCTGCCCGAACCGGTCAACTCACCCGCCGCCGAGCTGCTGCCGCGCACCGATCCCGCGGGCCGGCTCTATTTCGGGTCGAGCCGCAAGGGCAGCGCTGGCGGCGGCGACATCTATGTCGCGACCGAAGTCCGGCCCGGCGAATGGACGGTCGCCAATCTCGGCCCGCCGGTCAGCGCGGGCGGTTACGAGTATGAGGCGGAGATTTCACGCGACGGCCGGACGATGATCACCGTGTCCGATCGCGGGGACCGGTCGCATCTCTACCGCTATCGCCGCGAGGGCGACCGCTGGGTCGAAGCCGGGCGCATCCCCGCCGATCCCGCCCAGTTCCAGGTCGGCCCGCTGCTGTCGCCAAAGGGCGACCGGCTGCTCTTCGCGCAGCGGCACGGCGAGCGTTCGGGCGAGATGTTCCTGATCGACCTTGTGCCCGAACCCGACCGGTCGTGGCCGCCGAGGTGCGGCGATCAGGCGGCGTTATAGACGCGGCGCCCGCGCTCCGCGGTCATGCTGTGCGTATTCTTCAGCGCAAGCGAACGCGCGCGGATCGTTTCGACGCTGTGCCAGTTCGCGGTCATCCGTTCGGGGGAGAATTGCACGGTCACATAGCCGCGATCGGCGGTATTTGCCCATTTGAGCTGCGGCGACGAGCGGCGCAGCGCCGAGACGCGCGCCTCGTCGGTCACGCCCTTGATATAGCTTTCATACCCCGGCGAGGTGACGCTCTGTCCCGCGATCTCGATTCCCGCCGGCCGGCCGTCCTCGGCGAGGTCGAAGGCCCAGGCATTGTGCGTGTCGCCGGTCAGCGTGACGAGGTCGGCATCGGCGCGCTGCGCCGCGGCGAGCAGGCGGCTGCGCGCGGCGGGATAGCCGTCCCACGCGTCGAGGTTGAGCGGTAGGCCCGCCTTGGCCGCAAGCTGCCCCGCCTCGACGCGGCGGCGGATATAGTCGGGTTGTTCGCCCGCGAACCAATCGCGCGTCTCGGGCGGCGTGAAGAGCGTGCCCATCACGACCTGCTGCGCGCAGACCTGCCAGCGCGTTCCCGCCCTGGTCGAGGCGGCGAGCCCGTCGAACAGCCATTTTTCCTGCGCCGCGCCGAGCATCTGGCGCACGGGCTCGCGGTAGCCGGTTTCGGCGAACTGCTTGAGCTTTGCCGCGGCGTCGCCCCCACCGGCGATGATCTCGTCGACCTCGAACTGCCGGTCGCGCGCCGTCACCCGCGTTTCGGGGAGGAAGATCGTCGCGAGGTCGCCGACCTGATATTGGCGCCAGCGCGTGTCGGCGACGGGCATCCACTCGCGATAGGCGCGTTCAGCGGCTGCCATGCGCGCCGCCCAATCGCCTTCGCCCTCATTGTGATTTTCGGCGCCGCCCTTCCACACGTCATTCGCGAATTCATGATCGTCCCACTGGGCGATCATGGGAAACTGCTGGTGCAGCTTCTGCAGGTCGGGATCGGCGCGATACGCGGCATAGCGCAGCCGGTAATCGGCAAGCGCGACGATCTCGTGCGCGGGCTGGATCTCGCGCCCCGGAAGCGCCTGCTTCGCCGAGGGATAGTCGCCGGCCTTATATTCGTAGAGATAGTCGCCGACATGCGCGACGAGGTCGATGTCCCCGCGCGCCGCCGCATGGCCATAGGCATTGAACCAGCCGAACGGCATGTTCGAGCAGGAGAAGAGCGCCAGATTGAACGCCTTGGTCGACCCCTGCGGCAAGGTGCGCGTGCGGCCGGTCACCGACTTGGTGCCGTCGGGAGCGATAAAGCGATAATGATACCAGCGGCCGGGTTTCAGCCCGTCTACGATCAGCTTTGCCGTATGATCGCGCTCGCCCGCCGCGACGACGCTGCCGCCCGCGACGACTTTGGAGAAATCCTCGGTCTCGGAGAGTTCGGCTGTTAGCGTCGCATCATTCGCCGCGGCATAGCGCGTCCACAGCAGCACCGAATGGGGGCCCGGCTCGCCGCTCGCGACGCCATGGGTAAAGCCCTGCGCCATCATTGCGCGCGCCGCGCCCGGCAGCGACAGCGCCGCCAGCCCGACGGTGCCCAGCTTGATAAGATGACGCCGGTCGATCTCGCCCCAATGATGATGCATCGCGAATCTCCTCCTCTTTGGCCGGGTCTTTGCCCCGCCTTTGTGACGATTCGGGTGCTATCCCATCACTCCGAGCGCGAGCAGCAGCAGCATGAAGGTGATGACCGAAAAGAGGCTGAAAAAGAGCAGCAGGCTCGTGCGCACGAAAGCCCCGAAGCGCGACGAACGATAGGCGCCGCGAAGCTGGCGGTACATATGGAAGGGCACATAGAGCATCGCGAACGCGGTCGCGACGTCGCCGAATATCGTCAGGTTGAACAGGCGCACGACGACGAACAGGAGCAACATGAAGCTGATCGAGTAAGTCACGAAGACGAAATGGTCGTAAGTATGAAAGCGGCGGCTGAACGGAAACAGCAGCCACATGAAGGGCAGCGACAGCGGGATCAGCGCCCAAGCGAATTTATAGGCGTTTGCCTGTAGTTTGTATAATATGAGCGCGGGGTTCGCGTTCGCCTTTTCAAGGCCCTCGTCGATGAACGGCACCCCGGTATTGAAATTGGTGCGTGAAACGAATTCGACGCTGGTCATCATCTGCTTGCCCGGATCGTCGAGCACCGGCGGCCCCTTGGCACGCTCTTCCTTGCTCATGCTGCGCGCAACGCCGAGATAGTCGGCGCTTTTCTGGAGCGTTTCGCGCTCTTCGACGAGCAGGCGGCGTTCGGCTGCCTTCAGGTCCCTGGCCGCGAGGCTCGCGTCGACGCGTTTGACCTCCTCCTCGAAACTTTCCTTGAGCGCGTTCGAGCGCGTCTGCTCGGCCGCTGCCTTCGCGATCCCCTCGCCGACCCCGCCACCGCTGCCGACGATGGCGAGCACCGCATAGGTCAGAAACACCGCGAACAGGAACAGCGCGAGCGGCGAGACAAAGCGTGCGCGTTCGCCGTGGATATAGCGCCGCGTCAGGTCGCCCGGCCGCCAGCTGAGCAGCGGCAGCGTGTTCCAGACCTTGCCCTCGAAATGGAAGATCGCGTGGACGAGATCGTGCCCGATTGCGCCAAAACTGCGATGCACGTCGGCGCGCTGCCCACAATAATGGCAATGCGAGCCAGTTAGGCTGGTGCCGCAATTGAGGCAGCGCGCGCCGGCATGCGGCGCGCCCGTGCCCCCATGCCGCGGTTCGACCGCATGCCCTGCCAACCCGGCGGTCACCGCCGCCCCGATGCCTTCAATGTCCCCGCTCATGGCGCCCTGCCTAAAGAGGTGCGAGGTGCGGCGCAACGGGACTTTCGTCCCCGGAGCAAAGCGTGATAGGGCGGCGCCATGAACGCCGAAGCCCTCACCGCGCCGCCCCTGCCCGGCGACGCCGCCGCCCTGATCGCCGACATGGGCGCGCGCGCGCGCGCCGCGTCGAAGGCGCTCGCGCTGGCGCCGACGGCGGACAAGGCGGCCGGGCTGGTTGCTGCGGCGGCGCAGATTCGTGCGCGGTCGGCGGATATCCTTGCGGCCAACGCGGAGGACATGGCGGCGGGACAGAAGAACGGCCTGTCTGCCGCGATGCTCGATCGGCTGCGGCTCGACGAAGGCCGCCTCGCATCGATCGCCGACGCGATCGACGATGTCGCAGCGCTTCCCGATCCGTCGGGCGCCGAGATCGACCGCGTAACGCGCCCCAACGGGCTGGTGCTGAGCCGCGTGCGCGTGCCGCTCGGCGTCGTCGGCATCATCTATGAAAGCCGTCCCAATGTGACCGCCGATGCGGCGGCGCTCGGGCTGATGTCGGGCAACGCCGTGATCCTGCGCGGCGGCAGCGAGGCGGCGCATTCGAACCGCGCGATCCACGCGGCGTTCGCGGCGGGTCTCGTCGAGACCGGCCTGCCCGCCGACGCGGTGCAACTGGTGCCGACGCAGGACCGCGCCGCGGTGGGCGCGATGCTTCGCGCGCAGGGGCTGATCGACATCATCATCCCGCGCGGCGGCAAGGGCCTCGTCGCGCGCGTGCAGGACGAGGCGCGCGTGCCCGTGCTCGCGCACCTCGACGGGATCAACCACCTCTACATCGACGGCGCCGCCGACCCGGCGAAAGCCGTCGAGCTTGCGGTCAATGCCAAGATGCGCCGCACCGGCGTCTGCGGCGCGACCGAGACGATCCTGATCGACCGCGCCTATCCCGCGCCGCTCGCGATCGTCGACGCACTCGTAAAGGCGGGCTGCGAGGTACGCGGCGACAAGGGCGTCGTGGCGCTGAGCCCGCATGTCGACGCGGCATCGGCGGGCGACTGGGACACCGAATATCTCGACGCGATCGTGTCGGTCGCCATGGTCGACGGCCTCGCCGGCGCGCTCGCGCATATCGACGCGCATTCGAGCCGCCACACCGACGCGATCGTCACCGAGGATGCCGCCGCGGCTGAGCGCTTCCTGACCGGCGTCGACAGCGCGATCGTCATGCACAATGCCTCGACGCAGTTCGCCGACGGCGGCGAATTCGGCCTCGGCGCCGAAATCGGCATCGCCACGGGGCGACTCCACGCCCGCGGCCCCGTCGCGCTCGAAGGGCTCACGACGTATAAATGGCTGGTACGCGGTTCGGGACAGGTCCGGCCCTGACGCGCCGGATCCCCACCGGCCTCCTCGGCGGCAGCTTCAACCCCGCGCATGGCGGGCATCGCGCGATCAGCCTGAACGCGATCGACGCGCTCGGCCTTGACGAGCTGTGGTGGCTCGTCTCGCCGGGCAATCCGCTGAAGCCCAAGGCGGGGATGGCCTCGCTCTCCGCGCGCCTCGGCTCGGCGCAGCGCATAGCGCGGCGGTCGCCGATTCGCGCAACGGGAATCGAGGCTGAACTCGGCACGCGATACACGATCGATACGCTCAAAAAGCTCGTCCGGCGTTACCCGAACCGCCAGTTCATCTGGATCATGGGGGCCGATAATCTGGTCCAACTGCCCCAATGGCGCGACTGGCGGGGGATTGCCCGACTCATGCCGATTGCGGTTATCGCGCGTCCGGGCTATAATGACCGCGCCCATGCAAGGCGTGCGATGGGTTGGCTTCGGCGCTTCGTCCGGCCCGTGGACCAGAAATTACATTGGATGGACTGGAGACCGCCCGCCCTCGTGTTCCTGCGATTTTCGCCCGATGTGCGATCCGCAACTGCGATACGGCAGGCCAACCCCCGCTGGTTCGAACGCTATGAAGGCCGCGCTTTGCGCGACCCGCTGACCCGTTCGCGCCTTGTGGACCCGACTAGGAAAGGACGCATTTGATCTCCGCCAACCAGGATGCCGCCAGTGGCGCCGCATCCGCCCCAAAGCCTTCTGGCGATAACGTGGACGCGCTCCACGCTCTGATCCTCCACCAGCTGGATGAGGACCAGGCCCAGGAAACCATCTCCATCCCGCTTGCCGGCAAAAGCAGCATCGCCGATCACATGGTGATCGCGAGCGGCCGGTCGACGCGCCATGTCTCGGCGATCGCCGAGAAACTGGCACAGCGGATCAAGCAGGAAGCGGGCCGGCTGGTCCGCGTCGAAGGGCTGCCCAATGCCGATTGGGTGCTGATCGATGCGGGCGATGTCATCGTCCACCTGTTCCGCCCAGAGGTGCGTAGCTTCTACAACCTCGAGCGCATGTGGTCGTTCGGCGACGCGCCGCCGGTTACCGCGGCAAATTGACGTCCGCCCCGCCTACCGGCTAGGCGGACGCTCATGTTGCTGCACATCATCGCGCGCGGGCGCATCGGGCGCGGGCCCGAGGCCGAGCTGGTCGAGCGCTATATGAAGCGCGTGACCTGGGCGCAGAAGATTTCGGAGCTTCCCGATACGGGCGGCCGCATGCCCGCCGCGGCGGAGAATAGCCGCACCATCTTGCTCGACGAGGGCGGCGACCAGATGTCGTCGCTCGAATTCGCCAAATTGCTCGAAAAATGGCGCGACGGAGGGGTGCGCGAGGCGCGCTTCTGCCTCGGCGCCGCCGACGGCTTCACCCCCGAGGAGCGCGAGGGCGCCGACAAGGTCATCGCCTTCGGCCGCGCGACCTGGCCGCATTTGATGGCGCGCGCGATGCTCGCCGAACAATTGTGGCGCGCGACGAGCATCGTCGCGAACCATCCCTATCACCGCGAAGGCCGCCAGTGAGACGCGCGTTCGCCGTCTTGGCGATTACCGCCGTCTTCGGCGGCACGGCGCTCGCGCTGGCGCCGAGCGACATCTTCGATCCGCAGGCGATCGCGGCGCGCGAGCGCACGCAGCTGATCGATGCCAAGCAGCAGTCGGCGGCGGCGATGGCGCGCAGCGCATTGCTCGAAAAACAGGCGGTGGCGGCGAGCAGCGAGGCCGACCGGCTGAAGAAGCGCAGCGCGGCGCTCGCCGCGCGCATCCAATCGGCCGAGGCCGACATCAGCGCCGGCGAAGCCCGGGTCGCGCTCGTCAGCCGCCGTCTCGCGGGTCAGCGCGCGCGGCTGGCGCAGCAACAGCAGCCGTTGCTCGAACTTGCCGCCTCGCTCCAGCAGTTGAGCCGCCAGCCGCCGGTCAGCGTGCTCGCGCAGCCGGGATCGCTGACCGACATGGTGCACGCGCGCGCGGTGATCGACGCCGCGATGCCGGTGATCGAGCGCCGCACCGCCGGGGCGCGCCGCGAACTCGGCGCGCTGCAGACGGTACGGCAGCAGCAAGCAATCGCATTGAAGGCGCTTTCGACCAGCAAGACGCAGCTCGCGCAGCGCCGCGACGCGCTGACACGGCTCGAAAATGAAGGGCGACTCCGCTCGCGCGAGCTGATGAGCAGCGCGCAGCTCGAGGCCGACCGCGCGCTCGGGCTCGGCGAAAAGGCGCGCGACATCGTCGATCTGATGGACTCGCTCGAAGCCGACAGCGCGGTGCGCGCCGAACTGGCGCAGCTCGCCGGCCCGGTGCCGCGCCCGCGCAATCCTGCAGGCAGCGTCGCCAGTGCCGCGCCGCCCGCCGCGGCCGAAGCCGAATTGGCGCAAGGCGCCTATCGTCTGCCCGTCGTCGGGCGCATCGTCGCGGGGCTGGGCGAAGTCAACGAAAGCGGCGTCCGATCGCGCGGCGTGACGATCGCGGCGCGCCCGGGCGGCCAAGTCGTCGCCCCCGCCCCCGGCCGCGTCGGCTTTGCCGGCGATTATCGCGGCTATGGCAAGATCGTCATCATCGACCATGGCGGCGGCTGGGTGTCGTTGCTCACCGGCATGATCGCATTGTCGGTCGGGGTCGGCGACACGCTCGATCCGGGGGCACCGATCGGCCGCGCCGGTTCCGATGACAGCCGCATCACCGTCGAGCTCCGCCGCGCCGGCCGTCCGGTCGATATCGTCGCGATGATCGGTTGAGCGGCGCCGTTAATCGCCCGTTCGGCCGCTGTCTCGCATAGGGATGCACCGCTTGACGCCCGCAGATTTGCGTAGGAGGATGGCGGGCCGGGGATTATAAGGCGGGATTGCTCTCGCGTGACTGAAAGACGCCCATGACCGAATCGACCAAGACCGCCGTGTCCCCGAAGCGCCGCTTCGCCTTGTGGCAGGGCGCCGCCGCGCTCTCGACGCTGGCGCTCGTTCCGCTCGCGACCGGCGCGATGGCGACCGTCGATTCGAAGACGCAGGAAGAAATTTCGCGCTTCATGGACGTCTATCTCGAGGTCAAATCCAACTATGTCGAACCGGTCGACGATTCGAAGCTGATCGAAGGCGCGATCAACGGCATGCTCGCCAGCCTCGACCCGCATTCAGGCTATCTCGACGCGCGCGGCTTTTCGAACCTGCGCACCCAGACCGACGGCGAATATGGCGGGCTCGGCCTGTCGGTGACGATGGAAGACGGCGTCGTAAAGGTGATCGCGCCGACCGCCGACACCCCGGCCGACAAGGCGGGAATCAAGGCGGGCGATTATATCACCCACATCAACAAGGAACTGATCTTCGGCCTGACGCTCGACGAGGCGGTCGAACAGATGCGCGGACGTCCGGGCACCGAGATCGGGATCACCGTCGTCCGCGAAGGCCAGGACAAGCCGATCGAAATGACGCTGACGCGCGAGATCATCGACCTGAAGCCCGTGAAGTGGGAAGTCAGCGGCGACGTCGGCGTGCTCACCGTCACCAGCTTCTCGGCCGACGCGACGACCGACCTCAAGGCCGCGATGATGGCGGTCGAAAAATCGCTCGGCAAGAAACCGCGCGGCTGGATCCTCGACCTCCGTTCGAACCCCGGCGGGCTGCTCGACGAAGCCGTCGGGATCAGCGACCTGTTCCTCGAACGCGGCGAGATTGTTTCGCAGCGCGGCCGCAAGAAGGGCGATATCGAACGCTATTTCGCCGAACCCGGCGACCTCGCCAGCGGCGCGCCGGTCGTCGTGCTGATCGACTCGGGATCGGCCTCGGCCTCCGAAATCGTCGCGGGCGCGCTGCAGGACCAGCACCGTGCGGTCGTGATGGGCGAACGCAGCTTTGGCAAGGGATCGGTGCAGACCGTGCTGCCGCTGACCGACACCACCGCGCTGCGCCTGACCACCGCGCGTTACTACACGCCGTCGGGGCGCAGCGTGCAGGAAGGCGGGATCGAGCCCGATATCCGCGTGCCGCAGATTTCGGATCCCGACTATGCGTCGCGGCCGAAGTTCCGCGAAAGCGACCTGCGCCGCCACCTGGTCAACGAAAAGAAGGTCGACAACGGCCTGCTCGAAAAGGACGAAAAGGCCGATCCGCGCTTCACCGCGACCGCCGCCGACCTGAAGGCGAAGGGCATCGAGGATTTCCAGCTCCATTATGCGCTGCAGACGATCGGCCGCATCGGCCCGGTCGCGCCGCGCATGGCGCAGGGCGGCAAGCCGCCGGTCAAGCCTGCCAAGCCGACCGCGCGCAACTAAGGGGCGCGGGACATGCTGAACTCGCGGCTTTCCGCACCCGTCGTCGCGTTTCTCGCGCCGCTGCTGCTCTATGGCGGCGCGCTCGTGTCGCAATATGGCTTTGGCCTCCACCCGTGCGAGATGTGTTACTGGCAGCGCTGGCCGCATCAGGCGGCGATCGTGCTCGCACTGCTCGCGCTGCTCCTCCGCCGCAATGACAAGGCGATGCGCGCTCTCACCCTGCTCGCCGCCGTCGCGATCGCAATCAGCGGGGCGATCGGTATCTTTCACGCCGGGGTCGAATATGGCTTCTGGGAAGGCATCACCACCTGCGCAACCGGCGGCGCCGGTCCAGTGTCGCTCGATTCGATAATGAACGCGCCGCTGATCCGCTGCGACACCGCGCAATGGACGCTCTTCGGCATCTCGCTCGCGGGATTCAACGCGATCTTCTCGCTCGGCGCCGCAGCGCTCGTCTTGACCTTGCTGCGCCGGAAGACCACATCGGCGGCATGAGGAACAAGCGCACGGCATCGATGATCCGCGTCGACCAGGCGGGCGAATATGGCGCGACGCGCATCTATGCCGGCCAGCTGGCGGTGATGGGCGACCGCCACCCGATGGCGCGCGAAATCGCGCATATGGCCGAGCAGGAAGAGCGGCACCGCAAATTCTTCGATGCCATGATCGCCAAGCGCGGTGTGCGCCCGACCGCGCTCCAGCCCTTCTGGAACGTCGCGGGTTTCGCGCTGGGCGCCGTCACCGCCGCGATGGGTCCGCGCGCCGCGATGGCGTGCACCGCCGCGGTCGAGACCGAGATCGATCGGCATTACAGCGACCAGCTGGATGAACTCGGCGACAGCGACCCCGAGCTCAGCGCCGCGGTCGCCGACTTCCGCGCCGAGGAGCTGGAGCACAAGGAAGCCGCATTGGCGGCAGGGGCAGAAAGCGCCCCCGGTTACCCGATCCTCAGCTTCGCGATCCGCGCGGGCTGCCGTGCAGCCATCGCGCTGTCGAAACGTATCTGATAGAATAGCCGCCGGCGCCGTTCACGGCGGATGCAGGTAGCGGCTGCCATGCCGCCTGAAACGACAAAGGAAGATACGATGACCCGCCTCCCCCTGTTCGCGCTGATCCTCGCCGGCAGTGCTGCCGCCATGCCCGTGGCGGCGCAGCAGCAGACGGTCGATGCCGAAAAGATCAACCAGGTCATCATCTATGGCGACGACAAGTGCGAACAGTCGAGCCCTGACGAAATCGTCGTCTGTAACCGCCTGCCCGAAACCGAACGCTATCGCGTTCCCCAAATGCTGCGCGGCAATCCACTCGACGTGCGCAATGAGGCGTGGGCGAACAAGGTGGTCGCGCTCGAACGCGTCGGCCGCTTTGGCACCGACAGCTGCTCGCCAACCGGCCTCGGCGGCTTCACCGGCTGTACGCAGGCACTCGTCGCGGGGGCGAAGGCCGAACGCCAGGCTGCGAACAAGACTGACTGGCAGACGATGATCGCCGACGAACGCGCCAAGCGCATCGCGGGCATCGACGCCGCGGCGGACGAAGTTGAAGCCGCGGTCGTCGCCGAGGAACGCGCGCTCGCCGAACGGCAGAAAGCGGCCGAGGAACTCGAGCGTCAGGCGAACGGCCAGGCGCCCGCGCAGCCCGCCCCCGACGAAGCTGACGCCGCGCCGTTGCCTCCCCCGCCGCAGAACTGAAGGGCAAGTTCCGGCCCTGGATGCTTTTCCCATTGATCGACCGGTGACGGTCCAATAGCCAACAGGTTGGGGAAAAGTCCGGGGGGATATCATGAAGTTCTGTTTTTCGGCGCTGCTGCCGCTCGCGATGGGCTTGGCCGCTTGTCCAGCCCTTGCGGTTGAAAACGACAAGCTGGCGAAGGTTCCCGGCGCAGGGATGAGTGCGGCGAAGACCGCCCCGCCGTTACCCGTCGGCCAAGACGGTAGCGCCAGCGACAATGATTTCCGTATTTGCGATGGCTATGCCGCACCCAAGGGTAAATCGGACGGCATCGCGCGCGAATCCTTCCTCTTCGGTGCCACGACGCGTTCGGCGGACCTGCGCCGCGGCGGGATGCGGATTTTTGGGGAGACCGGCGTCTCCGCCTGTAGCCGTGCGCTCGTCGATTCGCGGCTGGTCGATAATTTTTGGCTACGCCGCGCCAGCCTGTTGCAAGGCCAGGCAGTACAAAAGATTGCGGCAGGGAATGCCGAAGCCGCGCTCAAACTTGCCGACGACAGCGATGCATTGGGCGCGGCGAACAATGACCCCTATTTCGCGCGGAGCATAGGAATCGGCAATCAGGCGGTCCGCGCCTACGCCTTGAGCAAACTGGGCCGTAAAGAAGAGGCGATCGCCGCGATCGCGAAATTCCGTAATCAACGACGATGGTCGCAATCAATTGCCGATCTTGCAACGCGACTGACGCTGGACATGGATCACAGCCTCCCGGCCCAAGTGGTAGAACTGCGCTCGCGAATTGCCCTCGCTCCCGAAAAGAGCATCGGTCTTTTCTGGATGAATTTTCTGTCCGGGCAGTATCAGGCCGCCCGCGACATCGCCCCTGCGGTCAGTTTCGACCTGCCCAAACAACGCGGCGGCTGGACCCTCACCGACGCCGCCGAAGCGGAACTAAAGGAAATCGGCGTTCGAACAGGCTTTTATGGTGCGTGGGCCTATGCCGAAAACGTCGCTGGCAATAGCGAGGAAGCGAAAGCGTTGATCACCCTTGCCGGGGTGGAACTCGACGAGATCATGGCCCCGCCACCCCCGCGGACCGATGGACGACCACCTCGGAAAAAGGATGTCGAAGCCCATGCCCGACGCCAGCCACACGCACGCAAGGCGCGGGACGAGCTGAATCTATGGGCCGCGGCCATTGCCTATCGTCCGATGATCGCGATCAAGCCGATCGAGCAATCGCACGCCGAGATGAGGAAAAAACGCCTCGTCGAATTGCCGATCGCCATCGACGTATTGCGCCTGACTCCCCAGATGGGGCCCGATGACAAGGCGGATGTCGAACGCGCGATCGCTGCGATCGAGCTGCGAAATGCGCAGGAGCGCAGCGCGGCACTCGACCTGTCGTTCGACGAATTTATGGAAATGCTTCCAAAGCCCGAGACCCCGAAGGTCGTCCCCGTGCTCAAGCCCGCGGGCGATGGCTATTTCCTTAGCGATACGGGGCTGTCGCGCAATCGCGAGGGCGACAGCGACACATGGACGATCCGCTATACCCACGCGCTTGCGCCCAAAGCGGCCGTCGAGGAACTCGCTTTGCTGGGGGCGGCGCAAACCGCACGCAAAGAAGGCTTCGACCGGCTGCTCGTACTAAGCCGCATCGCTCTTACTCGCACCACCCATGTCTCGGGCGGATACATTCCCCCCTTCGACCAGAATTCGGGCTATGAGGCCCAATTGCGCGTCCGCTTCTTTCACGCGACGCAAATCCCTATGGATCTTCGCGGCGCGGAATGGCGGCTCGTTTCGGTCGAGGACATCATCACGGAATTGTCCCCCCGCTACCGCGAAGGCGCGATCATATAGTCGAACGACGCGAAAGCCTTAATTTTCCGGCATTTTTGCAGTCCGGCGCGATTTGGTTGCAAATCCGCGCCGAACCGAGTGCAAAAATTAACGAATCACTGGCAAGCTGTCTTGACTTGGGAATTTTTGGGGCAAAACGTGCGGTTCTGGGAATCGCCAGCCTAGGGGGCTGTAATATGGCATCAGCATTTGGACCGCGCCTGTGGAGGCGCACGACCGTTAGCGTGCCGCCGGCACGGAGTCTGGGTCGCCGAATGACGTGGCATGCCGCCGCCGCCCTCCTCGCTTTTGCCGCCTTGCAGATCTGGCTCGTGATGAGCGCGGTCTCCGCCGGGGCGCCGTCCGCATTCATTGTCGTCGCGCTCGTCATGCTGCTCGCGCTCGCGCTACCCGTCGCGCGCTCGACCGAACGGCACTGGTATCGCCTCAGCCGTCAGGCGCTCGCGAGTTGGGGCCTGCACGCGCGCTTCCGGCGCGACGTCCGCCGCCTGTGGGTCGCAGCCATCACGCTGCCCTTCTTGTGGACCAGCGGCGCGATGGCCGCCACCGACGCGATCGCCGCGATCATCAAATGAGCCGTCCTGGCCGGGTTTGACGCTGGCCCGCGCGCCGTATAGGGCGCGGGGATGCTGACCGTTTCCGAAGCCCTCGACCGCGCACAGATGCTGTGCGACGCCGCGACCAAGGCCGGCGCAGACGCCGCCGACGCACTTTATTACTGCAACGCCGCGACTTCGGTCTCGATGCGGCTCGGCGCGCTCGAGGATGTCGAGCGGTCGGAGGGGCAGGATATTTCACTCCGCGTCTTCGTCGGCCAGCGCAGCGCGAGCGTGTCGACCGCCGACATGGACGCGGGCGAACTCGCCAAGCTGGTCGAACGCTGCGTCGCGATGGCACGCGAGGCACCCGAGGATCCCTATGCCGGGCTCGCGCCCGAAGAATTGCTGTTCAAGGGGCCGATCCCCGATTTCGACCTCGACGATGATAGCGAAGCCGACCCCGCCGCGCTGCGCGAAGCGGCCCTTGCGGTCGAGGAAGCCGCACGCGCCGTCGCCGGCGTCACCAACAGCGAGGGCGGCAGCGCGAGCCACAGCCGCACGCGCTTCGCGCTCGCCACCAGCCACGGCTTTGCCGGCGGTTACGGGTCGAGCGGCCACAGCCTGTCGGCGAGCGTCATCGCGGGCGAAGGCGCGAACATGCAGCGCGACTATGGCTGGCACAGCGCGCACCATCTGTCGGACCTCGAAAGCGCCGCGGACATCGGCAACCGCGCCGGTACGCGCGCCGTCGCGCGGCTGAACCCCGGCAAGGCGCCGAACGGCAAGCTGCCCGTACTGCTCGATCCGCGCGTCAGCGGCGGCATCGTCGGCCATCTGCTCGGCGCGATCGCCGGACCCGCGATCGCGCGCGGCACCAGCTTCCTGCTCGGCAAGGAAGATCGGGCGCTGTTCGACAACAGCATTATCATCCGCGACGAGCCGCACCGCGCGCGCGGCCTACGCAGTCGCGCCTTCGACGGCGAGGGCCTGCCGACCGCGGCGCGCGATATCGTCACCGATGGCAAGATCACCGGCTGGCTGCTCGACACGGCATCGGCGAAGCAGCTCGGCCTGACCCCGACCGGCCATGCGAGCCGCGGCGGCGGCGCTTCGGGGGTCGGCGCGAGCAACCTGCACCTTGCGGCGGGCAGTGTAACGCCCGCGGCGCTGATGGCGGGCATCGCCGATGGCGTCTATATCACCGAACTGATCGGCCATGGCGTCAACCCCGTGACCGGCGATTACAGCCGCGGCGCGTCGGGTTTCCTGATCAAGGATGGCGCGATCGCCGGACCGATCGCCGAATTCACGATCGCGGGCAATCTGATCGACATGTTCGCCGCGCTGATCCCCGCGAACGACCTCGAATTCCGCCATGGCACCAACGCGCCGACGCTGCGCATCGACGGCATGACCGTCGCGTCGAGCTAGGCCCCGCGCCGATGCCCGGCCGCAACCTCGAAGCCGCGATCGCCGCGACGCGCGAAGTCGGCGACATGGCGATGGCACGCTGGCGCGGCGAGGGACAAGCGGTCAATGTCTGGAACAAGTCGCATGACAATCCGGTCAGCGACGTCGATCTGGCGGTCGATGCGCGGCTGAAGGCGGTGCTCGGCGCGATGGTGCCCGAGGCGGGGTGGCTGTCCGAAGAGACCGCCGACAATGAAGCCCGCCTGTCGTGCCGCGCAATGTGGTGCGTCGACCCGATCGACGGCACCCGCGACTTCATCCGCGGCCGGCCGGGCTGGTGCGTGTCGGTTGCGCTCGTGATCGACGGCACCCCCGAGTTCGGTATCCTCTATGCCCCCGCGCTCGACGAATTATGGGTGGCGCAAAAGGGGCAGGGCGCGCTGCTCAACGGCGAAACATTGCACGCCAGCCGGCGCACACAGTTTGCGGGTTCGCGCGTCCCCGCCGACGCGCTGCCCAAGGTCGACAGCGACCTGGTCATCGTCACCAAGCCGAACAGCATCGCGCTGCGCATGGCGCTCGTCGCCGACGACCGCGCCGATCTGGTCGCGACGCTACGCTGGGGGTTCGAATGGGACGTCGCCGCCGCGGCGCTGATCGCCAGCGAGGCGGGCGCGACGGTTACCGACGCGTTCGGCGCGCCCTTGCGTTTCAACACGCCGCGCGCGCAAGCCTTCGGCGTCATTGCCTGCGCGCCGGGAATCCATGCCGCCGTCGTCGACCGCTTGCACGATCGCGCGGTCGCCCTTACATCGCCGTCCTGAGCGGTAATCCACAGCCTCAAACCACCGCACTTCGCTTGACAATCGGCCCGACTCACCTTAGTTGCGCGTCCATTCCGACAGCCTGACCGGACGGCGAAGCGCCATGCGCGCATCGTGGTCCGTTTTTTGCGTTGGAAAATCAGACGCTTTGAGATGGGGCCGATTGCCTACGGCCCTGTGGAGCAGGAGAAAGTTACCAATGGCACGTATTGCGGGCGTCAACTTGCCCACCAACAAGCGCGTAATCATCGCGCTCACCTACATCCACGGCATCGGTCGCAAGAGCGCTGTCGACATCGCCAACAAGCTGGGCATCGACCACACGCGTCGCGTTCAGGATCTTTCGGATGCCGAAATCCTGCAGATCCGCGAAACGCTCGACGCCGACCACACGGTCGAGGGTGATCTTCGCCGCAACACGGCGATGAACATCAAGCGCCTGATGGACCTCGCCTGCTATCGCGGCCTGCGTCATCGCAAGGGCCTTCCGGTCCGTGGCCAGCGCACGCACACCAATGCGCGCACCCGCAAGGGCAAGGCCAAGGCGATCGCCGGTAAGAAGAAATAAGGTTTGAGCGCGTCCATCCGGGCGCGCTTCCTTATTTCCCCTGCCGGGGCAGCGGCGCATCGCCCGCCACCGGCCATTCAGGATTAGGTTAGGAATACATCATGGCTCGTGAACCGCAGCGTCTTCGTCGGCGCGAACGCAAAAACATCTCGTCGGGCGTCGCCCACGTCAACGCGACCTTCAACAACACGATGATCACCATCACCGACGCACAGGGCAATGCGATTGCCTGGTCGAGCGCCGGCATGATGGGCTTCAAGGGAAGCCGCAAGTCGACCCCCTATGCGGCGCAGGTTTGCGCCGAAGACGCCGGCAAGAAGGCCGCCGAACATGGCGTCCGTACGCTGGAAGTCGAAGTCAAGGGCCCCGGTGCGGGCCGTGAATCGGCTCTCCGCGCGCTGCAGGCCGTCGGGTTCCACATCACGTCGATCCGCGACGTGACGCCGATCCCGCACAATGGCGTCCGCCCGGCCAAGCGCCGCCGCGTCTGACGTCTTTCGGGCGCGCTCCGCCGGGGCGCCGCCCGTACAAAACTCCTCGCTGGACAGGTGGCCGACCCCCGCCCGTCCCGCCCAAAGCAAAGGGAAATCCATGACTGTCAATATCCGGAACTGGCAGGAATTGAAGAAGCCCAGCAACCTGGAAATCAAGGCTGGCAGCGACGGCAAGCGCAAGGCGACCTTCGTCGCCGAACCGCTCGAGCGCGGCTTTGGCCTGACGCTCGGCAACGCGCTGCGCCGCGTTTTGCTCTCGTCGCTCCAGGGTGCGGCTATCACGTCGATCAAGATCGAGAATGTGCTCCACGAATTCTCGAGCCTGGCCGGCGTGCGTGAAGACGTCACCGACATCGTCCTCAACGTCAAGCAGATCGCACTCAAGATGGAAGGCGAAGGCCCGAAGCGGCTCCAGCTTTCGGCGACCGGTCCCGCGACCGTCAAGGCCGGCGACATCATGGTGTCGGGTGACATCAAGGTGATGAACCCGAACCACGTCATCTGCCACCTCGACGACGGTGCGACGCTGAACATGGAACTCGTTGCCGACACCGGCAAGGGTTATGTCCCCGCGACCGCCAACCGTCCGATCGATGCGCCGATCGGCCTGATCCCGGTCGACTCGCTCTACTCGCCCGTGCGCCAGGTCGCCTACAAGGTCGACAATGCCCGCATCGGCCAGGAACTGGACTATGACAAGCTGAACCTGACCGTCGAAACCGACGGCACGGTCACCCCGGAAGACGCCGTCGCTTACGCCGCGCGCATCCTCCAGGACCAGCTCCAGGTCTTCGTCCACTTCGAAGAAGCGATGAACGACAGCGGCCTCATCGGCATGGCGGCTTCGCCGACCACCGCCGACGAGTCGGACGTCAACCAGCTCAACCGCTTCCTTCTCAAGAAGGTCGACGAGCTCGAACTGTCGGTCCGCTCGGCGAACTGCCTCAAGAACGACAACATCATCTATATCGGTGATCTCGTTCAGAAGACCGAAGCCGAAATGCTCCGCACGCCGAACTTCGGCCGCAAGTCCTTGAACGAAATCAAGGAAGTGCTGTCGTCGATGGGCCTGCGCCTCGGCATGGATATCCCCGGCTGGCCGCCGGAGAACATCGAAGAAATGGCCAAGAAGCTCGAACAAGAGCTGCTGGGCTAATCGAGATAGCGCCCCGGTTCGCCGGGGCGTCATCACACCGGGAATGGGTCGGCCCGCAATCGACCTGGTCTGGGCTACCTCACACGGGCCCTTAACGAACGAAGGAAAGAATTATGCGTCATAAATCGGGTGGCCGGAAGCTTCAGCGCACGAGCGCGCATCGCACGGCCCTGTTCCGCAACATGTCGGCTTCGCTCATCAAGCATGAGCAGATCACGACGACCGTCGCCAAGGCGAAGGAACTGCGTCCCTATATCGAAAAGCTGGTGACGCTCGCCAAGCGCGGTGGCCTTGCCAACCGTCGCCTCGCGAACAGCCGCCTGCTCGACGACACGCAGCTCAAGAAGCTGTTCGACGTCCTGGCCGAGCGCTACAAGGACCGCAACGGCGGCTACACCCGCGTGATCAAGGCCGGCATCCGCGCCTCGGACGCGGCGCCGATGGCGATCATCGAATTCGTCGACCGCGACGTCGATGCCAAGGGCCAGGATTCGGGTCCGGTCGAACAGTATGACGAGGAACTCGCCGAAGCCTGAGCTTCGCGTCTTCGCTAACAGATCAAGGGCGGCGTCCGGTTGGACAGCCGCCCTTTTTCTTTGGGGTCGACGGCTGGCATCGGTCGCATTCGGGCATCCTCCTTGCCGGGATTGCGCCAAGGCATCCGTTTAATTCTCCCTTGCCCGCCCCTTGCCGATGCTTACATATCGGCGCACGATAATTTCCCCCCAGAAAATGAGGATCGCCTTGCCATGTCCCGTAAAGCCCTGTCCACGCCGCTGGCGCTGGTTGCCCTGACGATGTTCCCGGGCGCAGCTGCGGCGGCCGATGCCGCGGCAACATCGGCGACGGCCAAGGCATTGACCTATCCCGACACCCCGCGCGGCGACACGGTCGATCCGCAGTTCGGCGTCGACGTCGCCGACCCCTATCGCTGGCTCGAGGACGACGTGCGCGTCAATCCGAAGGTCGCCGACTGGGTCGCGGCGCAGAACAAGGTCACCGACACCTATCTGGACACGCTGCCCGGCCGCGACAGCTTCAAGGAGCGGATGACCGAGCTTTACAATTACGAGCGCTTCGGACTGCCGACCAAGGCCGGGACGCGCTATTTCTACAGTCGCAACGACGGGCTGCAGCCACAGTCGGTGCTCTATGTCCGCGAAGGGCTGAAGGGCGAAGGGCGCGTGCTGATCGATCCCAACGCGTGGGCAAAGGATGGCGCGACCGCGCTCGGCGAGTGGAACCCGTCGGAGGATGGCAAGCATCTCCTCTATTCGGTGCAGGACGGCGGCACCGACTGGCGCATCGTGCGCGTCAAGGATGTCGCGACCGGGCAGGATCTGTCCGACGAGGTGCGCTGGGTCAAATTTTCGGCGCTCGACTGGGCGAAGGACGGCAGCGGCTTTTATTATTCGCGTTTCCCCGAGCCCGAAGAGGGCGAGGCGTTCCAGTCATTGAACGAAAATCACAGCGTCTATTTCCACAAGCTCGGCACGCCGCAGAGCGCCGACGTGCTGATCCACGCGACGCCCGACAAGCCCAAGCTCAACAACAGTGCCGTCGTCACCGACGATGGCCAATATCTGCTCGTCATCTCGTCCGAAGGGACCGACGAACGCTATGGCCTGACGCTCCATCCGCTCGGCAAGCGTGGTGCCAAGCCGATCACGCTCGTCGACGATTTCGCGAACAACTGGGAATATGTGACCAACGAGGGTCCGCACTTTACCTTCGTCACCAACAAGGGCGCGCCGCGCGGACGCATCGTGTCGATGGACATCAGGAAGCCCGCCGCGCTGACGCAGCTGGTCGGCGAGAATGAGGCGACGCTGGTCGGCGCCTCGCGCGTCGGCAATCGCCTGATCCTCTCCTACCTTGGCGATGCGAAGTCGGAGGCACGGATGGTCGCGCTCGACGGCAAGCCGATCGCCAACATCAAGCTCGCCGACATCGGCGCCGCGACGGGCTTCGGCGGCAAGTCGAGCGATCCCGAAACCTTCTACAGCTTCTCGAGCTACGCGCGGCCGACGACGATCTACCGCTTCGACACCGCAACGGGGAAGAGCGAGATTTTCGCGGAACCGAAGCTGACCTTCAAACCCGCCGACTTCAGCGTCGAGCAGCGTTTTTACAAGTCGAAGGACGGCACAGAAGTGCCGATGTTCCTCGTGATGAAAAAGGGCCTCGACCGCAGCAAGGGATCGCCGACGCTGCTCTATGGCTATGGCGGCTTCAACGTTTCGATGACCCCCGGCTTTTCGCCGACCAAGCTCGCCTGGGTCGACAAGGGCGGCGTCCTCGCGATCGCCAATCTGCGCGGTGGCGGCGAATATGGCAAGGCGTGGCACGACGCCGGCCGGCTCGACAAGAAGCAGAATGTCTTCGACGACTTCATCGCCGCGGGCGAATATCTGATCGCCGAAGGCATCGCGGGCAAGGGCCAGATCGCGATCGAGGGCGGGTCGAACGGCGGGCTGCTCGTCGGCGCGGTGACCAACCAGCGCCCCGATTTGTTCGCCGCGGCGCTGCCCGCGGTCGGCGTGATGGACATGCTGCGCTTCGACCGCTTCACCGCTGGCCGCTATTGGGTCGACGATTATGGCTATCCGTCGAAGGAGGGCGATTTCAAGAATCTGCTCGCCTATTCGCCGTACCATAATATCAAGGACGGCACCGCCTATCCGGCCGTGCTGGTGACGACCGCCGACACCGACGACCGCGTCGTCCCAGGACACAGCTTCAAATATACCGCCGCGCTCCAGCATGCGAAGGCGGGCGACAAGCCGCATCTGATCCGTGTCGAAACGCGCGCCGGCCACGGGTCGGGCAAGCCGACCGACAAGATCATCGCCGAGGCGGCCGACAAATATGCCTTCGCGGCGAAGTGGACCGGGCTGAGCGTCGAATAATGTCCTATGCCCTCGCCTTCACCGCGACCGATCCCGCCGAACGCTGGGCCGAGGCGGGCGACGCCGCCGCCGCGCTCGTCGCGGGCGAGCCCGACGGCATCGCCAATATGGCGAATGTCGCGGCGCTCATCTGGCAGGCGATCCCCGACCTCAACTGGGCCGGTTTCTATCGCTTCGACGGGCAGGAACTCGTGCTCGGCCCGTTCCAGGGCAAGGCGGCGTGCATCCGTATTCCGCTCGACAAAGGGGTGTGCGGCGCCGCCGCGCGGCTGCGCGCGACGCAGCGCGTCGACGATGTCCACGCCTTTCCCGGCCATATCGCGTGCGACGCCGACAGCCGCAGCGAGCTCGTCGTGCCGGTGATCGCGAACGACCACCTCGTCGGCGTGCTCGACCTCGACAGCCCCACCCCCGAACGCTTCACCGCCGCCGACCAGGCGGGCGCCGAAGCGCTCGTCGCGCGCATTGCGGCCGCGCTCGCGGCCTGAAACCCCGCCCCAAATCGGGACAGATAAGTCACGGTTAACGGATTCGCGAAAAGGCGCCAATTTTGCTAACAAACTGTTAACCAATCGGTCTGGGCCGAGGGAACAGGGAGTAAGTCATGCGCACGTTCGTGTTGTTGGGAATGGCCGCAGGGTCGTTGTTGCTGGCGAGCCATACGCGCGCCGAACAGCCCGCGCTCGACTATGGCGTTCCCGCCGATCCCGATACCCGTGTTTACACCGGCTATCCCGATCGCGTGCCGAGCGAAGTCGATTATCGCCACGTCAATGGCACCTATGACGCCGAGGGCCGCTGGACCGGCACATGGGACGGCACGTACGAAACATCCGACGGCCGCCGCTACGAAGGCCGTTATGAAGGCACGATCGAGGGCCACGGCGCCGGCTATCCGCCGCCGCCCGCTTACGACCCCCGTTATCACGGCGGGTATGACGCCCGTTACGACGAAGAGATGGAACGCCGCTGTGGCCGGGGGGGCACAGTGGGCGGCGCGGTTGTCGGCGGGCTCGTGGGGGGCATCGCCGGCAACCGCATAGCCGGACGCGGCGACCGTACCGCGGGCACGCTGATCGGCGGCGGGCTTGGCGCGCTGGCGGGCAGCGCGATCGGCAGCGCAGCCGACAAGAAGAAATGCGACGAATGGTGGTCGAGCCGCAGCGCCCGTTACCAGGGTGGCCATTATCAGGGCGGCTATTATCCTGGCGGCACCTACCCCGGTGGCTATGCGACGACTTACCAGCACAATGGCTACGGCTATGGTTACGGCTATTACTCGCCCGGCGTCGTCGTCACGACGATCATTAACGGCGCGCCCGTCGTGACCGAAAGGGTCGAAACGTCGACGCGCACCTATTATGAAAACGTACCGGTTCGGAAACGCTATGTCGCGAAGAAAAAGTGGAAGCCGAGACCCAAGGCCACTCCGCGCTGCGTCTGCTGATACCCAGGAACAGGTCTGGTCACCTATAACTGGTCCTAAGGCCCGTCGTCCTCCCGGATGGCGGGCCTATTCCATAAAGGGACTCGGCTTGCCGCGCGGCAGCCACGGTTCAGCGGCGCGAAAGCATCGCGCGCGTAGGGCGGTGACATTCGGGCTGGACCATCCTGAGCCCGCCGAAGGGGAGCGTCCCTCGATGCGTAAATTGACCGGCTTCACCACCGCAGCGGCGATCGTCCTGACCTCGGTCGGCCTCGGCGCCGTGCCCGCCGAAGCGCGCGGGCGCCATCATCATGGTGGCTGGGGTTATCGCGACCGCGACAATATCAGCACCGGCGACGTGCTCGGCGGGCTGCTCGTCATCGGCACGATCGCCGCCATCGCGAGCTCGGTGAGCAAGAACAAGCGCGAGCGCGCGCCCGATTATCGTTACGAGCCGCCCTATCGCGGCGACGACCAGCGGCAGGAGGTGCCGCGCTACGAACCCGAGGCGCAGAACGACGTCACCCCCGGCGCCTATGGCCGCGGCGAAGCCGAAGGCCGCGCCGCCGATGCCTGCAGCTGGGCGGTCGAAGGCGAGATGGGCGACGACGCCCGCGTCGATAGCATCACCGGCACCGAACCGAACAATGGCGGCTGGTACGTCACCGGCACCGCCTCGCGCCTCGGCGGCGAGGTGAGCAGCTTTGGCTGCAGCTACCGCAACGGCCGCGTTGTCGACGTCAATTTCGGGTAATCTTTTCGATCCTCCCTGTGCCGAAGGCATGGGGAGGTGGCAGCGCGAAGCGCTGACGGAGGGGTCAGGGCGCCTCCCCCTCCACCATTCGCCTACGGCGAACGGTCCCCCTCCCCATCGCTGCGCGACAGGGAGGATTTTTTATGAACGCCAGCAAAACCAAGTCTGAACCCCAGATAAGCGGAGGGTTCAGCGCCCTGTCACAGCCACACCGGTAAACCGTCTCCAACAGGCCGCGAAGCTGCCGCCTGCGCTTAAGGAGACCGAACCATGGCTATCAAGACCACCCTGACCAAGGCCGCAATTGGTGCGGCCACCGCCGGCGCGATGCTCGTGAGCGCCGCCCCCGCGGCCGCGCGCGATCGTTATGACCGCGACGGAATCAGCGCGGGCGAAATCATCGCCGGCGCCGTCGTGATCGGCGGCCTCGCCGCAATCCTGTCGAGCGGCGACAACGACCGCTACGACCGATACGACCGCCGCTATGATGGCCGTTACGACGACCGTTATCCCGGCCGCTATGACGACCCGCGCTACGGCTATGGCTATGACTATAATCGCTATGGGAACAGCCGCCGCGCGGTCAGCCAGTGCGTCGGCGCCGTCGAGCGCGGCAGCCGCCGCTATGGCCGGACCGACGTGACCGAGGTCACCAGCATCGATCGCAAGCGCGACGGTTACCGCGTCAAGGGCCGCGTCATCGTGCGCGACGGCTATGGCGACCGCTGGGGCCGTGGCGGCTATTACGACAAGGGCAAGTTCACTTGCGAGGTGCGTTATGGCCGCGTCCAGGACATCCGCTTCTCAGGCCTCGGCTAACCCCTTCGCCCCTGACCAATCGGCCCGCCCGTGTCCCGGCACCGGCGGGCCTTTTGTTGCGCCCGATACGCGCGCCGGCCGCTTCGGGCGCGAGTGCCGCGGAACGCCAGTTAAGGCCCGTCGCATCCATGGGCGCCGCGCCGGCCGCCCCGAAAGTCGGGTCGTTCCGGTAGACCCAGAAAGGACGCTCGCCTTTCCAAGCGATAGTCCACGATAATTTCTTTGACGTTTCAGTGCCTTCGGCCGGCGGCCGAGCGCGTCGCGATATTAGGAGACCTACGCACCGGCCGAATAATTCGTGAAAATTGTCAAACACGATATACGAAAATTTACCTTCCTCATTTAGAACTCGTACCGGGACCAATCAAATCACCGTCCGAGGTGGGAATCGGACGGCAGTTGTTGAGTCGCGCATGTCGAATCCCGAGGCTTCCCCTGCCTCACCGGCCCCTGATGAAAAGCGCCAGCCACGCCAGTCGCGGCTGGTCAAGGCGGCGCTTGCCTGTCAGCGGCTGGGCCAGTTCGACGTTACCATCCGTAATGTTTCGCTGACCGGCGTCGGCGGCCAGGGGCCGCATATCCTCCAGATCGGTGAACGGATCACCGTCTTCCTGCCCGGCCACGAAGCGATGCTCGGCACGGTGCGCTGGGTCGCGGGCACCCGATTCGGGATCGAAACCGACAAGCCGGTCGAAACCGTTCGCCTGCGCGCCGCACATGGCGATCAGCTCGTCGCCGCGGACAGCAAGGCCGATTTCCAGATCGTCCCCGCGCCGCAACTCACGACCTGGCGGCCGGGGCTGTCGCGCGCCACCAGCCTGCCCGGACATTTCGGCACCAAGCGCTGAAGAAGGGCCGTTTTGGGGTGGGAAACGGTCGTTTAGCTCCGCGCTTCAAAAGCAGATAGTGCCACTTGCGCCTTAGTGCGCAAGCGTGGCCATAAATGATGGCTGACGAATGCTGCGTCATCGCCCTTGGGTAGGTCCACAAGCATCGCGTCCAGCAAAGCCTTCACCTCGTCGATGGTCTTGGCTTCTTCCGCGGCCAAAAGACTTTCTCCAATTGCGCCTTCATCGAAACCATTGTCGTCAAAGAAGAAATGAAAAATCTGATCGATGTCTGACACCAGCCCTTGTTCGCGCTCATTGCGCCAAAGTTCTTCCGGATTTTCCGCCGCAAGCTCTTTGAGATACAGAATGAGTTCTTCTCGCTTTTCCGGATTGGCAAGCGAAGAAGGCAGGAATGAGTGATTATCCGTCATATTGCGAGGGTATCTATGATCGCAATTGACCGCAATGTCCGCGATCGGTCGAAATCTGCCTTGTCTCAAGCGTGCAGCAAATCCTGCCCGAACAGAAATTCTGAATTGCAAATGACTCGCAATAACATATAAGCCGCCGGCGCCGCATGTTGTGCGCTGGAAAGAGTCCCGATGTACGCCTTTGTCGATCGACCGGTGGAAAGCCTGTGCAATGGCGGGCGCTTCCTGCTCTGGGCGATGCGCGGGTGGGTTCACGCCGCCGAGCGCGGGCGATGTCCGCCGCAGGTTCTGCACCGGGGCTTTGCCGCAGTCGATGCCGCGAGCGCCCTGCCCGACTTCCACGTCGCGATGGCGCTGCTTGCCGGCGATGCGGCCGAAACATTGCTGCTTGCGCCCCTGCCCTGTCTCCAGATTTCAGAGGATGAAGCAATTCTGCTTGGACTCTGGCGCGATTTTTCGCTTGAGAACGCCGCAAATGCCCATGCGACGCTGGCCTTGCTGGCCGAGGGAGAAAGCGTCGGCCCAATCGCCAGGGCGATGGGCGCCGCGGTCCACCGACTGGTCGCGGCGGGATTCGATATGCCGGCCCTCGCGGCTGGCACCATGACACATCAGGAAAGTTCAAAGTGATGAGTGACCGTATTGCCGAAGCCGCCAAGCTGGCCCCCTCCGCCTCGCTAACCGTCGAGGAGGTGCGTTCGGTGCGCCATTGGAACGAGCATCTGTTCAGCTTCACGATCACCCGCCCGCCGAGCTTCCGCTTCCGCTCGGGCGAGTTTGTGATGATCGGCCTGCCCGGCGAGGGCCGCCCGTTGCTGCGCGCCTATTCTATCGCGAGCCCCGCCTATGCCGACGAGCTCGAATTCCTGTCGATCAAGGTGCCCGACGGTCCGCTGACCTCGCGGCTGCAGAAGATCCAGCCGGGCGATCCGGTTTATCTTGGCCGCAAGCCGACGGGGACGCTCGTCGCCGATGCGCTGCTGCCCGGGCGGCGTTTGTTCATGCTGTCGACCGGGACGGGGCTCGCGCCCTTCCTCAGCCTCGCGCGCGACCCCGATATCTATGAGCGCTTCAACCAGATCGTGATCGTGCATTGCGTACGGCAGGTCAGCGACCTCGCGTTCCGCGACGAACTCGAAAGCCAACTTGCGGGCGACCCGCTGGTGCAGGATCAGGCGCTGCTGCAATTCCATTATTTGCCGACGGTGACGCGCCAGCCCTTCCGCACCGAGGGACGCATCGACGCGCTGATCGAAAGCGGCAGCCTGTTCGGCCACCCGCTGACCGGCCCGGCGCATTTCGACCCCGCCACCGACCGCATCATGATGTGCGGCAGCATGGCGATGATCCGCGACCTCGAAGCGCGCTTCGAAGCGCTCGGCTTCAAGGAAGGATCGAACGCCGCGCCCGGCGATTTCGTTATCGAGCGCGCGTTCGTCGGTTAAGGCTTCTCCGCATAAGCCTTCACCAGATCGAACATATAGTCGCGCCCGACGTAGACCGAGCGCACCTCCATGCGTTCGTTCAGGCCGTGCGCGCCATTGCCGTCGGGGTCGCCCCACATGCCGGGGATGCCATAGGTCGGGATGCCGGCCGCGCCGAGGAAGGTCGCGTCGGTATAGCCGTTGGCCATCGACGGGATGACCTTCAGCCCCGGCCAATATTTGTCGACGAGCGCCTGCATCGGGCCGATGATCTTCGGGTCGAGCGGCGGCGCGGGTGGTGCGGGGCGCTTGGGCGGCAGCTGGGTGATCGTGACGCCGGGGTCGCCGATCACGCGTCCGAGTTCGTCCTTGATCGATTCGATGCTGTGCCCCGGAAAGATGCGGCAATTGATGTTCGCCCCGGCGCGCTGCGGGAGCGCGTTGGGTGCATGGCCGCCGTCAAGCAAGGTCGCGACGCAGGTCGTCCGCAAATTGCTGTGCAGGAATGGGTCCTTGTTGACGATCGCCTCGGCCGCCTTGTCGGCGGGGTTCTTCGCCAGCAGAGCCATCGCCCTGCCCGTCTCGTCGCCGCGCGCTGCGCCGGCCTCGGCGAAGAAGCGGCGCGTCGTGTCGGTCATCTCGATCGGGAAATCATAATCGTCGATTTTCGTCAGCGCGCGGGCGAGCTCATAGATCGCATTGTCGGGCACCGGCGCCGAACTGTGCCCGCCGGGGTTGCGGGTTTCGAGGCGGAAATTGGCGAAGGTCTTTTCGCCGACCTGCACCGACTGGCCGAGCACCTTGCCCTTGCCGTCGCTGTCGCCGCCGCCGCCTTCGTTGAGCGCAAATTCGGCGTCGATCAGGTCGCGCTTGTTCGCCGCGAGCCATTCGACCCCGTTGAACGCACCATTGGTTTCCTCGCCGCAGGTCAGCGCGACCTTGACCGTGCGCTTGGGCTTATAACCCGCCTGCTGGAAACGGATCAGCGTGTCGACCCACACCGCGGCCTGCGCCTTGTCGTCGGCGGTGCCGCGGCCATAGAAATAGCCATTCTCCTCGACCATGACGAACGGGTCGCGTTCCCAGTCGGCGCGCTTCGCTTCGACGACGTCGATATGCGCGACGAGCAGGATCGGCTTCGCGGTCTTGCTGGTGCCCGGATAGACGGCGACGAGGCCGCCTTCCTTGGGATTCTCGGGAGTCGCGAAGAGGGTGAGCTGGCTGGCGGGGATGCCCGCCGCCTTCAGCCGTGCCGCCATGCGTTCGGCGGCGAGCGTGCAACTGCCCGACGAGAGCGTCGTGTTCGTCTCGACCAGCTCCTTGTACAGGTCGCGGAACGCGAGCTGGTCGGGGCGCGGCTGCGCCTCGGCAGCGATCGCGGGCACCGCAAGCAGCATGGCGGACGTCAGCAGCGCGGACAGCGTCTTCATCATTTTCTCCCCTGTTTTGCGGATGAAGGGAGCAGAAAGACGGCATCGCCGCAAGCCGCGATGCGCGCACCTCTTGCGCCGCGTGCGCCTTTCGCGCAATCCGCATCAAGCGAGAGGACCAAGCGTGACACGAATGAATGACGACCCGCCGGGGCTGGTGGCGCGCGCGGTGCGCCGCCTGTTGCTTCTGCTGTACCGGATGCGCGGATGGAAAGCCGAGGGCGAGGTGCCCGAGGCGCGGCGCTTCATCCTGATCGCGGCGCCGCACACGAGCAATTGGGATTTCGTCAATTTCCTCGGGCTGACCGCCGACCTCGAGATCCGTCCCTATTTCATGGCGAAGCTGTCGCTGTTCCGCTGGCCGCTCGGCGGCTTTATCCGCCAGATGGGCGGGGTTCCGGTCGATCGCCGCGGCGGCGGCAATGTCGTCCAGCAGATGGTCGATGAATTCGCGCGCCGCGCCGAATTCATGCTGACCGTCGCGCCCGAGGGCACGCGCGGAAAGGCGGCAAAATGGCGCACCGGCTTTTATCAGATCGCGATGGCGGCCAGGGTGCCGCTGGTAGTCGGCTTCATGGATTATGGCACCAAGACCGGCGGGCTCGGCCCGCTGATCTGGCCGACGGGCGACTTTCGCGCCGACATGATGAAGGTTTTTGAGGTATATAGGAGCCATACTGCCCGATTCCCGGAGCGGCAGGCGCGCTCGATCGATGACATCGTCGGCCGCGATGAGGAACGAGACATGCGCGCGTGAGTGACGCCCTTTTGCTGCTGACGGTCAATTTCGGCGGATTGCTCGCCGTGATCCTGCTCTTGTGGGGCATCGCGACCCTGATCCACGACGTGTCGTTCATCGACGCCTTCTGGGCGTTCGGCATGGTGCTGCTCGCATGGGGGACATGGTGGCAAGTCGGCGCAGAGGGCGCACACGGCAAGCTGCTCCTCGGCCTCACGTCACTATGGGGGCTGCGGCTCGCGATCCATCTGACGATCCGCTGGGCGAGCCACGGCGAGGACCCGCGCTACAAAAAGATCCTCGCACTCTCGACGGAGAAGCGAAAGTGGAGCTGGGCGAAGACCGCGCTTGTCATGGTCTTCCTGACGCAAGCGCCCTTGCTCTTCATCACCTGCCTGCCCGCGCAAATCGGCATCTGGGCGAGCGCGCGAGACCCGGCCGCGAGCGTGGGCATCATCGGCTGGATCGGCGCGGCGGCGGCGCTCGCGGGTATTGCGTTTGAGAGCATTGGCGACGCGCAGCTCGACGCCTTTCGAAAGAACGCCGCGAACAAGGGCAAGGTGCTCGACACCGGCCTGTGGCGCTACACGCGCCATCCCAATTATTTCGGCGACGCGCTGACCTGGTGGGGCATCTGGCTGATCGCCGCCGACCTCGGCTGGGCCCCCGCGCTCGCGAGCGTGATAGGACCGGTCTTCCTGACCTTCACCCTCACCAAATGGTCGGGCAAGGCTTTGCTCGAAAAGGGGCTGCACAAGACGCGGCCCGATTATGCCGCTTATGTCGCACGCACCTCCGGATTCGTCCCGTGGCCGCCAAAGGCGCGCTAGACGGGGGCTTAGGCGGCGAGGAAAGCCCGGCCGATGTGTCGGCGCTCGGCGACGCGCCGCGCATCCGCGCGATATTGATCGAGGCGGCGCGCGAAGGGCGCAGCGTCAGCTACTCCGAACTGCTCGGCGATCTGGGTTTCCGCTTCACCCGGCCAAAGATGCGCGCGGTGTGCCGGACGCTCGAAGAAGTCGACCGACTTGGCGCGATGGACGGCGAACCCGATCTGGCGGTGCTGGTGGTGCGCGAGAGCGACCGGCTGCCAGGGCAAGGCTGGTGGGTCGGCGGGACGGCTTTGCTGCTCGGCTATGACGGCCCGTGGGAAGGTGCGGCGGCGGCGCGGTTTATTCGCGAGCAGCAGCAGTTGGCGTTCGATTATTGGGAGGGGCGGTAGGAAGGTTTCGACCGGAAGCCGTCCTTCCTTTCATCGTCATCCCGGACTTGATCCGGGATCCACGACGACGGCGCAGCTATGGATCCCGGATCAAGTCCGGGATGACGAAGCGGGGATAGTTTGCCGTCCGCTCCCCAATCCCGGAGCGGTCACTCGCCTACTTCTTCAACCCGATCTCGCGCAGCCGCTCCTGCAGATATTCGTCAGCCGTGATCGGCGTCGGATATAAATTCGGGTGCGACGCGTCGACGCAGCTTTCGAGCGTCTCGATCGGATAATCCGAACGGAAGTGGAGGAAGAAGGGCATCGAGTAGCGCGCGACGCTCGCGCGCCCAGCGTCGGGGTTGCGGACGCGGTGGGTGGTCGAGGGCAGCTTGTTGTTGGTCAGCCGTTGCAGCATGTCGCCGACATTGACCGCCATCGCGCCAGGGGGCGGGCTGACCGGGAGCCAGCTGCCGTCCTTGTCGAGAATTTCGAGGCCCGCTTCCTCGGCGCCGAGCAGCAAGGTGATCGTGTTGATATCCTCATGCGCCTCGGCGCGGATGCCCTTTGCGGGCGCCTCGACCGGCGGATAGTGGAGCAGGCGCATCACGCTGTTGCCGTCGGCGACGGTGTCGTCGAAGAAATCGGGCGCGAGACCGAGGTAGCGCGCGATCCCCGACAGCAGCCGACCGCCGACGCGGTCGAATTCGGCGAAGAGCTTGTCGTAAGCGGTGCGGAAGCCCTCGACCTCGGCGGGCCAGACATTGTTCGGCTGCTGCGCGGCGAGGCGGTGCCCGGCGGGCAGGTCGCGGCCGACGTGCCAGAATTCCTTGAGGTCGACTTCCTTCGCGCCCTTGGCGATCTCTGTCCCGAACGGCGTATAGCCGCGCGCGCCGCCGCCGCCGGCGATATGATAGGCGCGCTTGGTTTCCTCGGGCAGCGCGAAGAAGGCTTTCGCCTTGTCCCAGGCGGTGTCGATCAGCGCGGGATCGATGCCGTGATCGGTGATCATCGCGAAACCGAAGCGTTCGAACGACGCGCCGAAATCCTTGGCGAACTGGTCGGCGGGGAGCGACATGGAAATAACGGGAACGGCAGCAGTCATGCGAGAGAAGTCCATTTGATAAGGGGCGGCGCCGGCCCGGCGCATCATGAGTCGCGATTTAGGCGCTGTGCGCCCGCGGTTAAAGGGAAAAAGGCGGTTTCGCGGCGCGCATCGCTGGGCTAAGCCCCGGCCCATGAGCAAGCAATATTGGCTGATGAAATCCGAACCCGACGCCTATCCGTGGGACCAGCTCGTGCGTGAAGGCACGGGGATGTGGGACGGGGTGCGCAACCACACCGCCAAACTCAACCTGATGGCGATGAAGGTCGGCGACGAGGCGCTCTTCTATCACAGCAATATCGGCAAGGAATGCGTCGGGATCATGGAGATCACCGAGGAAAGCTTTCCAGATCCGACCGCCGAAAAAGGCTCGCCATGGGTCGTGGTACGCGTCGCGCCTGTGCGTGCGCTCGCCAATCCGGTGACGCTGGCGGCGATCAAGGCCGATCCGGGGCTCGCCGACATGGATCTGATCCGCCAGTCGCGCTTGTCGGTCGGGCGCGTGACGCCCGCCGAGTGGAAGCACATCCTGAAAAAATCCGAGAAGGCGGAGGGCTGAGCCGGTTTACTGGCCGCGCAGCTTTACCTGCAGATGCTTTGCCACCGACGGGTGGAGCGGGTTGACGAACTCGCAGCCATAATTGTTCCCGTCGGCGCGGCGGACGATGGCTTCCAACGGCTGGAGTCCGGGCAGGTTCACCCAGATATGCTTACCGATGTCCGGCCGGAAAAAGGTGACCATGCGGAAGCCCGTCGACGACAGGTCGAACAGTTCGACGTCGAAGGGGTTCAGCCCCGGTTCGCGGAAGCGCGCGCGTGCGGTCACGGGTGCGCGCTCGGCGCCGCGCCCGGCTGTGGGCGCTTTCCTGGTTTCGATGGTGCGATTCCCCAACACGGATTCGGTCCCTGTTATTTCATTCCTGGTCGAGCCGCTTTTAGGCCGCCGTTGGTTACCTCAAAGTGAAGCGATATGGTGAAAATCGGCTACACCGGCGGGGTGTCGGCGACCGCCATCAACTGGCTGGGAAAAGGGACCGCAAGCGCCACGGCGGCGCGCCATTCGCCGCTCAGCCAGGTGGCATAATCCTCGGGATGAAGGATCACCGGCATGCCCTTTGGCTGATGGTGCGCGACCAGCCGGTTGGCATCGGTCGTGAGGACCGCGAAGCAGGGCCAGTCATCGCCCTGCCGATGGATTCCGGCGAAAGCGAACACCGGCCGCGACGACACCGAGAACCAGTGCTGGCGCCGCGCGCCTTCGGCACCCGACCAATAGGAAAAGGCGGTCGCGGGGATCAGGCAGCGCAGTTCGGCGTGGCGCAGCGTGCCGATCCAGAAGGGGCTGGCGAGATTGCGGACGGCGGTGACCGGGCGGTCGCCCTGCGGCGGCGGGACGCCCCAGAGTTTCGGGCGCAGATAACGCCGCGATCCGCCGCGGCCGTCGCTGACGATCACCGGCGCGGGACGGCCCGGCGCGACATAATCGCCGGTCCAAGGGTCGTTGCCGGCCTCGGCGCCGAACGCCGCGGCGATCGTGCTGGCGGGGGCATCGAGGCGGTAGAGACTGGTCATCGCGAGGTTAGTCGGTTCCGCGTATCCGTCCGCGGCCGGCCTTGACCGTGCTGCGCGCTTTCTTGCTGTCGACGCGCTTCGCCTTCGCCGCCTTGCTCGGCTTGGTCTTGATCCGGCGTTCGGGGCGGACGAGCGCGGTGTCGATCAGTTCAGACAGGCGTTGCCGGGCGTCGGCGCGGTTCGCTTCCTGCGTCCGGAAACGGCGCGCAAGGATCACGAGTTCGCCCTCGGTCGTCATCCGGCTGCCCGCGAGGGTTTTCAGGCGCTTATAGGCATCGGGGGTGAGGCCAAGCGCATAGACATTGACGCGCAGCTGACACGCGGTCGCGACCTTGTTGACATTCTGACCGCCCGGCCCCGTGCCGGCGAGAAACTTCTCGCTGATCGCGCTTTCGGGGATGTCAGCCACGGGTCGGCGATGCGCCTTCGGGGGCCGCGAAGCCCAAGGCGATGAAGCTGTCGGGGAACGGCGCCTCGGCAATTATGGACGGCTTGACGTCACGTTTTACGACCAGCCGTTCGGCGTGGAGCAAGGTGCGCGTTTTCGTACCGCCGCGGCCGTAGACGGGATCGCCGACGAGCGGGAAACCGAGCCCTTCGAGCGCGTGGACGCGGAGCTGGTGGGTGCGACCGGTTTCGGGGCGGAAGCGCAGCAGACTGCGGTCGCCGACGACCGCGAGCTTTTCCCAATGCGAGACCGAGGGCTTGCCTTGCGGATCGCCGACCATGCGCCAGCCCTCTTCGGCGGTCGAAACTTTGGCGAGTGCAATGTCGATCGTGCCGCCGTCGCCGTCGGGCACGCCGTCGACGATCGCGAGATATTGCTTTTCGACTTCGCGGCTTTCGAATGCGCGGGTGAAACGGCCGTGCGCTTTGGGATTGCGCGCGAGGAGCAGGCAGCCCGAGGTGTCGCGGTCGAGCCGGTGGACGGGAAGCGGCCAGCGTTTGAAGCCGAACTTCAGGAGGTCGAGGTGGTTCTCGAGGCTGAGGCTGCCGTCGCGCGGCGCATCGACGGGAAGGCCCGCAGGCTTGTCGATGACAAGGGCCTCGCCGTCGAGGAAGAGAACACGATCTGAAAGGAGCATGGCGCGCTATAGGCGGGCTGTCCCTCAGTCGAAAGCGTAAACGTCCATCGCGAGCAGGCCGTAGGTCGCGCTGTGGTGCAGCCGTTCGGCCTTGAACGGTGTCCCGCCCGCGCCCATCGCGACGAACAGCGGCAAAATATGGTCGGGGGTCGGGTGATTGTCGCGGCCATGCGGCGCGCGCTCGACGCTGTGGAGGACGTCGTCGACCGCGCCGGCCGCCATGCGATCGGCGATCCAGTCGGTGAAATCGGTGACCCATGCTGGCGCCGGTGCATCGATCGGCAGGCGCGCCGAAAACAGCGCGTGCAGATTGTGGGTGATGCTGCCCGATCCGACGATCAGCACATCCTCGTCGCGTAGCGGGGCCAGCGCCTGGCCGAGCGCATAATGCCATTCGGGCGAGGCGTTCGAGGCGATCGAGAGCTGAACAACGGGGACGTCGGCGTCGGGGTAGATCAGCGTCAGCGGCACCCATGCACCATGGTCTAGCCCGCGGTCGGGGTCGGCAGCGACGGCAAGGCCGTGACCAGCGAGCAGCTCGACGACGCGCGCCGCGAGCAGCGGATCGCCCGGCGCGGGGTAGCGCATCGCAAAGAGTTCGTCGGGAAAGCCGCCGAAGTCGTGGATCGTCGGCGGCGCCGGCGATGCGGTCACGGTCGCGCGTCCGCCCTGATAGGCGGCGTCATGATGCGCCGACACAATAAGGATAGCGCGCGGGCGTGGGAGCCCGGCACCCAGCCCGGCGAGGAAGGTCCGCGCCGGGCTGGGCTCAAGCGCCATCATCGGCGAGCCGTGCGAAAGGAAAAGGCTCGGGAGACGGCGCATCGGTTCAGGCCGCCTGCTTCAGTTCGCCGATCGCCGAAGTGGCGCGAGCGACCGCGTCGCCGTCCATCATATGGCCGTCGGCGGCGATGATCGTGACGTCGGTGATGCCGACGAAGCCGAGGATATGCTTCAGGTAGCCGCTCGCGAAATCGACTTCGCTGCCCAGCGGTACGCCGCCCGAGGCAAAGACGATGAACGCGCGCTTGCCCGTCAGCAGCCCTTCGGGACCGGCCTCGGTATAGCGGAAGGTGCGGCGCGCGCGGGCGATCAGGTCGACCCAGGCTTTCAGCGATGCGGGGATCGCGAAATTATAGATCGGCGCGGTGATGACGATCGTGTCGGCGGCTTCGAGTTCGGCGATCAGTTCGTCCGAGCCCGCAAGCACGGCCTTTTGTTCGTCGCTGCGCGCCGCTTCGTCGGTGAAGTTGGCGCCGATCCAGCTTTCGGTGAGCAGCGCGGGCGGTGCGGTGTTGAGGTCGCGGCGCGTTACGGTGGCGCCGTAACCCTGTTCGACGAGGCGGTTCACCAGCTGGTCGGCGAGCGGACGCGTCGTCGAACCTTCGTTGCGGGCGCTGGCATCGATGCGAAGAATATGGGTCATGTCAAATACTCCTGTTTCACTTCGGGGAGAGGGGGTGCCGCGAGCCGGGGAACTCGCGGCACCAGGTGGGCCGCCGTCAGGGAGGGGGACGTCGGCGGCCCGGGGGCTGGTTAGAGGCTGTCCACGAGCACCAGTTCGGCGTCGTCGAGCGCTTCGACCTCGATCGTTCCGACATCGCGGAGCGCGATGCCGTCGCGGGGATCGGCGTCCGTGCCGTTGACACGGATGCGGCCCTTGGCGGCGACCAGATAGGCGTGGCGTCCGGCTTCGAGGTCGTACGAGACGCTCTCACCGGCATTGACCGTCGCCGCGGCGACGCGGGCGTTGGCGCGGATCGGCAGGGCTTCATCGCCCTCGATCCCGCTTGCCAGCGTCACGAACTGACCCGACCGGTCGGCCTTGGGGAACTGGCGCGCGCCCCAGCCGGGATTGCCGCCGTCATGGTCGGGCATGATCCAGATCTGGAACAGCGTCGTTTCCTCATCCTCGAGGTTGAATTCGCTGTGCGTCACGCCGGTACCGGCGCTCATCACCTGGACATCGCCCGCCGCGGTGCGGCCGCTGTTGCCCATGGAGTCGCGGTGGGTGATCGCGCCGGTGCGGACATAGGTGATGATTTCCATGTCGCGGTGCGGGTGCGGGGGGAAACCCGACTGCGCCGCGATGACATCGTCGTTCCAGACGCGCAGCGCGCCCCAGCCCATCCGCTTCGGATCGTGATAGTTGGCGAACGAAAAGTGATGACGGGCGTCGAGCCAGCCGTGGTTGGCGTGGCCGAGGCTGTCGAATTTGCGGATGTCGATCATGGCCTTGTCCTTTCGTATCTTCTCAATCGTTGCGCACATCGGCGATGCCGGTGCGCTGCTGTTGAGGACAAAATAGGCATTTCGATCGTTTCTAAAATAGCATAGATGGAAAACCATCGTTTCCATTCAGGAGCTATTGCGTGGCACTTCCCGACTATGAAGGCTGGGCCTGTTTCGTCGCCGTCGCCGATGGCGGCAGCTTTACCGCCGCGGCGGCCTCGCTGGGGCTGTCGAAGGCGAGCGTGTCGAAGGCGGTAACGCGGCTCGAGGCGTCGCTGGGCATTACCCTGCTCCACCGCAGTTCGCGCGTCGTCGCGGTGTCGACCGCGGGCGCGGGCCTGCTCGATGAGGCGCGCGCGATGGTCGCGGCGGCAACCGCGGCCACCGAAGCGGCGCGCGGCGACCGCGTCGACCTGGCGGGGCCGATCCGGCTGGCGGCGCCGATGAGCTTCGGGATCAAGGTGCTCGGCCCACCGCTCGCGGTCTTTCTCGAGCGGCACCCCGCGGTCGAGGTCGAGGTGTTGCTCAGTGATGCGCGCAACGATCCCGTCGCCGAAGGCATCGACCTGACCCTGCGCATTTCGCCGCTCGCCGATTCGAGCCTGCTCGCGCGGACGATCGCGCCCGTGGCGGCGTCGGTGATCGCCAGCCCCGCCTATCTGGCGAAGCATGGCACCCCGAAACATCCGCTCGAACTGTCGGGCCACCGGCTGATCGGTTACGGCCACCGGCAGCGCGCGATGCCGCTGCATTTCCACCGCAAGGGCGAGGAGGCAACCGTGCTGCCGACCGGCCCGCTGTTCGCGAACAATGGCGATGTCGCGGTGCCGCTGGTCGTCGCGGGGGTCGGGATCGCCGCCCTGCCCGACTTCATCGCGGCCGAAGCACTGGCATCGGGCGCGGTGGTTCCGATCCTGACCGACTGGTCGTTGCCGCAGTCGCACCTGCACCTCTTGTCGCCGCCATCGCGGCTGCGCCCGGCGCGCGTGCGCGCGCTGTCCGACCATCTGGTCGACACGCTGAAGATGTCGTGCACGGGCGCGCATGATCAATATATCGCGCTTCACCATGAAGGAAAAACGGGCTGAGCGACTGTTGCAAAATGGCCGCGACTCGTGGACTTCTGCGGGTTAAATCAAAATTAACCTTTTCCCTTCATTAGTTTCGTGGTTAATGTTCCGGCAGTCCTGCAACGGGGGTTGGTCGGTGACATCCTTGATGGTCATGCGATCGGTTCGCGGGATTATCGTGGGAAAAAGGGGTGCCCAATGCGCGTACTGCTGATCGAGGACGAGCCGACGACCGCGAAAGCGATCGATACGATGCTCACGACCGAGGGCTTCAATGTCTATACCACCGATCTCGGTGAGGAAGGCTTGGACCTGGGTAAGCTCTATGATTACGACATCATCCTGCTCGACCTGAATCTGCCCGACATGCACGGCTATGACGTGCTGAAAAAGCTGCGCACCGCCAAGGTGCAGACGCCGGTGCTGATCCTGTCGGGCATTTCGGAAATGGATTCGAAGGTGCGCTCGTTCGGCTTTGGCGCCGACGACTATGTCACCAAGCCGTTCCACCGCGACGAGCTGGTCGCGCGCATCCATGCGGTCGTCCGCCGGTCGAAGGGCCACAGCCAGAGCGTCATCAAGACGGGCAAGCTGGCGGTCAACCTCGACACCAAGACGGTCGAGGTCGACACCACGCGCGTGCATCTGACCGGCAAGGAATATCAGATGCTCGAGCTGCTCTCGCTCCGCAAGGGCACGACGCTCACCAAGGAAATGTTCCTCAACCACCTCTATGGCGGCATGGACGAGCCCGAACTCAAGATCATCGACGTCTTCATCTGCAAGCTGCGCAAGAAACTCGCGCTCGCCTGCCACGGCGAAAATTATATCGAGACGGTCTGGGGCCGCGGTTATGTCCTTCGCGATATCGACGACGAAGGCAATGAGGTGCGCCGCGTTGCCTGACGCGTAGCAACTCGCAAGATTTACCGAGGGAACCCGGCGCGGAGCGATCCGCGCCGGTTTTCTTTTGGGCGCGGGCCCTCGTGGACACGAAAGCATCCAGCGACCAATTGCGGACTGGGGCATCCTCGCATATCCTGCGCGTCATGGCAGAATTGCCGCTCGATTGCTGGGAAGGGGGCGCGGTGGAAGGACCACAGGATTTACGCAAACCTCCTGCGCCATTCGACGAGCTTCTAAAAGCGCGTGAGCAACTTGCCGATGGCGGCTTCGAGGCATGGCTATACGCGCCCATCGATGGCGAGGTGGAAACGCCGGAAACCGAAGAGCAAGCGCTCGAAGCCCAATGGGCCGAAGAGGATTTGAAACTTCGCCTCAAGGTAGCTGGTGGTGTCGCCATCGCAGCTGTTTTCTTGGGTATGCCAATCGTTACGCTCTTCTCGACGTCATGGGGCGTCCAGATACCCTTCATTTGGGCGTTCATGAATATCCCGCTTTTGACGCTTGCGGTTATCACCTGGCGACGGCGCGAGCTGCGCTTTGGCGTCAAGCGTCCGGTCAAAGGTCACAAGGCGCGCATTATGGCCGTGCTGTTGGTGCTATTCTCATTCTTCTCCTTTGTGTTGGCCGCGGCATCAACGATGCTGTCCTGATGAAAAATCCCCGAGAAGCAGGGCCTACGGCGTAGCGCCAGCGCTCTACCCGTTATCGGCCACCCCCTGCGCCCGGCGCAACCGCGCCGCGCATCATGCCCGCGACTGCACCAGCCGATGGATTGGACCGAATTGCGCAATCGCGGCGCCGACAAAGGGGAGCGCGACGAGCCAGAGGCGTACGCCGGTGACGCCGAGCGGGCTCGCGATGCTGATCGCCGCGGTGGCGCCGAGCCCGGCGCAGATGAGGAGCAGCCCGGTGATCAGGCGCCAGTGCGGCACCTCGCCGCTGTCCTTGCTCGCGCGTTCGTAGCGCGCGAAAAGCGTGATCAGCGGGAAGAGCGCCGCGATATAGAGGATGAACCAGACCGGTCGCGCGAGCCACCATGACGCGCTGCCGGGCGCGACATCGAGCCCGATCCCGCCGAGCAGCCACGCGGCGATCATCACGAGCACGAATGCGGTTAGGTGCCAGAGGTAGATCGTCATGATCATGCCGTTGACGAGCACGACACCGGTCCAGATGCGGAGATTATCGAGCATCCGTCGCCCCGCGGGTTCGAGCGCCAGCGCGAAGCCCGCCTGCGCGATGCCGAGCGCCAGCAGCGCGAGCGTCGGCGGCATCGAGTTGCTGAGGCCGCTTCCCGGGACGCCGATCATCGCGACGGGATAAGGGCCGAAGCCCACGAGCAGCGCGAGCGCGGCCAGCCCGCCCACGCCCCACAAGAGCGCCCTGCCCGGCGTCAGCCGCCCCTCGCTCCACGCAAAGCCGAGCTGGTGGATCGCGAGCCAGACGAAGGCGAAGTTGAGGAAATTGACGTAAGGCACGTCGAAGCGCAGCGCCGCGACGTCGATCGCCACCGCGCCCGCGACGAGCGCCCAGAAGGAGGCGAAACCCCAGCGTTTCCACGCCTTCCACGTCAGCGGCACGACCGCGGCGACCATCAGATAGACCGACAGGAACCACACAGGGATCAGCGCGAGCTGCGCCGCCATCGCGACGACGCCGCGCTCGATGCCCGCGAGTGTCCCGAACATCGCGACGAGCGTCCAGATCAGGAACAAGGGCAGCACCGGGTTGATCAGCCGTTGCAGCCGCCCGCTGTACCAGCTTTCGTAAGAGCCGCCCTTGCGCAGCGTCGCGGCCCACGACATGCCGTTCGAAAATCCGCCGACGAGGAAGAAGAGCGGCATCACCTGAAACCCCCAGGTCAGCCACTGCGTCCAGGGCAGGATGCCGAGCAAATGCCCGCCCTCGACCGCGCCGTCCTTCATATAGGGCGCGGCGACGAGCCAGTGACCGACGACGACCGCGAGGATCGACAGCGCGCGGAGGAAATCGACGTAGCGGTTGCGCTCGGGCGGGGCCTGCTGCGCCATCTCCCTGGCCCGCGACCAGATGCTTTTGCGAACGACGCCAGTGGTTTCGCTCAAGATACCGTCCCTCCCCAGATGGAAATCCCAAGCTAGTGTCGCACAGCGTCAACGCAAGCCTTTGCCTTGACGCGCCAGCCTTGCTATCGGCTCCGGACAATGGCGACCACCACCGACGATCCCGACAGCAACGATCCCGTCCCCGGCATGACCGATACCCCGTTCGACAGCGCGCTGTCCGAACGCTATCTGGTCTATGCGCTGTCGACGATCACCGCGCGCTCGCTTCCCGATCTCCGCGACGGACTGAAGCCCGTCCACCGTCGTCTGCTCTGGGCGATGCGCGCGATGCGGCTCGACCCGTCGCAGGGTTACAAGAAATCGGCGCGCGTCGTCGGCGACGTCATCGGCAAATTCCACCCGCACGGCGACACCGCGGTGTACGACGCGATGGTCCGCCTCGCGCAGGATTTTTCGCTCCGCTATCCGCTCGTCGACGGCCAGGGCAATTTCGGCAATATCGACGGCGATAACGCCGCGGCGTACCGCTATACCGAGGCGCGGCTGACGCGCGTCGCGATCGACCTGATGCAGGGGCTCGACGAGGGCACGGTCGATTTCAAGCCGACCTATAATGGCGAGGATGAAGAGCCCGAGATCATGCCGGGGCTGTTCCCGAACCTGCTCGCCAATGGCGCGAGCGGGATCGCGGTCGGCATGGCGACGAACATCCCCCCGCACAATGCCGCCGAGGTGATCGACGCCGCGCTGGTGCTGATCGAGAATCCGCGCGCCGAGCTCAGCGAACTGCTCGAACATGTCAAAGGCCCCGATTTCCCGACCGGCGGCATCGTCGTCGACAGCCCCGAGACGATCGCGCACGCCTATGAGACCGGGCGCGGCGGTTTCCGTGTCCGCGCGCGTTTTTCGACCGGCAAGCTGGACGACGGCAGCTGGGAAGAGAGCGGGATCGAGAAGCAGTCGGGCGGCACCTGGCAGCTCGTTATCAGCGAAATTCCGTACGGCGTCGCCAAGGGCAAGCTGATCGAGCAGATCGCGCAGCTGATCGCCGATAAGAAATTGCCGATCCTCGAGGATGTTCGCGACGAAAGCGCCGAGGATCTGCGCATCGTGCTCGAACCCAAGAGCCGCAATGTCGACCCCGACATCCTCAAGGAAAGCCTGTACCGGCTGACCGACCTCGAAAACCGCTTCGCGCTCAACCTCAACGTGCTCGACGCGACGCGCACGCCGAAGGTGATGGGGCTGCACCAGCTGCTCACCGAATGGCTGCAGCACCAGATCGTCGTGCTCGTGCGCCGCGCGCAGCACCGCATCGCGAAGATCGACGACCGGCTGGAGCTGGTCGCGGGCTATATCATCGCCTTCCTCAACCTCGACCGGATCATCGAGATCATCCGCACCGAGGATGAGCCGAAGCCCGTGATGATCGCCGAATTCATCCTGACCGACCGGCAGGCCGAGGCGATCCTCAACATGCGGCTGCGGAGCCTCCGCCGGCTCGAGGAAATGGAGCTGAAGCGCGAGCAGGCCGACCTGACCGCCGAGCGCGAAGAACTCGCCAAGCTGATCGAGAGCCCGGCGCGGCAGAAGACACGGCTGCGCAAGGATCTGGAGAAATTGCGCGCGGTCTATGGGCTCGAGACCTTGCTCGGCGCGCGCCGCACGACGATCGCCGAGGCCGCGCCCGCGCGCGACATCCCATTGGACGCGATGATCGAGAAGGAGCCGGTGACGGTGATCCTGTCGAAACGCGGCTGGATTCGCGCCCAGCGCGGTCATGTCGCGGCGGACCAATGGGCCGAATTCAAGTTCAAGGAAGGCGACGAGCTGCTGTTCGCCGCGCACGCGCAGACGACCGACAAGCTGCTGATCGCGGCGAGCGACGGGCGTTTCTTCACCGTCGGCGCCGACAAGCTGCCCGGCGGGCGCGGGTTCGGCGAGCCGCTGCGGCTGATGGTCGACATCGACCCCGAGGCGCGGATCGTCGCGATGATCCCGGCGAGCGCCGACGGCCGGCTGCTGCTCGCCTCGACAAGCGGCCATGGCTTCGTCGCGCAGATGGCCGAAGTCGTCGCCGAAACGCGCAAGGGCCGCAATGTCGTCAACCTGAAACCCAAGGCCGCGCTCGCTATCGTCCGCCCGGTTCTGGCGAGCGACGACAGCGTCGCCGTGGTCGGCGAGAACCGCAAGCTCGTCGTCTTCCCGCTCGCCGAGGTGCCGGTGATGGCGCGCGGCCAGGGCGTGATGCTGCAACGCTACCGCGACGGCGGACTGTCCGACGCGGTCAGCTTTGCCTTTGCCGACGGATTGAGCTGGGCGATGGGCGGCGATACCGGCCGCACGCGCACCGAAACCGACCTTGCCCCCTGGCGCGTCGCGCGCGGCGCCGCCGGACGGATGCCTCCGACCGGTTTTCCGAGGAACAATCGCTTCGGCTGAACGTATTTCGTTGCAGCCGTAAATCCCTTCTTTACTTCCCATGACCTAGGCATTGGGCAATGGGGAAAGGTCGCACAAAACCCTCTGTTATGCCTATCGATAGAACCGGCGAAGACCGGCCCTTGTTGTTCGTCGGCTGGATCGACGCGTTGCCCGTTCCGGCCGCGCTGATCAGACCGATGGCGCGCGGCAATTTCCGGCTCCATGCAAGCAACGCGGCGTTCGACCGATTGAGCCTGTCGCCCGCGGGCGTCGAGGCGCCGATCGAAATGCTGCGGGCGATCGAGCGCGCATCGCAATATCCGGGCGAGGCGCAGGAATTTTCCTGCCAGCTGGGCGAAGGGCCCTCGGCGCGCGACCTGCGCGGCTCGATCGGCCCGCTGCCCACCGAATCGGGCGACGACGGGCTCTTCCTGCTGACGCTGATCGACCGGACGCAGGAAATGATGACCGAGCGCAACCTGCGCCGCGAGCTCGTTTCCGACAGCCTGACCGGCCTTCCCAACCGCGCCGGGTTCGAGGAACTGGTCGAACAACGCGCGATCACCGACGTGGGCGTCGCCGACCATGCGATCCTGCTGCTCGACCTCGCGCGGTTCAGCCGTATCAACGAACATATCGGGCCGATGGCGGGCGACGAGCTGATCATCACCGTCGCGCGGCGGCTGAAATCGAGCCTGCGCAGCGGCGACATATTAGCACGCACCGGCGGCGACGAATTCGCCATATCGACGCGCGTCGTGGGCGGCCGTGCCGATGTGCGCGAAATGGCGCGGCGCATCCGCGGCTGTTTCGACCACCCCTTCCGCATCGGCGAATTGAAGGTCAGCGTCGACTGCGCGCTCGGCTGCGCGATCCAGCCGGCAGCCGACACCGATGTCGCCGATCAGATCCGCCACGCCCAGATCGCGCTCAAGCGCGCGAAGCAGACCGACCGCATCGAAATCTATGAACCCGAAGCGGCGATGCTGTCGGACAACCGGTTCGGGATGGAAACCGAGCTGCGCAATGCGATCGAGGAAGACCGGCTCCACCTCGCCTTCCAGCCGCTGATCGAACTGGCGAGCGGCCGCGTTGCGGGGTTCGAGGCGCTGGCGCGCTGGGACACCAGCAACGGTCATTCGGTTTCGCCGACCGAATTCATTCCGATCGCCGAGGATTCGGGCCTGATCGTCCCGCTCGGCCAATGGGCGATCGGCAAGGCGGCGGCGGTGCTCGCGGACTGGGACAAGCAGAATGGCGGCGGAATCGTCGACTGCTATTTCTCGGTCAATGTCTCGGCGATCCAGCTGGTCCGCGACGATGTCGCCGCGGTGGTGCGCCAGGCGCTCGAAAGCCATAAGATCGGCGGCGAACGGCTGATGATCGAACTCACCGAAAGCGCGATCATCGGCGATCCCGACCTCGCTTTGTCGGTGCTCAGCGAGCTGAAGGCGCTCGACGCGCGCGTCGCGATGGACGATTTCGGCACCGGCTATTCGAACCTCGCCTATCTTCAGCGCCTGCCCATCGACGTGCTCAAGATCGACCGCAGCTTTGTCGAACATATGGTCGACGACCGCGACAAGGTGGCGATCGTCCGCACGATCCAGAGCCTGGCGGAAGTGCTGGGCATGCGCACGACGGCCGAAGGCGTCGAGACCGCCGATCAGGCGCGACTGCTGTCGGCGCTCGGATGCGATTTCGGGCAGGGTTTCCTGTTCGCGCGGCCGATGGATGGCAAGGACGCGCTCGATTATTGGCGTCAGTCGCTGGTGCGGCCGATCTTCTGATCGACGAGTTGCGCCACGCGCGTCGCATCCGGGAAATCTTCGGCCACCCATTCGGCCTCGACCGCTTTCAGGATGCGCGCGACCTCGGGGCCGACCGCGATCCCGCGCGCGACGATGTCGCCGCCCTTGAGCGGCATTTCGGGGACCGTCCAGTCTGATAGTGCGTCGACCGCCGTGCGTGCCGAAGCCGCGTCGTCGGCGAGCAGATGCACGTCGCGCGCGGCGTCGACACCGATCGCATGCGCCAGCTGGCGGACCGGCCTGACATTATCGGTGCGGCGTCCGCCGAGCGCGGCGAGATGTTTGCGCTGCCGCGTCGACAGGCGCAGCCGGCTCGCGACCTGTTCGGCGATGGCGGCGTCGGCGGGCAGCAGCGCCGCGAGACGGCGCAAAGGCGCGACAGCCACGCCCGCGGCCTCCTCATTGGCCACCAGCCGGTCGAACGCGGCGGCGAAACCGGCATCGCGTTCGGGCAACAAGACCTCGAAAATCCCGTCGGCCGCCATTTGCCCGACAATCGTGCGCGGATCGGGGAGCGACAAGATCTTGAGCAGCTCGTCGGCGATCCGCTCGCGCGACAGGCTTTTGAGCGACTGGCGCGCGGTGACCACGGCGGCGTGGCTGACCGGATCGAGGTCGCCGCGCCCGAAGCGCGCGGCGAAGCGATAGAAACGCAGGATGCGCAGATGATCTTCGGCGATGCGCGTCGCCGGGTCGCCGATGAAAGCGACGCGCCCGGTTTGCAGATCGGCAAGGCCGCCGAACCAGTCATCGACCTCGCCGGTATCGGCATCGGCGTAGAGCGCGTTGATCGTGAAGTCACGCCGCGCGGCGTCGTCGCGCCAGTCGTCGGCGAAGGCGATCGTCGCGCGGCGTCCGTCGGTTTCGACGTCGCGGCGCAAGGTCGTGATTTCATGATGGTCGCCGCTGGCGATCGCGGTGACGGTGCCATGCGCGATGCCCGTCGGAATGACCTTGATATCGGCCGCCTCAAGCCGCCGCGTCACGTCCTGCGGGAGCAGCGGCGTCGCGAGGTCGATATCGGTGACGGGCAGGCCGAGCAACGTATCGCGCACCGCGCCGCCGACGATCTTCACCGCGCCGCCATCGGCCGCCAACGCGGCGACGATGCGCCGCAGTCCGGGCCGGTCGCGCCACTCGGCGAGGGGCAGCACCGTCACCGGTGCCAGCCAGCCGGCATCCGCCGCGCCAGATTGATGATGATTCCCGCCGTCACGCCCCAAATCCGTCGTCCCTGCCAATCCATGTCGTAATAATGGCGGTCGTGCCCCTGAAAATTCGCATGGTGGCGCGCATAATTGTCGGGATCGAAGAGGATGTCGAGCGGCACCTCGAACCAGTCCTCGACTTCGTCGGGATTGGGGTCGAGCGGCAGGTCTGGCGGGACAACCCCGAGCACCGGCGTGATGATATAGCCGCTGCCCGAACGATAGGGTTCGGTCACGCCCGCCACCATCACGTCGCGGCGGTTGAGGCCGATTTCCTCCTCCGCCTCGCGCAGCGCGGCGTCGATCGCGTCGCGGTCGCCCGGATCGATCTTGCCACCCGGAAAGGCGACCTGCCCCGCATGGCTGCGCAGCCATTGCGGGCGCTGGGTCAGGATGACGCCGGGGTCGGGACGGTCGGTGAAGGCGATGAGCACCGCGGCATCGCGCAAGGTCGGGGCGCCGAGATACGCCTCGTCCTCGCCCGCGTCGGGCAGCAGATTGTCGAGCGCGGCGCGCAATTTCTCCGACAGCATCAGCTGTCCACCAGTGGGAAGCGCGTGCCGTTCGACCAGATCGCGGGCGTGTCGGCATCCTCGGCGAGCGCCATTTCGACGAGTTCGTAATAGAGCGCGCGGTCGATCCGCGCCTCGAGCCCGTTGCCGATTTCCCCGCGCACATGCAGCCTCGGATCGGGATTGTCGGCATCGCTGCCGAAGCTGAGCACATGGTCGGCGCCGGCCATGACGAGATCGTCGGTGTCGAGGCGGAACACCAGCTTGCGCGCCGCCCCCTCGCCTTCGCTCTTCATCTCGACCGCGCGGAAGGGCGTGTCTTCGACGACGATGCTCAATTTCTCGGCGGGGGTGACGAGCACATGGCTGCCGTCGCCCTCGCGGCGGAGGATCGTCGAGAACAGCTTGACCATCGCGGGACGGTTGATGCGGCCGCCCTCGTGATACCAACTGCCGTCGGCGCGGATTTCCATAAAGCTGTCGCCGGTCCGCTCGGGGTGCCATTGTTCGACCGGCGGCAGCTCGCGCGCCGCGAGCAGTTCGGCGGCCTCGGTCAGCGAAAGCTGCGAGAATTCTTTGGGAAGCGATGCCGCGGGGGTGACCATGTTTCCGACATAGGCGGACGGGCGAAGGGTGCAACCCCGTGCGCGGTCAGCGCGGCCCGATCATTCCCGCGCCCGTCGGCAGGCTGTGGCCGTTCACCGCCCGGGCGAGCAGACGGCGGCGCTCGAATGGGCCGGGCAAATCCCATCCGCCCGTGGCGTCAGCCGTAAAACCGAAGAAGCGGCCATAATATTCGGGATCGCCAATCATCATCAGCGCGCCGTCGGCCTCGGTTTCGGCGGCATCGAGCATCTGCGCCATCAATGCGCGGCCGTGGCCGCCGCGCTGGACGTCGGGGCGGATCGCGACCGGACCGACCATCACCAGCGGGGCTTCGCCGCCATCGGGCGCACGCAGCGCCACGGGCCAGCACTGGATCGTGCCGATCAGCGCGCCATCCTCGACCAGCGCAAAGCTGAGCGCGGGCACCGCATCCACGCCTTCGCGGATGCGATAGGCGGTTCGTCCAAAGCGATCCGTTCCGAAAGCGGCGTCGAGGAGATCCTCGACGGCCTGCGGCTCGATATCGGACAATGGAAGTAACTCGACCAACGCGTACCCTTTCGCTAATGCGGCGGCGCTTTAGGGTCCGGCGTCGGTATTGCAAAGCCGAATGTCGCGCCCACCTGCAGGATGATCGTGTGACCGATAGTTTGTGGCTGGAAGTGGACGGGCTGACCGTCCAGGTGCTGACCGGCATTTATTCCGAAGAAACCCATCTGCCGCAGCCGCTGCGCATCTCGGTGCGCGCGAAGCTGGCGATGGCCGATCATTATGATCCGGTGACGCCGCTCAGCGCGTCGAAAAACTATATGCACCTGAAATTCGCGGCGACCGAGGGCATCCCCAAGGATGTGCATTTCGTGCTGATCGAAAGCGTCGCCGACCATATCATCGACACTTTGTTCCTGCAGGACGACAAGGTCGAAGAGGTCGAGGTCAAGATCGTCAAGCTCGCGATCGCCGAGGAAGGCGAAGAGATCGGCATCACGATGCGCCGAAGTCGTTTGGGGGTCCGCAAGTGACGCAAAAGCTCGCTCTCGTCACGGGCGGGCTCCACCGCGTCGGCGCCGCGATTTCGGCGCGGCTGGCGCGCGAAGGCTATGCACTGGCGATCCACAAGCGCAGTCCGGGCGACGCCGATCCGGTGCTGGCCGACGCGCTGGCCGAGACCGGGGCGCTCAGCCACCGCTTCGCCGCCGATCTGGCCGATCCCGCGGCCGTGGATGCGTTGTTGCCGGCGGTGATCGAGAAGTTCGGTCGCGCTCCCGACCTGCTCGTGAACAATGCGGCGCTGTTTGCCGAGGGCGAGTGGGCCGGCCTGTCGGCGGGCGCGTTGACCGAGATGATGCAGGTCAATCATCATGCGCCGGTGATGCTGGCAAAGGCGCTCGTCGCGGCGAGCGAGGGCAAGCGCCCGGTGATCGTCAATATCGTCGACCAGCGCGTCGTCCATCCGGTGCCCGACCAGATCGCGTACAGCCTGGCGAAATCGGCGCTGTGGCAGGCGACGGCGACGCTGGCGGTCGCGTTCGGCAACCGCGCGCGGGTCAATGCCGTCGCGCCTGGGCTGACGATGGCGACCGAGGATTATTCGGCGGCGCAGGTCGAGCGGCTGGCGAAGCTTATGCCGCTCGGCGCGCTGCCGACGCCCGCACAGATCGCCGACGCGGTCGTCTACCTCGCGCGCGCCGAGGCGGTGACGGGGCAGACGATCTTCGTCGACGGCGGCGCGCATCTGGCGCCGATGGCGCGCGATTTCGTGGCGCTGGAGCGGGATTGAATAGGATCCTCCCCATCGCGCAGCGTTGGGGACGTGGCAGCGCGAAGCGCTGACGGAGGGGCTTTGACGCGCGACCCCTCCACCACTCGCTTCGCGAGCGGTCCCCCTCCCCATGGCTTCGCCACAGGGAGGATCATTAGCCTCAGTAAATATGCACCGCCTTGGTGACGAGATAGCCATCGAGCCCTTCGGGCCCGCTTTCGCTGCCGAAGCCCGATTCCTTGATCCCGCCGAACGGCGTGTCGATCGCCGAGATCACGAAGCTGTTGACGCCGACCATCCCGCTTTCGATCGTGTCGACGATGCGATTGATGCGACGGCCATTCTCGGTGAAGGCGAACGCCGCGAGGCCGTAGGGCAGCCGGTTCGCTTGCTCCAACGCCTCCTCTTCCGTGCCGAAGGGCCGGATCAGTGCCATCGGGCCGAAGGGTTCGTTGTTCATCGCATCGGCCTCGATCGGCACATCGGCGATCGCGGTCGGCTGGAAGAAATAGCCGTTGCCCGTCGCTTCGCCGCCCGCGATGACGCGTGCGCCCTTCGCTTTGGCATCGGCGACCAGCGCTTCCAATGCGGGGATGCGGCGCGCGTTCGCGAGCGGGCCCATCTGCGTGTCGGCGTCGAGGCCGCTACCGATCTTCACCTTTGCCGTCCGCTCGGCAAAGCCCTTCACGAAGGCGTCGTAGATGCCCTGCTGCACATAGAAGCGCGTCGGCGAGATGCACACCTGCCCGGCGTTGCGGAACTTCTGCCACACGACCTTGTCGAGCGTGCTTTCGAGATCGCAATCGTCGAATACCAGCACCGGCGCATGGCCGCCGAGCTCCATCGTGATGCGCTTCACCCCGTCGGCGGCGAGCTTCATCAGATGCTTGCCGACCGCGGTCGAGCCAGTGAAGCTGACCTTGCGGATTACCGGGCTCGCCAGCAGATGCCGGCTGATCTGGTCGGGGTCGCCATAGACGAGCTGGACAACATCACCAGGGATGCCCGCATCGGCGATGCAGCGCATGATCGCGCTGGTGCAGCCCGGGGTTTCCTCGGGCGCCTTCGCGATCACGACGCAGCCGGCGGCGAGCGCGGGCGCGATCTTCTTGACCATCAGATTGACCGGGAAGTTCCAGGGCGAGAAGCCGGCGACCGGGCCGACCGGATGTTTGGTGACCATCGCGCGCTGGCCCGCCGGACGCTGGAGCACGCGGCCCTCGATGCGCTTGCCCTGTTCGGCGAAATAATCGAACAGCCCCGCCGCCGACAGCACCTCGCCGCGCGCCTCGGCGATCGGCTTGCCCTGTTCGAGCGTGAGCAGCGTCGCGATATGGTCGACGCGCTCGCGGATGATGCCCGCCGCCTTGTGCATCAGCGCGGCGCGCTCGTCGGGTGTCTTCGCGCGCCATACCGGCCAGCCGCGTTCGGCCGCGGCGAGCGCTTCGTCGAGGTCGGCTGCGGTCGCGACCGGCAGTTCGGCGATCGTGCCCGCGGTAGCGGGGTTGAACACCGGCCGCTCGTCGCGACCCTCGCCGCTCCGCCAGGCGCCGTTGATGAAGAGCTGAAGGTCGGCGTCGTAGGTCGCGGTCATATAAGATCCTTGCTCAAGGAAATGGGGGACGGCGCCGATATAGGCCGTCTCAGCGATAGTTAAAGCTGATGCTGATCCGTTCGCCCTTGCCCGAGTGCGGCATCACTTCGTGGCGCAGCCAGCTTTCCCACAGGAAGACGCGGCCCGCGGCGGGTTCGGCATAGATAAAGGGCAACAGATGCTCGGGCGCATCGTCGGTGCGCCCCGGCGCGGCCATCAGCATCGCGAGGCGCGGATCTTCGAGCTTGAGCGCCCCGGATCCGGGCGGGACGGCGACATAGAAGGTGCCCGACACGATGCTGTGCGGGTGGATGTGGCCGCTGTGCGTGCCGCCGGGTTTCAATATGTTGACCCACAGGCTGTCGAGCTTCAGCGGTTTCGCGAGGTCGAAGTGGCACGCCTTGGCGAAGGCCTTCACCTCCTTGTCGAGGAGGCGCTTCAGGTCGTGGAACGCCGGATCGCGTTCGGGCAGGTCGCCGAGGCTCGCGTAGCTGGTGTAGCCCTTATAGCCATGGTCGCGGCTCCAGCGCCGGCCCGCGCCATCCTCTTCGGCGAACAGACGGCTGCTTTCCTCCAGCTCATCGAGCAGGTCGGGCGTGCCGATATCGGCTTCGTAAAAATTGGTGGCGAAGAGCGTGCGAACGGGCATGATGCGCGCAAAGCACAGCCAATGTGCAAGAGCAAGGGAGACGAGGATGGCCGAGTTCGAACTGATCGCCGACGGATTGCGCTTTCCCGAGGCGCCGGTCGTGATGGACGACGGCAGCGTCATCGTCGTCGAGATCGAGGCGAAGCGCATCACGCGTTGCTGGCCCGGCGGGAAGAAGGAGGTCATCGCGACCCCCGGCGGCGGCCCCAATGGTCTCGCGATCGGTCCCGACGGCAAGCTCTATTGCTGCAACAACGGCGGGTTCAACTATGTCGAGGCGAACGGTTATCTCGCGCCGCACGGCATCGCCGAGGATTATTCGGGCGGGCGGATCGAGCGTATCGATATCGAGACGGGCGAAGTCGAGGTGCTGTATAAATCGGGCGACCATGGTGTGACGCTGCGCGGCCCGAACGACATCATGTTCGACGCGCACGGCGGCTTCTGGTTCACCGATCATGGCAAGGTCGATTATGCCGCGCGGTGCCACGACATCGTCGGCATTTTCTACGCCAAGGCCGACGGCAGCTTCATCGAGGAAGTGATCTTCCCGAGCTATAACCCCAACGGCATCGGCATCTCGCCCGACGGAACCAAGCTCTATGCCGCCGAAACCTATACCTGCCGCCTGACCCAGTTCAACATCGTCGCGCCGGGCAAGGTCGACGACAGCGCGGGCCCCGGTGGCCCCGGCATCCCGCTCTATCGCCCCGCGGGCTATAAATTCTTCGACAGCCTCGCGATGGAGGCGAACGGCAATATCTGCGTCGCGACGATCGGCGAGTGCGGGATTTCGGTCGTCGGCCCCGATGGCGCGCTCGTCGAATTTGTCGCGACCGACGATATTTTCACGACCAACATCGCCTTCGGCGGACCCGACCGTCAGGATGCCTATATCACCCTGTCGGGGACGGGCCGGCTCGTGAAGACGCGCTGGGCCAGACCGGGGCTGCAACTGCAGTACTGACCCCGCGCCCGTTGGGGAGGCAAGGATGAGGATGTTGGGGATGGCGGCGCTGCTGATCGCGGCGCCCGCAAGCGCGCAGGGGCTGAACGCCGAGCAGGCCGATGCGATCGTCAAGGGCTGCGCGGCGCATGCACGCGCCAAAAGCCAGAGCCATGCAATCGCGGTCGTCGATACGGGCGGGCAGCTCGTCGCCGCGTGGCGGATGGACGGCAATGGGTTTGGCAGCATGGAATTCTCGATTGAAAAGGCGCGCGCCGTCGCGGCGTGGGGTTTCCCGACCAGCGGGATGGAAGAAGCGGTCAAAGGCACGCCGGGTTTTGCGGATGCGCCTCACGTCGTCCCCGTCCCCGGCGGCATCCCCGTCTTCTCCGCCGACGGCCGCACCCGGCTCGGCGGAGTCGGCGCGTCGGGCGAGGCGCCCTCCGACGATGCCGCTTGCGCCGTGGCCGGGATCGCGGCAGCAGGGCTGAAGTCGGAGCGCGCTCGCTGACTGTCACGGCGCGTCGCCCGCAACAGGGAGGCCCGCCAATGCACCGCGAAACCCACGCCGTCACGCGGATCGGCTGGCTGCGCGCCGCGATCCTCGGCGCCAACGACGGGATCGTGTCGACCGCCAGCCTGATCGCGGGCGTCGCGGCGGCGGGCGTTGCGCCCTCGTCGATCCTCGTCACCGGCACGGCGGGCCTCGTTGCAGGCGCGATGTCGATGGCGGCAGGCGAATATGTGTCGGTGAGTTCGCAGGGCGACGCCGAAAGGGCCGATGTCGAGCTGGAGAAACGGCATCTCGCGGCGGACCCCGAGTATGAGCTCGAGGAACTCACGCAAATTTACGAACAGCGCGGACTCGACCGACCGCTTGCTGAGGAGGTCGCGGCGCAGCTCACCGCACATGATGCGCTCAAGAGCCACTTGCGCGACGAACTGGGGCTCACCCGCGAAATGGCGGCGCGGCCGGTGCAGGCCGCCGGCGCCTCGGCTGCAAGCTTCGCGGTCGGTGCCGCGCTACCGCTCGCGACCGTGATGCTCGACCGCGGCGATTCGTTGCCGTTTACGGTCTCGGCGGCATCGCTCGTCTTCCTTGCCATCCTCGGCGCGCTCGGCGCGTGGGCGGGCAATGCACCGATGCTGCGCCCGGTCTTGCGCGTGACCTTTTGGGGCGCCTTCGCGATGGCGGCGACGATCGCGATCGGATCGCTGCTCGGCTAGCGCCGCGCGAGCCATTCGCGGAGCGCAACGGCGTTGTTCCGCTCCTCATTCTTCGCGGCGTAGAGCAAGGTCACCGGCCCCGCCTGCGCCGCCGCATCGAGCGTGAAGAGCGCCGCCTTCACCTCCTCGCCGCCGGCATCGAGTTCGGCGAAATAATCGAGGCGGAACGCATCCCATGCCTCGTCCGAACCGGCGGTTTCGCCGTGGAAGCGTTTGCGCAGGCCGTCGCTCGGCGACAGCGGCTTGAGCCATGCCGCCAGCGCCGCTTTCTCCTTCGACACGCCGCGCGGCCACAGCCGGTCGACGAGGAAGCGCGTCCCGTCGCCGGGACCGGCCGGTTCGTGAATGCGTTTGACCGCGATTGTCAGGGGCGGTGCCATCTGTATGACTATCGGTCATCCCGCATTCGCGGGCAAGACAATCGGAGGGGTCCGGACATGAGCGCAAAGAGCTGGGCGATCGACATCGATCGCGACGATATCACGCAAGCCCATTTGGTCGAGGACGCGGGCGCGCCGCTCGCGCCGGGGCAGGTGCGCGTGCATCTGGACAGCTATGCGATGACCGCGAACAACATCACTTATGCCGTGTTCGGCAAGCCCGCGGGGCTGTTCGGCAATGATCAGGGCTATTGGGATTTCTTCGCCGAGCGCGATACGCCGGGCCGCCTGCCCGTCTGGGGCTTTGCGACGGTGACCGAAAGCGCCGCCGAGGGCGTCGCGGTCGGCGACCGTTTCTATGGCTATTACCCGATGGCAAGCGATGCCGTGCTGACCGTCGGCAAGGCGGGAGCGGGCGGCTTCACCGATGTGACGCCGCGGCGCACCACCCTGCCCCCCATCTATAACAATTATCAGCGGATCGAGGCGCTGCCCGATTATCGCGCCGCCGACCATGATTATTGGCCGGTGTTCCGCCCGTTGTTCCTCACCGGCTGGCTGATCGCCGACCAGTTCGAGGATGAGGGCGATTATGGCGTCCAGCAGATCCTGATCGCGAGCGCGTCGAGCAAAACCGCGATCGGCCTCGGCTTCGCACTCAAGCTGCGTACCGACCGCCCCGAAACGATCGGCCTGACGAGCGCCGCCAATGTCGAGGCGCTCGCGGCGCAAGGCATCTACGACCGCGTCATCAGCTATGACCAGATCATGACGCTGAATGCATCGACCCCCGCAGCGCTCGTCGACATGGCGGGCAATGGCGCGGTGACACGCGTGGTGCACAGCCATTACGGGAACAACCTCAAAGCCTCGATCATCGTCGGCAAGTCGCACTGGGATGCGCAGGTCGATGGCGAGGGGCTCCCCGGCCCCGAACGGCAGGGCTTTTTCGCGCCCGGCCGCAGTCAAAAACGCATCGCCGACTGGGGCGGCGCGGCGTTCGGGCAGAAGATCGCCGAAGCCTGGCTTGCCTTCATGGACGTTGCACCGCGGCTGACTTCGGTCGATAAACGCAGCGGCGGCGATGCGGCGCTCGCCGCCTATCGGGAGATGCTCTCGGGACAGGCCGACCCCAAAAAAGGGATTGTCGTCGTTCCATGAGGGCTGGGGCGACCAGCCGCTTTTCTCACCGCAAGAAAGGATCGGCCATGCTTCGCACGCTTGTTTTCGCCACCTCGCTCGCGCTCCTGCTTCCGGCGGGCGCCGCGCTTGCCGAAACGCCCAAGGCCGCACCCGCGCACAAACCCGATCTCGCCGACCGCGTAGCGGGCACCTATAAGGGCGACGTCATTTCCGATGCACGCGGCTCCTCGAAAAATGGCGTCACGATCACCGTGACGCGCATCGGGGCGAACAAGGTCGAGATCAAATCGAGCTATGCGCGCATCCCGACCGTCACCATCCCGCTGGAAAAGGCGATGGATGCGGTCCTCGCGGCGAGCGGGCCTTATGTCTTTCTGCTCGATACCGTACGCTCGCCCGACCGGCTCGACCTCACTATCGACGATGCGAGCTGGTCGGGCCAGCGCGTCGCGACGCCGCCCGTGAAGAAATAAGGAAAAGCGATGCTGATCGTCGGAAGTCCTGTGTCGCCCTATGTGCGCAAGATCCTCGCCATCCTGCACCTGAAGGGGCTCGATTACGAACTCGATCCGATCACGCCCTTTTACGGTAACGACGAATTTTCGAAGCTGAGCCCGCTGCGCCGCATCCCGGTGCTGGTCGACGGCGACCTTGTCATCAATGATTCGACCGTGATCGCCGAATATCTCGACGAAGCCTACCCCGATGTCCCGGTGCTGCCCAAGGGCCCGCGCGAACGGGCACAGGCACGCTGGATCGAGGAATATGCCGACAGCCGGCTCGGCGACCTCTGCATCTGGAGCCTCTTCTTTCCGAAGATTGTTGCGCCGCATGTCTTCAAGCGTCCGCCCGACGAGGCGGCGATCGCGAAGGTCACCGACACCGACCTGCCCGAAGCGATCGACTGGATCGAGGAACGCGCGCCGGCGGGCGGCTTCCTGTTCGGCGACGCGGTCAGCATTGCCGACCTCGCCGTCGCCTGTCCGCTGCGCAACGCCGCGATTGCCGGCTGGACGCCCGACCCGGCGCGCTGGCCCAGGACGGCAGCCTGGCTCGACCGCATCGCGGCGCTCCCCTGCTATGCGCGCACCCTCTCCTTCGAACCCGCGATCCTCGCGACGCGCGCCGATGGGCGCCGCGCCGCGCTCGAAGCGGCGGGCGTGAAGGTCGCCGAACAGAGCTTCGGCGCCGACAATCCGCGCGCCAGCATCATGCTGCGCTGATCCTTCCAACTCTCCCAACGACAGGAACCATCCATGGGTCGCTTCACGACCGTGATTTTCGATTTTGGCGGCGTCATCACCGCCTCGCCCTTCGAGGCGTTCAACCGGTTGGAGGACGAGCGCGGGCTGCCACGCGATTTCGTCCGCCGCGTCAACGCGGCCAACCCCGACGGCAATGCCTGGGCGAAGTTCGAGCGCGCCGAAATCGATGCTGCCGCGTTCGACGCGCTGTTCGCCGAGGAGGCGCGCGCGCTGGGGCATGAGCTGGAAGGCGAAGCCGTGCTTGCCGTCATCGCGGGGGCGGTGCGTCCGGCGATGGTCGCGGCGCTCGATACGTTGAAGGATCGCGGCTTCACCATCGCGTGCATCACGAACAATGTGCCGGGCGGCAAGATGGGCGTTCTCGGCGCGGGAATGACGCGGAGCGAGGAGGCCGCGATCGAGGTCGCCGATATCATGGCGCGCTTTGCGCATGTCATCGAGTCGAGCAAGGCGGGGGTGCGCAAACCCGACCCGCGGATTTATCTGATGATGTGCGAAAAGCTCGGCGTCGAGCCCGGCGAATGCATCTATCTCGACGACCTCGGGATCAACTGCAAACCCGCGAGCCAGCTCGGCATGCACGCGATCAAGGTGACGAGCGGCGAACAGGCGCTCGCCGACCTGTCGGGGGTGCTGGGAATGCCCCTACCCTGACGCTTCGGCGAGGTTCAGCTTTGCCGCGCGCTCGAAGATCTGCGTGAGGACAGGCTCGGTATCCGCAACGCGCATCGCGACGTGAAACTCGACGGGCGCCAGCGTCGGCATGCCGTCGATTTGGGTGAGCGCGCCACTCGCGATTTCGCCGCGCACCATCGGTTGCGGGAAGATGCCGATGCCGCCGCCCGCCTTCGCGATGTCGATCATCGTTCTGGCATTGTTGCATAAGTTGAGTGACTTCTGCGCGATGCGCGACGCCGCGATCGCCTCGCGCATCCGGCCATGGATCGGCGAATGGCTGGCGAGCGACCAGACCGGAAGCGCGGCTTCGCCACCGGTAAAGGCCGATGCCACCGCGCGGCTCGCGAGCCAGACGAGTTCGACCGCGCCGATCGGGCTCGTTTTCAGCGCCGGATGCGCGATCGGCCCCGCGGCAAAGGCGATGTCGGTGCGCCCGGTGAGCAGCTGCTGGATCAGGTTCGCGGTGAGGTCGATTTCGATCTCGAGCCCGACATTCGGCATATCGGCCTTCAATCCCGCGACGAAGGCCGGAAGGCAACTCGCCGCCGCGATCTCGCCCGCGCCGATCCGCACCACTCCGCTCGCCTCGCCATAGCCGCCGCTGCCGAGCAGCGCGACCTGCATGTCGCGGAGCAGCGGGTCACAGTCGCGCACCAGCTTGCGCCCCGCCGCGGTGAGCGACATCGCGCGCCCCTCGCGGCGGAACAGCGCGGTGCCGAGGCGCTGTTCGAGCTCGCGCATCCGCGCCGACACCGTCGGCTGGGTCGTGTTGAGCCGCTCGGCGGCGGCCGAAAAGGTGCCGAGCCGGTCGATCCACAGCAGGGTTTCGAGATGATAGAGCGAGACGCGATTGATAGACATCGTCTATGTATAATCCAAAAATCGAACAATTAGAATTGATGGATCAAATACGCCAAGGTCGCGCACGAAATCATTCAGGAGAGCCGTCCCATGGGGAAGAAGCAATATCCCGACGCCGCCACCGCCCTCGAAGGATTGCTGTTCGACGGCATGCAGATTTGCGCAGGCGGTTTCGGCCTTTGTGGCATCCCCGAGCGGCTGATCGACGCGATCCGCGATGCGGGGACGAAGAACCTCACCATCGCCAGCAACAACGCCGGGATCGACGGCGAAGGGCTCGGCAAGCTGCTCCGTACCAAGCAGGTCAAGAAGATGATCTCGTCGTATGTCGGCGAGAATAAGGAGTTCGAGCGGCAATATCTGGCGGGCGAGCTCGAGGTCGAATTCTGCCCGCAGGGCACACTCGCCGAGCGTTGCCGCGCCGGCGGTGCGGGCATCCCCGGCTTCTACACCAAGACCGGCGTCGGCACGCTCGTCGCCGAGGGCAAGGAAGTGAAGAATTTCGACGGGCAGGATTATATCCTCGAACGCGGCATCTTCGCCGACCTTGCGATCATCAAGGGGTGGAAGGCCGACGAGAGCGGCAACCTCATCTTCCGCAAGACCGCGCGCAACTTCAACCAGCCGATGGCGACCGCCGCGAAGATCTGCGTCGCCGAGGTCGAGGAAATCGTTCCCGTCGGCAGCCTCGATCCCGATGCGATCCATCTCCCGGGCATCTATGTGAAGCGCCTCGTCCTCGGCGCGCCCTACGACAAGAAGATCGAATTCCGCACGACGCGCCCGCGCGAGACGGCCTGATGCGGGACTTCGCCATTGGCGCCGCGCTGCTCCTTGCCGGGTGCGCCAGCGCGCCCGCGGACGTGTCGACCGCGCCGCCTGCGCCAACCGAAGCTGCCAAACCGCCGGTCGCGCTGCAATATCTCTATGGCTCGCCCGAGGCTGCGGTGGCGGTGCGCGCGACCAATGCGCGGATCGCCGACTATGGCGTGTGGCGGATCAAGCAGCGGCCGAAGGACAGCGTCGTGCTGGCGGCGGGTGCGACGATGGATGCGCCGGCGTTCGAGCCGTGCGGCGGCAAGCCTTTCGCCGCGGTGTTCGACGCCGACGAGACGCTGATCTGGAACCTCGGTCCGATGCGCCATTTCGCGCACTCCGCCTACGATCCGAAGGTTTGGGACCAGTGGGAAAAGACCGGTGCGGGCAAGGCAGCCGCGATGCCCGGCTCGGTCGAGATGGTGAACAAACTCCGCGCCGCGGGGATCACCGTCATCGCCAACACCAACCGCAGCGCCGCCAACGCCAGGGGCAGCGAGGACACGCTGCGCGCCGCCGGGCTCGGCGAATTCAAGCATGGCGAGACTTTGTTCCTGATGGGCGACTATGCCGACGGATCGAGCAAGGACGGACGCCGCGCGGCGATCGCGTCGAAATATTGCGTGATCATTTTGGGCGGCGACCAGCTCGGCGATTTTAGCCAGCAGTTCAACGTCAAGGATTTGCCCGCCGCGCAGCGCATGGCGCTCGCCACCAGCGCGGGCGCAACCGCACTTTGGGACAAGGGCTGGTTCCTTTTCCCCAACCCCGTCTACGGCCCGTGGGAAAAACTGGGCTGGGACGATGCCTTCCCCTCCGACAAGCAATGGGAGCCGAAATAATGGCCTGGACGCGTGATGACATGGCGGCGCGCGCCGCGAAGGAACTGCAGGACGGCTATTACGTCAACCTTGGCATCGGCATCCCGACCCTGGTCGCGAACCATATTCCTGCCGGGATGACGGTGACGCTCCAGTCCGAAAACGGCATGCTCGGCATCGGCCCCTTCCCCTTTGAGGGCGACGAGGACCCCGACCTGATCAACGCGGGCAAGCAGACGATCAGCGAGCTGCCGCAGTCGGCTTACTTCAGCTCGTCGGACAGTTTCGCGATGATCCGCGGCGGGCATATCGACCTCACCGTCCTCGGCGCGATGGAGATTGCCGAAAATGGCGACATCGCGAACTGGATGATCCCCGGCAAGATGATCAAGGGCATGGGCGGCGCGATGGACCTCGTCGCCGGGGTCAAGAAGATCATCGTCGTGATGGAGCATAACGCCAAGGACGGCAGTCCCAAGTTCATCCCCGAATGCACGCTGCCGCTGACCGGCAAGAATGTCGTCGACATGATCATCACCGACCTCGCGGTGTTCAAGCGCGACGACCATGACAGCCCGTTCAAGCTGATCGAGCTGGCGCCGGGCGTGACGGCGGAGGACGTCGCCGCGAAAACGACGGCGCATTATATTGCATAATGTCGCCGCCAATCCCGGTTCCGCCTGGCTGATCGTCGGCGGGTGGTTATCGGTCCTGGCCGCGCTGCTCCATATCGCGTGCATTTTCGGCGGTCCCGACTGGTATCGCTTTTTCGGCGCGGGCGAAGGCATGGCGCGTGCCGCGGCGCGCGGCGACCTGCACCCGACGCTGATCACGCTTGCGATCGGCGCCGTCTTGCTGATCTGGGCCGCCTATGCCTTTTCGGGCGCCGGTTCGTTCCCGCGCCTGCCGCTGCTGCGGACGGGGCTGATCGTCATCGCGTCCATCTATCTGCTCCGCGGCCTTATTTTTGTGCCGCTCCATTTGTGGCGTCCGCAACACACCGACAGTTTCGCGGTCTGGTCTTCGCTGATCGTCTTTGTCTATGGCGCGGTTTACGCCGTGGGGACATTCAAGGCCTGGCGCCATCTTGCGCCCTGAGGGGTGACGGCCGCGGAAGTCGCCGCTAAGACGGCGGCCAATTATGAGGTCGCAGTTTAAAAACAAGTCCAGAAGGCCGGTTTTCACCTATCTCATCGCGATCGTCGCTTTGGGGTTGGCAGGCTGGTTTGGCATTCACGCGCTCGGCGGGAAGCACCCGCTGGCGAGCGTCGCAATCCCGATCAAGGCGCCCGAGAACCTGCCCGACACCCCCGCCGAATGGCGCGGCCGAATCGACTATCAAGCGCTCGACCGGCAACTCTCCGACCTGTCGCAGCGGCCCGAGATGGCGGGGCTGGCAGTGGCGGTGGTCGAAGACGGCGAACTGCGTTTCGTCCGCACCTATGGCTTTTCCGACAAGTCGACCGGGGCGCAGGTAACGCCGCAAACGCTGTTCCGCTGGGCCTCGGTTTCCAAAACCGCCACGGGCGTGCTGGCGGCCGCGCTGGCTACCGACGGTGCTCTCGATCTGGGCCGTCCGGTCGCCGGCCTCGGCACGTCGCTGCGTTTGCCCGGCGGCGCCGAGGCGCATGTCACGCTGGACCAGCTGCTGGCCCAGCGCACGGGCCTTACCAAAAATGCCTATGACGAGAAATTGGAGGAAGGGCAGAACCCCGCGGCGCTGCGCGCGAGCCTCGCCGCCGCGCCGCTGCAATGCGAACCCGGCACCTGCCACACCTATCAGAATATCGCCTTCGACGCGGCGAGCGAGATATTGGCGCGGGCGGCGAACGAGCCGTTCGGCAAAGCGGTCGAGGACCGGTTTTTCCGCCCGCTCGGCATGGTCAGCGCAGGGTACGGCATGGAGCGGCTGACGGGCGCGAAGGATTGGGCGAAACCGCATCGCGGCGCGCAGGTCCGCCCGATCAAGGAAGCCTATTGGCGCGTTCCCGCCGCTGCGGGGGTCGAAAGCGATATCGTCGATTTCGCCACATGGATGCAGGCGATGATGGGGAAGCGCCCCGACGTGCTGCCTGCCCCGGTGTTGCAGCTCGCCCATCGCCCGCGCGTCGGCACCGGGCGGCTCTATGGCGGCGCCTTGCGCGCGGCCACGGGCGATGCGGCCTATGGCCTCGGCTGGCGGAGCTTCACCTATGGCGGCAGCCGGCTCGAAGGCCATTCGGGCGCGGTCGAGGGCTATCGCGCGACGATGATTTTCGAACCGGCGACGCGGACGGGCGTCGTCGCACTGTGGAACAGCGATTGGGGATTTCCGTTCCGCATCCCGTTCACGGTAATCGACAGCTATCACAAGCGCGACAATGCGGGCTGGCTCGACCTTAGCGAATTGCCCGCGCCCGCGGGGAGCGCTGCGAAGGCGGCTCCGGTTGCCGCGGAGCCGAAAGGGTAACGGCCTTCCCCCCCGTCCGCTGCCTGTGTATGAGGCGCGCGGACAAGGCCGAGAGGAGATTCATCGATGCGCGTACTGCTGACCGGATCATCGGGTTGGCTGGGGCGCTATCTGGCTCCGCTCCTCGCCCAAAACGGCCATGACGTCACCGGGCTCGACGTTGTGCCCGGGACGCATACGCAAGTCATCGGCACCGTCGCCGACCGCGCGCTGATCGACCGGACGATGGGCGAGCATGGGATCGAGGCGGTGATCCACGGCGGCGCGCTGCATAAGCCCGACATCGTGCGTTATCCGCGCCAAGCCTTCGTCGACGTCAATGTCAGCGGGACGCTCAATCTGATCGAGGCCGCGGTCGCGGCGGGCAACGACCGCTTCCTCTTCACCTCGACGACCTCGCTGATGATACGCGCCGATGTGCGCGAAGGCGCGGGCGAGGCGGGCGCATGGTGGATGGACGAGGATTTCGGTCCGATCGAACCGCGCAACATTTACGGAATCACCAAGCTCGCCGCCGAGCAGGCGTGCAGGCTGGTGCACCGCGAGCATGGCATCGCGGTGGCGATCCTGCGCACCGGGCGCTTCTTCCCCGAGGATGACGACACGCACGAAGCCCCCGGCGGCGAGAATCTCAAGGCCAATGAATTGCTCAACCGCCGCCTGACGGTCGAGGACGCCGCCGCGGCGCATCTCGCCGCGCTCGAAACCGCGCCGTCGATCGGCTGCGATACCTTCATCCTCTCGGCGCCGCCGCCGTTCGCGCGCGAGGAAGCCGAAGAACTGGCGCGTGAGGCGCGCGCGGTGATCGCGCGCCATCATCCCGACGCTGCCGAGCTCTATGCCGCCAAAGGCTGGGTACTCCCCGAGATCATCGACCGCGTTTACGACCCGTCGCGCGCCGAGCGCCGCTTCGGGTGGCGCGCCGCGACCGATTTCGGCAGCGTGCTCGCCGCGCTCCGCGATGGCACGCCGCTGCCCTTCGCGCACGACCCCGACTATACGTCCCCCATCATCGCACAGGAGCGCCAGGCATGTATGTGCTGATCACCGCCAACCGCAATTATTCGAGCTGGTCGCTGCGCCCCTGGGTGCTGATGCGCGCGCTCGGCATCGCGTTCGAGGACCAGATCGAACCCTTCACCAACCCGATCAACTATGACGAGTTCCGCAGTTTTTCGCCGACCGGACAGGTTCCCGCGCTGCTCGACGAAGGACGGACCGTCTACGACTCGCTCGGCATCACGCTCTATCTCGCCGACCGGCACGAGGGTGTATGGCCGGCCGACCCCGACGCGCGCGCCTGGGCGCAATGCGCGACGACGGAAATGCACAGCGGCTTTTCGGCGCTGCGCAACGATTGCACGATGAATGTCGGGGTTCGCGTGACGCCAAAGCCGCCGTCGGGTGCGCTCCGCCTCGACGTCGCGCGCATCCGCGAATTGTTCGCCGAGGGCCTGTCGCGCTTCGGCGGCCCCTTCCTCGCGGGCGACCGCTTTACCGCGGTCGACGCCTTCTTCGCCCCGGTCGCCTTCCGTATCCGCACCTATGGCCTCGACGCCGGCGCCGGACAGGCGTGGGTCGACCATATGCTCGCGCAGCCGGCGATGGTCGAATGGGAACGGCAGGCGCTCGCCGAAAGCTGGCGCGAGGAGGGTCACGAGGCGGAATTGATGGCAGCGGGCGTGATCACCGCCGATTACCGGACGGCCTAGTCGGCGAGCGCCTCGCGCACGACCGCGATTCCGGCCGCGCGCTGTGCCCTCAGTTCGGCCTTCAGTTTGGCGGGGTCGCGCGCGAGGACGAAGCCGAAGCTGACCCCGCCTTCCTTGCCGAGCGTGGCATGGTGGAGCTTGTGCGCCTGCACCAGCCGCTTCGCATAGCCGCGCCGCGGCACCCAGCGGAAATAGCGCTGGTGGACGAGCCCGTCGTGCACCAGCGTATAGATGATGCCGTAGAAGAGGACGCCGAGTCCGATCCACGTTCCGGGCTCCCACGCAGCGGCGCCCATGATCATCGGGCTGCCGACAACGAACATCGAAATGCTCAGCGCGGCGCCGACGAGGCCGAACAAATCGTTCTTTTCAAGCATCTTGTCGTGCGGTTCGTGATGGTCGCGATGCCAGGCCCAGCCGAAACCATGCATGATATATTTGTGGCTCGCCCAGGCAACGCCCTCCATCGCCGCGAAGGTGGCGAGAATGAGCGCGATGATGGCGAGCGTCGACATGGCCCCATTATACTCCATCGAGTGCGACCGAAAATTGCGTTTTTGATCGCCACTCGCTTGCATTGTTGTCGCGCAAGCTTAAGTGAACCGCATGACTCGGCCCCGCACCCTTTATGAGAAAATCTGGGACGCGCATGTCGTCGAACAGCGCCCCGATGCCACTTGCCTGATCTTCATCGACCGTCACCTTGTCCATGAAGTCACCAGCCCGCAGGCCTTTGCCGGGCTTCGCGCGAGCGGGCGCACGGTGCGCCGCCCCGATCTTACGATTGCGGTGCCCGACCATAATGTGCCGACCACGCCGCGGCTCGATGCGGCGGGCAACAAGCTGCCGATCGCCGACCCCGAAAGCGCGGCGCAATTGGCGGCGCTCGAAAAGAACGCCCCCGAATTTGGCATTCGCTACATCGATGCGACGGCGCCCGAACAGGGCATCGTCCATGTCGTCGGGCCCGAGCAGGGCTTTTCGCTGCCCGGCACAACGATCGTCTGCGGCGACAGCCACACCGCGTGCCACGGCGGCATCGGCGCGCTCGCCTTCGGCATCGGGACGAGCGAGGTCGAGCATGTGCTCGCGACGCAAACCTTGCTGCTCCAGCCGTCGAAGACGATGGAAGTGCGCGTCGAGGGCGAAGTCGGCCCCGGCGTCAGCGCGAAGGATATCATCCTCCACATCACCGGCGTCATCGGCGCCGCGGGCGGCACCGGCCATGTCATCGAATATACGGGCAGCGCGATCCGCGCGCTGAGCGTCGAAGGGCGGCTGACGGTCAGCAACATGGCGATCGAAGGCGGCGCGCGCGCCGGGCTGATCGCGCCCGACGAGACGACCTTCGCATACCTCAAGGGCCGCCCCTATGCGCCGAAGGGCGCAGACTGGGACGCCGCGGTCGCTTACTGGAAAAGCCTCGCGACCGATCCGGGCGCGACCTATGACAAGAGTGTCGTCATCGACGCCGCCGACATCGCGCCAAGCGTCACATGGGGCACCAGCCCCGAGGACGTCGTGCCGATCACCGGCGTCGTCCCCGCCCCCGAAAGCTTCGCCGATCCATCGAAGCAAGCCGCCGCCGCCAAATCGCTCGCGTACATGGGCCTCGAACCCGGCACGCGGATGCAGGATGTGCCGGTCGAGAATATCTTTATCGGCAGTTGCACCAACAGCCGCATCGAGGATCTGCGCGCCGCCGCCGCGGTGATCAAGGGCCGCCACAAGGCCGACAATGTCAAATGGGCGATCGTCGTCCCCGGATCGGGGCTGGTGAAAGCGCAGGCCGAAGCCGAGGGGCTCGACCGCATCTTCACCGACGCGGGCCTCGAATGGCGCGAGCCCGGCTGTTCGGCGTGCCTCGCGATGAACCCCGACAAGGTGCCCGCGGGCGAACGCTGCGCCTCGACGAGCAACCGCAATTTCGTCGGGCGTCAGGGCCCGGGCGCGCGCACGCACCTCGTCAGCCCCGCGATGGCGGCGGCAGCGGCGGTGACGGGCAAACTCACCGATGTGCGGGAGCTGATGGCATGACCCCGCTCGACAAGGTCGAAGGCCGCGCGATCCCGTTCGGGCTCAAGAATGTCGATACCGACGTCATCATCCCCGCGCACTGGCTGAAGACGACGACGCGCGAGGGCATGGGGCGCGGCGCGTTCGAAAGCCTGCGCGCCGATCCCGACAATCTGTTCGACAGCGCCGATTTCAAGGGCGCGCCGATCCTGATCGCGGGCGACAATTTCGGCTGCGGATCGAGCCGCGAACATGCCGCATGGGCGCTCGGCGACCTCGGCATCCGCGTCGTGATCGCGCCCAGCTATTCGGACATTTTCTCGGGCAATGCAGTGAAGAACGGCATATTGCCCGTCGTCCTTCCTCAATCGGCCATCGACCGGCTGATGGAGGTCGCCACGACCGATCCGGTCTTCGTCGACCTCGAGCATCAGACGGTGACGACGCAGTATCAGGACCGTTTCAGCTTCGAGATCGACCCGTTCCGCAAGATGTGCCTGCTCGAAGGGCTCGACGAGATTTCGCTGACCGAAAAGAGCGACGCGGCGATCGGCGCCTATGAGGCAAAACTCGACGCCGATCGGCCGTGGATGCGTCCCGCCGCATAGGATCAAACGAACACCATAAGAGGAGAAGATGATGAAGGCTCTCTTGTCGACCGCAACCGGCGGCCCCGAAACGCTCACCTTGGGCGAACTGCCGCGCCCGACCGCGGGCAAGGGCCAGATCGTGATCGACGTGAAGGCCTGCGCGGTCAACTTCCCCGACGTGCTGATCATCGAGGATAAATATCAGTTCCGCCCCGAACGCCCCTTCGCCCCCGGCGGCGAAGTCGCGGGATTGGTCGCCGAAGTCGGCGAGGGTGTGACCGAGTTCAAGGTCGGCGACCGCGTCATCGCGGGCTGCGGCAATGGCGGCATGTCCGAAGCCGTCGCGGTGTCGGTGCACAATGTCTATCATTTGCCCGAAGCGCATGATTTCGCCGCGGGCGCCTCGCTGCTGATGACCTATGGCACCAGCATCCACGCGCTTGTCGATCGCGGACATATCGAGGAAGGCGACACCTTGCTCGTGCTCGGCGCATCGGGCGGCGTCGGCATCGCCGCGGTCGAGCTGGGCAAGGCCTTCGGCGCGCGCGTCGTTGCCGGCGTGTCGAGCGAGGAAAAGGCCGACATCGCACGCCAGGCGGGCGCCGACGAGGTCGTCGTCTATGGCCGCCAGCCGTTCGACAAGGACCAGTCGAAGGAGCTTGCGAACAAGTTCAAGGAAGCCGTTGGCCCGAATGGCGCGAACGTCATCTATGACGCGGTCGGCGGCGATTATGCCGAGCCCGCGCTGCGTTCGATCGCGTGGGAGGGTCGCTATCTCGTCGTCGGTTTCCCTGCGGGCATTCCGCGCCTGCCGCTCAACCTCACCTTGCTCAAGAGCTGCGATGTCGCGGGCGTGTTCTGGGGTGCTTTTGTGGCCCGCGAACCCGCGCGTAACCGCGCCAATATCGCGCGGCTGTTCCAGCTGTGGGAGCAGGGCAAGATTCAGCCGCGGGTGACCGAGAGCTTTGCCCTCGCCGACGGCGGCAAGGCGATCGCCAAGCTCGGCGACCGGACCGCGGTCGGCAAGCTGGTCGTCACCGTCTGAAAATCCGGCCCGACCCGGCGCTGACCGAGGCGCTCAGCGACCTTGCAGCGTCGGGACGGATTGCAGTGCGGGTCACGCCCGGCGCGCGGCACGACGAGATTCGGGTCGAGGGCGAAACCGTGCATATCCGCGTCACCTCGCCGCCCGCCGACGGCGCCGCGAACGACGCGGTGCTGCGCCTGCTCGCCGCGGCGCTCTGCCGCCCGCCGCGCGATTTGACGCTGCTTCGCGGGGCGAGCGCGCGCATCAAATTGATCGGGATTGCGACGAGCCGATAGCGCCGGGTTAACCAATTGGCAGGGGCTGGGTGCTATAGCCGTCAGGAGGACTAGCTGGGCCAAGGTGGATCATGGCAAAACGCCGATCGAAACGCGTGGAAGGCGACGCGAGTATCGCGAATATTTCGCGTACCCGCCGCGCACAGCTTGTCGCCGAATTCGAAGGTGAGCTGGGCATCGACCACAAGGCCCGCGCCAGGGCCGCAGAGGCCGAGCGCCGCTGGATCGCCCGCAAGACCTTTATCGTCTGGACGATCGCGGTGATGTTCTTTGCCATCGCGTGCCAGAAATTGTGGATCATGGGCAACGACGTCGATGTGCCCTTTTCCGACATCAACCCGGTGCGCAGCCTGTTCGGCGAATGACAGGCCGATAATCGAACGAACGGGGCCGCGATCGCCCGCGACCCCGCTTATCCGCTAAAACCGATCAATAAACGCGCGCCTTCGGCTTGATATATTCGACGTCGTCGGACAGCGTATATTCATGGACCGGGCGGTAATCGAGGCGGACGCCGCCGCCCTTGCCGCCCCAGCCGTCGAACCAGCTGATCGTGTGCTTCATCCAGGTCGCGTCGTCGCGGTTCGGGAAATCCTCGTGCGCGTGGGCGCCGCGGCTTTCCTTGCGGTTGAACGCCGAATGCATCGTCACCGTCGCCTGCGCGATCAGATTGTCGAGCTCGAGCGTTTCGATGAGGTCGGTGTTCCAGATCAGGCTGCGGTCGGTGACATGGACGTCGTTCATCCGCTGATAGGTTTTGGTGAGCTTTTCCTTGCCCTCCGCCATCAGTTCGTCGGTGCGGAACACCGCGGCATGGGCCGACATCGCGCGCTGCATCTCGGTGCGGATTTCCGCCGTCGGCGAGCCGCCATTGGCGTTGCGGAAATGATCGAGGCGGCTGAGTGCGAGGTCGGCGCTGTCCTTGGGCAGCGCGGCCTGTGCGGCGCCAGGCTTCAGGATTTCCTTGAGGCGATGGCCGGTCGCGCGGCCGAAGACGACGAGGTCGATCAGGCTGTTCGAGCCGAGGCGGTTCGCGCCGTGGACCGACACGCACGCGGCTTCGCCGACCGCGAACAGTCCGGGGACGACGGTGTCGGGGCCATCCTTGCCGAGCGTCACGACTTCGCCGTGATAGTTACAGGGGATGCCGCCCATATTGTAATGGACCGTCGGGACGACGGGGAGCGGCTGGCGCGTCAGATCGACACCGGCGAAAATCTTGCCGCTCTCGGTGATCCCCGGCAGGCGCTCGGCGAGCACCGCGGGATCGATATGGTCGAGGTGCAGATAGATATGGTCGTTGTCCGCGCCGACGCCGCGGCCTTCGCGGATTTCGAGCGCCATCGAGCGCGAGACGACGTCGCGCGACGCCAGATCCTTTGCCGAGGGGGCATAGCGTTCCATGAAACGCTCGCCCTCGGAGTTGGTGAGGTAGCCGCCCTCGCCGCGCGCGCCTTCGGTGATGAGGACGCCGGCGCCGTAGATGCCGGTCGGGTGGAACTGGACGAATTCCATGTCCTGCAAAGGCAGGCCGGCGCGCAGCACCATGCCGCCGCCGTCGCCGGTGCAGGTGTGCGCCGAGGTGGCGGTGAAATAGCAGCGGCCGTAACCGCCCGTCGCGAGCACGACGGCCTGCGAACGGAAGCGGTGGATGCTGCCATCTTCGAGGCACATCGCGATGACGCCGCGGCAGGCGCCATTTTCCATGATCAGGTCGAGCGCGAAATATTCGACGAAGAAGTCGGCGTCATATTTCAGCGACTGCTGATAGAGCGCATGCAGCATTGCATGGCCGGTACGGTCGGCCGCGGCGGCGGTGCGCTGCACCGGCGGGCCTTCGCCCATATTCTGCATATGGCCACCAAAGGGGCGCTGATAGATGGTGCCGTCGGCGTTACGCGAAAACGGGACGCCGGCATGCTCGAGTTCGTAGACCGCGTTCGGCGCTTCGCGCACCATATATTCGATCGCGTCCTGGTCGCCGAGCCAGTCGGAGCCCTTGACGGTGTCGTACATATGCCATTGCCAATGGTCGGGCGAATTGTTGCCGAGCGACGCGGCGATGCCGCCCTGCGCCGCGACGGTGTGGCTGCGCGTCGGGAACACCTTGGTGATGCACGCGGTCTTCAGCCCCGCTTCGGCGCTGCCCATCGTGGCGCGCAGGCCCGAACCGCCGGCACCGACAACGACGGTGTCATAGATATGATCGATGATCTTGTAGGCGTCGGTCATCTTACATGCCCCCCGGAGCGAGCCCGGCGGCGGGCGCAAGCACGATACGGACAATGGCGAAAATGCCGTAGGCGGCGCCGCCGATCGCATAGAAGTTGAGAAGGACGAGCGACAGCAGACGCGTCGCCTCGCCGTGGACATAGTCCTCGATCAGCACCGTCAGGCCAAGCCGCAGGTGCCAGAAGACGCTGACCACCATCAGGATCAGCGCGAGCGCGACGGTCGGATTCGAGGCCCAGCGCAGCACCGCGGCATGATCGCCGAGCGGCAGGCGGACCAGCGAAACGAACAGGAAGCCGACGAGCAGGATGTTGGCGAGCGCGGTCAACCGCTGTTGCAGCCAGTGGTGCGAGCCATGCCCCGACGAGCCGAGCCCGCGAACCTTGCCCAGATGCGTGCCATTGCCCATCAGAGTGCCCCCGCCATGATATAGAGCCAGGTCGCGGCGGTCGCGAGGACGCCCGCGGTGATCACGGCGATCGACCACAGCTTGTTGGTCTTCAGTTCGTAACCGGCACCCGTATCGAGCACGAAGTGGCGCAGCCCCGAGAAGAGATGCTGGAAAAAGGCCCAGGTCAGGCCGACAAGCACGACCTTGCCGACGATATTGGTGATCTGGTGAACGATGCCGACCTCGGGGCTGGGATCGTGCCAGACGCAGGCGAGGAATGCGGCATAAGCGTCGGGACCGGCCGCGAGCGCGCCAAGCCACCAGAGGAACATGCACGCACCAACAATCGCGAGACCGTCACCGCTCGCGCGATGAAGGATCGAGACCGCCATCGCGGGGGTCCATTTATATACCTGCAAATGCGGGGAGCGCGGACGCGCACTCGGTTCGTTGCCAGCCATATCAGCCCTGTCTTGACTCTAAACGGTCGATGCGGTGCCGGTTAAGCCTTCCCGCCGCGATATGCAATTGCTTAGGAGCATAGGCAAAAAAATCGCCGTCTTTCGCGATATTCAGCGCGTCACATACCCGTTGAGCGCGAGCCAGCTTGCAAGAATGGCCATATATTCGGCCGAATCCGGTCGTTCGGTGCCGTCATGCTTGGGATCGAGCGAGATTTTCTGATCGGTCGACATCGCCATCGCGTGATCGGCGCCCGCGATGCTGTGCACCGTCAGTTTCGGCATCCGCGCCGCGACGGCCTTCAGGCGCTCGACCGAGACGGCGACCGGCACCACCGCATCGTCGGCACCGTACAGGACGAGCGTCGGCACGGTGACCGCCGACAGATTCTTCAGCGGATCATTCTCGATTTCGCGGCGCCAGCCCGAAACGGCGCGGTCGCGGATCGTTTCGCCCATATAGGTATATTTGAACCACGGCTGGGTCTTGGCCGCATCGATCATTTTCTGCGCGGCCTCACGGCTTCCCGTTCCGCGCATATAGTCGTCGACCGCTTTTCGCGTCGCGGTCATCTGGTCGATCTCGGCCTGCGAATGGCCGTTCGCCCTCAGGTGATTGGTCGAGGAGAAGAGCATCTGCACATCGGCGGTGACGACCGGCGCCGACACCGCGATCACAAAGGCGATATCGGGGCTTCGCGACGCGGCCAGCGGCGATATCCACCCGCCCTGGCTCAGCCCCCAGGTCCCTATGCGCTTCGGGTCGATGCGTGGATCGCCCTTCAGGCTCTGCGCCGCGGCGATGGCATCGTCGGCGAGCAGCGTGAAGTCGCCGCCGGCCGTCTTCGTGCCCGACTGGCCCGATCCGCGCCGGTCATAGACGAAGACCGCGATGCCGAGCGCCGGCAGGGCGGTCTTGAGATGATCGTAAAGCGACGCCCCCCGGAGCGGCGACGACGCGCTGTGCGTCACGACGACCGCCGCCACCGGCTTGGTGCTCGCCGGCAGGATGAGCGTTCCCGACAGTTCGGTGTCGCCGCTCCTGAAACGGCGCTCCTCGGTGACGACCTCTGTCGTCGCCGGAGCGGTCCATGGAAAAGCAGGCGCGGGCACCGCAACCGCCGGCTGGAACGCGGCGAGCCCGGCCGCGGCAGCGCAAAGGGCGGTGATCATCCGCATCAAGGAGCCCCCGGCCCGGCAGTGAGCACGGGGGCATGCGTCACTTGATCTTGCCGCGGTTCGCGTAGAGCAAGGCCGCGATCACCGCGGCCGAACCGATGCCGAGGCCAGCCGCCGCCGCGGTCTTCCAGCCGCGCTTGCCCTTCGCCGCTTCCGCATCGGCGGCCTGCGCCGCTTCGGCGGCTTCGCGCTGCTGCTGGCGCTCGCGCGCGGCGCGCAGCACTTCATTTTCTTCCTGCTCGTCGTCGTGCGGCGGGGGAGGTGGCACTTGGTCGGTCATCTTCTCTTATGTCCTTTTCGTCAGGCGAGCGCCTGTTCGACAGGCACATAATCGGTTCCGATCGCTTCGGCTACGGCCTCGAACGTCACCTTACCATTCCAAACGTTCAAACCCTGCGCAAGATGCACGTCGCGTTTCAACGCCTCTTTCCACCCCAGATCGGCGATGCGCAGCGCGTGCGGCAGCGTGACATTGTTGAGCGCATAGGTGCTGGTGCGCGCGACCGCGCCGGGCATGTTCGCGACCGCATAATGGACGATGCCGTCGACGACATAGGTCGGGTCAGCGTGCGTCGTCGCATGGCTCGTCTCGAAGCAGCCGCCTTGGTCGATCGCGACGTCGACGAGCACCGAGCCGGGGCGCATCGTGCCGAGCATCTCGCGCGTCACGAGCTTCGGCGCCTCGGCGCCGGGGATCAGCACCGCGCCGATCACCAGATCGGCCTCGGCGACGCATTCGGCGAGGTTCGCGCGGTTCGAGAAGCGCGTCTTGGCGCGCGCCTCGAAGAAGGTGCCGACGCGTTCGAGCACTTCGGGATCGCGGTCGAGGATCGTGACGTCGGCGCCGAGGCCAGCCGCCATCTGCGCCGCGTTGAAGCCGACGACGCCGCCGCCGATCACGCAGATCTTGCCCGGCGCCACACCCGGCACGCCGCCGAGCAGCACGCCGCGGCCGCCGTGCGCCTTTTCGAGCGCGGTCGCGCCGGCCTGGATCGACATACGCCCCGCGACCTGGCTCATCGGCTTCAGCAGCGGCAGGCCGCCGTGCGGGCTGGTGACGGTTTCATAGGCGATGCACACCGCGCCCGACGCCATCAGGTCGCGCGTCTGGTCGGGATCGGGCGCGAGGTGGAGGTAGGTGTAGAGGATCTGCCCCGGGCGCAGCATCGCGCGCTCGACGGGCTGGGGTTCCTTGACCTTCACGACCATCTCGCACTGCGCGAAAATCTCTTCGGCGGTCTGGACGATTTCGGCGCCCGCTTCGACATAATAGCGGTCGTGCGCGCCGATCCCCTCGCCCGCGCCGGTCTGCACCAGCACGCGGTGGCCGTGGACGACGAGTTCGCGTGCGCTCTCGGGGGTCAGGCCGACGCGATATTCGTGATTCTTGATTTCCTTGGGGGTGCCGATGATCATGATCACTCTCCGAATATGGGTGTCATCGGCGATCGACTATCGCCGCCGAAAACTTGTCGGCGCTTTTAGCAGAAATGGCTCGCGAGGTGCTTGCATATCCGTTGCGGATTCGCGACATACTTGCACGATTTTGGCGTAAAATGGATCGATGGCGCACAATGATTGACAGGATCGACGTCAAGCTGCTCGACTTGCTGCAACGACAGGGCCCGCGACCGGCGGCCGAACTTGGCGAGGTGGTCGGCCTGTCGGCATCGGCATGCCACCGGCGCATCCGCGCGCTGGAGGCGGCGGGGATCATCACGGGCTATAGCGCGCGGCTGAACCCCGATAGCATCGGGCTCGGGCTCGACGTGTTCGTCGACATCAGCCTGACGTCGCAAAGCGAGGAGGCGCTGACCGCGTTCGAGAGCGCGGTGAAGAGTTTCGACGAGATCCTCGAATGCCAATTGCTGTCGGGGGCGTCGGATTACCGGCTGCGCGTCGCGGCGCGCAACGTCGCCGATTTCGACCGGCTGCACCGCCACTGCCTGTCGCGCCTGCCCGGGGTTGCGGCGATGCACAGCGCCTTTGCGCTGCGCACGATCAAGGCGTTTGTGGGCTATCCGGTGCCAGCAGCGAGTTAACACCGTCTTTACCATTTCTACCGCATATCCCGTTCACCAGTTTCATGGGACGCATGCGGGCGGCAGACCCGCGCGCCTTTCGGGTCGATCGGGGAAGCAGGATCATGGTGAAGGAAAATCCGATTCATAAGCAGCAGATCGATCCGGTGCCGATGGCCGATCGCTTTTCCTTTTACGACCTCGACGGGCGCCTTGTCGCCAATGCGACCGAAATTCACGCCATCATCGCCGGGCGCGAGGAAGCGATCGCCAAAGCCTATTGGGACGCGTTCAACACGCTGCCCAGCGTCGACCGCCGCGTCGAGGGTGAGCTTTTCGAATCCTATGTCCGCGGCAGCGCGCGCCACACCGTGGCGAAATATGCCGATGCCGCGGGTCAGGAGGTCGCGACGATCGCCTGCCAGAACGCCCATATGGCGCGGCGCGTGAAGCTGCCGCTCGCATCGGTGATGTCGTGCATCGCCGAAAGCCAGCGGCTGACGATCGAATATGTCGTCGAAGCCTGTTTCGGCGATGCCGAACGGCTGGCACGGCTGACGAGCGCGGTGAACCGCCTCGCGCTGCTCGAATTCGATATCATGCAGCGCTATGCGAACAAGCTCGACCGCGCCGTCTTTTCGAGCGAGCGGCAGGCGCTGGCGGGCGATTTCGACCGCTCGATCGCGTCGCTGGTGCAGGACACCGACGGCGTGCGCGAACAGCTCGCCAAGCAGGCGGCCTCGGCCGATCAGGCGGCGAAGGGCATGATCGCGAAGACGAGCGAAGTCGCCGCCGCCTCCGAACAATCGGCGATGGCGATGCGCGAAGCCGCTTCGACCGCCGCGGGACTGATCCGCGCGATCGAGGATGCGCGCAGCGAAGTCGAAGCCTCGGCCAGCGTCGCGACGCGCGCGTCGGAGCAGGCGGGCGAAGCCGTCGCGATGTCGGCGACGCTGTCGCACCATGCCGAATCGATCGAATCGATCCTGGGTCTGATCCGCGAAATCGCGGGCCAGACCAACCTCCTCGCCCTCAACGCCACGATCGAAGCGGCGCGAGCGGGCGAATCGGGCCGCGGCTTTGCCGTCGTCGCGCAGGAGGTGAAGAGCCTCGCCAACGAAACCGCGCGCGCGACCGACGATATCGCGGGCAAGATCACCGCGATCCAACAGGCGACGCGCGGGTCGGTGAGCGCGAACGAGTCGATCCAGGCGACGATCGTCGAGGTGCAGACCTCGGCGCAGCGCATTCGCGACGCGATGGACGCGCAGGCGCAGACGGTCACCTCGATCACCGCGGCGGTCGACGAGACCGCGCTCGCCGCCGACAGCATGTCGTCGACGATCGCGAGCATCCGCAACGATTCGGGCATGGTCGCGAACGAGATCAGCGTGCTGAGCCAGGAATTCGGCAAGATGGGCGGCCGGTTGCAGCAGCTGGAACAGGCCGCGAGCGAATTCAGCCGCCGGGTGGCATAACTCACCCGCTTCCCCCGCTTGGCAAGCCCCGCCCCGCTGCCTAAGGCGGGGGCATGAGCACGCATATCCTGATCACCGGCGCGAGCCGCGGTATCGGCGCCGCGATCGCCGAGGCCCTCACCACCAGCGCGACCAAGGTTGTCGCGCTGTCGAGCGCCGACGGCGACCTCGCCGATCCCGCGACCCCCGACCGGCTGTGGCAGGCAAGCCTCGACCGGCTGGGCGGCCGCATCGACGTGCTCGTCAACAATGCCGGCGTGTTCGAGGCAAACCCGCTGGGCGACCCCAACGCCGACTGGCTCGCCAGCTGGAACCGCACGATGCAGGTCAATCTGACCGCGAGCGCGCAACTCTGCCGCCACGCGGTGCTGCACTGGCACGAACGCGGCGTTCCCGGCCGCATCGTCAATATCGCGAGCCGCGCCGCCTATCGCGGCGACAGCCCCGCGCACTGGCATTATGCGGCGTCGAAATCGGGCATGGTCGCGATGACCAAGACGATCGCACGCGCCTATGCGAAGGACGGCATCCTCGCCTTTGCGATCTGCCCCGGCTTCACGATGACCGGGATGGCCGACGATTATCTCGCGAGCCGCGGCGGCGACAAATTGCTCGCCGACATCCCCTTGGGCCGTGTCGCAATGCCCGACGAAGTCGGCGAAATGGCGCGCTGGTGCGCGCTCGATGCCCCCGCGTCGATGACCGGTGCGGTGCTCGACGTGAACGGCGCGAGCTATGTGCGCTAAATGAGCTGGATCGTCTCCCTCCCCTGCACCCGCGACGAAGCCGAAGCGTTGTCGGGCGAAATTCCCGAAGTCGATGCCGCGCCCGAGGCGCCGGTCGTCGTGACGCGCGAGATCGACGAGGATGCGGGGCTGTGGCAACTCGACGCCTATATGGACGCCAAGCCCGGAGCGGCGCTGCTGACGCTGCTGCAGTCGTTCGTGCCGAGCGCGAAGGGCAAGAAACCCGTCGTCGCGCAATTGCCCGAAGAGGATTGGGTGACGCTGAGCCAGCAGGGGCTGGAGCCCGTGCAGGCGGGGCGCTTTTTCGTCCACACCAGCAGCTATGCCGACCGCGTGCCCGCGGGCAGCACCCCCTTCCTGATCGACGCGAGCCAGGCGTTCGGCACCGGCGGGCACGACACTACCGCGGGCTGCCTGTCGATGCTCGACCAGCTCGCACAGCAAGGGGCAAGCCCGCGCAATATCGCCGACATCGGCACCGGCACGGGATTGCTCGCCTTCGCCGCGATGGCGCTGTGGCCGCGCGCCAAAACGATCGCGTCGGACATCGACCCCGCGAGCATTTTCGTGACGCGCGACAATGCGGGCATCAACAATGTGCCGCTGGGACGCGGCGGCGGGCGGCTCGCGCTCGCGGTGGCGCCGGGGACGAATCACCCGTCGATCAAGCACCGCGCGCCCTATGACCTGGTCATCGCGAACATCCTTGCCGGACCGCTGATCACGCTGGCCCCGGACATCGCCGCCGCGACGGCGCCGGGCGGCCATGCGATCCTCGCCGGCCTCATCGCGCGGCAGATGGAGCCGGTGCTCGCCGCCTACCGCGCGCAGGGCTTTCGCCTCGCCGCGCGCGGCGGCAGCGCCGAGTGGCCGTGCCTGTTGCTGGTCAAACGCCGCCGCTATGGCTGGCGCCGCAAGGAACGCGCGTTCCACCGCGCGAGCCCGTCGGATGCGAGCTTCGGAAGCTGGTAAGCTAAACGCTGGAAATATCCGGGTGATTTGCTAGTCTGACGCCAGTCATCGGGAGAAATCGGCCATGAGCCTTTTTGCCGCCGTCGCTTTGCTCGCTGCCATGCCCGTCGCCAACGACGCCCCCAACCCTATCGTCGTGACCGGCACCCCCGTCACCGGCGACGAAGCCCGCAAGCGCGCGCTCGAATTCGTCCGCCGGACGGGTGTCGCCGAATTGCGCCCGATCGCGCGCTGGATCGCACCGGTCTGCCCGCACGTCATCGGGGTCGACGACGCAGTGGCGGCCATCGTCGAAAAGCGGGTCGGCGAGGTTGCCGTCGCGGCCGGCGCGCGGGTCGCCCCATCGGGCTGCGACACCAATATCGCGATCGTCTTCACGTCGAACGGCGGCGCATTGACGCGCGCGATGCTGCGCAAATCGCCCATGCAACTCGGCGAATTGTCGCCGGCGGCGCGCGAGCGGACGGCGCAGGGCGGCGATGCGATCCGCTGGTGGTACAGCACGCGCGTGCAAAGCCGCGATGCCGTGTCGGCCTCGACCGCGCCGCTGCCCTGGACGTTCGGACATAGCGAAGGCGGCGGTCCGGTCATCAACGGCGCGGGTCCGATGTTATCGCATTATGGATCGAGCCTCGTCAGCACCCAGGCGGTGCGCGCGCTGACCGCCGCGACCGTCGTGATCGATGTCGAAAAGGCCGACGGCACGCCGCTCGATGCCATCGCCTCCTTCGCCGCGATGGTCGCGATGGCCGAAATGGACAGCGATCCGCCGCCCCCCGGAAATTCGATCCTCGCGCTGTTCGACGGCGAGGACGATCGGCGCGCTTTGTCGAGCGAGGATCAGACGCTGCTGCGCGCCATCTATAGCCTGCCGCCCGACCGCGAGGCCCATCAGCACCGCCGCCAGCTGGTTACCGCGATCGCCAAATCCAAGAGCGGAGATTGACCCGGCCATGAGCCTGCTTGCCACGATCGCCCTGCTCGCCGCCGCGCCCGTTGCCGGTGACGATCCCGATGCGATCATCGTCACGGGGACGCCCGTCACCCGCGAAGAAGCCAAGAAACGCGCGGCCGAATATGTGCGGCGCGCCGGGATCGCACAGCTCAAGCCGCTCGCGCGGTGGGTCGATCCCGTGTGCCCGCGCACGGTCGGGGTCGATGATGCGGTCGCGGCCATCGTGAACGCGCGTGTCCGAACGGTCGCCACGGCGGCGGGCGCCCCGATCGCCCCCGCGGAGTGCCAGGCCAATATCGTCGTCGCCTTCAGCTCGGACGGCCGGAGCCTCGCGCGCGCGGTGCGCCGCAAGGCGCCCGACCAATTCGCCGAGCTGGCGCCGGTGGCGCGCGATCGTGTGCTCGACGGCATGGGCGCGATCCGCTGGTGGTACACGACGCGCGACGAAAGCCGCGACGGGATGCCGATCAGCGACTTTTTCGTGAAGCTTTACAACAGCAGCATCGTCAGCACGCAGGTCGTGCGCGCGCTCCAGACCGCGACGGTCGTGATCGACGTCGAACAGGCCGACGGCACGCCGCTCGATGCCGTCGCTTCTTATGCCGCGATGGTCGCGCTCGCCGAGTTCCGGAGCAATCCTCCGCCGCCAAAGGATTCGATCCTGGCGCTGTTCGACGGCGAGGCGGAGCGCCGCGAGCTATCGAGCCACGATGCGGCGCTGCTGCGCGGAATCTACACCGTGCCGCCCGACCGCGAAGCCTATCAGCAGCGGCGCCAGCTGGTGACGACGATCCGCAAAAGCGACGAGTGACGGTCAGCGGCTCTTGGCGAGCGCATATTCCTGTGTACCGCGCGTGATAACCTCATCCTCCGGCAGGAAGTCGGCGATCGGAATCGGCGGCAGCGCGGCATTTTTGGCATAGAGCGGCGCGAAATCGGTGTTCACAGTCGTGTCGAGCAGCTGATCGAGGCTGTCGATGACGAAATAATTCTGCTGGAAATCGTCGATCCGGTAATCGGTGCGCATCACGCGCGCGAGGTCGAAGCCGATGCGGTTCGGGCTGTCCGAATCGAGCGCGAAGACGCTTTCGGCAAAGGAGGAGACGATGCCCGCGCCATAGATGCGCAGGCCGCCCGCTTCGCGGATCAGGCCGAATTCGACGGTGTACCAGTAAAGCCGCGCGAGCTGTTTGAGCGCGTCGAACTTGAGGCTGCGCAGCCCGCCTTCGCCGTATGCGACCATATAATCGGCGAACACCGGGTCGGCGAGCATCGGGACATGGCCGAAGACGTCGTGGAAGACGTCGGGTTCCTGGAGATAATCGAGCTGTTCGGGGGTGCGGATGAAATTGCCCGCGGGAAAGCGGCGATTCGCGAGATGGTCGAAGAAGACCTCGTCGGGGACGAGCCCCGGCACCGCGATCACCTGCCACCCCGTCGCGGCCATCAGCCGCGCGTTGAGCTCGCGATAATCGGGGATGCCCGGCTTTTCGAGGCGCAGCACGTCGATCCCGCGCAGAAAGGCGTCGGCGGCGCGGCCGGGCAGCATGTCCGACTGGCGCGCGAAGAGGCGGTCCCACATCGCATGCTCGTCGGCGGTGAAGGCGTCCCAATTCTGCGGAATCGTCCAGTCGGCCGCGGCACCCGGCGGCGGCGTGTCGTGGACATGGGTAAATTGGCTTTCCATGGACAGGCTTCTATCATCAAAGTGGTTTCATGTGAAACTTTATTCGCCAATCTCCACCACCGAGGTCGCGAGCCGGTCGATCTCGGCGCGGTCGTGGCTGACGTAGAGGATCGGCAGTTTGAGCTCGTCGCGAATCCGCTCGATCACCACCATGATATCGCTGCGCCGCGCGGTGTCGAGCGACGACAGGGGTTCGTCCATCAGCAGGATTTCGGGCCCTGCGAGCAAAGCGCGTCCGATCGCGACGCGCTGCGCCTCGCCCCCCGACAGGCTGTGCGGCCAGCGATCGAGCAGGTGCCCGATGCCGAGGAATTGCACCGCCTCGTCGAGGGTCATCCAGCGGTTCGCGGCTGGCACAATGTCATGGCCGTAGGTCAGGTTCGCGCGGACGCGGCGGTGCGGGAAGAGCCGCCCGTCCTGGAAGACATAGCCGACGCGGCGCGCCTCGGGTGGCAGGTCGATGGCGCCATCGAACAGCGTGCGGTCGCCGATACGGATATGCCCCCGGTCGGGCCTCAGCAGCCCCGCAACCATGTTGAGCACGCTCGTCTTGCCCGCGCCCGACGGGCCGAACAAGGCGGTCAGGCCGGGACCGGCGGTGAAGCGCGCGGCGATGCTGCGGTCGCCGAGGCGCCGGGCGACGTCGATATCAATCGCCATGGCGCTGCCTTTCGCCATGGGTGCGGCGCACGAGCCATTCGGACAGTATCAGCGCGCCGAGCGAGAGCGCGACCGAGAGGAGCGCGAGGCGCGTCACCATCGCTTCGCCGCCCGGCACCTGCAGCGCCGAATAGATGGCGAGCGGCAAGGTGCGCGTTTCGCCCGGGATGTTCGAGACGAAGGTGATCGTCGCGCCAAACTCGCCGATCGAACGCGCGAAGCCGAGCACGAGCGCCGCGAGGATGCCGGGGAGCGCGAGCGGCAGGCTGATCGTCCAGAAACTGTGCCAGGGGCTCGCGCCGAGCGTGCGCGCCGCGCCCTCGAGCCGCCTGTCGACCCCCTCGATCGACAACCGCATCGCGCGCACCATCAGCGGCAGCGCCATGATCGCCGCAGCGAGCGCGGCGCCGGTCCAGCGGAACATCAAACTCACCCCGAACCAGCTTTCGAGCCAGCGGCCAATGGGGCCGAACGGGCCGAAGGCGATGAGCAGCAGCCAGCCGGTGACGACGGGGGGCAGGACGAGCGGCAAATGGACGAGCGCATCGAGGACGACGCGGCCCGGGAAACGGTAGCGCGCGAGAACCCACGCGATGGCAAAGGCGATGGGAAGCGTGGCGAGCACGGCGACGCCGCCGACCTTCAGCGACAGCGCGACGATCTCCCATTCCTCGGGTGACAGCATCAAGGGGCCGAGAAGCCGTGGCGCGCGAAGATCGCGCGGCCCTGTTTCGAAAGGAGGAAGGCGCGGAAACCCGCGGCGTCCTTGATCCGCGACGCTTTCAGCAGCGCGACGGGGTAGCGGATCGGCGGATGGCTCGATGCGGGGAAAGTGCCGACGACGCGCACGGCTTTCGACGCGCGCGCGTCGGTCGCGTAGACGATGCCGAGCGGCGCGGCGCCGCGTTCGACGAGCGCCATCGCCGCGCGGACATTCTCGGCGGGGGCGACCTTGGCCGCGACGCTGGACCAGACGCCGAGATGCGTGAGCGCGGCCTTGGCATATTTACCCGCGGGCACCGCGTCGGGATCGGCGAGCGCGAGGCGGCCGGTGCCGAGTGCTTTTGCGAGTGCGAAACCGCGCGCCGGGGTCAGCCGGACCTGGCTCGATGCGGGGGCGATCAGCACGAGGCGGTTGCCGAGCAGGGTCGTGCGCGTGCCCGCGCGAAGCAGGCCGGCCTTTGCGACCGCGTCCATCCACTCCTCATCGGCCGAGAGGAAAAGGTCGGCGGGGGCACCCGCCATGACCTGCCGCGCGAGCGCCGACGAGGCGGCAAAGGAGAGAACGGGTTTGGCGTGCCCTTTCGCTGCCCAGGCGTTCGCCGCCTCGGTCAGCGATTCCTGCAGGCTTGCCGCCGCGAGCACCACCGGGCCGCGTTCCTGCGCGAAGGCGGTTGGTGCGAGGAGGAGCGCGATGAACGCGATCAGCAGGGGGAGGGCGCGGGTCATTGGCAACCTATAGCCGCGCCGGAGCCTTTGCCGCAACGCCGAGCCAGCGTGCGGCGCGCGGAAGGCGTGGGAGGATCAATCTCTCAACAATCCAGAGCAGGATCAGCGAGGCGGCGAGCAAAGGAAGGAGCGCGGAGAGGAGCAGAATCAGCGCGGCGACGCCCTTGAGCTTCGCGGGATCGCGCGCGGCGGGCGGCGCGCCGAGCGCATCATCGGGCCTCCGGCGGCGCCACATCAGGAAACCCGAGATGGCGAGGGTGAAGAGCGCGAGCGCGGTCGCGACGCCGATCAGCTGGTTGGCGAGGCCGAAGAGCTGGCCCTCGTGCCACGCGATGCCATAGCCGACGGCGCGGTCGATAGCGTGCTTGTCAGCAAAGCCGCTGCGCGACACCTCGAGGCTCGTTTCGGGGTCGTAGCTGACCTTGCGGACCAGCGGGCGGTTCTGGGTGAGCGTCGTCAGCGTCCAGACATCGCCGTTCGGCGGACCGAAGGCATTGGGAGCGCCCGGCGGCTGGATGATCGCGGGGGCGGGCATATGTTCGGCGCGGGCACGGAGCAGGATATATTCGAGACGCGCACGCGGCGGTGGTCCGGCGGGTTCGGCCGCCGCCATCGCATGATGATCGTGCGCCGTGTGCGGGTTGGCGCCGCCCTTCCAGTCCTGCACCCCCGACACCCAGCCCATTTCGGCGCGCACCGTGCGAAAGCCGCTCGCCCAGACCTCGGTCCATGGCAGCGCGGTGAAGAGCAGGATGAGCGCGAGGCCCGAGACCCAGAAGCCGGTGACGGCGTGGAGATCGCGCAGCGCCATCCGCCCGCCGAGCGACAGCCGCGGCCAGAGCACGCCCGCGGCGCCGCGTCCGCGCGGCCACCACAGATAAAGGCCGGTCAGAATCATCACGATCGCCCAGCTCGCGGCGAGTTCGACGAGCAGACGGCCGGTGCGGCCGATCAGCAACGTGCCATGAATGCGCGACAGCCACGCCGAGATGCGCTGCTCGGGGTCTGCTGCGCCGATAACCTTGCCTTGGGGTGAGACGGCAATGTCGCGCATTCCGCCGCCCGGCAGGCCGATATGGACGACCGCCGCGTCCCCCGGTGCCTCGGGGATGCGGTAGTAATGAAAGCTCGCACCGGGATTCGCCGCGAGCGCCGCGGCGACTTGCGCATCGGCATCGACCTTGCCCGCCGTTGGCAGGCCGCGCCAAGCGCGCTCCTCCCAATGGTCAAGCTCAGGCTTGAACAGATAGGCCGCCCCCGTCGCCGAGAGAATCAGGACAAAGGGGATGACGAACAGCCCGGCGTAGAAATGCCAGCGCCAGATCGTGCGATAGAGCGGAACCCGGTTGTTGTCGGTCATCCCCTGCCCTTCCCTCAGAAGCGCGCGCGGAGACCGGCGGAGACCGCGCGGCGTTCGACCGGGTAATAGATCGCCGAGGCGGGGGTGACGGCGATCGCCGCGCTGATATCGCCGATCGCCTTCTTGCCCGTGATGTTGCGGACGTCGACGAAAGCGTCGATGCCCTTCGCGATCGTCGCGCCGCCGGTGATACCGATCAGCGCATAGCCGGGCGCGCGCACCAAATTGCGGTAATCGGCGAAGGGGCCATCGGGAACCCATTCGAGGTTCGGCGCGATATGGAGCGTGTCGCTGCCGAGGCGGAGTTCGGCGCGATAGGCATGGCGAGGCACGACCGGCAGGCGGTTGTCGCCGAACTGCGCGTCGCCCCGGAAGCGGAAGTCGCTGTAGGTATAGACCTGCCGCAGCCGTAGCCAGTCGGTCGGTGCGAGATCCAATCCGGCCTCGACGCCCTGATGGAGCGTGCGGTCGGCGTTGAAGGTTGCCGCGGGAATGCTGGCGTTGGTCGTGAACTGAAGCAGTTCGCCCTTCAGCGTCGAGCGGTAGACGGCGATATCCCAGCGCGCGAAGCCAAGCTTGCCGCGCGTGCCGATCTCGGCGGTCCAGGCGCGTTGCGGGCGGATGTCCGAGACGACCGTGCTGGTCGGCGGGGTGCCGATCGTCTGAAAGACTTCGCCAAAGCCAGGGAATTCAGCCGAGCGGCTGTAGTTCGCGAAGAGCTGGATGTCGGCGGCAGGTTCGAACAGCAGGCCGATTTTGGGCGAGAAGGCGTCGAGGTCGATCCGGCCGTCGGTCGCCGGCGTGACCGAGAAGTTGACGGTCCGCTTACGCCAGCCGTCGGCATAGACACCGCCCGCGATCAGCGTCAGCGCCTCGACCGGCCGCACGCGCACTTCGCCATAGAGCGTCGCGGTCTGCGCCTTCTGGTCGGCGTCGAAGGTCAGCGCCCCGCGGCGCCCGCCATTGTTGACGAACTGGCGCGCGTCGGTGCTGCCGCGGCGGATCTCGCCGCCGAGCGTCACCTCGACCGGCCCGCCTGCATAGTCGGCGCGAAAGAAGCCGCCCACATCGACCGACTTCTGGTCGATGAGCTGGAAGATCGGATGATGCAGCGACTTGGCATTGACGAAGCCGCCGACGTCGAGCGTCAGCGCGCCCCAATTGAAACGCGTGCGGTTCTGAACGCGCAGCGAGTCGATGTCGCGCGCCTGATCACCCTGGGCCGCCCCCGCATTGGCCTTGCGCGGGGTCGACAGCGCCTCTGCCATCGTCAGCGCGCCGGGGATATCCTGCCGGATATGATTGACGCTGGCGTAGAAACGCGTGCTCACCACGTCGCTGAAACGCATTCCGACATTGCCCTGAAAGCGGAGGCTGCGGCGCTTTGCGTGGTCGCGGTCGCCGTCCGACGTGTCTGCGCTGATCGCGCCCCATGCATCGACGCGGTCGTCCACGACGCCCGCCGAGACGAGGCCGCGTACGCTGTCGAAACTGCCGGCGTCGGCGCGCAAGTAAATGCCCTGAGCGGTGCGTCCGGTCGGCGTCACCCCGTTGATCGCACCGCCGAGCGTACCCGACCCGAAACGCAGCGCATTGGCGCCGCGATAGACTCCAAGATGGTCGAAGAAGATCGGTTCGAGTTCCTGGAAGTCGCCATTGTCGTCGGCAAGGTTGATCGGCACCCCGTCCTGCAGGAGCGTCAGCCCGCGCATGTGGAAACCGCGCGACAGGCCCGAACCACGGATCGAAAGGCGCACCTCCTGCCCATAACGCGGCTGGAGATAGACGCCGGGCGAGAAAGCGAGCGTGTCGCGCAGGCTCACGACCGATTTGTCGGCATAATCTTCGTAAGACACGACGTCGGTGCCGCCCGGCGTGCGTGCGGCGCGCACCTCGGCGGCGTCGATGGCGGTGGGTGCGGTAACAATGATCGTCGAGTCGGCCTCTTCGGCACGGACGGGAGCGGCGACAAGACAGGTCGCAAGCGCCAGCAACGGCGCCGCCCCATGGATACGGGTTTTCATAGATTTTCCTTCGCTGAATACAGTCACGGGCCGCGCCGCGCGAAAGCGCGGGCAGCCGATTGCTCTGGATCAGGCGAAGGCGGGTGGTCCGGTACTCGGCGGCAGCGGTGAGGCGATGCCCGGTGCGAAGCCGAGTGATCGAACCGCAACTGGGACGGGTTCGACCGTGACTGGCGCGGCGGCGAGTACCGGCACGCCGGGGACGATCGGCGCATTGGCGAGCGCGCCCCACGGGCAATGCTGCTGCGCTTCGCTCCCATCGTGGCTCCCCGCTTTCTCAAGCGGAATCGTCATCGTGCCGCCGGGGTTGGCAGGGTCCGAACAGATGCGCACCGTGATTGACCCGCCCGCATCGCTTTCGATCATCCAGCCCGGCGCGACGAGCACCCGCGCAGCGAGCGCGAGCAGCAACGGCAGGAGCAGCAAGATGCCGGGACGGCGAAAGGCGGCGAGCAGGCTCACGCCCCGCGCCTTATGGCGCGCCCGCTATGCTGGCAAGCGGACAGATTGCCCTATTCAGCGGGCGTTTCGTCGGTCTTTTTGCCGGTGCGCGTCCAGGGGCACGGGAACTGGCCCCAATAGCTGCGCGGCTCTCCTCTTCGCATGCCGGACTTGATCCGGCATCCATTTCTGCTTCGGCGTCATGGACCCCGGATCAAGTCCGGGGTGACGAGAAAGGGTGTTTTGCTCAACTCGCCGCGGCGACGATCTCTGCCCATTCGGCTTCGTCGATTACCCTTATACCGAGCGCGCTTGCCTGCTTGAGCTTCGATCCCGCGCCGGGACCTGCGACGACGAGGTCGGTCTTCGCGCTGACGCTGCCCGCGGCTTTGGCGCCGAGCGCTTCGGCCTGCGCCTTCGCCTCGTCGCGGCTCATCGTCTCGAGCTTGCCGGTGAAGACGACGGTCATTCCGGACACTTCGCTCTCGCGCGTTTCGACGATATAGGGCGGCGGCGACACCTCACTTAGAAGATCGTCCCATAATTCCCGATTGTGGGGCTCGTGGAAAAAGTCGCCGAGCGCCTCGGCTACCGCCGGCCCGATCCCGTCGGCACGCACTTCGAGGATTGCCTTGATCGCTTCCATCTTGCGCGTCAGGAATTTGCCGTCGGACTCGCCTTCGGCCTGTGGGTTCGCGTCAAGATACGCCTGTATTCCGGCCGCTTTTTCAGGCAACAGCGTGATATTGCCAAGCCCCTTCAAAAGGTCGCGCGCGGTCACCGCGCCGACGTGACGAATGCCGAGCCCGAAGAGCAGCCGCGCGGCGTCGGGTTGACGCTTGGCCTCGATCGCGGCGAAGAGATTATCGACCGACTTGTCCTTCCAGCCCTCGCGCCCGAGCAGGTCGGCGCGGTGGCTTTTCAGGCGGAAGATGTCGGCGGGGCCCTTGTCGAGCCAGCCGAGATCGAGGAACTCCTGAATGCTCTTTTCGCCCAGCCCCTCGATATCGAGCGCGCCGCGGCTGACGAAATGGCGCAGGCGCTCGAACTTCTGCGCGTTGCAGATAAGGCCGCCGGTGCAGCGCACGTCGACCTCGCCCTCCTCGGCGACCGCCTCGCTGTTGCAGACGGGGCAATGGTCGGGGAAGATGTAAGGTGCGCGATCCTCGTCGCGGGTCAGGTTTTCGACCACTTGCGGGATCACGTCGCCCGCGCGCTGGATCACGACGCGGTCGCCCGGGCGCACGCCGAGGCGGCCGATCTCGTCGCGGTTGTGGAGCGTGACGTTCGACACGACGACGCCGCCCACGGTGACGGGGACGAGCCGGCCGACGGGGGTCAGCTTGCCGGTGCGGCCGACCTGGATGTCGATCGCTTCGAGCGTCGTTTGCGCGCGTTCGGCGGGGAATTTATGCGCGATGGCCCAGCGCGGCGCCTTGGCGACGAAGCCGAGACGCGCCTGCCAGTCGAGGCGGTCGACCTTGTAGACGACGCCATCGATGTCATAGGGCAGCTCGGCGCGCTGACGCTCGATTTCGGCATAATGAGCGAGGATATCGGCAACCGATTCATAACGCTTGAGCAGCGGCGACACCGGGGCACCCCAGCGTTCGATTTGCTTCATCACGTCGAACTGGCTTTCTGCGGGAAGCGCGCTGACCTCACCCCAGCCGTGCGCGAGGAAGCGCAAGGGGCGCGATGCGGTGACGCCCGCATCCTTCTGGCGTAGCGACCCCGCGGCGGCGTTGCGCGGATTGGCGAACTGGCGGACCGTGGCGGAGTCGAACTCCTGTTCGCGCTGGACGGCGAGCGCCCTGCCCTCTTCCATCAATCGCGCGTTGAGCGCCGTGAAATCGGCCTTCGCCATATAGACTTCGCCGCGGATCTCGAAGACGTCGGGCGCTGCTCCCTTCAGTTCCTGCGGAATGTCGGCGATATGGCGGACGTTCGCGGTGACATCCTCGCCGACGCTGCCGTCGCCGCGCGTCGCGGCCTGGACGAGCTTGCCCTTTTCGTAGCGCAGCGAGCAGGAGAGGCCGTCGATCTTGTCCTCGGCGGTCATCGCAATGACGGCGTCGGCGGCGAGGTTGAGGAAGCGGCGGACGCGTGCGGCGAATTCCTCGACATCCTCGGCGGCGAACGCATTGTCGAGGCTCATCATGCGCTGCGCGTGGGTGACCTTGGCGAGCGGCGACGCCTCGACCGCGGCGCCAACCTGGTTGTTCGGGCTGTCGGCGCGGATCAGCGCCGGGAAGGCGGCTTCGAGTTCATTGTTGCGGCGGACGAGCGCGTCATAGTCGGCGTCCGAAATCTCGGGCGCGTCCTCGGCGTGATAGCGTTTGCTGTGATGGGCGATCTGCTTCGCCAGCCGCATCAATTCATTGGCGGCGTCGGCCTGCGACAGGGATTCGATTTCGGTCATGCACCGGTCTTTGCCACCGGCTTGAACTCGGCGCGAGTACCAAATCCCGCGATCAGCGGGCGACCCTTTTTGATCGCGTCCTGCACGACGGGAAGCTTGAGCGAGGCGGCGTGCGCCTCCTTGCTGTCCCACAGTTCGACGATCCAGATCGCGTCGGGGTTCGCGCTGTCCTCGCCGATCAGATAGGCGATGTTACCGGGCATCGCATCCGTCCCTTCGGACAGGATCGCGACGAGCGCGGCGCGCTGGCCGGGTTGCGCCATCATCTGGCCAAGCAGGCCATATTGGGGATCGGCTTCTTCCATCTTGGCCTCCAGGGCGCGCAGTTTCGTGGCAGGGAGCAGCGCCGCGGCCATCGCCAGCATCGCGGCAAGATGGTCGCGGCGGCTCATCATTTCGCGATCGCCAGCACATACACCTCGCGCCGGATGCGGAAACCGAGCGATTCATAGAGTGCGATCGCGCCGGCATTGTCGGCATAGCTGTGCAGGAACGGCTGCTCGCCGCGCAGGGCCATTTCGCGCATGACATGGCCGATCAGCGCGCGTGCGAGCCCGCGGCCGCGGCAATCCTCCCATGTCGCGACGCCGCTGACCTCCGCCATGCCGGGAACCAATATGCGTTGCCCCGCCATCGCGAGCAGCCGGCCGTTTTCGCGGATTCCGAAGAAGGGGCCGTAACGATGCGTCTTCGGACCCCATGGCCCGGGCTTCGCATGCTCGGCGAGCGACGCCATTTCGGGCGCGTCATCGTCGCCGAGCGCGATGATGACGGGCTCGCCTTCGCGCGGCGGCGGCGGCGCGCCCTCGGCGACCATCTGCGCGAGCACCGCGCGCTTCACTTCGCGCGTGCCGGGCGGAACGGGCCATGGCTCGCCCTCGACGATCCAGATTTCGCCTTCATCGGGGACGAGTGCGGCGAGCGCGGCGAGCGCTTCGGCCCCCGTGTCGGGTGCGGCACCAAAGACGCCATAGCCGCGATCGATCCGCACCGCGCGGCCATCGCCCTCGGCGAGATGCGCCTGCCGCCCGGTGAGCATGCTCCAGACCGGCCGGTCGAGCGGATGCGCCGTGGTCACACCGCGACCTCCAGCAGCCTCTCGGCCTGCGCGCGCGCCTCGGCCGTGACTTCGGCGCCCGAGAGCATGCGCGCGATTTCCTCGCGGCGGCCGGCTTCGTCGAGCGCGTGGACGCTGGTGCGCGTCACCGTTCCCTGGCTCGATTTGGCGATGATGAAATGCGCCGCGCCCTTGGCGGCGACCTGCGGGCTGTGCGTCACCGCGAGCAATTGTTTTCCGGCGCCCGCAAGGCGCGCGAGCCGCTCACCGATCGCCGAGGCGACCGCGCCGCCGACGCCGCGGTCGATTTCGTCGAAGATGATCGTGTCGGCGCCGCCCTCTTCGGCGAGCGCGACTTTGAGCGCGAGGATGAAGCGCGAGAGTTCGCCGCCCGAGGCGATCTTGGCGAGCGGCGCGAAGGGCGCGCCGGGGTTGGTCGAGATGAGATATTCGACGCGGTCCATGCCCTCCGACCCCCAGCGCTCGGCGGGGAGGCGCTCGACAAGCGTCTGGAAGCGCGCGGCGTCGAGTTTCAGCGGCACGAGTTCGCCCGCGACCGCGGCATCGAGGCGGGTCGCGGCCTTGCTGCGCTGGTCGGATAGTGCCGTCGCGGCGTGGGTATAAGCCGCGGCGGTTTCGGCGACCGCGGTTTCGAGCTTGGCCAGCCCCGCGCTGCCGCCTTCGATCGCGTCGAGCCTTGCCGCGAGCGTGCCGGTGAGTTCGGCGAGTTCGTCGGGCTGGACATTGTGCTTGCGCGCCATCGCACGCAGTTCGAACAGGCGCGTCTCGGTCGCCTCGAGCCGCTCGGGATCATATTCCATCGCGCGCGCGGCTTCGTGCAATTTGCTCTCGGCCTCGTCGGCCTCGATGATCGCGCGGTCGAGCCCCGCGAGCGCTTCGGCGAGCAACGGATGATCGCCCGCGAGCCGGTCGAGCCGCCGCGCCGCACCGCGCAGTTGCGCGGGACCGCTGTCGCTGCCCTCGAACGCTTCCATGATCGCGCCGAGGTCACCCGCGACCTTTTCGCCCTTTTGCATCGTGGCGCGCGCTTCGGAGAGTTCGGCGTCCTCGCCGGGTTGGGGAGCCAGCGTCTGCAGTTCGGCGACGCAATGCTCGAGCCATTCGCGGTCGCGTTCGGCTTCCGAAATAGCGGCGCGCGCAGCGGCGAGCCTGTCCTCGGCCGCGCGCCATGCGGCGTGGGCGGCCGTAACGCCGCGGGTATCGGCGCGCGCATAAGCGTCGAGCAGCGCGCGGTGCCCCGCGGGGGCGAGCAGGCCGCGGTCGTCGTGCTGGCCGTGGATTTCGACCAGATAGGTTCCGACTTCGCGCAGCAGCGCCGCCGAACAGGGCTGGTCATTGATGAAGGCGCGGCTGCCGCCGTCGGCCTTGAGCGTACGGCGGATCAGCAAGGGTTCGCCGGTTTCCAGCGCAATCTCGTTTTCGGCGAGCAGCGCGGCAAGCTTCGTACCGGGTGCGGGCGCGACAAAACTCGCCGTCACCTGCGCCTTGTCGGTGCCCTGCCGCACCAGCGCGCTGTCGGCGCGCGCGCCGAGCGCGAGGCCCAATGCGTCGAGCAGGATCGACTTGCCCGCCCCCGTTTCGCCGGTCAGCGCGCCCAGCCCGGCCTCGAAATCGAGGTCGAGCCGTTCGATCAGGACGATATTGGCGATAGATAGAGCGGTTAGCACAGGCCGTCCTTACCGCAGAACAAAGGCAGAATCTATTCCCGGCGCGATCAGGCGCTCGGTGCGTTCTTCTGCATCAGCTTGTAAGCGCGCGCATACCATTCGTTGCCGGGATAGTTGGCGCCGAGCACCGCGGCCGACTTCTTCGCTTCCGCGGGGATGCCGAGCGCGAGATAGGATTCGGTCAGGCGGTAGAGCGCCTCGGGCGCGTGGCTCGTCGTCTGATATTTGTCGACGACCTCGCGGAAGCGGATCGACGCTGCGAGCCAGTTCGAGCTGCGCTGATAGAAACGGCCGATTTCCATTTCCTTGCCCGCCAGATGATCCTGCACCAGGTCGACCTTGAGCCGCGCATCCGACGCATAGCGGCTGTCGGGGTAGCGGCGGATCACTTCGCCGAGCGCGGCCGACGCCTGCTGCGTGATCTTCTGGTCGCGGGTGACATCGCTGATCTGCTCATAATAGCTGAGCGCGATCAGATAATAGGCGTAGGCCGCGTCCTTGTTGCCCGGATGGATCGCGAGGAAGCGCTGCGCCGCCTCGATCGCCGGGGTATATTCGCGGTCCATATAATAGCTGAACGAGCTCATCAGCTGCGCGCGGCGCGCCCACGGCGAATAGGGATGCTGGCGCTCGACCTCGTCGAACAGTGCCGCGGCGAGGCCGTACTGCCGGCGCTCGAGGCGGTCCTGCGCCGCGCGGTACAGCGTGTTGACGTCGCGCGCGACGTAACGCGTGTCCTTCTTCACATTGCCGCCCCCGGCACAGGCCGCCAGCATGGGGGTAATCGCAAGTGCGGCGGCGAGCAGGCGCAGGGTCGCGCGCGAAGGGGCATGTTGAGTCATGCGCGCGGTATAGCCACAGCGCGGATGAACGCAAAATAAATGATGGGGGTCCGGCGCAGCTTTACGGCGCCTTGACGACACACCCTTGCGGAGCGCCAACGGGCGCGGGGACGCGGCGCGCGGTCTTGATCGTGACCTGGGGTTCGAGCATCTGGCCGACCATCACACCCTCGCCAGCGGTCGGCGAGATCGGGGCGTTGAAGATCGCCTCGGCGATGTCGGCGCCGCCGACGATCTCGCCGAACACCGCGAAACCCGCGCCGTCGCCGCCGGGCGCGTCGGCGTTGAAGCCCTTGATGTCGGACAAGAGCAGGAAGAAATCGCTCGTTGCATCGCCGGGGTTGAGCCGCGCCATCGACAGCGCGCCCTTGCAGTTGGTCAGCCCCGTCTTCGTCGTCGGCTCGTGCGCGATCGGCGGAAAATTCTTGCGCGCATCGCCGCGGTTGCCCGCCTGCACCAGCTGGTTCGCCGGTCCCCAGCTTTTGGTCGAGCGATAGAATTTAAATCCGTCCATCCGCTTCGCATCGACATAGCGGAGGAAATTGGTGGCGGTGATCGGCGCACGCTTGTTTTCGATCCGCAATGTGATCGTCCCGAGATCGGTGGCGAGCGCGACATAGGGCCGCGTGTCGGCCTCGACCACCGGGGTGACGGGCGCGGGAATCGGCGGCAGCGTAGCGGGCGGCAATTGCGTCGCCTGCGGCGGGACGGGAGCCGATTGGGCGGCGAGCGCGAGCGCGGAAAGAAGCATGGTCAGCATGGCGCCGATCATAAACGCAATGCGCCGATCGATGCGAGCGGTTTCAGAATGGTTGCCGGGAACAGTGCCGATTGGAAAAGTCCGTAAGTCGGTCTAGGCATGCGCCCCCAGCAGCGAAAGAGGATAGCAATGAGCGAAACGCCGGACCGCGACACCACGCCCGGACCTGCCGTATCCGCATCCGACGTTGCGACGATCGGTTCGCGCTTTCTGCGTTATTTGCCATTCATTACGATCGCGCATTTCCTCATCGGCCTGCCCGCGCTGATCGCCTCGCTCGCGCTCGCCTATTTCGCCTTCGTTCAGGCCGACGCGACGCAGAAGATGCAGAGTGGCGGGGTGATGCCGTTCGTCACCTTCGGGACAAGCAATGGCGACAAGGAAGGCAATCAGGATATCGCGCTGACACTGACGAACAACGGCGTCGGCCCCGCGATCCTCGGCCCCATTGAAATCCGCTATGAAGGCAAGCCGGTAAACACCCCGATCGACTTGCTCAGGACATGCTGTACGCAAACCGAGACGCAGGCCCTGACCTTTTCCACCTCGCCTTCGACCGGGATCGCCGTGCGGCCCGGCGAGACGATCGAATTCGTCAGCTTTCCGCGCACGCCTGCGTCCGAACAGGTCTGGCAGACGTTCAACAAGGAGCGGTGGAAGCTCAAGGTCCGTGCCTGCTATTGTTCGATCTTCAACGATTGCTGGATCACCGAAGGCATGCAGGGATTGCCGAAGGCCGTGAACAAATGCCCCGCCAACTGGTCGCTCTATCGCGAGGATGCAGGAAACCGGATCGCCGGGGTCGACGTGAAGTAATTCAACCAATCGGTTGACAATTGGATCGGACGCCTCATATTCAACCACATGGTTGAAGATGATTCGCAAACGCTCGATACGATTTTCCACGCGCTCGGCGATGCAACGCGCCGGGCGATGCTCGGCGAACTGGCCGCCGGCGAACGGACGGTCGGCGAGCTGGCGGAGCCTTTCGCGATGTCGCTCGCCGCGGCATCGAAGCATATCAAGGTGCTGGAAAGCGCCGGGATGGTCCGCCGCGACGTGCGCGGGCGCACCCATGTCTGCACCCTCGACCCGGTGCCGCTGATGAGCGCCGACCAGTGGATCGGCATGTACCGCCGCTTCTGGACCGACCGGCTCGATACGCTCGAACGGCTGCTGCGCGCCGAAGATGCTGCCCCCCCTCCCCCCAAGAAGCCC
>NZ_JNFD01000013.1 GCF_000756375.1 Sphingopyxis sp. LC81 | reverse complement strand
GGCCTTGGCGGGCGATTTTACATTGGAGGATCTGGGCTTCATCTTCGTTCCTTCGTCACTACGACGAAGCCCAGATCCTCCTTAAATCACAACCTCAAATCTGTGCCATTGGTGCTGACGGCGGACAGGCATTGTACCAGTGGGTCGCTTGTCTGGGGGGATCAGGCGGAAGCACGTCGCCACTTGCTGGGAGGAGCGAGCAAATCCCAGATCGCCACGACGAACATCAGTGCTAGGCCTGGATAGAGCAGCCACTCTGTTGGCCACCCAAAGCTCACCATCAACAGGGCGGCCGCTAACACAAGCACCGGTCCGGTCACGCCAAGTGCCATTCTCCCCCAATGCCGATGCCGGAAGCCGGCAAAGACATTTGCCAGAAGAGCAATCATGGCGAACAACGGAAGCAGGTAACGAATGAGCATGCCCTCGTACTGGACGAGGAAGCCGAGTCCAATCGCGGCACCTAGGCTCCCCAAGGCCGGGAAACACGCGGCGCAGCCCATTGCTGCTATGACAGCACCTAAGAAACCTGCCTTATCAGCGGTGCGCGTGAGAGTGTGTTGGGACGTCGCCCCGTCTGTTCCTTCGCCGATCAGCACGTTAGCCGCCCATCATCACGGTTCGCATCATGCCTTTCGCGTCCATGTTCGGCATGGGCATCATGTGCCCCTTGTTTACGGCAATCTGATGGTAGGCGACGTGCCACCGTTCCGCCCGATGCCACGCACGGACGAAGGCTGCGCGAACCTCGGTGTTCTGACTCATCGCCGCAAAGGTGTTCCAGAGCACCATGAACCCATGAGTGTCAAACCAGTGGGCAATTGATATCATCCGGTCCGTAGTCGCATTCGTCTCGACCGCAGGCACCTGGTCCGGGAGCGTCGCTTCATCCAACGGTGCCGGCAACATGTAGCCGCCATCCTCCAGAATCTTCTTCATCTCGTGGAGGTTCGGGAAGCAAACGTCATCCATGTAGATGCGGATCGCCTCCTTCAGATCAGGATCTTTCGCAGCCGCGATGTGAAGGTTGCACTGGCCGATGCACACGTACTCGCGCAGAAACCCCATCACGACAGAGACGAACTCACTTGCGCTAAGGGAGCCGTTGCCCTGGTTGGCCTGAGTGTACAGCCGCTCCGGGAAATCGCTGAACGCGGTTCGCCCAAGCGGCTCGTTGATCTCTGCACGGTCGATAACATCGGCGATATCAGACATTAGGCTTCTCCTGGTGGGGTGCTGAAAAGTCGTGATCACGGGCCGGGCAGCGCGTCGAGTTACCGGGGCGGGTGGCGCAGCCCTTTCTCAGGTACCAAACGAAGGCAACTACACCCAAGACCGCCAAAATCCCGCCGATCACGGGCCAAGAGGGAAACAGGGTGGCGAGGGAGACGCCGGACAGCAGCAGCAGCGGCAATCCGCAACAGAGGACGTGGAACGCGCTCAACAGTAGGATGGTGAACCCCATGGGGGGCTTGGCGCTGAAGTCCGTGTTGTCCGAGGGATCGACCTCATTTCGTTGCGCATCCACGGGGGCGGTCCCTCATCAGTTACCCGAATAACCGAGTGGACGTCCGGTGGGTTCCGACGGCTAACAAATGGACCTGATATAGCTCCAGGTTTTTTTCGTGCCTTTCTGTTCTTGATTATTCAGGCTCGCTTCTCAGAAGAAGGCGAGAGTACTAATGAGCGATTAAGAAGTGAGGTTCGATGTCCTATCCCAATCGAAGAACGCCTGTTCTTAATTCTTTCTAGGCGCGTTATTGGCCGTCGCGCCGCATGGGAAGAAAAGCCTTGCATCTGTAGCGGCTACAGGCGGTAGTCGCCCGTCAGAGGTGATTCGAATTGGTGGGGCAGGCGAGGATGCAGCGCCACTCCTCTAGGCCGTAGACTCGTAAGCGTTGATCCAGAGTCGGGCTGCGAACAGTTTTACAGCAGCGAGGAAGTTGTCGGCGCGCTTGTCGTATCGAGTAGCTAAACCTCTAGCATTCTTAATCTTTCCA
>NZ_JNFD01000012.1 GCF_000756375.1 Sphingopyxis sp. LC81 | reverse complement strand
GTAACCGTGTCCTGAAGGCCGCCTTGCGGGAAGCTGCTGCGGGGTGCTGATAGCCGCTCTTTGCGAGGAGCGGTGATGAGCGAGGATATCGGAGCGGCGGGAGCGAGTGTTCTCGTGAGTGGTCATATGAGTAATCATATGAGCAGTCGGATCGCGGTCGTGGGCGGGCGTCGCCGTTGGTCGGTAGACCAGAAGCTGGCGATCCTGCGCGAAGCGTTCGGCCCCGACGGCTCGGTCTCGGCGACGTGCCAGCGACACGCGGTCGGCAGCGGGATGCTCTATACGTGGCGCCGGCAGGCATTGGCGGGCGATCTGACGGGAGCGAAGCGCACGTCGGTGCCGTCGTTCGCCGAGGTCGAGGTGTCGGTGCCGACCGCGGCGACGGCAGGGAGCGGCCACATCGGGATCGAGCTGCCGTCGGGCGTGCGGCTCACCGTCGACGCGGCGGTCGATACCGACGCGCTGGCCCGGGTGATGTCCGTCCTTGCCCGATGATCCCGTTACCGCCGACGACACGCATTTATCTGACCTGCGGCGCCACCGATATGCGCAAGGGGTTCGATGGCCTCGCGGTGCTGGTGCAGCAGGTGCTGGAGAAGAGTCCGCACTCGGGGGCGCTGTTCGCGTTCCGCGGCAAGCGCGGCGATCTGGTCAAGTTGCTCTGGTATGACGGCCAGGGCCTGTGCCTGTTCTCGAAGCGCATGGACCGCGGCCGGTTCATCTGGCCGATCACCAAGGCGGGCAAGGTCAGCCTCACCGCGGCGCAGCTTTCGATGCTACTCGAAGGCATCGACTGGCGGCGTCCCGAACGCACCGCGGCGCCCTTGCTCGCAGGGTAAAAAGTGGCGGATTAGTGAGGGTTTTACTGGCTTCGCGGAGCCCGTTTTGCTAAGTGTTCCGGGTGTCGGAACCAGCCTCTTCCAGCATCGACAAGGACGCCCGGATCGCCGAGCTCGAAGCCGCTCTCGCGGCTCGCGATACGCTCATCGATACTCTCCGCCACCAGCTCGCTCAGCTTCGCCGCATGACCTTCGGCCAGTCCTCGGAGAAGCTCGCGCTGCAGATCGAGCAGCTCGAGCTCGCCCTCGAGGAGCTCGAAGGCGAAGCCGAGGTCACGGGCAGCCGAACGGCCGAACGGGCACCTGCCGAGCGGGTATCGCCGGTGCGCGCATTGCCCGATCACCTGCCGCGCGCCGAACGGCGGATCGAGCCCGAGGCCGGCAGCTGCACCTGTCCCGATTGCGGCGGCGCGCTGCGCCCGCTCGGGCAGGACAGCGACGAGCAGCTCGACGTCGCGCCGGTCCAGTGGCGCGTTATCCGCACCGTGCGGCCCAAGTATAGCTGCCGCGCCTGCGACAGGATCGTCCAGGCGCCGACGCCAGCGAAGGCGATTGCACGCGGCAAGGCCAGTTTTGCCACGCTCGCCCATGTCGTCGTCCACAAGTTCGATCACCATCTGCCGCTTTACCGCCAGGCAGAGATGATGGCGGCGCAGGGTATCGACATCGATCGCTCGACCCTCGCCGGCTGGGCGGGCCAGGCCGCGCACCTGCTCGACCCCATCGTCAGCCGGATCCGCGAGGAAGGGCTGAAGGCCGCCAAGCTCCACACCGACGACACGCCGGTGCCGATGCTCGTGCCGGGCAAGGGCCGCACCGCGCAGGCGCGGCTCTGGGCCTATGTCGTCGATGATCGCGCATCGGGTGCCGCCACCCCGGCGCTCGCCTGGTATCGGTTCACCCCCGATCGCAGCGGCACCCATCCGCAGAGCGAGCTCAGAACGTTCACCGGTCTGCTCCAGGCAGACGGCTATGCCGGATATGACAAGCTCTACCAGGGCAATGGCATCCAGGAGGTCGCCTGCTGGGCGCACTTCCGCCGCAAGATCTTCGAGTGCCACCAGACGAGCCCGACGCCGCTAACCACCGACCTGCTCGATCGCATCGCCGGGCTCTACCGGATCGAAGAGGACGTCCGCGGCCAGCCGCCTGATGTCCGGCGCCGACACCGGCAAGAGCAAGCAAGGCCAAAGATCAACGCGCTTCGTGGCGTGATCGACGACGCCCTGCGCCGCCTATCGCCCAAGCCGGCGATGGCAAAGGCGCTCGCCTATGGTCGCAAGCGCTGGGACGCGCTGACCCGCTACATCGACGAGGGCATGGCGGAGATCGACAACAATATCGCCGAGCGCGCCATCCGAGCGATCGCGATCGGCCGCAAGAACTGGCTGTTCGCCGGATCGAAGGCCGGCGGCGAACGCGCCGCCGCCATCTACTCCGTCATCGAGACGGCCAAGCTCAATGGCGTCGAGCCGCAGGCCTATATTGCCGATGTCATCGAGAAGATCGCCTCAGGCTGGCCCGCCTCCCGCTGGGACGAGCTCATGCCGTGGAACTGGACAGCACAGACCGCACCCGTATGCATGGCGGCATGACCGATCAGATCGCCCGGATTCGCATAACGCTCGAAGACATGAAGCCCGCCATCTGGCGCCGTGTCGAACTTCCCGTCACCAACAGCCTCAAGACCCTGCACCTCGCGATCCAGGCCTGCATGCTCTTCGAGAACTACCATCTGTTCCAGTTCGACATTGGCGATGCCGCCTATGGCATCCGCTTCGATGATGACGATGCTTTCATGGTCCGCACCCGCGACGCCGCCCATATGCGCATCAACAAGCTCGTCGAGCGCGGCATAACCAGCTTCACCTACACCTATGATTTCGGCGACAACTGGCGACATCGTATCGAGATCGAAGAGATCTCATCCACCATTCCCGGCACCAATTACCCCCGCTTCGTCGATGGCGAACGGCGAGCCCCGCCCGAAGATGTCGGTGGCACACCAGGGTTCGAAGAGTTCCTTGAGGCCATGTCCAAGCCGCGTCATCCCGAACGCAAATCCATGATCGAATGGTATGGCCGACCCTTCGACCCCGCCGATATCAGCCCCGACGAGATCAGCGCACGCATGGCAAAGCTCGCCAAGCGAAGGGCGCAGGGAAAAGCCGCCTACGCCGACGCTAAATCCCGCGACAGCTAATCGATGGCGGCTTCCTGACCACGCTTAC
>NZ_JNFD01000011.1 GCF_000756375.1 Sphingopyxis sp. LC81 | reverse complement strand
AGAACCGACATCGCCGGGGTGACACGCCGCGTCGCGCGCGCGCAGTACAAGAATTGGGACCGTTGCGACCTCACCTATATCGAGCTAACCCCCGGCACCACCGTCGCGGGCGTGTTCACGCGCAACATCTGCTGCTCGTCCGAAGTCGAGCTCGGCCGCGAACAGGTCAAGGGCGGCACCGGCCGCGCGCTGATCGTCAACGCCGGCAATAGCAACGCCTTCACCGGCTATCGCGGGCGCGAGGCAGTCGAACAGATCATGGCGCAGGTCGCCGGGCACATCGGTTGCGAGCCGAGCGAAGTCTTCGTGAGCTCGACCGGCGTCATCGGCGTGCCCTTGCCCAAGGACAAGGCGCGCTCCGGCGTCGAGGCCGCGCTCACCGCCGAGCCCTGCTCGTGGGAAGCCGCCGCCGACACCATCGGCACCACGGACACCTTCGCCAAGGGTTCGGGCGCCAGCGCCATCATCGGCGGCACGACCGTCCATGTCGCGGGGATCGTCAAGGGATCGGGGATGATCGCCCCCGACATGGCGACGATGCTCGGCTATATCTTCACCGACGCCGCGGTCGCGCCCGCGCTGTTGCAGGAGATGCTGAGCGAGGCAACGGGTGGCAGCTTCAACAGCATCACCGTCGACAGCGACACCTCGACCAGCGACACCGTTTTGCTCTTCGCGACCGGTCAGGCCGGTAATGCCGTTCTCACTACGCGCGACGATCCGGGCGCCGACGTACTCTACGCGGCGATCCGCGAAGTCGCACTCGACCTTGCGCAGCAAGTCGTGCGCGACGGCGAGGGCGCGTCGAAGTTCATCGAGATACAAGTGACGGGCGCGGTCAGCGACGACAGCGCGAAACGCGTCGCGCTCGCGATCGCCAACTCGCCGCTGGTGAAAACCGCGATCGCGGGCGAGGACGCGAACTGGGGCCGCGTCGTGATGGCGGTGGGCAAGGCGGGCGAACCCGCCGACCGCGACAAGCTCGCGATCCGTTTCGGCGACCATTGGGTCGCGAAGGACGGCCTGCCCGTCGACGGCTATGACGAAGCGCCGGTTGCGGCGCACCTCAAAGGCCAGGACATCCGCGTCGGCGCCGACCTGGGGCTCGGCCAGGGCCGCGCGACCGTTTGGACGTGCGACCTCACCCACGGATATATCAGCATCAACGCCGACTATCGGAGCTGACGATCGCCTTCATCAGTCCCGTGAAAGCCGCATCGCGCCGCCGCCGCCCGGTGCGAGCCAAAGTTTGTAGCTGTCGCCCTTCTTCACCTTGATCGTATCATAGGCGATGCGGTGCCGCGCATCGGTCAGATAGGTGGCGCCCTCGCCATCCTTCCAGATCGTGGCGGTATAGGTTTTTCCAGGCTCGAGGAAATCGAAGCTCAGCGTCAGCGTGCGTTCGGTCGCGTCGTTGACCCCGCCGACATACCAGTCGGCGCTGCCGCGATCCTTGCGCGCGAAGATCGCATAATCGCCGACCTCGCCCGCGATCAAGCGGCTTTCGGACCAGTCGGCGGGGACTGCCTTGATGAATTCGAGTTCACGCGGGTGCGCGGCCAGATTCTCGACGAAATCGGCGGCCATCTGGATCGGCGAATAGATGGCGAGGTACAGCCCCAGCTGCTTTGCGAGCGTCGAGGCGAGCGGCGCCTTGTTCGCACCCTCGAGGCTCAGCACGCCCGGCGTGAAGTCCATCGGCCCCGACAGCATGCGCGTATAGACGAGCGTCGGTTCATGGTCGGGGCCGTTCGCGAAAACACCCCACGCGTTATACTCCATGCCGCGCGCGCCCTCGCGGGCGACCCAGTTGGGATAGGTGCGGCGGAGGCCCGTATCCTTGACCGGTTCGTGCGGATTGACCGCGACATGATATTTCGCCGCGGTTTCGACCACCTTCAGATGATGCTGCACCTGCCGCTGGCCGTCATGCCATTCCATCGCCGTCGTGCCCGGCGCCGCGCCCGGCGCGATAATCCCGCCCGCGTCGGCGACATAGCCGGTCTTCACCGTGCCGACGCCGAGCTGGCCATAGAGCTTCATCGCATCGTCGAGCTGCGCCTCATAGACCGCGATATTGCCGCCGGTTTCGTGATGGCCAACGAGCTGGACGCCCTTTTTGCGCGCGTAATCGGTCACGGCCTTCAGGTCGAAATCGGGGGTTGGCTGAGTAAAGCTGAATTCGTCGCCATGGCCGAACCAATTGCCGTTCCAACCCTTGTTCCAGCCTTCGACGAGCACGCCGCCAAAGCCGTGCTTCGCCGCGAAGTCGATATATTGCTTGGTGCGCTCGGTCGTCGCGCCATGCTTCGGTCCCTCGGCCCAGCTCCAGTCACCGCGGATCATCCCCCACCAGATGCCGATATATTTCATCGGCTTGAACCAGCTGACATCACCCAGCTTGTTCGGCTCGTTGAGATTGAGTTCGAGGTCGCTTTCGACCAGCCCCCCCGCATTGTCGGCGATGCGGATCGTGCGCCACGGCGTCGCGAACGGCAGGTCGCGGATGACGCGCGCGCCCTTCGAGGAGGGCGAGAGCGTGGCGCGGAACTTCTGCCCCTCGGCGCGCTTGAACCACATGCCGGCATAATCGACGAGCGCGGCTTCGTGGAACGCGAGGTGGGTCCCGTCGTCGAGCTTCATCGTGATCGGCGTGTGCGCGGTCGCGACCGCATCGATCGGCGTCTTTTGATAGATTTGCTCGTAACGGTTCCACTCGCCGCCGGTGATCCACCACGCAGTGCCCTTGGGGGCTATGTCGAATTCGGTGATTTCGTCGATGATCTCCGCGGTCTTGAGCCCCGCCTGCTTGGGCAATTCGTAGCGGAAGCCGATGCCGTCGTCGAAGAGGCGGAAGCGCACGTTCATCGCGTGGCCGCCCCAGCTTTCGTTCTGGCGGAAACGGACGAGCAGTTCGTTATGCCGGTCGCGCACGAAGCGGCGTTCGCCCCACGGCTGTTCCCAGCGCGTGTCGCCGCTCGCGCGCTCGACGCTTTCGATCGCGAAGCCGCGCTGCAGCCCGACGCGGTCGCCGAGGATGAAGCCGAGCTTCGACGGCGCGATCAGCAGTTTGCCTTTACGCGACAGCGACCAGGTCGGGCGCTGGTCGTTGTCGGTCGACACGGTGAGGGTGATCGCGCCGTCGGGCGACGATGCCGTCTGCTCGGGCCGCGTGTCCTGCGCGAAGGCGGGCGCCGCTGCCACGGCGAGCAGCGGGAGGGCGGCGAACAGGCTACGCATCAATTTGTTCCTTCGAATTTCAGCCAGAGAGCGCCGCACGGCGGCAAATGTGCCGGATCGGCGCCGTTCAATGCGACGATCGGAACGCCGCCCGCGCCGTGGGCCGCGACATCGATCGTCCCGCCACCGAGATTGAAGAGGCAACGGATATGCTCGCCGTCCGCGATCCGGTCGAAAACGAGCAGGTCTCCCTCGGCGATCCAGCGCGCGTCGCGGCCGAGCCGCAGCGCCGGGTGCGCGGCGCGCAGCGCGACGAGTTGGCGCGTGAGGTTGAGCAGCGACGCGGGATCGGCCTGTTGCCGGTCGACCGCGAGCGCGTCGTGCTCGGCGCCCAGCGGCAGCCACGGATCGGCGCTCGAAAAACCCGCATGCGTTTCGCCCGCCGCCCACGGCAGCGGGGTGCGCGCGCCGTCGCGCGACAGCGTCAGCGGCCAGTTCTTGAGCGCCTCGGGATCCTTCACCAGCTCGAACGGGATCTCGACCTGGTCAAGCCCCAGTTCCTCGCCATTATAGAGGATGATATTGCCGCGTAGCGCGCAGAGCAGCGCCATCTTCATCCGCGCATAGGCTTGCCCGTCGACGCCTTCGGGGGTCCAGCGCGACAGTGCGCGCGGCGCGTCGTGGTTCTCGAACGCCCAGCTCGGCCAGCCGATTCCGGGCGCTTCGGGCCATTGCTCGGCCGCCTCGCGCACCAGTTGCGGCGTCAGCCGGTCGGCATAGAGGAAGTCGAAGCCATAGGCGCTGTTAAGCCGGCGCTCGCCCGCGGTGAACAGCTTCATCTCGCGCACCGCATCGTCGCCGCCGACTTCGGCGACGGTGAAGCTGCCCGGATATTGATCGATCAGCGCGCGAATGCGTTCGAGGAAGAGCGGGATGTCGGGGTGCGACTGGTTGTGGATTTTCTGCTGGAAATCGAACGGCCGGGTACGGACCTTGTTCGATGGCGGCGCGGGCGGGTTGTCGCGGAATTCGGGATCGTGCATCGAGAAGTTGATCGCATCGATGCGAAAACCGTCGACGCCGCGGTCGAGCCAGAAACGCACGACGCCGAGCAGCGCATCCTGCACCTCGCGGTTGTGAACGTTGAGCTGCGGCTGCGAGCCCAGGAAATTGTGCATAAAATATTGGCCGCGCCGCGCGTCCCACGTCCACGCCGGGCCGCCGAACACCGACTGCCAGTTGGTCGGCGGCGACCCGTCGGGCTTGGCATCGGCCCAGACATACCAGTCGGCCTTGTCATTGTCCTTGCTCGCGCGGCTCTCCGCGAACCACGCATGACGATCGGAGGTGTGCGCGAACACAAGGTCGGTGGTGACCTTCAGCCCAAGCGCATGGGCGCGCGCGACCAGCGCGTCGAAATCGGCGAGCGTGCCGAAGATCGGGTCGACACCGCAATAGTCGGCGATGTCATAGCCGAAATCGTCCATCGGCGAGGGGTAGAAGGGCGAGAGCCAGATCGCGTCGACGCCAAGCGAGGCGACATAGTCGAGGCGCGCGGTGATGCCCGCGAGGTCGCCGATCCCGTCGCCGTTCGAATCGGCGAAGCTGCGCGGGTAGATCTGATAGATCGCCGCGCCCTTCCACCACGGCGCCTCTGCGGCGGCGAGCAAGCTGGATTCCTGAACGAGGGGCTGGGTCATTATGGCGTGATCTTCGCTTATTCGCTGGCTTGGCAAATGATGGTGCCGAAAGCGGGGAGGGACAGATGGAGGCTGCCCGGCGCGGCGGGGCTTGCCGGACAGTCACCGTGGAGTGCGGTAAAGCCCGCACTTTTCATATCGATGGCAATATTGGCCGACAGCGGCGCCGCCGACGTGTTGAAGGCGAGCAGCACTTCGCGCCCCGTCACCGGATCGAAGCGCGACACCGCAAGCAATCCGGGCTTCTCGGAAAAGGCGCGAACCTTTGTCGCGCCGCGCGTGAGCGCGGGCGTCTTGCGCCGGATTTCGGACAGCGCCGCGATGTGGCGATAGAGCGGATGCGCGGGGTCGAAATTGACGGTCGCGGTCGTCGCGTCGCTGCCGATCAGGTCATTGTCGTTATAAACCGCAACCTTCGAGGCGAACATGTTTTCGCGCGCGAGTTGATCCTTGTCGTCCGAGACGAACCCCTGTTCATCGCCATAATAGATCGTCGGAACCCCGCGCAGCGTCAGCAGCATGGCATGGCCGAGCATCACGCGCTGCAGCAGCTCGGCCTCGCTCGCCTTGGGGTTCGCCGCCTTCACGAACATCGCGAAACGGCCCATGTCGTGGTTGCCGAGGAAGGTCGGCAATCCTTGCGCCGCCCCTGCCCCGCCCTTGTAGAGCGCGTCGCCGTCGAACAGCTTGGCGAACTGGTCTGTCCCCTTCGTTCCGCTCACCGCATCAATCGCCGCGCGCGCAAAGCCGAAGTCGAGCACCGCGGGCAAGCCCGCCGCATGCGTATACCAGGCGAGCGCGCCCGGATCGACGGCGTCGACATAGACTTCGCCGAAGATGTGGAAATTGGGGATGCCGCGCGCCTTCGCCCGCGCCTGCATCGCGGGGACGAAGGCTTGCCAGAATTCGGGGTTCACATGCTTCGCGGTGTCGATGCGGAAGCCGTCGATCCCGAATTCGTCGATCCAGCGGCCGTAGATTTCTATGAAACCCTGCACGACGCGCGGGTGCTCGGTCGCGAGATCGTCGAGCCCGGCGAAGTCACCATAGAGCGACGATTCGCCGACCCAGTCGCTGTTGCCGCGGTTGTGGTAATAGATCGGGTCGTTGAGCCAGGCGGGGACCTTCACCCGCTCCTCGCCCTTCGGCACGACGGGTGTGTAAGCGAAAGCGGGATCGGTCAGTTTCTGCCAGTTCCCGGCATCGGCGATATGGTCGCCGGCGAAACCCGGATTGATCGGCGCGCCCTTTATCCCGCTGCGCCGCGAGAAGGGATAATCGGCAAGGCTGCGGTATCGGAAGCCCCCGGCCGCGCCCTCCTTATAGGTGATCACATCGGCGGTATGGTTGGCGATGATGTCCATATAGACCTTCATCCCCCGCGCGTGCGCCGCGTCGACGAACGCCTTGAATTCGGCATTGGTGCCGAAATGCGGGTCGACCTGCGTGAAATCGGTGACCCAATAGCCGTGATAGCCCGCGCTTTCGTCGCCCTTCGGCCCCTGTACCGGCTTGTTCTTGAAAATCGGCGCGAACCAGATCGCGGTCGTCCCCATGCCCTGGATATAATCGAGCCGCTTGGTCAGCCCCGCCAGATCGCCGCCGTGAAAAAAGCCCTTCGCGCTTGGGTCATAGCCGGTCTGGAGCCGGTCGCCCTTCAGCCCGCCCTTGTCGTTCTTCGGATCGCCATTTTCGAAGCGGTCGGGAAGGACGAAATAGATGATCTCATCCTCGGGCGGCCGCTGGCGATAATCCGCGGCGGGTGCAGCACCGCTGAGGGTCAGGGCGATAATCGATGCGAACAAGCTCATGCGGGCACTCCTGCCGCGCAATGCTGCGCGATAAAATCCTCGTGGGTCGGCAGATGCGACGCGGTGCGCGCGACGATCGTTTCGATGTCGGCGAAAAAGCCCGCCAGTTCGTCGTGCGTGAGCTGGTCGGCCATCGGGTGATAGCTGCCCGGCATGATATTCTGGCCCGTCAGCACCTGAAACCAGCCGATTTCGACGAACAGCTCGTCGCCCTCGCGAACGATCTGGCCCTGACTTTTGAACAGCTCGATCTTTCGCGCCAGCGTTTCGGGAATGCCCATCTCGCGGCAACGGACCCAGAAGGGCGCGTCGGTGCGCTGGTTGGCGTGATAGTGGAGGATGACGAAGTCGCGGATGCGTTCGTAATCGAAGCGGACGCGGCGGTTATAGGCGTCGATATTAGCGGCATCGAAATCGCGATCCGGAAAATGCGCGAGCAGCTTGGCGATGCCGTTCTGGATCAGGTGGATGCTCGTCGATTCGAGCGGCTCGAGGAAACCCGAGGCGAGCCCGAGCGCAACGACGTTGCCGTTCCACGCCTGCTTGCGCATTCCGGTGCGGAAGCGCAGCGTTCGCGGGTCGGCGAGCGGGCGCCCTTCGATGTTGGCGAGCAGGGTCGCGGTCGCCTCATCCTCGCTGATGAAGTCGCTGCAAAAGACATGGCCGTTGCCGGTCCGATGCTGGAGCGGGATGCGCCATTGCCAGCCGGCCGTGTGCGCGATCGCCTGTGTATAAGGCCGCGCCGGGCCGGCATTTTCGCTCGGCACCGCGATCGCGCGATCACAAGGCAGCCAGTGCGTCCAATCCTCGAAGCCGGTTTCGAGCGCCTCCTCGATCAGCAGCGCGCGAAAGCCCGAGCAGTCGATGAAAAGTTCGCCTTCGATCGCTTTACCATTTTCCAGCACGACGGCCTCGACATGGCCGCTTTCGCCATTGCGCCGCACGCTGGCGATCTTGCCTTCCGTCCGTTCGACCCCGGCGGCCTCGGAAACCTTGCGTAGATAGGCGGCATAAAGCGCCGCATCGAAATGAAAGGCATAGGCGATGCCATCAAGGCTCGTGTTCGGGATCTGCGGCAGCCGCGCAAAGCGGTTCTGCCGCCCCGCACTTTCGTTCAGCGAATAATCGCCGAGCCGCCCCGCAACGCCCTCGTTCCGGCCGCGGAGCCAATATTGCTGGAACGGCAGCATGCCGAGGCTGCGTCCGATCTGCCCGAAGGCGTGCATATAGACGTCGCCGATCCGGCCCCAGTCGTGGAACTGGATGCCGAGCTTGAAGGTGCCGCCCGTTTCGCGAATGAACTCATTCTCGTCGATGCCGATCAGCGCGTTGAACAGGCGGATCGCGGGGATGGTCGCCTCGCCGACCCCGACGGTGCCGATCTCGTCGCTTTCGACCAGCCGGATCGACAGATTGTCCATCGTCCGCGAGAGCGCCGCGGCGGCCATCCAGCCCGCGGTTCCGCCACCGACGATCACCACCTTCGTGATGCGACTGTCGCCCACCCTGTTCCTTCCCTCTCGCCAGTCCGTATCGGCGACAAGCGGGCCGGCCCTTGCCGGCCGGCCCGCGCATCCCGTCAGAACTTGTAAGTGATACCGGCCATGAAGTTGCGACCATAATTCTGATAGTCGCGGATCTGGCGCGGGTCGTTGTTGTAATAGGTCACGAAGGGCTCGTTCGTCAGGTTCGACGCCTGCAGCAGGATACCGAGCCCCTCAAGCGCGCCGCTCTGGAAGGTGTATCCGACCTGCGCATCGACGACGAATTCGCTCTTCGCCATGAACATGTCGCGCGCGAGGCTGATCGTCGAAACTTCGGCGAGGAATTTCGAGCGGTAACGGCCCGACGCGCGCACCTGGAAACCGTCCTTTTCGAAATAGGCGGTTCCGTTGATGACCCATTTCGACAGGCCCGGCATCGAAATCGGCTTTTCTTCACCTTCGCGCACGCGGCTCTTGGTATAGGAGGCGCTGCCGAGCACCCCGAAACCGTCGAGCGCCTGGGTGAAGTTCGCGAAGGGCAGCGAGAAGGAGGCTTCGGCGCCATAGACGCGCCCGGCATTGCCGTTCAGCCACTGCTTGCTGAGACCCGCACGCGTACCGACCGTTCCGCCGTCGGGAACCTCGAAGTCGGTAAAGTCGAACGGATTGACCTGACGATAGATGTAATTTTCGAGATATTTGTAGAAGCCGCCGACCGAGACATAGCCGCCCTGCCCGAAATATTTCTCGAGCCCGATATCGACCGTGTCGGCCATCAGCGGACGCAGCTTCGCATTGCCAAGATCGAGCGACCAGGGCGAGGCGTTGACGTCGGTGTTGTTGCGCTTCGACGTATCGAAATTGACGCCGCCGCCGGGCTTCAGCTGGTCCATGCGCGCACGCGCCAGCACACGCGCGGCACCGAAGCGCAGGAAGGTGTTGTCGGCAAATTCGACCGACAGGTTCATGCTGGGCAGAATGTCGGTATATTTGTCGCCGTCGGTCACCGGCGTCGACTGGGTGACGCCGCCGACGACCTGCGCATAGAAGCTCGAGCCCGTCTGGTCCGAATGAATGACCTGAACGCCGACGTTGCCGCGGATCGGGGTACTTCCCGCATCGGCGTCGAAATTCGCCTGGACGAAGCCGGTGAGCACCTTTTCGCGGATCGTATAATCGTTGAACACGCGCGCCGGATCGAAGCCCGCACCGTCGGTGAGCTTGTAATTGTCGTCATTGTAGAAACGCCAGCTATCGAACGCGACCATGCCGGGGATGCCGATGAAATCGAGCGACACCGGGTCATAGAGATAGTCGGCGGGCACCGGCGTATTCGCCGGATAATTCTTGCTGGTCAGCACGAAGCCGCGGTCGTCGAGGCTCTTCTTGCGGTCCGAATAATTGGCGCCGACGCGGATGCTGCTGAGCACACCGTCGAGTTCCTGCGTCGCCTGCAGGCGCAGCGATTTCAGCTGGTCCTTGACCCGCGGTGTGTTGACGAAGCCGTCCTGGCAGTTGGCCACCGCGCCACCACAGCTGTTCCAGCCCTGCGGATCGGTGATCACGAACAAATTGGGATCGGAATAGTCGAGCGAGGGGTCGAACATGATCCCCCCGTTCGGGCGCATTTCAAAGCCGAGCGCGGTTTCGCGCGCGCCGACGCCCGCGCCGCGACCGGTGCCGAGATAGATTTCGAGGTTTTCTTCGGTCTTCTTGATCCGCGAATAGCCCAGGTCGAGTTCAAGCGTCAGCTTGTCATTGGGCTTGAACTGCGTGTTCCAGCCGCCCGCGATGATCGTCGAATTGCGATGGACGACGTCGTTGCGCATCACCGCCTCGGTGCCCGTCCAGACGCCTTTCGTCACCAGCCCGTCCTCGATGGTGAAACCGGGCTGGAGCGTCGAATTGCCCCAGAAGAGCGGGAATTCGATACCGCGCAGGCGCTGTTCGTCCTTGAACTTCGACCAGTAGCCGTCGATCGTCGTGTGGAACTTGTCGCTGGGCTCCCATTCGACGACCGCCATCACGCCGTCGCGCTTCAGCTCGTTCGACTTCACATAGGGCTTCGCGCCGCCGATGATGAAAGCCGTGTTCGTGCCGTCGGTCGCCTCGGGATAGCCCCACGCGTTGAAGCGTTCCTCGGCGGTCGGCGACTGCATGCGCGCATAGCCGATCGCCCAGCCGAGCGTGCCGTCGGCATTCTGGTCGATATAGGAGATGTTGGCGCGGTAGCCCTTGTTCGAAATATCGGGGTTGAGCTTGCCGAGGTCGTTGATCTCGAAACGCGCGCCGGCCGCGATCGTGCGTTTGCCATAAGCGAGCGGACGCACCGTGCGCATATCGATCGTGCCGCCAATCGCCTGCCCGATCAGCGACGCGTCGGGGGTCTTGTAGACGATGGCACCGTTCAAAAGTTCGGACGGATATTGATCGAGCTCGACGCCGCGGTTGTTGCTCGCCGAAACCTGTTCGCGGCCGTTGAGCAGGGTCGTGGTGAAATCGGGGGCGAGGCCGCGGATCGACACGACATTGGCGCGGCCGTCGAGGCGCTGCGTCGCGAGGCCCGGCAGGCGCGACAGCGACTCGGCGATCGACAGGTCGGGCAGCTTGCCGATGTCTTCGGCCGAGACGACCTCGACGATCGAGGTGCTGTTCTTCTTCGCCTGGACCGAATTGGCGATCGCGCTGCGGATACCGCTGACGATGATTTCGCCGTCGGCCGGCGCCTCGTCGACCGGCGCGGTGCTCGCGTCCTGCGCCATCGCGGCACCGGGCAGCACGGCGGTCAAGGCAAGGCCGAGCGCGATGGCGCTGGCACCGCGGCGAAGATTGGTCGGCATGGTCATATGTGGCTCCCCTGGCACGGACGGGTGGTCTTGCTCATGCACCGGGAGGGGGACGCGGGGCGTCCGTCAGGCTCCTCTCCGATACGTGGGCTTTCCCATCTTGAGCCTCGCAATTGAAACCAATCACGCCGCGCCGCCATAGGGTATACGTATACGCATAATATGCAGCGCTGCGCCCTGTCGCAGAAATGCAACGCTTTCAGGGCGGAAAACCGCGGGACTCGACGGCGTGCAATTTCTTGGCATCCACCGGACCAATCGCTACTCTGCGGGGCGAGCGGCGGCCACCAGGAAGGCCGCGGCGCCGGGAGAGAGACATGGGGCGCCAGCCCTCGGCCAAGCCGACGAGTTTCGACATCGCCTATCTGGCGGGCGTCTCGCAGCCGACGGTTTCGCGCGCGCTGCGCGGCAGCAAATCGGTCAGCGCCGCGACCCGCGCCAACATTCAGCGTATCGCGCAGGAACTCAACTACACCGTCGACAAGAACGCTTCGAGCCTGCGCTCGCAGCGCACGCATACGCTCGCTTTGCTCTTTTTCGAGGACCCGAACCCCGACGAATCGATGATCAACCCCTTCTTCCTGTCGATGCTGGGGTCGATCACGCGCGAATGCGCGCGGCGCGGCTATGACCTGCTGATCAGTTTCCAGCAGATGCACAATGACTGGCACGTCACCTATCAGGACAGCCACCGGTCCGACGGCATCATCCTGCTCGGTTATGGCGATTATCAGCTTTACCTCACCAAGCTGGAGCATCTGGTCGAGATGGGGACCAAGTTCGTGCGCTGGGGATCGGTGTCCGAGGACGGGATCGGGCTGACCGTCGGGTCCGACAATGTCGGCGCGGGCGAGCAGGCGGGCGCGCATCTGGTCGAGATCGGGCGGCGGCGTATCGCCTTCCTTGGCGATGCGTCGGACCATGCGCCCGAATTCCAGGACCGGTACGACGGACTGTGCCGCGCGATGCGCGCCGCGGGTCTCGAGCCCGACCCGGCGCTGCAGCGCGATGCGGTGTCGTCGGAGGATTCGGGCTACGCTGCCGCAAGGTCGCTGATCGAAAGCGGGCAGTCATTCGACGCGGTTTTCGCCGCGAGCGACCTGATCGCGATCGGCGCGATGCGCGCGCTCGCCGAAGCCGGGCTGCGGCTGCCGCAGGACGTCGCGATCATCGGCTTCGACGATATTCCCGCCGCCAGCCTGACCACGCCGACATTGACCACGGTGATGCAGGATATGAAGGGCGCGGGAACCTTGCTCGTCGACGCGCTGCTGGCGCGCATCGACGACCGCCCGGTCGAACAACGGATATTGCCGGCCCGGCTGATCCGGCGGCAGAGCACGGCGGTCTGACGCAACGTATTCGTATACGTAGCCGCACTACGCTTGCCCTGCCCGGTGTGCGCTGCAACACCCGGACCAACGCGAGCCGCGACAGCGGCCGCAAGGGGAGACGCATGATGGAAAAGCCGAAGCAGGGCTTTGCCGGCCTATGGAATATCAGCTTCGGCTTTTTCGGCATCCAGATCGGCTTCGCGTTGCAGAACGCGAATATGAGCCGGATATTCCAGTCGCTGGGCGAGGATATCGAACGCCTCCCCGGCCTGTGGGTCGCCGCGCCGCTGACCGGGCTGCTCGTCCAGCCGATCGTCGGGCATATGAGCGACCGGACCTGGCTCGGCCGGCTCGGGCGCCGCCGTCCTTATTTTCTCGCCGGCGCGATCCTTGCCGCGATCGCGCTGTTCGTCATGCCCGAAAGCCCCGCGATCTGGTTCGCCGCGATGATGCTGTGGATCCTCGACGCCTCGCTCAACATCTCGATGGAGCCCTTCCGCGCCTTCGTCGGCGACATGCTGCGCAAGGACCAGCACAGCGTCGGCTATGCGGTGCAGACTGCGTTCATCGGCGCGGGCGCGGTCGTCGGGTCGCTGTTCCCCTCGCTGATGGAGGCGATGGGGGTCGCGAATGTCGCGCCGCCGGGGCAGATTCCCGATACGGTGCGCTATGCCTTCTGGTTCGGCGGGATCGCGCTGTTCCTCGCGGTGCTGTGGACCGTCGTCACAACGGGCGAATATAGCCCCGAACAGATGGCGGCGTTCGAAGCCGGATCGCCCGGCGACGGGTCTCCGGTCCGCGCGCTCGCATCGCACAGCTATGGCGCCAGCATGCTCTGGATCGGCGCGGGATTGCTCATCCTCCTCGTCCAGCATCATTTCGCGCTGCTTCGCGAAGTATTGCTGCTCGGCGCGCTGCTCATCGGCTACGGCTTTGCAAGCATTGTCGCTATCGCGCTCGCACGCCGCGGCAATGACAAGAATATGCTGTCGAGCATCGTCGGCGATTTCGCCGGCATGCCGCCGCTGATGAAGCGGCTCGCGCTCGTCCAATTCTTCAGCTGGTCGGCGCTGTTCATCATGTGGATCAACACCACCCCGATCGTCGCCCAATATCATTTCGGAACGACCGATGCCGCGAGTGCCGCCTATCAGGACGCGGGCAATTGGGTCGGCCAATTGTTCGCAATCTACAACGGCGTCGCCGCAGTCGCGGCGCTGACCTTGCTCCCCTGGCTCGCGCGCCGCTTTGGGCAAGCGCGGACGCACATGGTCGGGCTCGCGTGCGGCGCGGTCGGGTACGGAAGTTTCTTCCTGCTGCGCGATCCGTCGCAGCTGATTATCAGCGAAATATTCATCGGCATTTTTTGGGCGTCGGTCCTCGCGATGCCCTATGCGATCCTCGCCTCCAGCCTGCCGCAAGCGAAGCTCGGCATCTATATGGGACTCTTCAACGTCTTCGTCGTCGTCCCGCAATTGCTCGTCGCGACGGTGATGGGCTCGATCATGCAAGCGCTGTTTCCGGGCGAACCCATCTATACGATGGCGTTCGCCGCCTTTGCCTTGCTGCTGGCAATCGCCGCGATGACCCGTGTCAACCCACCGGCCCGCGCCCAAGCCAGCCAAGGCTGACGGTCCTCGCTCATCCCGGCCATGGCCGATTGTATATCTCGGTCGGCCCCGGATATTCGCTGCCATCGTCCTTCCCGACCTCGCGCGCGATCAGCGCATTGGCCATGGCGTTGAGGCGCAGCAGATTTCGTCGTTGATCCGGATGCGATGCCAGGTTGACGATTTCATTGGGGTCGACCTGCGTATCGTAAAGCTCAAGGTCGTTGTGCGCCGACAGTTCCGCCCAGTTTCGCGGCTGTTGATGATGCGCGGGAGCGAAGTAGCGGGCGAATTTCCAGCGTCCGTCATGCACCCCGCGGTGCAGCCGCCGTCGCGAGAGGTCGAAACGGTCGGTGAAGGGGGCGGCCGCGGGCTGTCCCGCCTTCGGCGCCCAGCCATAGCCCACCGCATAGTTGAACAAATGCCCCCGAATGTCGCGTTCGGTCCGGGCATCGGGGTCCGCCAGCAAGGGCGTCATATCGACCCCCGGCAGATCCGGATAATGCTCCTTCCGCCAGCCGGCATCCTTGCCGGCAAGCGCGAGCAAGGTCGGTGCGATGTCGACCGCGCTCATCAGGCCGCGCGATCGGCGTCCGCCCGGCACATCGGGATGGACGATCATCATCGGTACGTTGGTTTCCTCGCGATAGATGGTGCCGCCCTTTTGCCGCATCCCGTGCGCACCGGCGCGCTCGCCATGATCGGAGGTGAAGAGGATGATGGTGTTTTCCATCTGCCCGCTGGATTCCAGCGCCCACAAAAGCTGGCCGATCCGCCGGTCCATGTCGCGAATGCAATTATAGTAATAGTTGCGGAAGCGGCGCCAGGACACTTCGTCGGCGTGATCCAGCGCGCCATAGGTGCGCGTGCTCGATGCGACGATCCCCCGATGCGCCTCGGGCTTGCCGCTCAGATCGTCGCGGTGGAAGCTTTCGGGCAGATCGAAGCCATTGTCCTCGGCATAGAGCGGGTCGCCGGGTTCGCGGCGCAGCGGTCCCAGAAGGTTGGGATGCGCCCGCGACGCCGTCTGTTTTCCGGTCGCATCATAGAACATGATATCGTGCGGGTTGAGCAGGCCGACGACCATGAACCAGGGTTTGCCGGCCGCCTTGTCGCGTTCCTTGAAATCGAGGATGCTGCGCGAGGCGTCGGCGGCGATATATTGGTCGTGCCGATACCCGTCCCACGTCAGGCCAACCGCTTCGCCGTCGAACCCGTAATCGTCGAAGCCATAGGCTTCCATGGCATGTTCGGTGGCGGGGTAGATCATGCCCGACACCTGGTTCCAGTTCCGCTTTTCGTTGATCGGCGACAGGTGCCATTTGCCCTTGTAGCTGGTGTAATAGCCCGCCGCGCGCATCATATGCCCCAGCGTCGGCAGATCGGTGGGCAGCACCGGATCCTCGGCGCCGCTCGAGTTCAGGTATATGCCCGTGCGCTGGGTATGATGCCCCGTGAAGATCGTCGATCGCGACGGGCTGCACGGCGTCGTCTGGACATGGTAATTTTCGACGAGCAGCCCGCGCGCCATCAGTTCGCGGTGCCCCGGCAGCTTTTCGAGCAGCCCCTTCGGGAAGCTCGCGACGCTCTGTTCCTGATCGGTGACGATCATCAGGATGTTGAGTTTGCGCCCGTCCGCCGCGGACACGCTGGCTCGCGCGCCCGACGCCGCGAGCGCCCCGGCGCCACCCAGCCCGCCTACGAATGTCCGACGGTCAACAGTCCAAACCATCTCGGAGCCTTTCCATGTCCAATCGATGCCGTGCCTAGAAACGCACGACCGCTTCCAGATTGACCGTCCGCGGCGCGTTGATCATCACGACATGGCTGTTCCCGCCGAGCAGCGGTGTGTTGATCGCCTGGCTGAAGGTCACCTCGTTCGTCAGGTTACGCCCGACGAGCGCGAGTTCCCACGCGCCATCTTCCTTGCGGATGGCGAGGCGCGCGTCGAACTTCGCATAACCCGGCTGCGTATTGAGCGGGTTCAGGTCGCCCTGCAGATAGGATTTCGACGTGTAGTCGGCGGCGCCGCGGGCGCTGACGATCAGGTCTTCGCTCACGGGCACGTCGAACTGCACATAGCCCGATGCCTTCCATTCGGGCGCGCGGGTCAGGCGCACGCCGGACAGATTGTTCGTCGCGGGCGTGCAGGTCGACGGGGCATTGTAGAGGCAGGGGCCGCCCGGATAGTCGTTATATTTCGCGTCGAGATACGCCCCCGTCGCGCCGAAGCTGACGATCGAGCTCGGCCGGTAACGCGCCTCGACCTCGACGCCTTGCGCGGTCGCCTTGGCGGCGTTGCCGGTAATGAAGGCGGTGCCGTTGAACGACGACACCTGCAGATTGGCGAAGCGCGTCCGGAACAGTGCGATGTCGAGGTCGAGCTTGCGGTCGAACAGGCGCATCTTCGTGCCGAGCTCCCACGCCCGCGCGCGCTCGTCGTCGAAGTCGAAACGGCCGTTGTTGTTGCGGATGTTATAGAGGAGGAGCCCGTCGTTCGACAGGAAGCCCCCGCCCTTCGTCCCCGTCGCATAGCTGACATAGGCCGACACCGCCGGGCTGAATTCGTAGCGGAGGCGCAGCGAATAGTCCCAGAGCTTCTCGGTGCGGCTGCCGCTGATGTCGAAATCGAGGTTGTTCGCGGGAATGCGCGGCCCGACGTTGGTGCTCGTCCCGCGCGCATCCTTCTTTTCATGGCTGTAGCGCAGGCTGCCGCTGAAGGTCAGCGCGTCGGTGAGTTCGGCCTCGACGATCGCAAAGGGCGACAGCGACCAGGACGACTGAGTGAAGCCGCGCTTCCCCTCGGCCTGCGGCAATGTCGTCCCCACCAGATTGCCGTTGTAGCTGACGAGCTGCAGGATATCGAGATCGGCATCGGTGTAAGTCGCGCCGAATGCAAGGTTGATCCCGGCGGCGACGTCGCGCGAGACGCGCAGTTCCTGGAAGAACTGGCTGCTCTCTTCGGCCTGCAGCGTGTTGAGCAGGTTGATCGGCCCCGGAATGGTGTTGAAGGTGCGCTCCGAATCCACCGCCTGATAGGCGGTGATCGAGGTGACCGACCAGTCGCCCGGGGTCCAGTTCATCGTCATCGCGCCGGTGCGCGACTTGGTGACGTCATATTCCTCCGGAAAACCGCGGCTGAAGCGCCAGAAACCGGGCTTGTCCTGTGCATCGGCGCCGCCGCTGGCATTACGGACGATGTTGCAGAGGTTGCAGTTCGGATTGCCGATATTGTTGTAGACCGCGTTCGACCCGTTGATCTCGTTGCGGAACCCCTCGGCCTTGAGCAGGATTTCGAAATCCTCGCTCGGTTCCCACAGCAATTGCGCGCGCCCCGAACGATATTTCGACCCATTGTCGTCGAAGCCCGTCAGCCGGTTTTCGATATAGCCGTCGGCTTGCCCGGCACCGCCGCTCAGCCGGACGCTCAGCGTGTCGCTGATCGGCCCCGACAGATAGCCGCTGAAATTCATGCCGCCTTCGGCGAGTTCGGTGCCGGCGCGGAACTCGGCCTCGAAATCGCGGGTCGGGCGGCGCGTCACCATGCTGATCGCACCAGCATTGGTGTTCTTGCCGAACAGCGCGCCCTGCGGTCCGCGCACCACCTCGATGCGCTCGACGTCGAGGAACGGCACCTGCAGCGACCGCGCGCGGCTGGAATAGACGCCGTCGACGAACAGCCCGACCGATTGCTCGAACGCCAGATTGTTCGCGCCCGATCCGAGCCCGCGGATGGTGATCGCGTAATTGCCGTTGGTGTTGTCGATCTGGAGATTGGGAACCGACGACTGAAGGTCGGTGAACAGGCGCTGGCCTTGCTGCTCGATCGCGGCGCCCGTCACGACGCCCACCGAAATCGGCACTTCCTGAAGCGTTTGCGGGCGGCGCGAGGCGGTGACGATGATGTCTTCGCCGCCCGCCGCATCGGTCGCCGCGGCCGCTTCGAGCTCCTGCGCCGCCGCGGGGTGGGCAAGTGCGATCATCAAGCTTCCGGTGGCGAGCGCCGTCAAGGCCCGGTGGTGGCGTGTCATCCATCTCTCTCCCATGTTCGCGGCCAGCGCCCCCGGAGGCGCGTTCCCAGCGCCCTCGACTCCGCGGCCTCCCATATTATGTATCAATTGATATATTTCGAAATGATCGAAATCAATAGTATTCTAAGTATTTTTTCGGAGGACGCCGAAAGCCCGGTATTCTGCCGGAAATCGGATGTTTGCCAACCTGCAGCCATTTGCTTTACGCACGGCAGATCGAATGCAGCGAAGAGCTTTGAGGTTGATGATGACGATGGGAGATTCGGTCGAAGGATCCGTTGCGCAGCCCGGAAGAGACGCGGTGTCGAACGCGTCGCGCAAGGGCGACCAGTCGCGCCAGCGCATATTGGACGCGGCGCTGATCGAGTTCGGAGCGGCGGGCTTCAAATCCGCGACGACGCGCCGCATCGCCGAACGGGCGAAGACGACGCTTCCGCCGCTGAACTACTATTTCGGCAGCAAGGAAGGGCTATATCGCGCGTGCGCCGAAGAGATTGTGGCGCGTTTCGAACGCGCGAACCATGACGCCGTGGCCGCGGCAAGGCGGACGATCGAAGCGGCATCGGGCGCGGAAGAAGCGCGCGACGCGCTCAAAAAACTGATGGCCGCGTCGGTCGAGCTGATTTTGGGCAACGCGACCTATGGCCTCGGCAGCGGAATCATCGCCCGCGAACTCGCCGAACCGGGTCCGGCCTTCGATATCTTTTACGACCGTCTGTGGCTGCCCGGCATCGAACGCAACGCGCGGCTGATATCCCGGATCAAGTCGGAACCCGATGTGTCGGCCGAATCGCGCGTGCAATCGATCTTGCTCGTATCGAGCATCCCGTCGTTCCATACCCGCAGGGTCGTTGCGCAAAGGGCCATGGGCTGGTCGGCGATAGGCGCCGCGGAGCTCGCTCTTGTCACGAAAGTCCTGCATCTCCAGATCGACCGGATGTAAGCTCGATGGCTGAGCTCAAATAATATCGTCACCCCGGACTTGGTCCGGGGTGACGAAAATAGGGTCAGAGCGCGCCTTCGAGCCAGCCCTTGAGCGCGCTCTTCGGCGCCGCGCCGACCTTGGTGTCGGCGATCTCGCCATTTTTGAACAGGATCATCGTCGGGATGCCGCGCACGCCATATTTGCCCGGCGCATCGGGATTTTCGTCGATATTGATCTTGGCAATCACCACCTTGCCCGCGAGTTCGTCGGAGATTTCCTCGAGCGACGGGCCGATCATCTTGCACGGACCGCACCATTCGGCCCAGAAATCGACGAGCACGGGGGTGTCGCTGTCGAGCACGTCGCTCTGGAAGCTGGCGTCGGTGATCGCTTTGGTACTCATAGTCTGAACTCCTGAAATATCGTTGCCCTCAAGCTAAGGCGTCGGCGCGTCCGGCTCAAGGGCCCAACCCGGCAAATTCGCCTTGGTTGCGGGCAAGCCGGGCTTGTACGCATCGAGCAGATCATCGCCCGGCACGACCAGCCGGGGCCCGGCCGTATAGAGCAACGCCGCCTCGACGCGCCGGCCGGGAAAAATCACCCGCAACGCATCGCGGTAGGCCGCCATCTGCCGCAGATAGGCGGGCGCGACATCGGCGGCGTGCGCCGGCACATGCCGCCCGGTCTTATAGTCGATCACCGTCACCGTGTCGGGCGTGACGAGCAGCCGGTCGACGATCCCCGCCACGACCACGCCGTCGACGACCGCCGACAGCGGCACTTCGCCCAGCGAACCGGGACCGAACAGCGCGGAATGCGCCGGGTCCTCGATCACCCCCAGCACCTCGTCGACCATCGCCGCGCGCGCGCCGTCGTCGAGCGCCGCCGCCTGTACCGCGAGCCAGTGCAAAGCGGCCGCGCGGCGGCGCGCGGGCAAGACCGGCGGCAATCGCTCGAACAAAGCGTGGAGCAGCAACCCGCGCTCGACCGCGACCGCGCGCTCGCCCCCCTGCGGCGGCGACGCGACATCGTCCTCGCCCAGCGCCGACGGCGCGAGTGGGCGCGGCGGGCGCGCCTCTTCCGGAGCGGACTCCGTCGCCCAGGGCGGGACGGCAACCGGCGGCGCCACCTGCCGCGCCTTGTCCTTTGGCGGACGCGCCCATTTCTTCGGCTGCACCGCATACACGCGCTTGCGGCCCCAGCGCGGCCCGGCATCCTGCCAGTCGGCGCCCATGCCGGCCATCACAGCATCGACCGCGCTGTGCCAATTATTGTCGGGCAGGCTGCGATCGGCGGCCTTGGTGATCCCGGTGACCACGAGCAATTCCTCGGCGCGCGTCATCGCGACATAGAGCAAGCGCCAATGCTCCTCGCGCTCGGCGGCTTCCTTGTCGTCATGCGCCTTGGCGATCGCGCCGTGCCGTTCGTCCTTGCCCAGGCCGAATACCGGCAACTTCTCCCACGCGCCCGTCGACAGGTCGAAGGTCAGGCGCCGCGGCCGCGGGTCGTCGGTCGCGTCGGCGAGGATGACGATCGGCGCCTGCAGCCCCTTGGACCCATGCACGGTCATCACCCGCACGACGTCGCTGCGCGCCTCGGTCTGGCGTTTGATCTCGGCGGTGCTGGCGGCGATGTGGGCGAGGAAGCCGAGCAGCGACGGCGCCTCCCGTCGTTCGAAGGCGAGCGCCTGGCCGAGCAATTCGTCGATCGGATCGCGCGCCTCGCGCCCTAGCCGGCGGTAGAGCTTGCGCCGCCCGCCCAGCGGCCCCGACAAGATGGCGTCGAGGAAACGGAAGGGCGTGGTAAAGTCGGCCATGCCGAGCAATCCGCGCAAGGCCGCCATCGTTTCGGGCGGCGCTTCGCTTTCGCGCGCGCGCAGCTGTTCCCACAGGGCGCGGCCCTTGCGGCCATGAGCAAAGCCGAAGAGGTCGTCCTGCGTCCAGCCGAGCAGCGGCGAGACCAGCAAGGCGGCGAGGTTGAGGTCGTCGAGCGGCTGGACCGCAAAGCGCATCGCGGCGAGCAGATCCTGCACCGCGAGCGACTGCGTCAGCGAAAAACGATCGACCCCCGCGACGGGCACGTGCCGCGATTGCAGCCGCGCGACGATCCGCGCCGCAAGGTCGCGGCGGCGGCGGACGAGGATCAATATATCGCCCGGCGCGACGCTCCGCCCGTCCTTGCCATGTTCGATCCAGTCCTGCACCTCGTCGGCAATCGCGCGCGACAGGCGCAGGCTCGCGGGGTCGCTCGCCGCCGCGGAGGAGTCGCCCGGTCCGGCATCTTCGTCGCTGTCCTCGCGATCGCCCTCGTCGTCGGCGGCGGCATCGAGCGCTTTCCCGACCGGGAGCGGTTCCCACAGCTCGACGCGGCCGGCGCGGTCGCGGTTGAAATCGGCGGGGGTGTGCGGCGGCTCGTCGCTTTCCAGCCCCATCCGTTCGGGCGCGCCCGCCGCGATCCACGCATCGACGACATCGAGCACCGCGGGGCTCGAGCGGTAGTTGGTGTCGAGATCGACATCCTCGAACGGCCTGCCGCCCGCCGCCGCGCGCTCGCCAAAGCGGATACGCGCCGCCTCGAACGCCGCGGGTTCGGTGCCCTGAAAGCCGAAGATCGCCTGCTTGCGGTCACCGACGGTGAACATCGTGCGGACGCGGTCGTCCTTCGCGCCCAGCCCGGCGAAAAACTCTGCCGCCAGCGACAGGATGATCGCCCATTGCCGCGCGTTGGTGTCCTGCGCCTCGTCGACCAATATGTGATCGGTGCGCTGGTCGAGCTTGAAGCGCACCCAGTCGCCGAAATCGCCCGTGGCGAGCAGGTGGCCGGCGATGCTGATCAGGTCGTCGAAATCGGCATAACCCTTGTCGCGCTTGGCGAGGGCATAGGCTTCGGCAAAGCGGCTGCCCAAATCCCACGCCGCCGCGAGATCGTCGGCGACCTGCATCGCAGTCGCGGTCGCCAGCAGGTCGCCGGTGGCGGCAACGATCCGTTCGGCCGCGCCAAGACAGCTGCGCATCGCGCCCTTTTCCTTGGTGTAGTCGGCGCGCAGATCGCCCGTCCCGGTCAGGAAACAGCCGCGCACCGCGGCCAGCATCGCCGCGCGCCCATGCGAATCGGCGCGGTGCCAGTCGTCCATGATATCGGCGCGCGCATCGCCGGTCTTGGTCGCCCAGTCGCGGCCACTCAGGGCCACGGCCGCAATATCGGCATCGGCGACGGCGCCGCCGGCGATCGCCGCCGCCCGCCAGTCGGCGGGGTCACCCTGCGGCAGGCCGAGCGCGGTTCGCAGGTCGGTTGCCCGCGGGGCAAGGCGCGGGGCATTCGCCGCGGTAAAGCTGCTCGCACAGCGCGCGAGGAAGGCGATCGCGGCATCCTGCCCCAACCGGCGCGACAGCATCGCGGCGATGCTGCGCATATGATCGCCGTCGCCTCCCTGCTGCGACAGGAGCTTGCCCAGCACCTCGCGTTGCAGCGCGCGCGCCTCGCTGTCTTCGAGCGCGCGGAACCCTGGCAAGATCCGGGCCTCGAGCGGGAAGCTGACGAGCAGGGTCTGGCAAAAACTGTGGATCGTCTGGACGCGAACCGCGCCGCCGGGGCTGTCGATGACCGTCGCGAACAAGGATCGCGCGCGTTCGATCAGCGCCGGGACGCCATGGTCATAACCGATGAGTTCAAGGTCCAATCCGAGGGCCCGGAGTTCGGTGCGCAGGTCGCCGTCGTCCATCCGCACCCACATCGCGAGCCGCTCGTGGATGCGGTGCGCCATCTCGGCGGCGCCCGCCTTGGTGAAGGTGATGCACAGGATCGCCTCGGGCGACACGCCTTCGAGCATCAGGCGCAGCACGCGCGCCGACAGCACCTGCGTCTTGCCCGTCCCCGCCGATGCGCCCAGCCAGACATGATCGTCGGGCTGCGCCGCGGCGCGCTGCCCGATATCGAGCATCTTGAGCAGCTTGTCGGGATCGATCATGCCGCCCCCGCTTCGGCCGCGCGATCGTCGGCGTCGCCGCGCCCGAACCATTCGTCGCGGCGCATCAGATGGTCGAAATCGGCGTAGCGCTTGCCCGTATCGCCCGGAACAAAGGGCTCCTGCCCCAACAGGTAACGCGCACTCAGGTCGGCGAGTACCTCGCACGCGCGCTCGACGACCGCAGCGGCCGTCGCGGGCTTGGGCTTTTGCCCGCGGATCGCCTTCACCGCGCCGTCGACATCCTTTTTCCGGTCGCGCTTCAATTCCCAATATTCGAACGCGTCGACGATTTCGGGCGCGAGGTCGCCGAGGCCCGCCTCCTGCGCCAGCAAGCCCAGAAGGCCGAGCTGGCTGTTGAGCCCTTCGCCCGTCGATTTACCCGACGGCGCCGCACCCGTCTTGTAATCGACGATCGCCAGCGTGCCGTCGGCGGTCTGGTCGACGCGGTCGGCGGTCCCGAAAAGCAGGATGCCGCCCACGATCCGCTCGCCGCGCACCTCGTTGGCCACCGGCCAGCGTTCGTCGCGCGACGCCCAGACGCGCTCGGCCGCCCAGCGCAGCGACGGCTCGATCCGCGGTAACCAGAAAGCGCTGGCCAGCGAATCGAGCGCCGGGTCCGACCGCAGCGCCGCCAGCTCGACATCGAACGCGGCCTCGGTCAGTCCGGCCGTCTGCCAGTCCTGCAGGAATTTATGGACGCGAATGCCGAACCACTTCGCGTCGGGGCCGCTGCTCAGCGGATCGAGCTCGCTCAGCCGCAATATCTTTGCCGCATAAAAGGCAAAGGGATCGCGTGCGAGCTGGTCGACCCCGGTCACGCTGATCTGGTCGGGGCGTGCCGCGAGCGGCGGCGCGGGGTGCGGCTTTTCGGCCGGCGCGCTGACGCCCGGCGGCACGTCGAGCATCGCCGAAAGCGCCATCACCGACTGCTCGCCCAGCCGCGCCTCGGGCAATTCGCCCGCGAGCGCCGCGAGCCGCAGCCAGAAACGCGACGCGACCGCGGGGTCGCCGCCGCTGCGCTGCGCGCGCGTCACCACCACCTCGCGCGCCGCGAAGGCGCCCGCGAAATCATGCGCCGCCGCGCCTTGCTGGCGCTCGGGCGCCGCGAGGCCAAGCATCCGGCGGATGCCCGGCGCAAGCCATGGGTCGGGGCTTTGCTGCTGCGGCCAGCGGCCTTCGTCGAGCCCGCCGAGGATCATCACATCGGCGCGCTGCAATCGCGCTTCGAGCAGACCCCAGATAAACAGGCGCGGATGCCCGCCATAGGGCGGCCGCACGCTCTCGCCCGACAACAGGTCGGCCAGCATCGCTGGAAAGTCGGCGGGCGCGACGAGCGCCGGGCCGTCGCCCTTCGCGAGCGCCCAGCGATCGAACAATTCGGACAGCGCGCGCCCGGCATGGCCCGTCCATGCGCCTTCGCCGGTCAGCCAGCCGAGCGCCGCCTGCAACGCGCCGAGCAGGGCCGAAGGCGGCGTGGGAACGCCCGCGGCGAACGGCGCAAGCGCGGTGCCCAGACCGGCGGCGACATCGCCCCACCAGTCGCCGATCGCCTCTGCTTCGGCATGGCCGCGCGATTTCGAATCGTCGGCGCGTTCGGCGATCCGCGCGGTTACCCCGTCCCAGCCCGGCACCAACCCCGGCCCGCGCAGCACAAGATCGAGCCGCCGTACCTGGTCGAGCCAGCCGAGCCGCGCTTCGCCCGCCCGCACGAGCGGATGCCCGAGCAGCGCCACCAGCCGCACCGGATCGAAGGCCGCGGCGAATTCGGCGAGCGCGAGCAACAGCGCCCCCGGCGGCGTCTGCCCGAGCGGCTGCCCCGCGCTGTCGTCGACCGAAATATCCCAGCGCGCGAGCGCCGCCGCAACCCTGGTGGCAAGCGCGCGGTCGGGGGTCACCAGCGCGGCGGTGCGCGTGGGCGTTTCGAGCGCGTGGCGCATCATCAGCGCGATCCCCTGCGCCTCCTGCCCGTCGTCGGCGAACACCGCCGCGGTGACGCCGGCGATGCCGGGGCTGAGGTCGCCCGCCCGCTGCCAGCGCGCGGTATAGGCGGCGGGCGCGAAGAGCAGCGAGGTGAAAGGCGCGCGCGCATCGGGGCCGTCGAAGGGCGACGTCGCGTCCCACGCCTGTACCTCGTCGCGCGATACGCCCATACGGCCGAGCAGCAGCTTCAGATGATATTGCGGGTGCGTTTCGAGCGGGCGCTCCCCAAATTGTTCGGCGCCGGGCTTGTCGGGGTCGGCTTTCACCGGCCCGAGCGCGTCCCACTCCTCGCCCGCCATACCTAGGTCGAGCCCCGGCAGCACGACCATACCCTCGGTCAGATCAGCGACGGTGCGCAGCAGCCGCGCGATCGCGGGCGCGGCGGTGGTGACACCAGCCGCCACCACGAAGCGCGCGGGCGGCGCCACGCGCCACCCCGAGCTCACCCGGCCCAGCAGCCGGTTGCGGCGATCGGCACGGTCGATATGCCCCGTCGCGGCGAGCAGCTTCGGCCACTGATCGACGAGCAGTGACAGTCGCCGCCACGATGCCTGCCAATGCCCGGCAAGGTCGCCGAGCGCGCTTTCGATATCGGCGAGCCGCGCGGGCGCGATCTCTTCATAATGGAGCTGGTCGATCACGCGCCCCAGCCCCTCGGCGAGCTGAAACGCCGCGGCGCCGGTGATCGGCTCTTCGCCGGCAGGATTATGCTTCTCGATCAGCCCCGCGAGCATCAGCCGCCGCTTCAGCGCGTCGATCGCGGGCGGAATGGCGTCGCTCTCGTCGATCGGATCGAGCGCGAGCGCGACGCTTTCGTCGAGGTCGGCATCGCCGATCACCGCGAGCCGCGGCATCAGCAGGCCCGTGCCGCCCGCGCGCACAAACGCCGCCTGCACTGCGCTGCGCGCGCGATTGCTCGGAAGCACGATCAAGCCCTGTGCGAGCCCCAGCGCACCGTCGGCGTAGCGGGCGATCAATCCGGCGGCGAGCGCATCGGCGAAGGCCCGCTGGACGGGAATGGAAAAGACCGTGGGTTTGGCGTCAGCCATCCGTCAGCGCGGCTTCGGTCGGCGCGATGCTCGCCGGGGTGCCGACGTCGAACCACTGCCCCATGTGCGACAGGCCATAGAGCCGCCCCGCCGCAATCGCGCGGTCCCACAATATGTTGGTCGAAAACGCTCCCTCGGGCGCGCCGCCCAGCAGGCGCGGCGAGATGAGCTGGATGCCGGTGTAGACAAAGGGCGCGATCCGCCCCGGCTTGCGGCGCGACAACTTGCCGTCGCCGTCCATATGGAAATCGCCGCGCCCGCCGTGCCCCGTCGCGCTCGCCTGCCGGATCAGCAGCAACAGCGCGTCCATCCGCTCGCCGTCCCAGTGGCGCGCAAGGTGCTGGATGCTGTCCTCTGGCCCGTCGGTCCAGATATTGTCGCTGTTGACGATCAGGATCGGATCGCCGCGGAGCTGCGGCAGCGCCTTGACCATCCCGCCGCCCGTTTCGAGCAGCAAGTCGCGCTCGTCCGAAATCGCGATGCTGAAGCGCCGCTTTTGCGCAGCGAGATGCGCTTCCAATGCGTCGGCGAGATAATGGACGTTGACAACGACATGCCCGACCCCCGCGGCCTCGATGCGGTCGAGGCTATGGTCGATCAGCGCCTTGCCCGCGACGCGCACCAGCGGCTTGGGCCGCGTCGCGGTGAGCGGGCGCATGCGTTTGCCGATCCCGGCCGCCATCACCATTGCGCTTTCGATCTTCACGCTCACAACCAAATCTCCGCCCGTTTCGAGGGCGGCACATTGGCGTCGAACCATTGCCGAACGGGGACAAGCGCCGGATGCGAAAGATCGCGTTCGAGCAGCCCCCACATGCGCGGCTGGAAGCTCTTGTAGTGCGGCTTGTTGTCGCGCTTCCACAGGCGGACGAAGACGCCGAGGATGCGCGTGTTGCGCTGCGCGGCGAGCGCCCAATAGGCGTTCTCGATGTCGCGCCCGGTCTCCGCCTGATAGCGCGCAAGCATCGCGGCCTCGACCGCCGGGCTGACGTCGCGCCGCGCATCTTCGAGCACCGAGGCGAGGTCATAGGCCGGGTGCCCGACGAGCGCGTCCTGAAAATCGAGCAGGCCATAATGCGCGATGCCGTCCTTGCCGGGCACCAGCATGATATTTTCGGCATGATAGTCGCGCAGCACCGTGACGCGCGGCAGGCCGTCCTGTTCGACCGGCGTCAGCACCTCGGCCCACGCGGCGCGAAACGCGTCGCGGTCGACCTCGATGTCGAAGGCCGGGCAATACCAGTCGCTGAACAGCATCACTTCATCGAGCCATTGATCGAACCCGTGCACGGGCAGCCCGGCCATCGGCGGCCGCGCGTGAAGGTGGACGAGCAGGTCGGTGACGCCAGCATAATAATCGGCTTCGGTATGCGGCGCCTCGTCGACGGTTTCGCGCAGCCGCACGTCGCCGAAATCGTCGATCAGCAGCAGCCCCTGTTCCAGATCGCGCGCGAGGATCGTCGGCGCGGTCAGCCCCTGTTCGCACAGGAATTCGGCAACCGCGATGAACGGCCGCGGGTCCTCGTGCGGCGGCGGGGCGTCCATCAGCACCGCCTGCCGGTCGCCGTCGACGATCCGGAAATAGCGGCGGAAAGACGCGTCGCCGGCGAGCGGCAAAATCTGGGCGTCGCCCCAACCATGCGCGGCAAGGAACGCCGGGGCATGGGCGGGCGGAATCATCGGAGCGGCCATCTTGCTCCCCAAGCGGGCGGCACTGTCGCTGTCAAGACGCGCGCGTCGCCCTCACCCGAAATCGTGAGCAGCAGCGCGTCCGGCCAGCCTTCGCCGCCCAGCCGTTCGGGCCATTCGATGAGCAATGCGCCGTCATAGAGATAGTCGTCGAGACCCAGCTCGATCAGCTCGTCGCTGTCTTCGATGCGATAGAGATCGACGTGCGCGATGGGCAGATCGACCTCGGGCGGCGCGTAGGGCTGGACGATCGCGAAGGTCGGGCTGGGCGCCTCGCCCGCGAGCCCGCGCGCCTTCAGCATCGCGCGCGCCAGCGTCGTCTTGCCCGCGCCGAGATCGCCCGACAGCAGCACGACGTCGCCCGCGATCAGCGCCGCCCCGATCGCGGCGCCGATCCGCTCGGCATCGTCCAGGCCATAGTCGCAGGTAAAAACGGTCATGCGCCGCGCGGCAGACTGATCCGCACGAGCGTGCCCTGGCCCTGCTCGCTCACCACTTCCATCGTCCCGCCATGCGCCGCGACGAGCTGGCGCGCGAGCGCGAGGCCGATGCCGCCGGTCGCTGTCCCCGCCTGCTGTCCCTTGGCGACCGCAGCAGCCGCCTCGGGCATGCCCGGCCCATTATCCGACACGATGATATCGACGCCGCGCGCATCGCCATCGGCGTGGAGCAGCACACGCGCGCCCGATTTCCGCGACGGTGCGGTGAAACGCACCGCATTGTCGAGCAGTCCCGCGACGAGGCGCGACAACCGCGGCGCGTCGCCGTCGATGCTGCCGAGGTTCGCCGAAATATTTCCGACCAGTTCGACCTTCTCACCGTCGGCAAAGGGTTTGGCCTTGGCGAGCGCGCCTTCGAGCAGCGCGCCGATATCGACCGGCGCACGCTCGACCGCGAGCGTCCCGGCCTCGCCCTGCGCGAGGTCGAGAACATTGTCGATCTGGCGGGAGAGCACCGCGACCGAATCCATGATCGCATCGATATAGACGCGCTGCTGGTCGCCGAGCTTGCCGGCATAACCCGCCTGCAGCATCTCGCCAAAGCCGCCGATCGAGGTGAGCGGCGTGCGGAGTTCATAGCTCATCCGCGACAGGAAGGCGGTCTTCGCCTTGTCGGCGGCCTCGAGCGCCTCGTTGCGCTCGCGCAGCGCGCCTTCCATCTTCCGGCTCGCGGTGATGTCGAGCATGATGAGCAGCGCATTGCCGTCGGGCAGCGGGATCGACGCGAAGTCGAAATGGCGCCCGTCGGCGAAGCGGACCTCGCCAACGCGCTGCTGGCGTTCCAATGTCGCGGCGCGGATCACTTCCTGCACGATGCTGATCTGGTTCGGTTTGGCGAGGCGGTCGGCCAGCCCGCCCATCAGCGCATCGACGCGCGGGTGCGCCGCGAGCGTCCCCTCGTCGATGCCCCACAGGCGGCGGAAGCGCTGGTTCCACAGATGCAGCCGCCCGTCGGGCGCGAAGACCGCGACCGCCTCGAACAGATTATCGAAGGTCGCGGTGCGCACGCGCAGCAGCGTGTCGCGCGCGCCCGCAAGCTGCACCTGCTCGGTCTTGTCCTCGGCGATCAGCAGCAGCCCGCCATCGGGGGTCGGCTGCGCGACGACATGGAGGTGCGTGCCGTCGCGCAGCAGCCAATCCTCTTCGCTCGCCCCCGGCTGCGCGAACCAGTCGACATGGACCTGCCGCCATTCGGGATAGTTGCGCACCTCGGGCGTCCGCCCGCGTTCGCGCCAGGCGTCGAGCAGCCGCGCGAACGGCAGTGCCTCGGCGACATCGTCGGACTCGATACCGAACAGGCGGCGGAACGGCAGATTGGCGAAATTGAGGCCCTGATCGGGGCCGAATTGCGCCACCGCCGCCGACAACCGGTCGAGCAGCTCGCGCTGGGTGTCGACGAAACGGCGGTGCGCGCCGCGCTCGGTTTCGAGTTCCTGGATGTCGATCGCATAGCCCGCGATCCCGATCACGCGGCCGCCTTGCGGCGCCAGCGGCACGTCGACGACGCGCATGATGCGGCGCTCACCCTCGATCGTGACCGGAATCGTGCGGACCTGCGCCGATCCCGCGATGCGCGCTTCGTCGGCGGCTTCGGCGGCGCTTACGCCGGCAACGGTTTCGCACAATTCGACCGCGCCATCGATCACCGCGACAGCGCTCTTCGCCTCGACCGCGCGGACATAGGCGGTGTTGACGAGCGCGAGATGGAGATCGGTGTCGCGGAACCACATCGGGAAGGGCGCCGCCTCGATCAGCCCCGACAAGGCTTCGAACGCCGCCATCGCCTCGTCGCGCTCGCTGCGCGCGTGCGCCAGCGCCCGCTGTCCGTCGGTCGCGTCGCTCAGCCAGAGCAGTACCCCGCCCGTCCCGCCGACCGCGTTCGGCGCCGCGGCACCGTGGATGATGATCGCCCGGTCGCCGCCTTCGGGCTTGAGGCTCAGTGTAAAGGGTTTCGCGCCGCGCTGCGCGCCGAGGATCGCCTGCCGCAGCGCATCATGGCCCGCCGCGTCGAGCCCGCTGCCCAGCCCGCGCAGTTCGTCGAAGTTGCGCGGCCCGCGTTCGAGCCCCAGCCAGCGGCCGAGCCGCTCGCTCGCTTCGATCCGCCAGTCGGCGCGGACGATCACGGGCAATTGGGGTGACGCTTCGACCAGGCTCGCGAGCCGTTCGGCCTGCCCCGCAACGAACGCCGCGCGCCGTTGCATCGCGATCCCGCGCACGGTCGCCCACAATCCGGCGAGCAGCCAGAGCGCGGCGAACAGACCGAGGGCGAACAAAAAGGCCGGGGAAAGCGATCCGCTCATCCCGTCTTATGTCCTCGCTTGTCCGGATGTCCCGCGCGCATGATCGCCAGCCCTAAAGGCGATAGAGTCATGTTTCAATCGCATGTCATTACGGATCGGCGCGCCGCATCGTCCGATGGGCGCGCCGTCCACAGTTTATTGATCGTTTCCGCGATGCGAAAACATCGCGGCACCGGCCCGCTCCCCCACCCGGCCTCCCATAGGATACTATGTTAGGGAGGCCGGGTGGGGGAGCGGGCCGGTGCCGCCTTCGCCGTCAGGCGAAGAAATCAGTAACGATAATGGTCGGGCTTGAACGGCCCTTCGACCGGCACGCCGATATAATCGGCCTGCTTCTGGCTCAGCTGGCTGAGCTTGACGCCCAGCTTTTCGAGGTGCAGCGCCGCGACCTTTTCGTCGAGATGCTTGGGCAGGACATAGACGTCGTTCTTATACTGCTCGCTGCGCGTCCACAGTTCGATCTGCGCCAGCGTCTGGTTGGTGAAGCTCGCCGACATCACGAAGCTCGGGTGCCCCGTCGCGTTGCCGAGGTTCACGAGGCGGCCCTTCGACAGGATGATGATCTGCTTGCCGTCGGGGAATTCGACCAGGTCGACCTGCGGCTTCACTTCGGTCCACTTGTAATTGGCGAGCGCCGCGATCTGGATCTCGCTGTCGAAGTGGCCGATGTTGCAGACGATCGCCATATTCTTCATCGCCGCCATATGTTCGGCGGTGATGACGTCGGCGTTGCCGGTCGCGGTGACGAAGATGTCCGAGCGCTTGACGGCTTCGTCCATCGTCACGACCTCGAAGCCTTCCATCGCCGCCTGCAGCGCGCAGATCGGATCGATTTCGGTGACGAGCACACGCGCGCCGCCGTTGCGGAGCGACTGGGCCGAGCCCTTGCCGACGTCGCCGAAGCCGGCGACGGTCGCGACCTTGCCGGCGAGCATCACGTCGGTGCCGCGGCGGATCGCGTCGACGAGCGATTCCTTACAGCCATAGAGATTGTCGAACTTCGACTTGGTAACGCTGTCGTTGACGTTGATCGCGGGGAAGGGCAGCTCGCCCTTCTTGGCGATGTGGTACAGGCGGTGGACGCCGGTCGTCGTTTCTTCCGACACGCCCTTGATCGCCTTGACCGTCTTGGTCAGGTAGCCGGGGTTCGCGGCAACAAACGCCTTCAGCGCGCGCTGCATCTCGATCTCTTCTTCATTCTCGGGCGCCGGCATTTCCTGCCCGGCTTCGAGCTTCGCACCCCACAGCGCGAACATCGTGGCGTCGCCGCCGTCGTCGAGGATCAGGTTGCAGGTCGTGCCGTCTTCGACGCCCCAGTCGAAGATGCGGCCGACATAGTCCCAATAATCGGCGAGGCTCTCGCCCTTCACCGCGAACACCGGCACGCCCGACGCGGCGATCGCGGCGGCGGCATGGTCCTGCGTCGAGAAGATGTTGCACGTCGCCCAGCGGACCTCGGCACCGAGCGCGGTCAGCGTTTCGATCAGCACCGCGGTCTGGATCGTCATGTGCAGCGACCCGACGATCTTCGCGCCCTTCAGCGGCTGCGCCGCGCCGAATTCGCTGCGCAGCGCCATCAGGCCCGGCATTTCGGTTTCGGCGATGTTGATTTCCTTGCGACCGAAGTCGGCGAGGCCGATGTCGGCGATCACATAATCACGGGTATCGGCGGCGAGAGTGGCCACGGTTAAGTCTCCTGTAGGCGAGTTCGGCCGCAGGCGAGCGGCCACGAAAAGTCAGGTAATTATGCCCGGCGCCCTAGCCGAAACGCCGCCGCCGATCAAATATAAACTTTTCTTTATATCGCAATATCGACACCGCCCGCCCGGATGCCGGACGCACGAATCGGCGGCGCAAAAGCACCGGCCTCACGAAAATAATTTTTAGCGGACGCAATTGTGACAATCGCGGCCACGATTTTGTGACAACGAGTCGAGATCGCCAAGATTCTGAAAATCCTGACTTATAATGCGTCTTGCGTTCAGCCTAATCCGCTATTGTGACAACTGTGTTACAAACCCCCGAAAATATTGACTTTTTGTCCGGCGCGCGAGAAAATCGGCGAAAGTTTTCGGGGAGATACGAAAGATGAAAAAAATTCTGCTGCCGCTCTTCGCACTGGCTTTCGCGAGCCCCGCGGCGGCGCAATCGATCGTCGTCGTGACCGCGCCGCAGGCCGATTCGGAGGTTCTTCCGGTCGCTTATGCCGAGCTCAAGGCCGGTGAAAACCACGCCGCGGTCGAAAAGCTGACCGGCGACACCGGTCTCGACGCGCGCGATCCGTCGCGACTGATCAATCTTGGCACCGCTTACGCTCGTCTGGGTCGCACCGCCGAAGCCGCCGCCGCCTACGACAACGCGATCGGCAGCCCGATCCGCTACGATCTCGAACTTGCCGACGGCCGCTATGTCGATTCGCGCTGGGCCGCGCGCACCGCGCGCGCCAATCTCGACACCGGTCGTCCGCTGCTCGCGCTCGCGCGCTAAGCCTCGCCGCCTTCGGTAGTCAGCAAGCGGGCGTCCACTCCCGCTTCGGCAAACGCCGCCTGCCATCGTTCGGCGGGCGGCGTTTCGAACAACAGGCCGTCGCTGCCCGGCGTGACGTGCCAGCCGTGGCGAACCATTTCGCCCTCGAGCTGCCCGGGCGACCAGCCCGCATAACCGAGCGCGACCAGCCAGCGCGACGGGCCGCGCCCCTCGCCGATCGCGCGCAGGATATCGTGCGAGCTCGACACCATCCAGCGATCGCCGACTTGCACCGCCTCCTGCCCGCCCCAGTCGAGGCTGTGGAGGACAAAACCGCGCGACGGCTCGACCGGTCCGCCCAGAAAAACGGGTTGGTCGAGCGGCACGTCGTGCGCAATTTCGAGCTGGTCGAGCACCGCGCCGACGGTCATCCCGTCGATCGGATCGTCGATCCCGATCCCCATCGCGCCCTCTTCGTCATGGCTGATCATCGCGATCACCGAATGTTCGAAACGGGGATCGCCGATGCCCGGCAGCGCGAGCAGCAGCTGGCCGGTGAACCAGGTGGGGTCTGTGCTCATGGGCGCCATCATGCCGCGTCGCGGCGGCGCGGTCCAGCTTTTCGAACAACGGGTCCCGGGCGCGCTTGACTTGGCGACCGGCTCACCCAATGTCACACCACCAAATCCCCTCAATGAAAGGATGCCGACCATGACGATCCAGACCGGAGACAAGCTGCCCGACGCCACCTTCGTAAAGGTCACCGAAAACGGCCCCGAACAGGTCAGCACCGCCGATTATTTCAAGGGCCGCAAGGTCGCGCTCTTCTCGGTCCCCGGCGCCTTCACCCCGACCTGTTCGGCCAAGCACCTGCCCGGTTTCGTCGACAAGGCCGAGGAACTGAAAGCCAAGGGCGTCGACGAAATCGTCTGCACCGCGGTCAACGACGCCTTCGTGATGGGCGCGTGGGGCAAGAATGCGAATGCCGGTTCCGCGGTGACGATGCTCGCCGACGGCAATGGCGATTTCGCCGAAGCCGTGGGCCTCACCATGGACGGCAAGGCGTTCGGCATGGGCAAGCGCGGCCAGCGTTTCTCGATGATCGTCAACGACGGCGTCGTCGAACAGCTCAACGTCGAAGCCCCCGGCGAATTCAAGGTGTCGAGCGCCGACCATATGCTCGAACAGCTATAAGCAATCCGGGAAGGGGCAGCCATCGGGCTGCCCCCTTCCCTTTTGTCACATTTTCATGCAACAGCGACGCGATGACATCCAATTCATCGCAAGAAACCACCGACCCCACCGCGCTCGTCGACGAGATCATCGCCGAACTTCAAACCGCGTTCCGCACGTCGGTCTCCAATCTCAAATCGGCCATCGCCGCCTATGTCCGCGATCGCACGCTGCCGCCGGCAGACGCCGCTGCGACGGGGCTGTTCGACTATCCGGCGATCCGGCTCGTCACCACCGGCGAACAGCGCGAGGGACAGAAGGGGCATAATCTCTCCTTCGGCCGCTTCGAACGCGCGGGCGAGTTCGTCACCACCGTGACCCGCCCCGACCTTTTCGCCGATTACCTCCGCGAACAGCTCATGCTCCTCGCGCGCCACTATGACATCACGCTCGAAGTCACGCGCACCGGGCAGCAGATCCCCTTCCCCTATGTGCTCGACGCGAGCGACGGGTCGGATATGGGCGGGGTCACACCGCTCGAACTCGCGCGCCACTTCCCGACCACCGAATTGGCCGACATCGGCGACGAACTCGCGGACGGCCTCTTTGGCCAGGACCCGGCCGCATCGCAGCCGCTCGCGCTGTTCGACGCGCTGCGCACCGACTTTTCGCTCGCGCGCCTCCGCCACTATACCGGCACCGCTCCCGAGCATTTCCAGCGCTATATCCTGTTCACCAACTATCACCGCTATGTCGACGAATTCGTCGCCTGGGCGGGCGCGCAGGTCGGACAAGGCCGCTACACCGCGCTCGCGGGTGCCGCTGGCCTTTATGTCGATCAGCCGGGGGTCAACGCGAGCGCGCTCGTCGCCGACAGCGCCTGGCGGCGGCACCAGATGCCCGCCTATCACCTGATTGCGCCCGACGGCGGCGGCATCACGCTCGTCAACATCGGCGTCGGCCCGTCGAACGCGAAGACGATCTGCGACCATCTCGCGGTGCTCCGCCCCGAGGCGTGGCTGATGATCGGCCATTGCGGCGGTCTGCGCCCCAGCCAGCGCATCGGCGACTATGTGCTCGCGCACGCGTACCTCCGCGACGATCATATCCTCGACGCGGTGCTGCCGGTCGCCATCCCGATCCCGCCGATCGCCGAAGTGCAGGTCGCGCTCGCGACCGCCGCCGAAGCGGTGTCCGGCGCCACCGGCGCCGACCTCAAGAAACGCATGCGCACCGGCACCGTCGTCACCACCGACGACCGCAACTGGGAGCTGCGCTACACCGACAGCGCGCTGCGTTTCTCGCAGTCGCGTGCGATCGGCATCGACATGGAATCGGCAACGATCGCCGCGCAGGGCTATCGTTTCCGCGTGCCGTACGGGACTTTGCTCTGCGTCAGCGACAAGCCGCTCCACGGCGAACTCAAGCTGCCCGGACAGGCGAACCGCTTCTATGAGGAAGCGATCGCCGCGCACCTCCAGATCGGCATCCGTGCGTGCGAGACGATGCGCGACGAGGGCGCCAAGCTCCACAGCCGCAAGCTGCGTGCGTTCAACGAGCCGCCGTTCCGCTAAGCCGGCAGCCGGCCGCTATACGTACATGCCCTCGCGCAAATTGATGCCGTGCTCCAGCCATGCCTTGAGCGCGCAGAGCATCTGTGCCCAGCCCTGGCAATTGCCGTAGGAGGCGCTGAGCGCGCCCTGATTCTCGCGCCAGCCTTCCTCGGCGATCTCGACCAAAGTGCGTCCGTCGTCGAGTCCCTTGAAACTCATCGTCACCTTGGTGCGATAATCGCTGTCCTTCTGCTCGGCGCCCTCGACATTGTGAGGCTCGCCTTCGCTCGCCTGCCATTCGAGGACGATCTTCTCGTCATTCACCACTTCGGTCACATAGACCGGAAAGGCGCCGGGGAAATCGGCGAAATCCCACGTCACCGTCGCGCCGGTCTCGAGCCGGCCGTCGGCGCCGCCGGTGGTGAAATATTCGGACAATGTCTTCGGATCGGCGACCGCCTCGAACACTTCGGCCACCGGTTTCGCGATCCGCGCCGCGACCCTGAATTTCAGTTCCATGATCCATTCTCCGCTTGAGTCGCATCCTTTTATGTTATAAAACTATAACATGTCAATCCACGACCAGTTCGACGCGACCTTCAAGGCGCTCGCCTCGCCGATCCGGCGCCAGATTCTCGACGATCTGAAGGACCAGCCGCTGACCACCGGCGCGCTGTGCGCCCATTTTGCCGACATCGACCGCTGCACGGTGATGCAACATCTGAAGGTGCTCGAGGACGCCGGCCTCGTGATCGCCGAGCGCCGCGGCCGCGAGCGCTGGAACCACCTCAACGCGGTGCCGATCCAGGACATCCACGACCGCTGGATCGGCCCGCACGCCGCCGCCGCGAGCGCGCGGCTCGCCCGCTTCAAACGGTCGGTCGAGGCGCAATGAAAAAGGCCGGGGCGTCGCCGCCCCGGCCTTTCCGCTTGTCGTCGATCGTCCGGTTCACCAGCCCTGCGGCTTGCCCTTGTTCTGCGCGTCGAGCCATGTCTTCAGCGGCGCGAAATAATCGGCCATCGCCTTGCCCGACATTTCGCGGCTGCCGGTGAAGGCCTGCAGCGCATCAGGCCAGGGCTTCGACGCGCCCATTTCGAGCATCGCATTGAGCTTCGCGCCGACTTCCTTGTTCCCATAGAAGGAACAGCGGTGGAGCGGCCCCTTCCACCCGGCCTGCTTGCACGCCGCCTGATAGAATTGGAACTGCAGCACGCGCGCGAGGAAATAGCGCGTGTAGGGCGTGTTGCCCGGGATGTGGAATTTCGCGCCCGCATCGAACGCATTCGCCGGCCGCGCGCCCGGCGGAACGATACCCTGATATTGGGTGCGCAGTTCGGTCCATTTCTTGTTGTAGTCGGCGGGCTGGATCGAACCGTCGAAGACGCCCCAGCGCCAACGGTCGACGAGCAGGCCGAAGGGCAGGAAGGCGACCTTGTCCATCGCCTGGCGGAGCAAGAGGCCGATGTCCTTGTCGGCGCTCGGCACCTTCGCCTTGTCGAGCAGCCCGATGTCGACGAGATATTGCGGGGTGATCGACAGCGCGACGAAATCGCCGATCGCCTCGTGGAAGCCGTCGTTCGCGCCGTTGAGGTACAGGAACGGCTGTTTGTTATAGGCGCGCTGGTAGTAATTGTGGCCGAGTTCGTGGTGGATCGTGATGAAATCGTCGGCATTCACCTTGATGCACATCTTGATGCGGATATCGTCCTTGTTGTCGACATCCCACGCCGAGGCGTGGCAGACGACTTCGCGGTCGGCGGGCTTCAGGAACTGGCTGCGTTTCCAGAAGGTTTCGGGCAGCGGCGCCATGCCGAGCGACGAATAGAAATTCTCGCCCGCCTTGACCATGTCGAGCGGGGTCTTGCCCTGCGCGGTCAAAAGGTCGCCGATGTCATAGCCGAGGTCGCCGGTCCCCGCGGGCGCGACGAGCGGATAGATATTGCCCCATTCCTGCGCCCACATATTGCCGAGCAGGTCGGCGCGGATCGGGCCGGTCTTGGCCTGCACCGCGTCGCCATATTTCTCGTTCAGCTTCCAGCGGACATAGGTGTGGAGCGCGACGTAGAGCGGCTTCATGTCCTGCCAGATCTTCTCGGTGACTTTGGCGAATTCCTCGGGCGGCATGTCGTAACCCGAACGCCACATTGCGCCCGTGTCGGCGAAACCGAGCTCTTTCGCGCCGGCATTCGCGATGCCGACCAGCTTGGCATAATCATCCTTCATCGGCGCGCCGACCTTGTCGTGCCAGCTCGTCCACATTTCGGCGAATTGCGCCGGCGTGTGCTTGAGGTCGCCCATCGCGGCCTCGATGTCCGAGCCCGAGATTTCCTTGCCGTCCAGCGTGCCGCGGCCCTTGCCGTACTGCGACTGCAGGTCGGTCGCGATCGTGTTAAGCTCGGTCGCGGCGCCCGGGGTCGTCGGCGCGGGCAGCACGATGCCGGTGCGCAATATGTCGAGCTTGCGCTTCGTGTCGGCGCTGAGCCCTGCGACATCCGTATATTTGGCGGCTTCGAGCGCATATTTGACCGATTTTTCGGTGCCCACCGCGTTGATCCGCGACGCCATCGCATCGGTATCTTCGGTGAGGTAGGTGCTGTTGACCCAGTTCACCTGGCTCGCCTCGACCGTATAGTCGAACAGGTCCTTTTCGACCGAAGCGATAAAGGCGTCGGCATCGGCTGCCGTCGGTGCGGTCTGGGCAAAAGCGGGGGTCGCCACCGCGAGCGACAGGGCAAGCGACAGCGTCGAAATCATGGCTTTCATGGGGTGCGTCCTCTGGAAAGTTATCGCAGCGCTCTACGGCGCATGCGAACAGCTAGGCGCTTGGCGCGAGTCCGGTCAAGCCGCGAGAAAGGCGGCGATCGCCTCGCCCAGTTCGGGCTGGGTGACGCTCGACATGTGCGTGCCGGGGATCGTCGCGAGCCGCGCGTCGGCAAGCGCCGCGACGAGTTCGGGCGCCGAGCCATTGTCCTGATCGTCGGCGCCGCACACGACGAGCGTCGGCATGGTGAGCGCCGCCAGCATTTCGGGGGTGGTGTCGGTGAAGCTGTCGAGCAGATGCCCCGCCGCGATACGGTCGACCTTCATCGTCTTCATGAACTGGATCGACAGCCAGGTGTCGTCGCCGCGCTTCGCTGTCTCATATTCGGCGATCACGCGCTTGAAGAATTTGCCGCGCCGCTGCCATCCCGCAAGCCCCGCCAGCCCCATCCCGCCGAGGATCAGCCGGCGCGGCTTCATCCCCGCGACGACCGCGCGAACGCTGGTGCGCGCGCCGAGCGAAAAGCCGCCGAGATCGAAATCGGTCAGGTCGAGATGCGCCACCAGATCCTCAAGATCGCGCACGAGCACGTCGGGCGGATAAAATTCCTCCTCGTGCGGCGCGTCGCTCGACCCGTGGACGCGCAGGTCGGGCATGATCACGCGGTAGCCTTCGGATGCCACGCGTGCCGCGGTGCCGAACTTGATCCAGTTGACCTCGCCGCTCGAAAACAGGCCGTGGAGCAGCAACAGCGGCTTCCCGCCGCCCGTTTCCGGACCCATCTCGCGCCACGCCAGCCGCACGCCGTCGCGCGCCTCGAAAAATTGGGGTTCGATCGTCATGCGCCGCGCTATGCTCCCTTCGCGCCCGGTTCGGCAAGCGCCGATCAGCGCGGGAGCAGACCCTTTTGCTCCATGCGCCATTTCGCCATTTCGATGCGGTCCTGTCCGAAGAAGGGCTCGCCGTCGAATACCAAAGTCGGCACCCCCCAATGACCCGCGATTTCGAGCGCGACCTGATTGGCGGCAATCTCGTTGTCGAGCGTGTCGGCGTCGCTGACGGCTTCGGCATCGAGTTCGGCAAGGTCGAGGCCGGCGCGGCGCGCCGCGCCGGCCAGATGGTCGCCGAGGTGCCAGTCCTGCGCCCCGCCCCAGATGAGCTGTGCCGCTTCATGCGCAAAGGCGAGGCTCTTGCCGCGCCGCGACGCCGCCTGCCCGAGACGCGTCAGGCGATAGATATAGGGCTGCTCGGCCGCGATCGCGCGCGTCGCGATGTCCTGCACGATCGGGTCGGGGCGCGGGGGGCCAAAGGGGATGCCATGAAACTGCGCGACGCGGATCATGTCGCGCACCGTATAGCTTAGCCAATTGGGATGGTTGCGCTCGAAGAAGTCGGGCTGGCGGATCGCAAGCGGATAGACGGGGCGCAGGTTGATCGTCAGATCGTGGCTCGCGGCGAGCGCGCGATAACGGCCGATAGCGAGGTAGCTGTACGGCGAGCGAAAGGACCAGAAGAGGTCTGCGGTCAAACTCATGACGTCATCCTGCCGAAAAATGCGCCCGGCGCAAGCAGTGTAAAGAAAATTTACACCGGATTAGAGATTGTTGGCTGAAAAATCCGGATGTTGAATATAGTAGCAATTGCTATTATATCTTAGTCCATGAGTGAAACGATCGGATTCCTGCTGAACGACACCGCGCGCCTGTTCCGGCGTTCGTTCAACGCGCGCACGCGCGATAGCGGCATCACCGCGCTGCAATGGCGGCTGATCACCTATCTGAAACGCCACGAAGGCATAAGGCAGGGGCCGCTCGCCGAGCTGATCGAGGTCGAACCGATCACCTTGTCGCGCATGGTCGACCGGCTGGTCGAGGCCGGGCTGGTCGAGCGCCGCGCCGACCCCGCCGACCGCCGCGCCTGGCGGCTGTACCTCACGCCGCGCGCGGGCGACCTGCTGGGCGGGATGCGCGAGATGGCCGACGCGCTGACCGCCGAGGCGACCGAAGGGTTGAACGCCGCCGAGCGCGACCAGCTCATCGACCTTGTCGAGCGCGTCCGGGCCAATTTGTCCCGCCGTATATGCCAAAAAGAAGAAGAGACCGTTTGATGGACCAGCTCTCCCCATCCCGCCCCACCAAAAACCCGAGGGCCGAAGAGGCGACACCGCCCAAGGCCGCGCCGAAAGCCGATCCGCTGCCCAGCCCGGCCGCCGCGACCGAGGCCGCGCCCAAGGCGAGCTGGCGCACGCGCATCCTGATGTTCGGCCTGCCCCTGGCGCTGATCGCGGGCGGTGCCGGCTGGTGGCTGACGAGCGGCGGGTCGGTGTCGACCGACAACGCCTATGTCCAGATGGACAAGGTGTCGGTCGCCGCCGAAGTCGGCGGGCGGATCACCGAAGTCGCGGTGCGCGACGGCCAGCAAGTCGCGAAGGGCCAGCTGCTGTTCCGCATCGACGGCGAACCCTATGCACTGACCGTCGCGCAGGCGACCGCCGCGATCGACGCCGCCGAGGTCGAGGTCGGCAACCTGTCGGCAAGCGCGAACACGTCGCGCGTCGACATCGCCGCGGCGCGCGAGGATGTGAAGTTCGCGCAGGTGACCTTCGACCGGCAGGCGGCACTGATGGAAAAGGGCTTCACAACGAAGGCCGCCTATGACGCGTCGCGCCACGCGCTCCAGCAGGCGCGCGAGAGCGTACGTCAAGCCGAGGCCGCCGCCGCCGAAGCGCGCACCAAGCTCGCCGCCGGCCCGTCGAGCGGGATCAACCCGCAGGTCGAGGCCGCGCGCGTCCAGCGCTCGCAGGCCGAGGTGAACATGGGCCGCACGACGGTTCGCGCGCCGAGCGCCGGCCGTATCGCGCAGTCGGACCGGCTGCAGGTCGGCCAGATGATGGTCGCGGGGCTGCCCGCGGTCACGCTCGTCGACACCGCGCATCCGTGGGTCGAGGCCAATTTCAAGGAAACCGACCTCGCCGACATGCGCGTCGGCCAGCGCGCCGAAATTAGCTTCGACGCCTACCCGGGGGTGACGGTGCGCGGCCATGTGCTGACGATCGGCGCGGGCACCGGCAGCGAATTTTCGGTGCTGCCGGCACAGAATGCGACGGGCAACTGGGTCAAGGTGACGCAGCGCGTGCCGGTGCGCATCGCCTTCGACGAAAAGCCCGTGCGCGACATGATCGCGGGGCTGTCGGCGGATGTCCGGGTGTTTACGAAGTAAGGTCCCGTGGCGAGCAACGCCCTTCCCCGTCGGCCGTCCGCCGCGGCGCTCCCTGACGACGAGTCGATCCCGCTGCACGAACGCGTGCGCTATCGCGGGCTGCTGACCGTCGCCGTGATGGGCGCGTCGATCATGCAGATCCTCGACACGACGATCGCCAATGTCGCGATCCCGCATATGCAGTCGGCGCTCGGCGCCACGAGCGAGACGGTGACGTGGGTGCTGACGAGCTATATCCTCGCCTCGGCGGTCGCGATGCCGATCACCGGCTGGCTCGCCGACCGGATCGGACGGCGCGAATTGTTCATCGCCGCGGTCGCGGGCTTCATCGTCGCGTCGATGGCGTGCGGCGCCGCGCAATCGCTCGAACAAATGGTCGCCTTCCGTTTTCTGCAGGGGGTCAGCGCCGCCTTCATCGGCCCGCTGTCGCAATCGGTGATGCTCGACATCAACCCGCCCGAACGCCACGCACGCGCGATGTCGATCTGGGGCATGGGGATCATGATCGGGCCGATCCTGGGGCCGATATTGGGCGGCTGGCTGACCGAAAGCGTCAACTGGCGCTGGGTCTTTTACGTCAACCTGCCCGTCGGGCTGATCACGCTCGCGATGATGTGGGCGCTGCTGCCCAAGACAAAAAGCGTCACGCGGCGGTTCGACCTGTTCGGTTTCTCGATGCTCGCGCTCGGGCTCGCCGCGCTCCAGCTGATGTTAGACCGCGGCGCGCATCAGGACTGGTTCGAGAGCATCGAAATCTGGATCGAACTTGGCGTCGCCATTTCCTGCCTGTGGATGTTCATCGTCCATATGCTCACCGCGCGCGCGCCCTTGTTCAGCCGCGCGATGCTCGCCGACCGCAACCTTATCACCGCGATGGGATTCATGGTCGTGATCGGCGTCGTGATGTTCGCGTCGATGGCACTGCTGCCGCCGATGCTGCAGAATCTGTTCGGCTGGCCGGTGATCGACACCGGCATCGTGCTCGCGCTGCGCGGGATCGGCATCCTTGCGAGCATGTGGGTCGCGGGACAATTGCTCGGCAAGATCGACGCGCGCTGGCTGGTCGGAACCGGCCTGCTCATCGCCGCTTACTCGCTGTGGCAGATGAGCCATTGGTCGCTCGAAATGGGGATGCAGCCGGTGATCATCAGCGGGCTGGTGCAGGGCCTCGGCATGGGGCTGATCTTCATTCCCTTGAACACCATGGCGTTCGCGACGATCGAGCCGCAATATCGTACCGACGGGTCGAGCCTGCTCAACCTGTTCCGCAGCCTCGGCGCGTCGGTCGGCATCTCGATCGTCACCACCCTGCTCGGTTCGAACATCCAGACGAGTCACGAGGATCTGGCAGCGCACGTCACCAACAGCTCGGTCGCCCTGCTCGACCCGTCGACCGCCGACCGCTTCGGCATCGCGGGCGATGCGGCGCTGGCGATGATCAATGCCGAGATCAACCGGCAGGCGGCGATGGTCGCCTATATCGACGATTTCTGGGCGATGATGTGGGTGACGCTGGCGTCGGTGCCACTGGTGCTGCTGCTACGGCCGCCGAAACCGGGCGGGCCGAAGGCGTCGGCGGCGGATATGGGGCATTAGGCGCAGTAGCTATACCGCCCACCCGAGAGCCCGCCGCAGCTCGGCGGCGCCGCCGCTGTCATAGGGCAAGCCGTGTGCCATCACGACGCGCTCGCAATCCCAGTCGAGGATGCCCTCGACCGCCGCCCGCACCGCGCTCCGCTTTGGCCAGAAGGTCAGCCGCATGTCGGGCGGCGTCCTCCCCCTGAGATGCGCGACGCCCGCGAGGCGAATGATCGAGCGGGTCAGCGCGCTGCGCGCCCGCTGCGGCTCGAAATTCTCGATCAGATCGGTGAGCAGGACGGTGCGCGAGGGACGGTGGAAGAAAACCGCCTCGGTCACCGTGGTGCCGGGCACGAGGATGGTGTCGACCGGTTCGGGCCAGCCGTCGATCGCATCGCCGAGCCACGCATCGATGCGGAAAGGCCGCTTCGCCTTTGTGTCGAGCCCCGGCACCGCCGCGGTCCGCGCGCCCGGATAGCGTTCTTGCCAGTCGGCGACATACCAATAATGAATGCTGTTTGGGGCGACCAGCCACGCGACCGTCCCCAGCCGGTCTATCGCATCGAACAGGGCCTCGTCGGGTGCGATCGGCGAATGGATCCACAACGCGCCATCGACCCGCACGACGGTCATCCGGGTCGGAAAGGGAAAGGAGCCGGGTCCGAAATCCATGCGGATCTCCGGCCCGTCGACGATCCAGATATCCTCGCCGAACGGCTTCGGCACGTTGAGCGGCGCGTAGGGGATGAAGCTGGTCATATGATGTCAGCGAAAGAAGCAGTTCGCCCCCGCGAACAGCGCGTCGATCTTTGCCGCGTCGCCGGGCGCCGCGAACATGCCGCCGATGAGGTTGTCGCCGGTGCCGATGCTGAACTCCTCGCCCAGCGTGCTGTCCTCTAGGTCGACGATCGACACCGATTCCTTTGCCTTGGCGCGCGTTGTGCCGATGGCGATGCCGCTCATCGTCGAATAGCTGTCGGCGCCGGGTTCGTTGCCGAGGAACCAGCCGGCGAACTTGCCGCCCTGGAAATTGAGCGTCATCGCGTCGTAGCGGGTGAATTCCATCGCGCCCGCGCCGCATTCCTCGTTGGTGCTGCGGTCGTCTTCCTTGCCCGCGACATTGGCTAGCGCGGCCTCCGCCTGCGCGCGCGGGACGCCGAAGGCGAGCAGGCTGGTCTTGCCGCTGTTCGTGTCGACGAAGCGCAGCCCCTCGCCGTCGAGACTGACCGCGGTGGTCGCCGCGTTCGGCCCGTCGGCCTTCGCCTCGGGCACCGCCGGGGCGACGGGATCGGCGTCGGCGGGGGCCTTGTCGGCGGCGGGTTTGCACGCGGCGAGAAGCGCCACCATCGCGAGGGTCGTGAACTTGCGCATGCCTATCTCCTGTTTCCGATGATCGGCCCCATCGCCATCACCCCTATCGCACCCAGCAGCGCGAGCGCCATATCCTTTTGCGCGTCCCAGATGTCGCCCTGCTGTCCATTGTAGCGGTCGGCGGTTTCGCCCGCCGCGACGATGGTGAGCAGCCATTCGAAGATTTCATAGAGGCACGAGATGGCGAGGACCCAGCCAAGCACGGTTAACGCCGCACCGCGCGGGCCAAGCCCGCCCCAACGCCGTGCGATCTCGGCGACGGGGATCACCGACAGCGCGCCGAAGGTGAAATGGACGAGGCGGTCATAATGGTTGCGCGTCCAGCCAAAGGCGTCGGAGAGGCTCGTTCCGGTCAGCGCGCGCACCCAATCGTCATAGGGGACATTGCTGTAGGCGTAGCGCCCGCCGAGCGTGTGGAGCGCCATGAAGAGCGCGATGCACGCGACGGCTGGCGTCGATAGCGGCCAGTGGCGGAGCAGCCAGGGCGAGGCGACGATCAGCAGCATCGTCGGGATATGCTGGAGCAGCGCAACTTCGGGATAGGGCTGGTCGATCTGCGCGAGGAGGAGGAGGGCAAGGAGCAGGCCGATCAGCGGCCTTTGCGCTTCGGGGCGCGCCGGAGCAGTCGTCATCGACCGAAATCCGCCGAGACAGGAATGGCGGAAAACTGCCTAACTTCACTCGCAAATGCATGTATCGGGCGCGAGGTCGGTGCTTGCATCATGTCGAAGACCTAATGCAGCAAGATATTGTAGGACAGCGATTTTCGATGCGTCACCAGCGCAGCGACATGCAGCTGAGCCCCGCGTCGATGCGCGCGATCTGGTCGGTCGGCAGCGGGCGGAAAGGCACGCCGCGCGCTGCCAGCATCGCCTGCGTCGCCAGCCACCGCGCGCCGATGAGAACGGTATCGCGCACGCGGAGGATATTCGCCGCCCCCTCTTCGCCGGTCGGGGTCAGCACGACTTCGAGGCCCGCAAATTCGGGGCAGTCGCGCATCGCGGGTACGGCGAGGATCGTGCTTTCGTCGATCAGGCTGCAGCCGGTCTTGAAATGGAGCACGCCCGCGGGCGTCACCGCGATCTGGGCGCGATAACCCAGCCGTTCGAGCAAAGCCGCGAGTTCGGTGGCGCCCGCGCGGTCGGTGCGGTCGGACAGGCCGATAATCACGCGGTCGGCAAGGCGCAGCACATCGCCGCCGTCGACATGGCCGGGGCCGGTCAATTCGAGCAAAGTGGCGTGGCGCGCCGAGAGCGCCTCGCGGATATGCGCCACTTCCCCCGCGCGGCTTGGCGCGCCAGGGCGGAGCAGGATCGCGCCTTCGGGAAAGGTCAGCGCGACGTCTTCGGTGAACAGCGCGTCGGGGAAATCGTCGAGCGGTTCGAGGACTTCGACGGCGAGACCGAGTTCGCGGAGCGCCCCGACATAGGCTGCATGCTCGGCAGTAAGGCCGGTGAAATCGGGGTCGGGGCCGCCGTTGGCGCGGATGCCGCTCACCGCCGATGGGGCGGGGGCGCGGCAGAGGGCGTGGGTGAAGGCATAGGGGCTGGTCATGCCAGCGGCATAGCTTGAATGCTTCGCCATCGCCACGGCGATCCTCCCTGTGCCGCAGGCATGGGGAGGTGGCAGCGCGAAGCGCTGACGGAGGGGTAGTGACGCGACGTCGCAACCCCTCCACCACCGCTTCGCGGCGGTCCCCCTCCCCATCGCTGCGCGACAGGGAGGATCTGGATTCAGCCCTTCTTGAGGTGCCGGCGGCCGAGCAGTTCGGCGATCTGCACCGCGTTCAGCGCTGCGCCTTTGCGGAGGTTATCACTGACGCACCAAAGGTTGAGGCCATTTTCGACCGTCGGGTCTTCGCGCACGCGCGACACGAAGGTCGCGAAGTCGCCGACGCATTCGACGGGGGTGATATAGCCGCCGTCCTCGCGCTTGTCGTGGAGCACGACGCCGGGCGCCTCACGCAGGATGCGCTGCGCGTCCTCGGCCGACAGTTCATCCTCCATCTCGATGTTGATCGCTTCCGAATGGCCGACGAAGACGGGGACGCGGACGCAGGTCGCGGTGACCTTGATCTTCGGATCGAGGATCTTCTTGGTCTCGACGACCATCTTCCATTCCTCCTTGGTCGAGCCGTCGTCGAGGAACTTGTCGATGTGCGGGATGACGTTGAAGGCGATCTGCTTGGTGAACTTCTGGATGTCCTTTTCGTCGCCGACGAAGATCTGGCGCGTCTGGTTCCACAGCTCGTCCATGCCCGACTTGCCCGCGCCCGACACCGACTGATAGGTCGATACGACGACGCGCTTGATCTTGGCCGCGTCGTGCAGCGGCTTCAGCGCGACGACCATCTGCGCGGTCGAGCAGTTCGGGTTCGCGATGATGTTGCGCTTGGTATAGCCGTCGATCGCGTCGGGGTTCACTTCGGGCACGATCAGCGGCACGTCGGGGTCCATGCGGTAGAGCGAGCTATTATCGATCACGACGCAGCCCGCCGCGGCGGCCTTCGGCGCGTGGATCGCGGTCGCGTCGCTGCCGATCGCGAAGATCGCCATGTCCCAGCCGGCCCAGTCGAAATTCTCGATATTCTGGCACTTCACGGTTTTACCGGTATCGCCGATTTCGACCTCATCGCCCTGGCTGCGCGACGATGCGACCGCCGCCAGTTCGTCGTAGGGAAATTCGCGCTCGGCGAGAATGGCGAGCACTTCGCGCCCGACATTGCCCGTGGCTCCGGCGACTACGATACGATAACCCATTTACTCACTCCTCAAGGCAAGAACTCGGTTGAAAACGTTACGATAATTCAGACTTTCCAGCGGAAATGGCCGGTCAGCTTATGGTCGAACAGCGCATCCTCCTCGCGCGTGCCGCCGCCAATATTGTGGAGGACGAGCGGCACGCCCGTCGTATCCTTGCGGTCGGACACGATGCCGGTGTGCGGCAGACGGCCGTTCACCATCGCGGTGAAGATGTCGCCCGGGCGCCAGTCGGCGGGATTGGTCGTTACTGGCAGCGAGGCGCCCTGCCGCCGCCAATAGATCGCGAGGTTGGGCACGCGGCGATGGTCGATATTGCGGTCGGGGCGGCCGAGCCCCCAGTTTTTGGGATAGGCTGCAAAATTGGCGCGCATGTCGGCGTTTACAAGGGCCTGCAGGTCGTGGCCGAGCGCATCGCGAAAGGCGCGGATCACGACATCGGTGCACACGCCCTTCGCGCGGTCGACGTCGCCGTTCGGGAAACGCAGGACCGTGTAGGCGGGATCATAGGAAAGCGTCACGCCGACCTGCCGCCGCGCCGCCGCGACGATGCGCTGCGCATTGGTGAGCGCCATCGCCTCGCCCGACACGCCGAATGCGAGCACCGCGCCAAGAAAGGCGCGCCGCGTCGGCTGGAACGGGAGGACGGACTGCTGCATGAAATTCGCTTTGCCCAAAAGAAAACGACCGGCTCTGCCTGTTGGCGGAACCGGTCGTTTTTGAAAGCTGTTTCGGCTTTGTAGAGGAGAAGCTCTCCTTAGCCTTCGCCGGCTTCCGACCGGTATTCGCGGCGCTCCGCAATACGCGCCGATTTACCAGTGCGGCCACGAAGATAGTAAAGCTTCGCACGACGCACGGCACCCTTGCGGATGACGGTAATCGAGTCGATGTTGGGCGAATAGAGCGGGAACACGCGCTCGACACCCTCGCCGAACGACATTTTGCGCACGGTGAAGTTGGAGCCCATGCCCTTGTTCGAGCGTGCGATGCACACGCCTTCGAAATTCTGGACGCGGGTGCGTTCGCCTTCGACCACCTTCACGCCGACTTTCAGCGTGTCGCCGGGACGGAAGGTCGGAATGGTCTTCGCCGCTTTGGCGATTTCTTCGGCTTCGATCGTCTGGATGAGGTTCATGTCCTCTAGTCCTTTTCTTTTCGCCGCGCGCCAGAGGCAGGTCGGTCCCGAGCGCCCTCATGGCGCTCCCAAAGGTCCGGCCTGCGTAACCGTGTATGATCTTCCGCCTGTTGTTTCCGCCAGGCCGCGATCTTCGCATGATCCCCCGATCGCAGCACTTCGGGGATCGTGCGCCCTTCCCAATTTACGGGCCGGGTATAGTGCGGATATTCGAGCAAACCGTTTTCGAACGATTCGTCGTCCCCGCTTGAAGCCGCGCCCATTACGCCGGGAAGCAACCGAATGCAAGCGTCGAGCAACAGCAGCGCCCCCATCTCGCCGCCCGACAGGATGATGTCGCCCATCGACACCTCTTCGATTGGCCTTGCGTCGAAGATGCGTTCGTCGAATCCTTCGAACCGGCCGCAGAGGATGATCGCGCCCGGACCCGCCGAAAGGGCGCGCACGCGCGCCTGCGTGATCGGGGTGCCGCGCGGGGTCATCGCGAGGATCGGAAGGTCCGGATGCGCCGCCACCGCATGGTCGATCGCCGCGCCCAGCACATCGGCCTTGAGCACCATCCCCGCGCCGCCCCCCGCGGGCGTATCGTCGACGGTGCGATGCTTGTCGGTCGCAAAATCGCGGATCTGCACCGGCGCGCAGTGCCACGTCCCGCTTTCGAGCGCGCGCCCCGCCATGCTGTGCCCCAGCGGGCCGGGGAACATGTCGGGGTAAAGCGTCAGGGGGACGGCGGTGAAGGTCATGCTACCCCATGCCGCCCACCGACCCCGCTTGGCAAGCGTCAGCTGTCGACGCGCACGCGCTCCATATGCGCCTTCATGCGCGCCAGCCCCTCAGCCATCATCGGTGCGACCTGCTGCGCGAGCGCATCGGGCAGGATGTCGGCGGTCCAGCGCACCCGCGCGCCGCCTTCCGCCCCGGCGACTTCGAGCACGCCATTATGATGTTCGAACGCCTTGATCGCCCAGACGAGGCGGCGGCGGTCATCGTCGACCGAGACGATCGTTTCGTCGGCCACCGCGCCGTTCGCAAAGGTGACGCGGCGCACCGGCGCGCCGTCGCCTTCGATCATTTCGGTGGCGGCGACGAACCCGGGGACGAGCCGGTCGTGGAGCCGGCCGACGTCGCGCGCGGCGTCCCAGATCGTGGCGGGGTCGGCGGCAATGAAGATGTCGTGGTGGATCGAGGCCATCGGGCTTGCTCCTGCTCTGGATATGCCGCCGATGATAGCGGCGCCGCCGCACCATCGCTGGCAGGAATCGGACGCGGTCACCGACACCCCCGGACAAGCACGGCGGATTCCCGTATAAAGAGCGCATGACGCCGCCCGACGAACCCGACCTCGATTTCGCGCTGTGCGAACGGGTGCGCTATGCGCGCGATCCGGCCTATGACGGGGTCATCTTCATCGCGGTCAAATCGACCGGCATCTATTGCCGACCGGTCTGCCCGGTGCGCCAGCCGCTCTCACGCAACGTCAGCTATTATCGCAGCGCGGCGGCGGCCGAGCGCGCGGGCTTTCGCCCCTGCCTTCGCTGCCGGCCGGAGACGGCGCCGCGCTCGCCGGCGTGGAACGGCACCCGCGCGACCGTCGATCGCGCGCTGCGGCTGATCGAGGACGGCGCGCTCGACCAGGCAGACGTCGAGGCGCTGGCGGCGCGGCTCGGCATCGGCGCGCGCCATCTGACGCGGTTGTTCCGCCGCCATCTCGACACCACACCGCTCGCCGCCGCGCGCACGGCGCGCATCCAGCGCGCCAAGCGACTGATCGATACCACCGACCTTGGCATGACCGACATCGCGCTGGCGGCAGGCTTTGGCAGCGTGCGGTCGTTCAATGCGGCCTTCCAGCAGGTCTATCGCCGGGCGCCGAGCATGTTGAAGCGCCGCGCGAGGCGTTAGCGCGGTTCGGGCGGCGGCTCCAATAGCGCGTCGGACAACAGGTGGCGATCCTTCTCGATTTCGGCGTGCAGCCATTCGCGGAAGCGCTCGATCTTGCGCACGCCGACACGGTTGTCGCGGTGGACGAGCCACATGCCCGACGAGGCCGAAACATAGAGCGTGTCGAAGGGCTGGACCAGCCGCCCGCTCGCGAGCTCGCCCTGCCAATAGAGCGGGGTCATCATCGCGACACCAAAACCCGCCTGTACCGCGCTGCCTTCCTGCAACTGGCTGTCGAGTTCGATCCCGCGCCGTGTCGACGCCGGCGGCCTCGCCACGCCGGCCAGGGCGAACCATTCGGCCCACCAGCTGTCGTTCGGCGCGAGCCGCTGGACGCGCAGCAGGTCGGCGGGCTCGCGAATGTCATGTTCTTCGATAAAGGCCGGCGAGGCGATCGGCGCGAGATATTGGCGCATCAGGAAATCGGCACGCAGCCCCGGCCACACCCCCTTGCCGATGCGGATCGCGACGTCGACGTTCGAAGCGTCGAAGTCGATCAGATCGTTGCTCATCGCCATGCGCACCGCGAGTTCGGGATATTGGAGCTGGAAGCTGCCGATGCGCGCGCTGAGCCAGGTGCCGCCGAAGCTGGTCGCGGCGTTAATCGTCAGCACATCGGCCTCGTCGCTGCCGAGCGCGGCGAAGGCGTCGCCCATCGTCGCGAAGGCGTTGCTGATCGCGGGGAGCAGCCGCTGCCCGGTTTCGGAGAGGCGCACGCGGCCCTTTTCGCGCACGAAGAGCGCGCGGCCGAGTCGATCCTCCAATTGGCGGATTTGATAACTGACCGCGGCCTGCGTCAGCCCCAGCTCCTCGGCAGCGCGCGAGAAATTCTGCAAACGGCCAGCGGCTTCGAAGGTGCGCACGGCGGCGAGGGGCGGCAGGCGGGACATACCGCCTTATAAGCTCAGCTTATAATATGGTCTACGCCTTTTGTTGGCGGCGGGGCGCCATGAGGTGCATCTAGGTTACATCAAGCGAAAGGAGATGAACGATGAAAGACGAGCAGTTCATGCGCGTTTGGAATGACGGTCATGATCATTTCAGCGCCGATATCGCCCGCGGCCTCCACTGGCTCGCGACCCCGTTCCGCCGCCTCGGCGAATGGATCGCCTTGCCGAGCGCGCCCGGCGAAGACAGCGTCTTCACCCGCGCCGCCGCGCGCTGCGGCATCCGCCCGCGCCGGGTGCGATAAATTTCCCCTGCCCTCCCCTCTCAAAGGTCCAGGGCGAAACGGGGTGAGGCTGTCCCTTGCTAAGGCCTCACCCCGTCGACATCAGCGCACCTCGGGCGGCACGACGCGGAACCGCAACGCCTGAATCGTGGCGGGCGCCGTCGGCGCGAGCAGTAATATCCCGTCGAGCTTGCCCTTTTCGCAATTGAGGCGGAAGGCGGCCGACATCGCGCCAGTCGGCGCGAGGGGTTCGTCGGTCGGGCACGCCCCCACCTCGGCCGTCAGCTTCGTAAATTCGGCCTTCCAGTTCTCGGCCGAGCGATCGAGCAGGAAGTTCATCGCGAGCTTGCCCTGCAGCGGGCCGAGGTCGCCCGCGGCATAGGCCGCCCTGGCCGCCGCATAGGCGTCCGCCACCGCCGGCGACACCGGCACGGCGCTCGTTTCGAGCAGCCCCGCCTTGTCCATGGCGACCGCGGTGTCCCACGCGGGGCCCGACGGTCCGGCATAGGTGCGGTTCGACAGCGCGAAGACGCCGACGCCATGATCGGGCATCAGCATCACATGGCTGCCATAGCCCGGATAGCCGCCGCCATGCGCGAGCGTCAGGCCGAGGTCGCAATCCTGCGCGACGCGCCAGCCCATGCCATAGGCGCTCGACAGCTTGCACGCGGCGCCGCCGCTCGCCCCGGTCCGATTGACCACCGAAGTGAAGTTCAGCCCCTGCGCCATCTCGCGCACCGTTGCACGCTTGACCGGGCCGGTGTCGGCATCGTCGCGCGCGGGCCATGCCGAGAGCAGGAAGGCGACCCATTTGCCATAGTCGTTCGCGCTGACCTGCAGCCCGCCCATCGCGTTGAAGGCGCCGTCGACCATCTCGGGCTCGGCGGTCCAGCGATCGTTTTCCCAGCGATAGCCGAGCGCGTAGCGCGCTTTCGGGGCTTTCGGCGCGTCAAAGCCGCTGCTCGCCATGCCGAGCGGGGTCAGGATCGTCCGCTGGACATAGGCCGTGTACGGCATGCCCGAAGCATTGGCGACGATCCGGCCGAGCAAGGCATAGCCGAAGTTCGAATATTCATGTTGGCTCTGCGGCACGCGGCTGAACGGCACCCCCGCCGCGATCATCCGGGTAAAATCCTCCTGCGGCAGCACCTGCTGGCGGTCGCCCCACGGATCGTCGGTGACAAAGCCGCCGACATGCTGGAGCAGGTCGCGCACCCGGATACGCGGGCTGTCCTTGGTCGGATAGGTCCAGCCCTTCATTTCGGGCACATGTTGTTCGGCAAGGTCGTCGAGGCGGAGCTTGCCTTCGTCGCGCAGCTTCAGGATCGACAGCGCGGTGAACGCCTTGGTCATCGAGGCGATGCGGAACAGGCTATCGGGGGTCACCGCACCTTTGTCGGTGATATTCTGGACGCCGAGGCCCTTCACATAGGCGAGCTTGCCGTCCTTGACGACGCCATAGACGACGCCCGGAACATGCTGTTCGGCCTGAAATTTGGCGAAAAGCGCGTCGATTTCGGGGGCGAGCTGGTCGAGGGTTTGGGGGGCCGTTTCCTGCGCCGTGGCGGGAACCGCGCCTGTAAGCATGAGAGCAAAAGCGAAACCCGATTTCCAGCGCATGACAATCTCCCCGGTCATTTGCGACGGGGCTATCAGACTGGCGGGTCAGGACAATCGGCTATTCGACGAACGCCGCGTTCACGGTCACGACCTCGTCGGTCCATGCCGGCACCGCCTGTGCGGTCATCGGCACCATGAACCGCTTGCGGTCGGGCTTTTCGATTTCGAGGATGTCGCCCGCGCCGAAATTGTCGATCGCGGCGACATGGCCAATCGCCGTGCCATCGGTCGACACGCACGGCAGGCCGAGCAGGTCGTGGTGGTAATATTCGCCCTCGCCCAAGGGCGGCAGCGCCGAGCGCGGGACGGTGAGCACGGTGCCGCGCAGCGCTTCGGCGCCGCTGCGGTCGGTGATTTCGGCAAAGGTCGCGACCGCGCCCTGATTGGCCGGGCGCACCGATTTCAACGTAAGCTTGCGGTCGCCCGCGTCGAAAACGGAAAAGGCGCGGAGAGACTCCGCGCCTTCGCCAAATAATTTGAGACGCACCTCGCCCCGCACCCCGTGCGCGCCGGCGATGGCGGCGAGGGTGACGGGGCGCGACGCGTCGGCCAAGGTTTAGCCTTCGGCCTTTTCTTCGCCAGCTTCAGCAGCGGGCGCTTCTTCAGCGGCCGGAGCTTCTTCGGCTTCGGCAACCGGGCCGCCTTCGGCGACTTCTTCGGCGATCGCGGTCGCGTCTTCGGCGGTCGCGTCGGCCGGGGTTTCGTCGGCGACGGCTTCGGCAACGGCTTCGGCGGTTTCTTCGCTCTTCACCGAACCGGTTGCATCCGATTCAGCGGCTTCGGGAGCGGCAGCTTCTTCAGCCGGAGCTTCGACTTCGGGTTCCGGGGCCGGAGCGGCGGCAGCAGCGGCTGCGGCTTCTTCGGCGTCAGCCAGCTTCTGGGCCTTTTCTTCGGCGCGTTCCTTGGCCTTTTCACCGGGGACACCCTTGTTCGGGTTGTTGCGGGCAGCGCGTTCGAGGACACCCGCGGCGTCGAGGAAGCGGGCGACGCGGTCGGTCGGCTGCGCGCCAACCGAAACCCAATGCTTCGCACGGTCGGCGTCGAGCTTCACGCGCTCGGGATTGTCCTTGGCGAGCAGCGGGTTGTAGCTGCCGATACGCTCGATGAAGCGGCCGTCGCGCGGGCTGCGCGAATCAGCGACGACGATCTTGTAGTAAGGACGCTTTTTCGAACCGCCGCGTGCGAGGCGAATGGAGGTTGCCATGATATTTTCCTTCAGAGTTTAATGTTTGGAGTTTCGTCGAGTTATTTCTTTTTATTCATCAGATTGGCGAGCTCGGGCGGGATCGATCCGCCTCCACCGAGACCCGGGAGGCCACCGCCGCCGCCCATACCGCCCATGCCGGGAATGCCGCCGCCCTTGCCGAACAGCGCGCCGAGCCCCTTGAGCCCGCCCATCTTGCGGATCTTCTTCATCGCGCTGGCCATTTCCTGGTGCATCTTCAGCACCTTGTTGACCTGTTGCACCGTCGTGCCCGACCCGTTGGCGATGCGGATCTTGCGCTTCGCGGTCAGGATTTCGGGCTTCGCGCGCTCCTTGGGGGTCATCGAGCCCATGATCGCGTCGAAATGAATGAGCATCTTGTCGTCGGCGGCGCCCGCCGCCATCTGCGCCTGCGCCTTCTTGATTCCGGGGATCATGCCCGCGAGCGCGCCGAGGCCGCCCATGCGGCGCATCTGGTTGAGCTGGGTGCGCAAATCGTTGAGGTCGAAGATGCCCTTGGCCATCTTCGCCGCCATCGCCTCGGCCTCTTCGGCCTGGATCGTTTCGGCGGCGCGTTCGACGAGGCTGACGACGTCGCCCATGCCGAGGATGCGGCCCGCGATGCGCGAGGGCTGGAAGAGTTCGAGCCCGTCGAGCTTTTCACCGGTGCCCGCGAACTTGATCGGCTTGCCGGTGACGGCGCGCATCGACAGCGCGGCACCGCCGCGCGCGTCGCCGTCCATGCGGGTGAGCACGACGCCGGTGAGCGGCACCTGGTCGGTAAAGCGCTGCGCGACCTGCACTGCGTCCTGACCCGTCAGGCTGTCGACGACGAGCAGCGTTTCAGCGGGGTTCGCCGTACGCGACACCGCCTGCATCTCGTCCATCAATTGCTGGTCGACGTGGAGGCGGCCCGCGGTGTCGAGCATCAGGACATCATAGCCCTGCAGCTTCGCCGCCTGCATCGCGCGCTGCGCGATCTCGACCGGCTGCTGCCCCGCGACGATCGGCAAGGTTGCGACGTCGATCTGGGTGCCGAGGACGGCGAGCTGTTCCTGCGCGGCGGGGCGATTGACGTCGAGCGACGCCATCAGCACCTTCTTGCGCTCTTTTTCCTTGAGCCGCTTCGCGATCTTCGCGGTCGTCGTCGTCTTACCCGAGCCCTGCAGGCCGACCATCATGATCACGGCGGGCGGGGTGACGGCGATTTCGAGCTCGGCGGTTTCGGAACCGAGCATTTCGGTCAGCGCGTCGCTGACGATCTTGACGACCTGCTGCCCCGGGGTGACCGAGCGCAGGACATTCTGGCCGATCGCGAGTTCGGTGACCTGATCGACGAAGGTGCGCACGACGGGAAGCGCGACGTCGGCTTCGAGCAGGGCGATTCGCACTTCGCGCATCGCCGCGCGCACGTCGGCCTCGGTCAGCGCGCCGCGACCGCGGAGCTTCCCGAAAACATCGCCAAGCCGATTGCTCAGACTGTCGAACATGCGCCTCAAATCCTTGCTTACGAGCCCGCAACGCAAAAGACGCCGGTGAGCGAAACCTCGCCAACCAGCGGCTATCCGTGGACAGACTTTCCGTCGCGGACATCGATATGCCCGAACGCAAGATGCGCGCGGACGCGGCGGCCTCTACACAAATATGCGCACACTGGCAAGCGAGCGGCGCCATTCTGCATTTAACCCAAATTTCACCGCTTCGCCCCATAAAGCGGGCGATGGTGGGGAATTTTCATATGACAGCGACGCCGAAGCAATTCGACCGCAGCGAGGGCGCCAAACGCGACATCATAGCCGGGGGCATCGTCGTCGCCGCGATCCTGCTGTTCGTGGGCACGGGCAGCAATGTGATGCAGGCGGCCGTGCGCGCATTGATCGGCATCGGCGGCGGGCCCGACCGCGCGCTTGCCGCGGCGATGATCCTCAATGTCGCGCTGATCCTTTTCGGCTGGCGCCGCTATGAAGACCTCAATCGCGAAATCCGCGAACGCACCGAGGCCGAACAACGCGCGCGCTACCTGGCCGACACCGACCCGCTGACGGGCTTTCTCAACCGCCGCGCGCTGCTCGCGACCGGGCAGCGGATGATCGCGGGCGCGATCGCCGAAAAGCGGCAGGTCGCGCTGTTCCTGCTCGATCTCGACCATTTCAAGACGGTCAACGACATTCACGGCCATGCCGCGGGCGACCGCGTGCTGCAGGTCGCCGCCGAACGCATCTCGGCGGTCCTGCCGCCCAATGCGACAAAGGCGCGGCTCGGCGGCGACGAATTCGTCGCGATGCTGACGTTCGAACCCGCCGCGCGCGCCGACATCGACGCGCTGGCCGCCGAGCTCGTCATGGTGCTCGACAATATGATCACGCACGACGCGCAACAGATCCGCATTGGCGCGTCGCTGGGCATATCGCTCGCCAGCGATGCCAGCGTGACGATGGAAACGATGGTCCGCCAGGCCGACATCGCCATGTATCATGGCAAGGATGAAGGCCGGAACCGCCACATCTGGTTCGAAACCGGCATGGAAATGGCGGTGCAGGTCCGCAACCAGATCGAAACCGGCATTCGCGACGGCATGCCGCGCGGCGAGTTCGTCCCGCATTTCGAACCGCAGGTCGATATCGCGAGCGGGCGCCTGATCGGTTTCGAAATGCTGATGCGCTGGGAATCGCCCGAATATGGCATGATCCCGCCCGAACGCTTCATCCCGGTCGCCGAGGAAAGCGGCCTGATCGGCGAATTGTCGCTGCAGGTGATCCGCGAAGCGATGGAAATCGCCAAGCGCTGGGATCCGACGATCATGCTCGCGGTGAACATCTCGCCGCAGCAGCTGAAAGACCCGTGGTTCAGCCAGAAGCTCACCAAGCTGCTGGTCGAGGTCGGCTTTCCCGCCGCGCAGCTCGAGGTCGAGATCACCGAAAGCTCGCTGTTTGAGAATCTGCCGCTGGTGCGATCGATCGTCACCAGCCTCAAGAATCAGGGCGTATCCTTGAGCCTCGACGATTTCGGCACCGGCTACAGCTCGCTGTCGCACCTGCGCGCGCTGCCGTTCGACCGGATCAAGATCGACCGCAGCTTCGTCGCCGCGATGCGCGGCAGCCCCGATGCGCAGGCGATCGTCGTCGCGATCGTGCGGCTCGGCGAAAGCCTCGCGATGCCGATCACCGCCGAGGGCGTCGAGGATGAGGCGACCGCGATCGAACTGACGCGCCTCGGCTGTTCGAAGGGACAGGGCTGGTATTTCGGCCGCGCCTCGTCGGCGGCCGACACCGAACGGCTGCTCGCCGACCGCGGCCTGCTGCGCGTACCGATGGTGCCGCCCGCCGGCCCCGATGCCAGCGACGACGAGCAGCTGCGCAAGTCGGCCTGATCCCGCCGCATCGCTAGACTTCGCGCGCCCGCGCCCTTACATGCGCGGACTATGGCAGATCGCTTCACCAAGATGCACGGCCTCGGCAACGACTTTGTCGTGATCGACGCGCGCGAGCATGGCGTCGAAATGACGCCGGCGCGCGCGCATGCGATTGCCGACCGCCGTCACGGCATCGGGTGCGACCAGCTGATCCTGCTTGAACCCTCGGCCAGCGCGGACGTGAAAATGCGCATCTTCAACGCCGACGGCGGCGAGGTCGAGGCGTGCGGCAATGCGACGCGCTGCGTCGCGACGCTGATCGGCAAGCCCGCGGTGATCGAGACGCTCGGCGGCATGCTGCGCGTCACGCCTGCGGATGGCGGTGCCGAAGTCGTCTTGGGCGAGCCCGAATTCGACTGGGAGCATATTCCGCTCGCGATGCCGATGGACACGCGCGACATGCCCGTCGCGTGGGACGAGCTGGAGCATGGCGCCGGGGTCAATGTCGGCAATCCGCACATCGTCTTTTTCGTGCCCGAAGCCGACGCCGTCGCGCTCGACGAGCTGGGCCCGCGGATCGAGACCGACCCGCTGTTTCCCGAGCGCGTCAACGTCAATGTCGCGAGCCTCGACGGCGAAAACCAGCTGCAGCTGCGCGTCTGGGAACGCGGCGTCGGGCTGACGCAGGCGTGCGGGACCGGCGCGTGCGCGACCGCGGTCGCCGCGATCCGCGCGGGCCTCGTCCAGTCGCCGGTGACGGTGTCGCTGCCCGGCGGCGACCTCGTCATCCGCTGGGCGCCCGGCGAGCCGATCGTGATGAGCGGCGCCGCGACGCGCGTCTATGAGGGCGAGACCGACTGGGCGCAGTTCGGATGAGCGCTTCCCTCGCCGACCCGGTCGAGGTCGTCAATTTCGGTTGCCGGCTGAACATCGCCGAGGGCGAAGGGGTTCGCGCGGCCGCGCGCGCCGCGGGCGTGCGCGATACGATCATCTTCAACAGCTGCGCGGTGACCGACGAAGCCGTGCGGCAGGCGCGGCAGGCGGTGCGGCGCGCGCTGCGCGAGCGGCCGGGCGCCGAGGTTGTCGTGACCGGATGTGCCGCCGAACTCGAACGCGCTGCCTTCGCCGCGATGGGCGCAAGAGTCGTTTCCAATGATGCGAAGGGGCTTACGCAGAGCTACGGCGGCGGAGCGGTCACGGTCGGCGCCCGCCCCTACGCCCCCGCCCTTTCCGGCGCCGATCATGCGCGAGCTTTCCTCGGGGTCCAGACCGGCTGTTCGCATAGCTGCACCTTTTGCGCGACGGTGCTCGCGCGCGGGACGGCGCGGTCGGCGAGCGTCGATGCTGTCGTCGCATCCGCGCGCACCGCGCTGACACGCGGGCAGCGCGAAATCATCCTGACCGGGGTCGATCTCGCCAGCTATGGCGACGACAGCGGCACGACACTCGCCGCGCTGGTCGAGGCGTTGCTGGCGCTGCCGGTCGAGCGCCTCCGCCTCTCGTCGCTCGACCCGGACCGGATCGACGACGCGCTATTCGCCTTGCTAACGCAGGAAAAGCGCATGATGCCGCATGTCCACCTGTCGCTGCAGGCGGGCGACGACATGGTGCTGACGCGCATGAAGCGCCGCCACCGCCGCGCCGACGCGGTGCGCCTGATCGAGCGATTGAAGGCCGCGCGCGCAGAGATCGCGATCGGCGCCGACCTGATCGCGGGCTTTCCGACCGAGGATGACGCGATGTTCGCGAACTCGCTGGCGCTGATCGACGATTGCGACATCGTCTTCGGGCATATCTTTCCCTACAGCCCGCGCGCCGGGACGCCCGCCGCGCGGATGCCGCAGGTCGGGCGCACGATCGCCCGCGAGCGCGCCGCGACCCTGCGCGACGCCAATGCGCGGCGGCGGCAGGACTGGCTCGAAACGCAGGTCGGCCGCACCGCATCGATGCTCGTCGAGCGCGATGGTGTTAGCGGCCATGCCGAAAATTTCGCCGCCGTGGCGCTGACCGCACTCGCGGCGCCCGGCACCATCATAGACGTGCGCCTGAACGCGCGCGACGGCGACCGGATGATCGCCACCCCTATCGAAGCAAAGGATATCGCGGCATGACCGGCCAAAGCTGGAGCGAACGGCTGCTCGGCGGATTTCGCCGCACGTCGGAGCGGCTCGGCGAAAATCTCGCGGGGCTGACCGGCAAGGCGCGGCTCGACGAGGATGATCTCGACCGCATCGAGGAGGCGCTGATCACCGCCGACCTTGGCCCCGCGATGGCCGAGCGCATCCGGAGCCGCCTCGCCGAGCGCCGCGACATCGCCGCGAACGGCACCGAGGAACTGCGCAAGGTCGTCGCCGAGGAAATCGCCGCGGTGCTGCGCCCCGTCGCCGAACCGCTCGACATCGACGCCTTTCCGCGCCCGCAGGTCATCCTCGTGATCGGGGTCAACGGGTCGGGCAAGACCACGACCATCGCCAAGCTCGCGCACCTGTTCCAGGAACAGGATTATGGCGTGATGCTCGTCGCGGGCGACACCTTCCGCGCCGCCGCGATCGGCCAATTGAAGGTCTGGGCCGAACGGCTCGGCGTGCCGATCATGGCGGGCCCCGAGGGCGGCGATTCGGCGGGCATCGTGTTCGACGCGGTCAAACAGGCGACCGCGACCGGCATCGACGTGCTGATCGTCGACACCGCCGGGCGGCTTCAGAACAAGCGCGAGTTGATGGACGAGCTCGCCAAGATCAAGCGCGTGCTCGGCCGCCTCAACCCCGCCGCGCCGCACGATGTCGTGCTCGTGCTCGACGCGACGACGGGGCAGAATGCGCTGTCGCAGATCGACGTGTTCCGCGAGGTCGCGGGGGTGACCGGGCTCGTGATGACCAAGCTCGACGGCACGGCGCGCGGCGGCGTGCTTGTGTCCGCCGCCGAGCGTCACGGGCTTCCGATCCACGCGATCGGCATCGGTGAAACCATCGACGACCTTCGCCCGTTCGATGCCGACGAGATCGCGGGCATTATTGCAGGAAACATAAGATGAGCGACGTGCTTCCCACTGGCCCCGAGTCGGTCCCGGCACCGCCGCCGGCGAAGCATGGCTGGCTCAACTTCGTGATCGATTTCGGGCCGTTGCTCGTCTTCTTCCTCGCCTATAAATTCTCCTCCGGAGGCGAAGGCGCGTTCGCCGCGACCACCGCCGCGATCAAGGGCACGGTCGCCTTCATGGTCGCGATCGTCATCGCGATGGTCGTATCGAAATGGAAGCTCGGCAAGATTTCGCCGATGCTGTGGATGTCGAGCATCCTCGTCCTCGGCTTCGGCGCGCTGACGATCTGGTTCCACGACGAGCGCTTCATCGTGATGAAGCCGACGATCATCTATGGCGCCTTCGCGGCGCTGCTGCTCGGCGGTTACTGGTTCAAAAAGCCGATGCTCAAATATCTGCTGCAATCGGCGCTCGAGGGGCTGACCGACCGCGGCTGGCTGCTGCTCTCGCGCAACTGGGGCATCTTCTTTGCCGCGCTCGGTATCGCCAATCATGTGATGTACGAGATGATCCAGGCGAAGCAGATGAGCTTCGACCTGTGGCTGACGATCAAGGTCTGGGGCGTCACCGCCCTCTCCTTCCTCTTCACCTTCAGCCAGGTTCCGGTGATGCTGAAGAACGGCCTCGCCGTGCCCGACGAGGCCGCCGCCGACAAAAATTGATGCATTTCTCCCTCGGACTGGCATAGCTGCGTCACCGGCTCCGGGTCGCACGCGGCGCCGCGATAAACAGGGGGAACTGCCATGGATAAATTTTTCGGAAACCTGCACGCCGTGCTCGGCGCGGGCCTCGTGCTCGCGATCGTCCTGATGCTGTGCCTCAATGGCCAGAATTTCGAGGACGGGGTCGCCGCGGGCAATGCGATCATGCGCTGGCTGCACACCTTCTTCGGCGTGCTGTGGATCGGCCTGCTTTATTATTTCAACTTCGTCCAGATTCCGACGATGCCGAAGATCCCGGCCGAACTGAAACCTGCGGTCGGCAAGCATATCGCGCCCGCCGCGCTGTTCTGGTTCCGCTGGGCGGCGCTCGTCACCGTGCTGCTCGGCCTCGCGATCGCGGGCCACGCCAAATATCTGGCGCCCGCGCTGGGCCTTCAGGACCCGTACAAGCTGATCGGCGTCGGCATGTGGCTCGGCCTCATCATGGCGTTCAACGTCTGGTTCCTGATCTGGCCGAACCAGAAGAAGGCGCTGGGTATCGTCGAGGCCGACGATGCGACCAAGGCGAAGGCCGCGAAGACCGCGATGATCTTTTCGCGGACCAACACCCTGCTGTCGATCCCGATGCTCTATGCGATGGTGAACTTCAGCTAAGCCGGCTCATCCTTCCCCCTTGATGGGGGAAGGATACGCAGCCTTATCGCGAAGCGATTAGGCGAAGTTGGATGGGGGTGATGATGCGTCGTAGCGCCGCCCGTTTCGGGCCGAGGCCACACCCCCACCGCTGCGACTAGCGAACGAGTTCGCAAGTCTCGCTGCCTCCCCCATCAAGGGGGAGGGTTGGCGGGCCATCAACCCTCGATCGCCGCCTTGTGCATGCGGCCGTTCATCACATAATGCGCTACGCCCAGCTGCATGCCCGCGGCCTGCGCATCGTCGATCTCGCGCACGCGCCGCGCGGGCGATCCGGCCCACAGCTCGCGATCGGGGATTTCCTTGTTCTCGGTCAGGAGCGCGCCTGCCGCGAGCATCGCGTCGCTGCCGATGCGGCATCCGTTCATCACCGTTGCCTTGAGACCCACGAACGCGCGGTCGGCGAGCGTACAGCCGTGCACCATCGCGAGATGGCCGATCAGCACATCCTCGCCGATGATCGTCGGAAAGCCTTCGGGGCGGTGCGGCATCGGGCCGTCGCAATGAACGATGCTGCCGTCCTGGATGTTCGAGCGCGCGCCGATGACGATGCGGCTGACATCGGCGCGCAGCACGCAATTATACCAGATGCTGACGTCGGGGCCGATCACGACATCGCCGATGATGCGGCATCCCGGCGCGATGAAGGCGCTGGGGTCGATCTGCGGCGTCTTGCCATTGACGCTGATGATGCTGATGTCGTTCATTCGTCGCGGCCTCCGATGATATTCTTCCAGATCAGGACCGGCAGCGTCGAGGCATAATCGTCGGTCCAGCGTTCGAAACCGGGGGGCGCGTCGAGCGGCACCCAGGTGTCGAGGTCGCGCGAATCCTTGCGCGGGCGGATGCCGCCGGTCAATTGCCGCATCCGCTGCGGCGTCGCGGTCAGCGCGACCCAGTTCGATCCGGTCAGGTCGCCATATTCGTCGCCGACCGGACCCGGGTCCATGCGGATCGCGCTCGTCCAGCCGCGCGCCTTCGCCTCCGCCGCCAGCACCGGCTCCAGATCGAAGAAGCGGTTCGAGATATGGATGAGCAATATGCCATCGGGCTTCAGCGCGCGCGCATAAATGCCGATCGCCTCTTCGGTCAGCAGGTGCAGCGGGATCGCGTCGGACGAGAAAGCGTCGATGACGATGACGTCGAAGTGTCCCGCGGGCTGGTTGGCAAGCTGGAGCCGCGCATCGCCGATGACGATCGGCGTGTCGCCCGCGCAATCGGACAGGAAGGTGAATTTCGACGGATCGCGCGCGATGTCGACCATCACCGGATCGATCTCGAAGATCGTCCAGTGCTGGCCGGGCTTACGATAGCAGGCGAGCGTGCCCGCCCCCAGCCCGACGATGCCGATCGACGCATTCGGGCCGGCGAGCGACGCGGCCTTGTCGAGCGTCAGCCCGACACCCGACTGGTGACCATAATAGGTCGTCGGATCGCGCCGGTGCGCGGCGTCGGTGCGCTGGAGGCCGTGGAGCGTCGTGCCATGCGCAAGGCGGCGCTGGTTCGATGCCGGGTAATCGGTGACGGTATAGACGCCGAAATAGCTGCGCACGCGCGCGTCGGTGAAGCTTTCCTGGATCGTGTCCCAGCCCCCGACGCCGATCATGAGCAGCGCGAGCACGGGCACATAGGCCCAGCGCCAGCCGATGACGAGCATGCCGATGACGAAGATCGCGATGCCCCACGCCGCAACGGCGTCGTCGAGCGCGCCCGTCCAGGCACCGACCATATGCCAGGCGCCAAAGGCCGCGATCAGGACGAGCACCGCCGCCGCGATGCGCGCGGTTTTCGCTTCGAGCCCCAGCCATTTGTCCCACGGCAACAGCGCGGGGAGCGGCAGCAGCATCGCCGCGGCGAGGATCAGCAGCGGATGCTCATAGACCCAGTCGAAGATCAGCGGCGCGAACAGCGCCGCGAACAGCCCGCCGAGCACGCCGCCCGCCGACATGATGAGATAGAAGAGCGTCAGATGCTGCGCAGCGGGACGGAGATGATAGAGATAGCCGTGGAGCGCCGTCGCGACGACGAAGAGCATCGCGAGGCTGGCGAGCGCGACCATCATCGACCCGCCGCCCGAGCTCAGCAGCCCGAGCCCGCCGACCGCGAGCAGCACGACCGGCGCAATCAGCGTGATGATCTGCGTCGGCCGCTCCATCGTCGAAAAGGCGATCACGAAGCTGAGCAGATAGAGGCCGAGCGGGAGCACCCAGAGCAAGGGCATCGCGACGATGTCGGTCGTGAGGTGCGTCGTCGTCGACAGCATCAGCCCCGACGGCACCGCCGCGATCAGCAGCCAGTGGAGCTGGCGGCGCAGGCTCGGGCGTGGTTCGTCGGTGACGGCGGCATGCGCCTCGGCGGCGCCGTGCCAGCGCGCCGCGGCGGCCCCCGCGACGAGCAGCACGAGCAGCGCATAGCCCGCCGTCCAGCCCCAGCTTTGCGCCGCGAGCGGCATTGTCGGCTCGACGAGCGCCGGATAGCTGATGAGGCCCGCGAAGCTGCCGAGGTTCGAGGCGGCATAAAGATAATAGGGATCGCCCGCGCGCGTATCTGCGGCGAACCAGCGCTGCATCAGCGGCGCCTGCGCCGAAACGACGAAGAAGACGGGGCCGATCGACGCGAGCAGGAGCAGGGGCACCCACAGCGCCTCCTGCCCCGGACCGGGGGCCGCGATCTGCGCGATGCCGATCGGGAGCCAAAGCGCCGCGACAAGGAAGAGCGCGAGGTGGATGACCGCCTGACGCCGCACAGTGAATCGCCCGAGCCAGTGCGCATAGGCGTAACCGCCGAGCAGCAGCGCCTGATAGACTAGCATCGCGCTGTTCCACACCGCCGGCGCGCCGCCCAATTTGGGCAGCACCATGCGCGCGACCATCGGCTGGACGAGGAAGAGCAGGAAGCTGCCGACGAGGATCGTCAGCACGAACAGCCAGCGGCGCGGCGAATTGGAAGCGGTCACGCTGTCAGGCGCCAAGCAGCCGTGCCGCGTGCAGCGCGTGATAGCTGAGCACCCCCGACGCCCCCGCGCGGCGGAAGGCGAGCAAAGTTTCGAGGACGAGCGCATCGCGGTCGCCCGCGCCCGCCGCCGCCGCGGCCTCGATCATCGCATATTCGCCCGACACCTGGTAGGCGTAGACGGGCACGGCAAAATTGTCCTTCACCGCGCGGACGATGTCGAGATAGGGCAGCCCGGGCTTGACCATCACGCTGTCGGCACCCTCGGCGAGATCCTGTGCCACCTCGCGCAGCGCTTCCTCGCTGTTCGCGGGGTCCATCTGATAGGTTTTCTTGTCGCCCTTGAGCAGCCCGCGCGAGCCAACCGCGTCGCGGAACGGGCCATAAAAGGCCGAGGCATATTTGGCGGCGTAGCTCATGATCTGGACATGGCCGAAACCCTCGGCCTCGAGCGCCTGCCGGATCGCGCCGATGCGGCCGTCCATCATGTCGCTTGGCGCGATGATGTCGGCGCCCGCGCGCGCCTGGTTGAGCGCCTGCCCGACGAGCACCTCGACCGTTTCGTCGTTGAGCACATAGCCCGCATCGTCGATCAGCCCATCCTGCCCGTGGCTGGTATAGGGGTCGAGCGCGACGTCGGTGAGGACGCCGATGTCGTCGCCGAGCGCCTGTTTGATCGCGGCCGTGGCGCGGCACATCAGATTGTCGGGATTGAGCGCTTCGCCGCCATCGGCGCTGCGCCGGTCGGGCTGCGTATAGGGAAAGAGCGCGAGGCACGGGATGCCCGCCGCGACCGCATCCTTCGCGCGTTCGACGAGCAAATCGACCGACCAGCGCGATACGCCGGGCAGGCTCGATATCGGTTCTTCGCTGCCCGATCCGTCGCAGACGAAGAGCGGCCAGATCAGGTTGGAGGGCGAAAGCTGGGTTTCGCGCACCATCGCGCGGCTCCAGCCGGTGCGGCGGGTGCGGCGCAGGCGCAGGTCGGGGAAAGCGGCTTGGGTCATGCGGGGTGCATAGCCGCGCTTGGCCGTGGGGCAAATGGATATTGGGGCGAAATCATCCCCTCCCGCCTGCGGGAGGGGCAGTGAGGCTTGCCGATTTACCGGCTAGCCGCAACGGGGTGGGCCGAGCGCGAGGCGTCGTTGCCCACCCCGCTGCGACTAGCGAACAAGTTCGCAAGTCTCGCTGCCCCTCCCCCCTAAAGTGGAGGGGTGATGTTGTCAGATTCCGCCCTCGGCGCGTTTCGACGCGACATCGGCGAGGCTGCCGAGTTTCGGCCCCTCGACCTGTTTCGGCGCGATCGGGGTCAGCGCGGCGCCCGGCGCGATCGAGGTCAGCGACCGGATGCGGGCGCGGAAGTCGGCGAGCGCCTTGCCCTCGAGCAACGCGCGGGTGACGAAGGTCACCGACGACGGGTTCACCGCGCGGCCGTTGCGATACAGCTCGTAATGGAGGTGCGGGCCGGTCGAGAGGCCGGTCGAGCCGATATAGCCGATCACCTGACCGCGACGCACGCGCTGGCCCGAGCGCACCGCGATGCGGCTCATATGGCCATATCCGGTGCCGAGGCCGTTGCCGTGGTTGAGCTTGACGAAATTGCCGTAACCGCCGTGGCGCCCGGCGATTGTCACGACGCCGTCGGTGACCGCATAGATCGGCGCGCCATAGCCGCCGCCGAAGTCCATGCCGCTGTGCATGCGCTTGTAGCCGAGGATCGGGTGACGGCGCATGCCGAAGGTCGAGGTCACGCGGCCATTCGTCGGCCGCGCCATGCCGCCGCGCTGTTCGCCGACGCCCGACGCCTCGAACCATTGGGTCCGGCCGTCGACATTCCATTCGAGCATCGAGAGTTTCGATTTTCCGCCGCGGATCAGCCCGGCGTAGAGCAATTTGCCCGTCTCGGTCTCGCCCGTTTCGGCGCGGCGGTAATCGACGATGATGTCGAACTCGTCGCCGGCGCGAATGTCGCTGCCGACCGAAATCTGTTTGCCGACAACGCGCAGATACGACTGGATCGCCTGCGGCGGCGCGCCGGCGGCGCGCGCCGAACGGTAGAGGCTGTCGCCCACCCTTCCACGAATGCGCAGCGGGGTCGCGTCGACCGCGATCGGGATGCGGCGCATGACGAGCTGGCCGCCCTGCCGCTCCATTTCGATGCGCAGGTCAAAGCGCGCGCGCATCGCGAGCGCCTCGACCGGGCGCGGCATCGTGCGCGCAGCGCGGCGGCCGAGGATCAGGTCGATGCGCGTGCCCGGCGCGATGTCGGCGAGCGGCACCGCGCCCGACACCTGCTTCGCCAGCGCCTGTGCTTCGCTGCTGCCGACGCCCGAGCGTTCGAGCAGGCGCGCGAAGCCGTCGCCGCTGCCGAGCGTCGCGGTAAGTTCGATTTGCGGCCGTTCGGGGGTTTGCGTCAGCGGGCGCACCGCGTCGGTCGCCGCCATGTGGCGTCCGGTGTCCCCGCCGAATGCGAGCGGCACGATCATCTGCGCGCGCGCTTCGTTGAAATCGGCGGCGTCGAGCGCGGGGGTTCCGCCGACTTGAAGCGGCTGGATGCCCGGGAAGGTCGCGATCGCGGTTCCGCAGAGCAGGGTTAATGTCGCAAGACCGCGCCACCATTCGCCCGAACCGATATTATCGCCCAGGTCGGGAACGAGGTCGAGCTGCGCGAGCCGGTCGCGCCAGCCGAGCTGCGGTTCGGCATCGGAATCGGCACGCCGCAGCGGGATCGCTTGCGACATCGTGAGGGCGGCCGCGTTGCCGGACATCCCCGCGATGGGTTCGTGACGCTGAAACAAATTTCGGACCCCCGCTCGGCCAGCCTCGCATATCCCCGGCTGCCGAATGATGTTTTCGAGGCATTGTCTGTAAAGAAAGGTCGTTAAAGTCAATTTAATGGCGGATTTGCCACGGCGCGTTGCGGCAAGGCGTGGCGGGGCCGGGATATTATGCAACAGTGTGGAAAAAATCGGCCTCTACCCTTCCTTTCGAAGATCGGCTGTTGCGCGCGGACCTTGCGCATGCCAGCTTGGCGGCCAAGAAAATGACGTCATCCTCCTCCCAGCCGGTCAAGGCTGTCCTTGGCCCCACCAACACCGGCAAAACCCATTTGGCGGTCGAGCGCCTGACGGCCCATTCGAGCGGCATGATCGGCTTTCCGCTGCGCTTGCTGGCGCGCGAAGTTTACGACCGCGTCGTTGCGATCAAGGGGCCAGCGCAGGTGGGACTCGTCACCGGCGAGGAGCGAATCCTGCCGCCCGATGCGCGCTACCTGCTCGGCACGATGGAAGCGCTGCCGGTCGAGCGCGATGTCGCCTTTGTCGGGATCGACGAGGCGCAGCTTGGCGCCGATCCCGAGCGCGGGCATGTCTTCACCGACCGGCTGCTGCGCGCGCGCGGGCGCGAGGAAACGATGATCCTCGGCTCGGCGAGCATCCGCGGGCTGGTCAAGGGGCTGGTGCCCGAGGCCGAGATCATCACCCGGCCGCGCTTTTCGACCTTGAGCTACGCCGGGTCGTCGAAGCTCTCGCGCCTGCCCAAACGCTCGGCGATCGTCGCCTTCTCGGCCGAGGAAGTCTATGCGATCGCCGAAATGCTGCGCCGCTTTTCGGGCGGCGCCGCGGTCGTGATGGGGGCACTCAGCCCCAAGACGCGCAATGCGCAGGTCGCGATGTTCGAGGCGGGCGAGGTCGACTATCTCGTCGCGACCGACGCGATCGGCATGGGGCTCAACCTCGACGTCCAGCATGTCGCCTTCGCTTCCTTGCAGAAATTCGACGGGCGGCGCCTCCGCCGCCTGACGGTTTCGGAAATGGCGCAGATCGCGGGGCGCGCCGGGCGCCACCAGCAGGACGGCGGCTTTGGCACCGTCGGCCTGCCGCAGGGCGGCTTCACCCCCGAAGAAATCCACGCGATCGAGGGGCATCATTTCCCGCCGCTCGCGAGCCTGTTCTGGCGCAACCCGACCCCGGGCTTCGGCTCGCTCGACCAGCTTTTGTCCGACCTCGCGCAGCCGCCGGACCAGCCGATGCTGCGTGCCGCGCCCGAGGCGGTCGACATCGCGGTGCTCAAGCATCTGGCGGGCGACATGGAAGTGCGTGCACGCGGCGGCGATTTCGACGCGGTGCAGCGCCTGTGGGACGTCTGCGGCCTCCCCGACTTCGAACAATTGGGCGCCGAACACCATAGCCGCACGGTGTTCAAGCTGTGGCAATGGCGCACGAGCGGCGACGGGATGATCGACCCCGACTGGTTCGCGCGCCGCCTCGCGCGGCTCAATGATGTCGAGGGCGATATCGACCAGCTCGCGAGCCGCATCGCCGCGGTGCGCACGCTCTGCTTCATCGCGCAGCGCGGCGACTGGATCGCGGGCGCGGCGGGGTGGACCGAGCAGACGCAGGCGCTCGAATCGCGTCTGTCCGATGCGCTGCACGCCGCGCTCGCACAGCGTTTCGTCGACCGGCGGCTGGCGCTGCTACTGCGCGACGCGGGGCAGCGCAATGCCGCGCTGCCCGTCGCGGTCGGCGTCGACGGCACCGTCGCGGTCGACGGCGAGGCGATCGGCACGCTGAAAGGATTCCAGTTCAAGGTCGATCCGGTCGCCAAGGCGAGCGACCACCGCATGCTGCTCGCGGCGGCCGAAAAGCATCTGCGCGCCGAACTCGCGCGCCGCGCGACCGCGCTCGCCGAGGGCGACGACAGCGCCTTGTCGCTGATCGCCGAACCGGGGACCGCGCCGCGCCTCGCCTGGCATGGCCACGCGATCGCGACGCTTGCGCGCGGGCCGACGCTCGTCCAGCCGGCGATCCAGGTCGACCCGTCGCTGCGGCGGCTCGAACCGCATCAGGTGCAGGCGATTTCCGAACGGCTCCAGCGCTTCGTCGCCGCGCAACTCGCGCGTCATGCCGGGCCGCTCGCCGCGATGGGCGAGGCGGCGGGCGACCTGTTCACCCCGCCGCGCGTGCGCGCGCTGCTCGCGGCGCTCACCGACAATAGCGGAACGATCGGGCGTGCTGCGGTCGAGGATCAGCTCAATGCCCTCACCCCCGAGGAGCGTCCGCAGCTGCGCAAGCTCGGCTTCACCATCGGCTCGCTCGACCTCTTCCACCCGCTGCTGCTCAAGCCCGAGGCGGTGCGCTGGCGCGCGGCGCTGATGGCGGCACAGCAGGGCGCGCCGGTTCCCGCGCTGCCGCCGCACGGCGCGGTGCTGCAAAAGGCGGGCAGTCATGCGGGGCTGGTCATCGCGGGGTTCCGCCGCTGTTCGTCGGGCTGGCTGCGCATCGACATGGCCGAAAAGCTCGCGCGCCAGGCGCATGCCGCGCGGATGCAGGCGTCGGCACCGCCGACCGCGCCGCTCGCCGGCCGCGACGATCATCATGACGATCATGCGAGTGACGAGCATGAGGGGGTCAGCGCCGCGCCGCCGCCCGGCTTTATCATCGACCCCGCGCTCGCGACCTCGCTCGGGCTCGACGAGGAGACGCGCCGCGCGCTGCTCGGCAGCTTCGGTTTCCGCAGCATTGGCGAACCCGCGCTGCAGCGCTGGCGCTGGTTGGGGCTGCGCAAGGCGGCCGAAAAGCGCCCGCGCCGCAAACCGCATCCGCGGCGCAAGAGTGTCGATGCGCCGCCACGCGCCGGGAACGGCGAAACAAGGCGCCCGCCGACGCACCAGGCGAAAGGCAAGCGCGGCAAGCCCGACAAGCCCCGCGTCGACGCCCCACGCCCGCCGCGCCCTGACCGCCCCGAGCGGCAGCCCCGTCGCGGCCCGTCGCCGAACAGCCCCTTCGCCGGCCTCGCCGCACTCCTTGCGGACGCACGCAAAGACTGATGGCAAGCCCGGGCGCCGCAGGAAGCATCAGGCTGGACAAGCTGCTGTGGTTCCTGCGCCTCGCCCGTTCGCGCAGCATCGCGCAGGCGATGGTCGAGGCGGGGCATATCAGGCTCGACGGGCGGCGCATCACGCGTTCGTCGTGCGCGGTCCACGCCGGGTCGACGCTCGTTCTGCCGGTCGGCGAGCGGATCGAGGTGATCCGCCTGCTTTCGCTTCCCTTGCGCCGTGGCCCCGCACCCGAGGCGCAAGCCTGTTATCAGCGGCTTGATCCCGGGGCGTTGCCGCCCGAACAATCGGCTATCGGCGCCGATGGAAATGCTTTGCACCCGCCGCATCCCGATCGTCCTATTCAGTGAGAGTGATTCGCAACTGTCGCTTAGCGTTGACGCACCGCCTTCACGCGGCATAGAGGCGAGCCCATATGGAGAGCCTGACGGCCCGATTGCCGTCATCTGAGGGAGCCGAAAGCCCATGACCTATGTCGTCACCGATGCCTGCGTCCGGTGCAAATATATGGACTGTGTCGAGGTGTGCCCCGTCGACTGTTTCTATGAGGGCGAGAATATGCTCGTCATCAATCCGAACGAATGCATCGACTGCGGCGTGTGCGAACCCGAATGCCCGGCCGAGGCGATCCTGCCCGACACCGAGAGCGGCTTGGAAAAGTGGCTCGAAGTGAACAGCAAGTTCAGCGCCGAATGGCCGAACATCACGGTCAAGAAGGAAACCCCCGCCGACGCCGACGAATTCAAGGGCGTCGAGAACAAGTTCGAGACGCTCTTCTCGCCCGAACCCGGCGAGGGCGACTGAGGCGAAACCAGATAATCCGGACGGGGCGGGACTTTCCCGCCCCTTCTTTTTGCCCCCTTGAAAGACCTCCGCTTGGCGACGATGTAGGATCATGGAGGGGCAGCCCGCCGGATTCTCCGGCGCGGCATCCCGATAACATAAGGACGAATTCCCAATGATCGACCCGCTCGCAGCCCTTGTTCCCGTTGTCGTCGAGCAGACGAGCCGCGGCGAACGCAGCTTCGACATTTTCTCGCGCCTGCTGCGCGAACGGATCGTCTTCGTCACCGGCGAGGTCGAGGACCAGATGGCCTCGCTGATCGTCGCCCAGCTGTTGTTCCTCGAATCGGAGAATCCGAAGAAGGACATCTATATGTACATCAACTCGCCCGGCGGAGTCGTCACGGCGGGCATGGCGATCCACGACACGATGCAGTACATCCGCCCGCGCGTCGGCACGGTGTGCATCGGCCAGGCGGCGTCGATGGGCAGCTTCCTGCTCGCCGCGGGCGAGCCCGGCATGCGCGTCGCGCTGTCGAATGCCCGCGTGATGATCCACCAGCCCTCGGGCGGCGCGCGCGGCATGGCGTCGGACATCGAAATCCAGGCGCGCGAAATCCTGCGCATCCGCAAGCGGATGAACGACCTGTATGTGAAATACACCGGCAAGCCGCTGAAAGAGATCGAAAAAGCGATGGACCGCGACACGTTCCTGGAGGCCGACGAGGCGAAGGCATTCGGCCTGGTCGACCAGGTGTTCGACCGCCGTCCGGGCCTGCCCGGCGACGACGCGCCGAAGGATGTGAGCGAAGGCCCGACGCCCTGATCGTCAGGCTGGCAACACACCGGTAACCGCGTTTCTTGACGTCCGCTTGGCGCCTTGGCGCTAGGCAGGACATTGAACCCGTGTCACCCAATTGCCATATTGTAATTGGGTGACCGGGGACTAGGATAAAGACGGCAGCGCCCCTTTTGGGCCCGCCATAGGAAGTTTTATGACGAAATTGAGTGGCTCGGACAGCAAGAGCACCCTTTACTGCTCCTTCTGCGGCAAGTCGCAGCACGAAGTCCGCAAGCTGATTGCCGGGCCGACCGTGTTCATCTGCGACGAATGCGTCGAGCTGTGCAACGACATCATCCGCGAAGAGATCAAGGGCGGGATCGCCGCGCGCAAGGATGGCGCGGTGCCGACGCCGCTGGAAATCTGCCAGCATCTCGACGCCTATGTCATCGGCCAGAACACCGCCAAGCGCGTGCTGTCGGTCGCGGTGCACAATCACTACAAGCGCCTCGCGAACAGCGGCCGCGGCGACGACGTCGAACTCGCGAAGTCGAACATCCTGCTCGTCGGCCCGACGGGCAGCGGCAAGACTTTGCTCGCGCAGACGCTCGCGCGCTTCCTCGACGTGCCCTTCACGATGGCCGATGCGACGACGCTGACCGAAGCCGGCTATGTCGGCGAGGATGTCGAGAATATCATCCTCAAGCTGCTGCAGTCGTCCGACTATAATGTCGAAAAGGCGCAGCGCGGCATCGTCTATATCGACGAAATCGATAAAATCTCGCGCAAGGCCGAGAATCCCTCGATCACGCGCGACGTGTCGGGCGAAGGCGTGCAGCAGGCTTTGCTCAAGCTGATGGAAGGCACGACCGCGAGCGTTCCGCCGCAGGGCGGGCGCAAGCATCCGCAGCAGGAATTCCTGCAGGTCGACACGACGAACATCCTGTTCATCGCGGGCGGCGCGTTCAGCGGCCTCGAAAAGATCATCGGCGACCGCCTGCAAGGCAAGTCGATCGGTTTCGGCGCGCATGTCGCGGGCCCCGACGAGCGCCGCATGGGCGAAGTGCTGAAAAATATCGAGCCCGAGGATCTGCTGAAGTTCGGCCTGATCCCCGAATTCGTCGGCCGCCTGCCGGTCATCGCGACGCTCGAGGATCTCGACATCGACGCGCTGGTCAAGATTTTGGGCGAGCCCAAGAACGCGCTGGTAAAGCAGTATCGCAAGCTCTTCGATCTCGAGGAGGTCGTGCTGACCTTTACCGACGATGCGCTGATCGCGGTCGCCAAGAAGGCGATCGAACGCAAGACCGGCGCGCGCGGGCTGCGCTCGATCGTCGAGGCGATCCTGCTCGACACGATGTTCGACCTGCCCGACCTCACCGACGTGGTCGAGATCGTCGTCGACAAGGATGTCGTCGAAGGCCGCAAGGATCCGGTGCGCGTCTATGCCGACAAGGCGAAGGAAGCCGCGGGCGACGCCGCCTGAGTCGCACATGGGGCGCCCTTCGGGGCGCCCTTTTATGTTGCATTGCAGCAACAGTTTTAGGAAAAAACGCACTGGCGCCTGTGGATAATTCCGGGCGCATGACGGAAATTCGCGCTTTTTTCACCCTCCTGTGAACCGCGCGCCCCTCCCCGCTTGCACTGTCACAATTGCTGTCACAATCGTGCCACATGCGGGCTTCAGGGGCGCTCGCAGGTCAGGCGCGCCCCATTCGGGCGCCTGCCGAACGTACCACCATAGGGGACATCCAGTAATGAAATTCCGTCACACGCTCGCTGCCAGCGTTGCGCTGATTCCGGTCGCGCTGCTTTCCACGCCCGCCTTCGCCCAGTCGACCGGCTCGGTCGATTTCGACGAGGAAATCGTCGTCACCGGTTCGTCCTCGACCGACGTCGCCGGCATCGCATCGCCCGACACGTCGAAGGCCAAGTCGGTCCTGAACCAGGAAATCATCTCGCGCCAGAACCCCGGCCAGACGATCCTCGACACGATCAACCTGATCCCGGGCGTCAACTTCACCAACAACGACGCCTATGGCTCGTCGGGCGGCCAGCTGACGATCCGTGGTTTCTCGGAAGACCGCATCAGCCTGACCTTCGACGGCGTGCCGCTCAACGATTCGGGCAACTATGCCGTCTATTCGAACCAGCAGCTCGATCCCGAGCTGATCGAACAGGTCAACGTCAACCTCGGCTCGACCGACGTCGACAGCCCGACCGCCGCGGCCTCGGGTTCGACGGTCAACTATCGCACCATCGTTCCGACCGAAGATTTCGGCGTCCGGGTGTCGGGTTCGGCGGGCGAGTTCAAATTCTTCCGCCTCTTCGGCCTCGTCAACACCGGCGCTTTCACGCCGTTCGGCACGCGCGCCTTCCTCTCGGCCTCGTCGACCTCGAACGACAACCCGTTCAACAACTATGGCCGCGTCCGCAAGAAGCAGTTCAACGCGCGTCTCTATCAGCCGATCGGCAGCGACGGCGACTTCGTGTCGGTTGCCGGCCATTATAACGAGAACCGCACCAACTTCTTCGGCTCGGTGCCGCTGCGCCTCGACGCCAACCGCGTCGTCGGTTCGGGTTCGGGCAACCGCTTCCCGTTCAACAACGACGAGCGCGAATATAACATCAACTATCCGTGCCAGACCGACGCACCGAGCGCCGGCGCGCAGGACGTGACCAACACCTGCGGCACCGAATTCGACCGTCGTTACAACCCGTCGAACACCGGCAACATCCGCGGTTCGTCGAAGTTCACGCTGGCCGAAGGCGTCGTCCTGACCATCGACCCCAGCTATCAATATGTGAAGGCGAACGGCGGCGGCACCGTCACCGGCCGCGAAGGCTTCCGTACGATCGGCGGCGTCAACTACACCGGCTTCATCGGCGGCAACTATTATTTCGGCCGTGACCTCAACGGCGACGGCGATGTGCTCGACACCTGCCGCACCGGCGGCACCGCCGGCCAGGCATGCAGCTCGACCGCGTCGGCGACCAACGTCCCCTTCGCCGGTGTGACGCTGCTGGCGCCAAGCCAGACGCAGACGCACCGTTATGGCGTGATCGCCAACCTGCGCTGGGACATCGCCGAAGGCCACACGGTCCGCGCCGGCTTCACCTATGACCGTGCGCGTCACCGTCAGACCGGCGAACTGATGCCGGTTCAGTTCAACGGCGAACCCTTCGACGTGTTCCCCGTCAACGATCCGCTGTTCGACGCCAACGGCGTCGCCGTGCAGAAGCGTAACCGCCTGTCCTACGCCATCCTGACGCAGGTTTCGGGTGAATATCGCGGCGAGTTCCTCGACGGCAACCTCGTCACCACGCTCGGTATCCGTGCGCCTTTCTTCAAGCGCGACCTGAACAACTATTGCTTCACGACCAACGAATCGGGCAACCTCGACTGCCTCAGCGAAGCACAGAGCGTCCCCTATCAGGCCGCCAACCCGACGGTTCAGGGTCCGCAGCAGCGCGTGCTGAAGTATGACGACATCCTGCCGAACGTCGGCCTGGTGTACAAGTTCGGCACCCGCACCTCGGTGTTCGCCAACTATTCGAAGGGTCTGCAGGTTCCGGGCACCGACTCGCTGTACAACTCCTTCTTCTTCGCGCCGAACACGCCGTCGGCCAAGCCGAACCCCGAAACGTCGGATAACTTCGACCTGGGCGTTCGTTACCGGTCGAGCCAGATCCAGGCGCAGGTTTCGGGCTGGTTCACCAAGTATAACGATCGCCTGGCCTCGGCCTATGATCCCGACACCGATCGCAACGTCTATCGCAACCTCGGCCGCGTCGACAAATATGGTATCGACGGCAGCGTCGCCTATTCGCCGATCCCCGAAGTGTCGCTCTATGTCTTCGGTTCGTGGATGAAGTCGAAGATCAAGGACGACATCCAGGCCGGCGAATGCACCCAGGCGCAGGTCACCGGCAATCTGGCAGGCTGCACCACGGTCGGCCAGCCGATCTTCGTCGCGACCGCCGGCAACCGCGAATCGGGCGCTCCGAAGTATACCTTCGGCGGTTCGGCCCGCGGCACGCTGGGCCCGGTCGAACTCGGCATCACCGCCAAGCGTTCGAGCGGCCGGTACATCTATGACACGAACCTGCCGGTCATGGGCGGCACCGCCGCCGCGCCGACGGTCCTCTATCCGGCCCAGACCAACGCCTATTGGCTGGTCAACCTCGACGCCCGCCTGGGCCTCGAATGGGCGGGTCTGGGCGACAAGACCTTCTTCCAGCTCAACGTCTACAACCTGTTCGACACGCTTTATGTCGGCAAGTACACGTCGGGCCTGAACCAGGGCAACGTCCTCGGCGCCGGCACCTTCCTCGGCGCGCCGGGTTCGGTTCCGAACGTCCAGATCGGCGCGCCGCGCACGATCAGCGGCACGATCACCGTCGCTTTCTAAGCGTAGGGACGGACACAGAAAGGGGCGTGGGAGGCAACTCCCGCGCCCTTTTTCTTTGGGTCAGCGAATGCGAAGGCCGCGCCGCACGGCGCCGGAAAATCAGCCCGCGGCAATCCGCCGCGCGGTGGCCTGCACCAGCGCGATCATGTTGGGGACGCCCTGCGTCCGGTTCGACGACAGCTGGCGCGTGAGGTCGAAGGGGGCGAGCGCCGCCGCGACGTCCATGTCGGCGACTTCGGCCGCGGGTTTGTCCTGCACCGCCGAAAGCACGAGCGCGACGATCCCCTTGGTGATCGCGGCGTTGCTGTCGGCGAGGAAATGGAGCTGGCCATCGTCGCGCGGCACGGGATAGACCCAGACGCTGGCCGAACAACCGCGCACCATTGTCGCGTCGGTCTTGAGCGCGTCGGGCATCGGCTCGAGCGTCCGGCCGAGGTCGATCAGCAGACGATAGCGATCGTCGCCGTCGAGAAAATCATATTCGTCGAAGATGTCGGTCAGGCTGCGCATGGCCGCGCCACTCGCATAGATGGCGCCAAGTTGAAAGAGCCCTGAAACGACATCGGCCCGCTCCCCTGTCAGCCGCCGGACGGATGGCGACTGACAGGGGAGCGGGCCGGTGCCGCGCGGGTTGGCGTGATTAGAGGTCGACCCCCGCCGCGATGGCTTCGAGCTTGCGCAGCCGTTCCTTGAGGTCGGCGATCTCGATCCGCGACCCCGCGTGCGGGACGCCCGGATCCTGCGCCAGCGGCGCGTGGTGGCCCGCGGCGAGTTCGTCGCGCTTGAGCTGGATCCAGTCGCGCCAGCCGCGCAGCGCGACCAGGCTGACGATGCTCAGCGCGGTGAGCGCGATGGCCGCAGCGGTAAGGTCGGGGGTGATGAAAGCCATGAGCGTTGCTCCTTTTCCGGCATTCAGATTTTGCTGTTGTCGCGCAATTTCTCGATTTCCTGATCGAGCGTGACCGCGCGGTTGTGATCGGTGGCGATGCGTTCGAGCACCTGGATCCGCTCTTTGAGCGCGCGGATTTCGGCTTGCAGCGCCTTGGTCTCGCCATTGTCGGTGGCGACGAAATATTCGCCGCCCTTGTGATCGCGGCGGATGCCGTGCTTGGCGCGAATAATGCTGCCGATGGTCACGATCAGGACGATGCCGACAACCATTTCAAACGGGCCCATGGGGAGGTTCCTTTCCGTATATCTTTGTTTTTTAGTTCAGCGGGGCGTCGCGCAGTTTTTCGATCTCGTCGGCGACATCAATTCCCTTGTCGGTAACGATGCGCTCGAGAACGCGGACGCGCGCCTCCAGCCGTTCGGTTTGCGCCGCATATTGCGCGGCCTTTTCGGCGGTTTCGTGCGTGATCGCCTGGAACTGCTTTTCCTTGAATTTCAAGGTCCGCTCATAAGCGGCATAGCCGATGGCCAAGGTGACGGGCAGTCCGACGACGATGGCGAGAATGAAGATGACTTCCATGTTCGTTCCTCTCAGTTCGGCGCTTAGTTCGAGGGGCGCCGCAGCGCTTCGATCTCGTGGCTCAGCCGGTGGCTCTCGTCGGTGACGATGCGCTCGATCACCGCGAGGCGATCCTTCACCGAACCGAGTTCGGCGCGCAGCTGGGCATTTTCCTGGCTGATCAGCTTGACGCGTTCCATCGCCTCGTCGCTGGTCTTGGGGTAAACCGCCTTGCCCCAGCTGTTTTCGAGCGGATAGCCGTTCTTGACGCGGAGCCAGGTGGTGAAGACCCAGCCTGCGACCCCGGCCAGGCCGACAACGGCGACCACGGGGGCGATGGCGTTCAGAAGGTCGAGTTCCATTGCTTCTATCCTCTCAGCGCAGGCGGTCGATCTGGCTGGCGAGCTCCGCCGCCTGACCATTATTTTCGGTCGCGATGCGTTCGAGCACCGAAATCCGCTCTTCCAGCCGGCTGACCTGCCCCGCCAGCTTGGCGTTGTCATCGGTCAGCAGGGCGATTTTTCGATCAGCGTCGGGGTCGGTTCGATGAACCGTGCCGCCCCATTCATTCTCAACGGGATAGCCGTGCTTGGCGCGGATCCAGGTGGTGAACATCCAGCCGCCGATCGACAATGCGATGATGGCGAGGACAAAAGTGGTGCCACCGAAATTCATGTATCTTCCTCCCTGTTTGCCCCAGTTCGCTCAGCGCAGTGCGTCGATCTCGTCGGCAAGGCGGCGGTTGTGGCTGGTGTAATATTGCTCGATGTCGGCAAGCCGGCGGTCGATGTCGCGGAAGCGCGACTTGATGTCGCGGGTCGATGCGGTCGGGTTGCTACGCACACCCTGCCAGAATTTCGCTTCCTCGGTCGAACCATAGAGCGCGAACGGTTTCGGCGTGCCCATCCAGGCGACCATCCAGTAAGCGATCAGCGTCCAGGGGAAGCCGCCCATCAGGGTCAGGAGGACCGCGCCGACGCGAACCCAGAGGACGTCGATCCCGCTATAGTCCGCGATTCCCGAGCACACGCCGCTCCATTTGGCGTTCTGTTTGTCGAGGTAGAATTTTGTGCGGCTGGCAGACATCTCAGTTCCTCCGGTTCGTATGGTTTTCGAGTTGCGCCAGCTCTTCATCGCTGCGTACCGCGGGGCGGAAGTCGGGATGGTCGGCGCTGATGATGCGTTCGACGGTGTGCAGGCGGTTTTCGAGCCGCCGTGCGGTATCATAGAGTTCGTCGAGCAGCTGTTCGTCTTCTCCGGTCAGCGTCTTGGCCTGTTTCCACTTCGTGATGTAGTGGAGGATCAGCCAGGGCAGACCGAGGAAGAGGGTTCCGATGACGATCGGGACGATGATGATCTCTTCCATCGGTCCGGCTCCTTACTGCTTGCCCTGCGCGGCCTTCAGCGCGGCGAGTTCGTCGGCAACCTTATCGGCGGCCTGCAGTTCGGCGATCTCTTCGTCGAGCGACTTCTTGTAACCGAGGCTGAGCGCATCGGCGCGGCCTTCGGCTTCGTCGACGCGGCGTTCGAGGATCTCGAAGCGCGAGAAGGCGTCTTCGACCCGGTCGCCGTTGGTCATCTCGCGCAGCTTGTAGCGATTCTCGGCGCTTTCAAGGCGGTTGACGACGCTCGACTGGCGCGCGCGGGCTTCCGAAAGCTTCTTCTGCAGCTTGGCGATGTCGGCCTCGTAACCGGTCAGCGCGTCGTCGAGGACGGCGATCTCGGCCTTGAGCTTCTCGGCCATGTCGCCGGCCTTCTGTTTTTCGACAAGCGCGGCGGTGGCGAGGTCTTCGCGGTCCTTCGACAGCGCGAGTTCGGCCTTTTCCTTCCAGCTGTCCTGCAGGCTTTCGAGCTTGGCGATGTGGCGGCGCATTTCCTTCTGGTCCGCGATCGTGCGGGCGGCGGAGGCGCGAACTTCGACGAGCGTTTCGTTCATCTCGAAGATGATCTGGCGGATCATCTTTTCGGGGTCTTCGGCCCGGTCAAGCAGGTCGGTGACATTGGCGGCGATGATGTCGCGGGTTCGTGAAAAAATACCCATTTTGAAACTCCTGTCGAAAATCTTGAGACCCGGTATTTTTTTGGGTGTCGTTGGAAAAAAGCTGGTGCCGGGGCGGGGCAAGGGGGGAGAGTGCCCCGGCACCAGTGCCGGTCAGGCCAAAGCGCTGACCGCCGGGGACATGACAGCGGCAACCAGCGGGCCGGCGGGGGTGCCGGTGACGCTGGCGGCAACCTGGGGCTGGTCGATCACACCGACGAGGATGGCAAGCGCTCCGACCGCGCTGAGCGCGAAAGTGGCGGCCTGGGCAAACATCGTTTTCATGGATCAACCTTCCCTGTAGTTTTCGCTGCACCGGTGCGATCTGCGCCGGTTCGTCTGAAACAATGCATAGGGCGTGCCAATTGCGCGCACCCACGGAAAACCGCCGAAATTCACGCCAGAATCGCACCCCCAATCGATTTGACTTGCCAATGAGCGGGAAAATTTGCCAATGATTGGGAATGGAACGCGAGACCCAATTTATCGGCCAATCGGCGGCGTTTCAGGACGCGGTCGAACGCGCGAGCCTCGCGGCCTCGCTCGACCGCCCGGTGCTGGTGATCGGCGAGCGCGGCACCGGCAAGGAACTGATCGCCGAGCGCCTCCACCGCCTGTCGACGCGCTGGGATCGCCCCTATGTGATCATGAACTGCGCCGCGATGCCCGAGACGCTGATCGAGTCCGAATTGTTCGGGCACGAGGCGGGCGCCTTCACCGGCGCGACGCGCACCCGCGCGGGGCGGTTCGAGGAGGCCGACGGCGGCACTTTGTTCCTCGACGAACTCGCGACGATGTCGATGGGCGCGCAGGAGCGGCTGCTCCGCGCGGTCGAATATGGCGAGGTCACGCGCGTTGGATCGTCGCGCCCGATCCGCGTCGACGTGCGCATCGTCGCGGCGACCAACGAGCATCTGCCCGCGCTCGCCGAGGATAATCGTTTCCGCGCCGACCTGCTCGATCGGCTGTCGTTCGAGGTCATCACCCTGCCCCCGCTGCGCGCGCGCGAAGGCGACATCGAGGTGCTCGCAGAATATTTCGGGCAGCGCATGGCGGCGGTGCTCGGCTGGGACGAATGGCCGGGTTTCGGCCCGCGCGCGCTCGCGGCGATGGAGGGGCACGACTGGCCGGGCAATGTCCGCGAACTGAGGAACGTGATCGAGCGCGCGATCTATCGCTGGGCCGACGCCGAAAAGCCCGTCGACGCGCTGAGCTTCGACCCTTTTGCGAGCCCGTGGCAGCCGGTATCGCGCAAGGTCCCCGCACGGCCCGAGGCGTCCGCCCCGGCGCCGGCGCACGACGCCGCGCAAACCGCCGCCGCCCCGCCCTCCGGCCCGGTCAGCGATCTGCGCGCGGCGGTCGACGCTTATGAAAAGCAGATTTTGTCCGACACGATGGCGCGCTGCCGCTTCAACCAGAAGGTCGCGGCCGAGGCGCTGGGATTGAGTTACGACCAGATTCGCCACGCGCTGAAAAAGCACGGATTGAATCAGTAGCACGCGAACGTCGTCCCAGCGAAAGCTGGGACCGCCATCGTCCTTTATGGGCGCCAGAGATCCCAGCTTTCGCTGGGATGACGGTGTAACCTATTGCCCCGGCAACTGCGCGCTTAACGCTTCCAGCACCGCATCCTGCGTCGAGGCCAGATCGGCGAGCCGGTCGCGCAGTGCATAGATGTCGGGAAGCCCGTCGATCTGCTCGTCGACGCTGCGCTCGACATAGAGGCGATCGATATCGGCGAGCGCCGCGGGGAGCGGCGCGCGTGCTGCGGCGAGACGCGAGATCGCCTGTTGCGCGACGACCCAGCGTTCGCTGGCGACGGGCGCGCCCGCGGCCGCCGAAACCGCCGACGCGGTCGCAGATCGTTCGGCGGCGAAGGCCTGCTGGCCGGCGGCACCATCCGATTCCCAGCGCTGAAGCCGTCCGGCAACGTCGGTGGGCAGCGGCCCCGGGGGCGCGACGACGACCGCGGGGGGCGCGACATCGAATCGCCCCTCTACCGCGCGCTTCGCCAGCGAGGGCCCGTCGTTGGCCTGCGTCGCGGCGCAAGCCGGCAGCGACAGGAGCAGCGGAGCAAAAAGAAAGGCGCGCGTCATCGCCGCCCCTGATATGGGCGCACCGACGGCGCAGCAAGCACCGAATCGGCGGCGCGCGCGATAATCGGTGCAGCCCCGCGCTTTTGGATGAAAAGCACGGGATTTGGCGGTTGACAGCGACGGCTTGGCTCGCTAGTGGCGCTGACTTTCCCGCATGCCGGAAAAATCGCCTGCTTTGGCGGGTGACTGGCAGCGTGGGTGTTTTAGTTTCTGATTGGATGGAAGACCATGTTCGCAATCGTGCGCACGGGCGGCAAGCAGTATCGCGTCGCCGCTGGAGACAAGATCGCCGTTGAAAAGATCGACGGCGAAGCTGGCGACACCGTGTCGCTGGGCGACATCCTGCTGGCCGGTGACGGCGGCGAAGTGAAGAGCGCCGACGGCCTCGTCGTTTCGGCCGAGATCATCGCCCAGACGCGCGGCGAAAAGGTCATCGTCTTCAAGAAGCGCCGCCGGCACAACTACCGTCGCCGCAACGGTCACCGCCAGTCGCTGACGCTGCTGCGCATCCTCGCCGTCGGCGATGCCAAGAAGGCCGCGCCGAAGAAGGAAGCCGCTCCGAAGGCAGAGGCCGCTCCGGCCGCCGAAGCCAAGGCTGCTGCGCCCGCCAAGGAAGCCGCGCCCAAGAAGGCCGCTGCTCCCAAGGCTGAAGCCGCCGCCGAAAAGAAGCCCGCTGCCAAGAAGGCAGCCCCCAAGAAGGAAGCCTGAGCGCGGCAACGCCGCTCGGCCTCTCGAACGAACGAATTAAGGAGCATCAGTCATGGCACATAAGAAAGCAGGCGGTTCTTCGCGCAACGGTCGCGACTCAGCCGGCCGCCGCCTTGGCGTGAAGAAGTTCGGCGGTCAGGAAGTGATCGGCGGCAACATTATCGTGCGTCAGCGCGGCACCAAGGTTTACCCGGGTGTCAACGTTGGCATGGGCAAGGACCACACGCTGTTCGCAACCGCCGACGGCCAAGTCCGATTCCACGATGGCAAGCTTGGCCGCAAATATGTGTCGGTCGACGCCATGGCGGAAGCCGCCGAATAAGGACGATCTTCCAGGGTCGTCCACCAAGGGATGACCCGGAACGGTCCTTTCCGCCTCCAGCGGAAACAAAGTTCGAAAAGAGGGAGACGGGTCACCCCCGTACTCCCTTTTTTCTTGTCCAAAATCCGTCACTTGTGACGATCGGGCGTGAAAACGGGGCCATCCATCTCCCTCCATATCGAATGTCGTCAAAGCGTCACCATCTGGCGCCAAGGCGACAGGCATTGGGAGTTTGAAAAGATGTTCGCGCGTACCGAAAGACTGTTGCTGCGGCCCGGCTGGCAGGAAGACGCCCCGGCGCTCGCCCGGGCGATCGGCGAGGAAGCGGTGGTCCGCAATCTCGCGACCGCACCCTGGCCCTATGGCGAAGAAGAAGCCCAGAAGTTCCTGAGCCTTCCCGTCGATCCCGACCAGCCGCGTTTCCTGATCTTTGCCCGCACCGGCGGCGCACCGCGCCTCGTCGGCGGCTGCGGCATTTCGCCGAGCCCCGAGGGCGACCTCGAAATGGGTTACTGGATCGCGCGGCCCTATTGGGGCCTGGGATTCGCGACCGAGGCGGGGCGCCAGCTCATCCATATCGCGCGCGCGATGAACCTGCCGAAACTGTCGGCGGGCCACTTCCTCGACAATCCGGCGTCGGGTGCGGTGTTGCGCAAGCTCGGGTTTAAGCCCACCGGCCAGGTCGCGCAGCGCTATAGCCTGGCGCGCGGCGGCGAGGCGGCGTGTGCGCTGTTCGAAGAAGGCGACGCCGATGCCGATGCTGTCGTCACCCCGATGCGAAGCCGCATCGGGGTGGACGAGGATTTCCGTGAGGAATTGCGCCTGATGGCGGCGTGAAGGCTCCCCTCCCGCTTGCGGGAGGGGGCGTCACTTATCCACGCATCTTGTTGACCATGCCCATGATGTCGTCGAGCGGATTGCCGTCGCCGTCCATGTCGAGCATCTTGCCCAAACCGCCGAGGCCGCCCGCCGCGGGCGCCGCACCGCCGCCCATCGCGCCGCCGAGCACATTGCCGAGCATGCCTCCAAGCCCGCCGCTCTCGCTGCCCTGCCCGCCCTGCTTCGCCATATAGCCTGCCGCCATCATCGCGAGCATCGGCAGCATCTGCTTGAGAATCCCCGAATCGATCCCGGTCTGCGCCGCGGCCTGTCCGGCGACGGTGCGGCTGACATCCTTCGATCCGAAAATCTGGCCGAGCACATCATTGCCCTGTTCGACCGGGGTCGTCTGCGGTCCGAGCACCGAGTCGAGTAGGCCGCCGCCGCCCAGCTGGCCGAGCAGCCCGCCGAGGCCTTCGACGCCGCCGCCCGATTGCGCCTGTTTCTTGAACCCGCCGAGAATCGCGGGAAGCAGCGCGTCGGCGCCCTGTTTTGCCATCGCGGGCGGAATGCCCAGCTGGTTCGCCATCGATTCGATGCCGCCGGCCTGCGCCAAAATATCGGTGAGATTCATGTCATCATACTCCCGCTTCGGCGCAGATCGGACACCGCACCGATTGGAATGAGTATAGCAGCGCGCCGGCGAAGGACGAGTCGGTCTTTTGACTGTCATTCTCAAATGCATAGTCCTAGCTTGCGATTGTTCGACTCGCCTCTTCCGGGTTGAGCCGCTTTTCTAGTGGGAGCTACACAATGAGCATTTTCGGCAAGATCAAGGACGCCATCTTCGGCAAGAAGGCCGTCGCCGCAGAACCCGCCGCCCCGGCAGCCCCCAACCCCGTCGGCTCCGCACTCGACGCCGCGACGCAAGCCATGGCAGCGGCCGCCGCCGCGCCGGTCGATGTCGATGCGATCCTCACCGCCGAGGCCGCCAAGGCCGGGCAGGATCTCAACTGGCGCACGTCGATCGTCGACCTGATGAAGCTGCTCGGGATCGATTCGAGTCTCGCCAACCGCAAGGAACTCGCGCAGGAACTCGGCTACACCGGCGAGCTCGACGGCAGCGCCGAAATGAACATCTGGCTGCACAAGGCGGTGATGCGCGAGCTCGCGGCGAACGGCGGCAAGGTGCCCGCCGACCTTACCGACTGATAGACGGCCGATAATTTTCGACGAGGGGTCGGGAAGGCAGAGGCTTTCCCGGCCCCTTTTCGTTGACCCGCGCGCGCCCGCGCCTAGACAGGTTTCACAAGAAACAAGTCGCCAGGGAGCCGTCCGTGTCCAATCCGCTTTCCACCCCCGTCAGCCGCCGCCAGACGCTCGCCACGCTCGGTGCGGGCACCGCGGGACTTGCTCTCGTCGGCCCCGCAGCCGCGCTGCAGTCGCCACCGAAGTCAGGCGCCCAGAAACTGCTCGATTCGGTCGCCGACAATCTCCTCGCGCTGTCGCCCGAAGGCGCGACCTCGCTCGGCATCGACACCGGCGCGCGCGCCGCGATGCGCGGGCGTCTCGGCGACCGGTCGGCCGCGGGACAGAAAGCCGTCGCCGACACGCTGAAGGCCGACCTCGCGCGCGTGCGCGCGTTCGACAAGGCCGGGCTCGACCACAGCACGCGCACCAGCCTTGCGGTCGTCGAAAGCGCCTATGGCGTCGCGCTCGACGGTTTTGCCCTGCCCTATGGCGATGTCGCGGTCGGCGGCTGGCGCAACACGCCCTATGTCGTGATCCAGAATGTCGGCGCCTATCTCGACGTCCCCAAATTCCTCGATAGCGACCATCCGGTGAAGAATGCCGCCGACGCCGAAGCCTATCTGTCGCGCCTCAATGCTTTTCCCGGCGCGCTCGACGGCGAAACCGACCGGCTGAAGGCCGCGGGCGGACAGGGGCTGGTCGCCCCCGCCTTCCTGATCGACAAGGCGGTGAAGCAGATGGAGGCGAGCCTCGCCGATGCCAAGGCGGGCGGCTCGATGGTCGAAAGCCTCGTCCGCCGCACCGGCGCGGCGAAGGTCGCGGGCGACTGGAGCGCGCGCTCGGCGAAGATCGTCCAGGGTCCCGTCGCGGCGGCGCTTGAACGCCAGCTCGCCGCGATGAAGGCGCAGCGCGCGAAGGCGACGATGGACGCGGGCATGTGGGCACGGCCGGGCGGCGACGAATGGTATGCGTGGGGGCTCCGCGCCTCGACGACCACGCGCATGACGCCCGACGAAATCCACGCGATGGGCCGCGAAGAACTCGCCGAACTCCACGGCCGCATGGACCCGATCCTCAAGAAACTCGGCTATACCCAAGGCTCGGTCGGCGACCGGATGAACGCGCTCGCCAAGGACCCGCGCTTTAAATTCCCCGACAATGATGCCGGCCGCGCCGAAATCCACGCCTATATCCAGACCTGGCTCGGCAAGATCCGCGCCGAGTTGCCGCGCGCCTTCCGCACGCTGGTGAAGGGCAATGTCGAGGTGAAGCGCCTGCCGCTCGCCGAGGAACCCGGCGCGCCCGCGGCCTATGGCGGCGCGGGGTCGATCGATGGCAGCGTTCCGGGCAAATTCTGGATCAACCTGCGCACCACCGAGCTCCACAGCAAATATTCTCTCCCCGACCTCACGATGCACGAGGCGATTCCGGGCCATGTGTGGCAGGGCGAATATGCCAACCAGATGCCGCTGATCCGTACGATGCTGGCGTTCAACGCCTATTCGGAAGGGTGGGCGCTGTACGCCGAACAGCTCGCCGATGAGCTTGGCCTTTATGACGATTTCGAGGTCGGGCGTTTGGGCTACCTCCAGTCGCTGGCGTTCCGCGCCTGCCGCCTCGTCGTCGACACCGGCCTCCACGCGAAACGCTGGACGCGCGAGCAGGGAGTCGAATTCTTCGTCAAGGAGAATGGATCGAACCCGCTCGAGGTCGCGAGCGAGGTCGACCGTTATTGCAGCTGGGCCGGACAGGCGTGCGGCTACAAGGTCGGGCATAGCGAGATCGTCCGCCAGCGCGGGCTCGCGCAAAAGGCGCTCGGCGCAAAATATGACCTCCGCGATTTCGACAATGTCGTCGTCGAGGGCGGCAATGTCCCGCTCGACGTGCTGGCGCAAAATGTCGCGGCCTATGTGGCGGAGAAGAAGGCGTGACGGTGCGGCGCATGATGCAAAGCCTGTTCGGCGTGGCGCTGCTCGCGGCGATTCCGGGGCAGGCATCCGAATCGGCCCCGCCGCACGGCGGCGCGCGCGTGGCCATCGTGACGAGCGACATCGATCGCTTTTACGCGCTTTATGATGACCCCGCACTCGCAAGTCAGCCCGATGTGGTGGCGACGCGCTATCTCGCCGCCCCCACGCCGGGACTGGCGGAATTCATGGTGATGCGCCGGATCACCCCCGAAAAGCTCGCTGTCGCGCTGCGCGACAAACGCCAGGTCTTTGACGACGCGCGCGGTTGCGCGACCAAGCTTCCCGATGTTCGCACCCGCCTCGTCGCCGCGACCGATCGCCTCGCCCGGCTTTATCCCGCGGCGAAATTCCCGCCGATCACCATCGCCATCGGCCGCGCCACGACGGCGGGGACCGCCAATGCGAAGGGGCTTTATATCGGCCTCGAAGCCCTGTGCGCCGCAAAATTCATCGAAGCCGACGACGAGGACCGCTTCGTCCATGTCATCGCGCATGAATATGTCCACGCGCAGCAGCCGATCGCGCAAATCGAGGATCGCGAAGAATCGGTGCTGCGCGCCGCGCTCGTCGAAGGCGCCGCCGAATTTGTCGCCGAACAGATGTCGGGTTCGGTCGGCTATCCGCTGCTCCATCAATGGGCCAAGGGGCGCGAGAAGGAGCTGGAGACGGCCTTTCTTGCCGAAAAGGACGGCAAGGCGATGGGGTCGCGCTGGCTCTACAACCAGCGAGGCACCGACGGATGGCCCGGCGACCTTGGCTATTGGGTCGGCTATCGCGTGGCGAAAAGCTACTACGACCGGACCCCAGACAAGGCCGCGGCGATCAAGGCGATTATCGAGATGCGCGATCCCGCCGCCTTCCTCGCGGAGAGCGGCTGGACGCCCGGAATGAAGCTTTAGGAGGGCAGCGGCGCCAGATCGGGTTCGACGAACGCGCGCCGCGCCGCGACCGAGAAGAGCAGCTCACGGCTGTAAAAGCGCAGCGGCCAGTCGCGGCGGCCCACGTCGGAGCGTAGCAGCGCGTTGACGCGCGCCGCGAGCCCGGTCTCCGCCGTCTCCGACAGGAACAGGCGCACGCCTGCGACATAGGCGCGGGTAATGCTATCGTGATAGCCGCCATGGTCGTCGTTCACGCCGCCGACGCTTTCGTTGAAGCGGCGGATGATGGTGGCGATCTCGGCATCGATATCGACGTCGGGTCGCTCGGTCAGCAGCCAGAGGCACGCGCCGAGATGCGCCTCGTGCGTCCACGCTTCGCGCGGTAGCGCGCACGCCAGCAGGCCCTCGCCGAGCATGCGGATTTCGTCGTCGCGCGCGAACAGGCGCGGTTTATATTCGGTGGTCATGGGTCCGGTCCTTCCGGGTGATCTGCCACCCGGAAGATATCCGGGTCAATTATGCTGCGACGGCGGCCTGCGGTGCGGCCTGGCGGACGCCTTCGTCGACATGGTCCGCAAATTGCGCGAAATTGTCGATGAATTGTCCGACGAGCACCTGCGCCGTGCGGTCATAGGCCGCCTTGTCGGCCCACGCTTCGCGCGGATCGAGCAGGCCGCTGTCGACGCCCGGAACCGCGACGGGGACCATGAAACCGAAATTCGGGTCCTTGCGGAATTCGGCGTCATTGAGGCTGCCGTCGAGCGCGGCGTTGAGCAGCGCGCGCGTCGCCTTGATCGGCATGCGCTTGATCCCGTCCATCGTCGCCATGCCGCCGGTCCAGCCGGTGTTGACGAGCCAGCACTGGACGCCGCCCTTGGCGATGCGCTCCTTGAGCAGATTGCCGTACACCGACGGGTGACGCGGCATGAACGGCGCGCCGAAGCAGGTCGAGAAGGTCGCCTCGGGCTCGGTCACGCCGATCTCGGTCCCCGCAACGCGCGCGGTATAGCCCGAGAGGAAATGATACATCGCCTGATCGGGGGTCAGCTTCGCGATCGGGGGCAGCACGCCGTAGGCGTCGGCGGTGAGCATGATCACCGTCTTGGGCACCGGACCCATATTATGCTCCGACGTGTTCGGAATGAAATCGATCGGGTACGAACCGCGGCTGTTCTCGGCGAGGCTGTTGTCGTCGAAATCGAGCTCGCGCGTTTGCGCGTCGATCACGACATTTTCGAGCACGGTGCCGAAGCGCTTCGTCGTCGCGAAAATCTCGGGCTCGGCCTCGGGCGAGAGGCGGATCATCTTCGCATAGCAGCCGCCCTCGAAGTTGAAGACCGCGGTGTCCGACCAGCCATGCTCGTCGTCGCCGATCAGCGTGCGCGAGGCATCGGCCGAGAGCGTCGTCTTGCCGGTGCCCGACAGGCCGAAGAAGACCGCGGTATCGCCCTTGGGTCCGATGTTCGCCGAACAGTGCATCGGCATCACGCCATCGACGGGGAGCAGATAGTTGAGAATGCCGAACACCGACTTCTTCATCTCGCCGGCATAAGCGGTGCCGCCGATCAGGATCAGCTTTTCGGTGAAATTGACCGCGACGACGGTTTCGGTGCGCGTGCCGTGCTTCGCGGGATCGGCGCGGAAGCTCGGCAGGTCGATGATCGTATATTCGCTCGCGAACGCCGCCAGCTCCTCGGCCGTCGGGCGGACGAGAAGCGTGCGGATGAACTGGCTGTGCCAGGCGAATTCGGTGACGACCTGGACCGCAACGCGATGCTCGGGCTGCGAGCCGCCGAACAGCTGCTGGCGATAGAGGCGCGGGCGCTCGGCGAGGTGCGCGAAGAAGTCGGCCTTCAAGGCCGCGAAATGATCGGGGGTCATCGGGACATTGGTCTTGCCCCACCAGATCGTGTCGGCGGTCTCGGCGTCCTGGACGATGAACTTGTCCTTGGCGCTGCGCCCGGTGTGCTTGCCGGTTTCGACGACCAGCGGGCCGTCCTTGGCGAGCAGGCCTTCGCCATGGCGCACGGCATCCTCGATCAGCGCCGGGGTGCCCCAGTTTTCGGCGACCTCCGCCTTCGTCTCGACGGTGTTCGCGCCGATCAATATCTTGGTCATCTGCCTTCGCCTTTCCTTGTCCGGCGGCGTCGTTGCATACCTATGCAATGCTTAGCGCACTAATGGGTTGGCCCGCATTTGCATGGGTGCCGACGTGACCGCCGATTCCGAAATCCCGGCCGCGTTAGCTCGCTTGGCGGGGGAGGTCAAAAGATTAAAGCGGGGCCGCGCCGCACTTGCGACGAACGCGCAAAGCGGGAAACCGGTGACCATGCGCGCGGTTGTCGCTGCGCCCCGGATAGGCTAATCGCTTGTCCGGGCCCGCCCAACGGAAAGAGCATGACGGCAACTATCGCGCTGGTCGACGACGACCGCAACATTCTGCAATCCCTTTCCATCGCGCTGCAGGCCGAGGGTTTCGTGACGCGCGTCTATTCGGACGGCGAAGCGGCGCTGAAGCCGCTCATCGACAATCCGCCCGACCTTGCGGTGTTCGACGTCAAGATGCCGCGCATGGACGGGCTCGAACTGCTGCGCCGCTTGCGCGAAAAGAGCCAGCTTCCGGTCATTTTCCTGACCAGCAAGGATGACGAGATCGACGAGGCGCTGGGACTGGCGATGGGCGCCGACGATTATATCGCCAAACCCTTTTCGCAGCGCTTAGTGATCGCGCGCATTCGCGCCATATTGCGCCGCGTCGAGCTCAACAAAAGCGCGGCCGAAGAGGGCGACGAGCCTGTCGCCGAACCGATCACCCGCGGCCGGCTGAGCATGGACCCGGCGCGCCACAAGGTCGCATGGGACGGCAAGGACGTCACGCTGACGGTCACCGAATTCCTGATCCTCGAAACGCTGGCCAGCCGCCCCGGCATCGTGCGCAGCCGCAACCAGTTGATGGACGCCGCCTATCAGGACGACGTCTATATCGACGACCGCACGATCGACAGCCACATCAAGCGCCTGCGCCGCAAGTTCCGCGAGGTCGATCCCGAATTCGACGCGATCGCCACCCTCTATGGCGCGGGGTATCGCTTTGCCGATGAAAGCTGACGCGAACAAGCCCGACGGCAGCGTCGCCGAGCAGGAGGAATCGCCGCTCGTCTGGTCGGCGCGCTGGTCGCTGACGACGCGCATCCTTGCGGTGAACATCCTCGCAATCGCGCTGCTCGCAGGCGGCTTCTATTATCTCGACACCTACCGCAGCCGCCTGGTCGATACGCGCATCGAGGTGATGAAGGACCAGCTCGCGATGCTCGACAGCGCGCTCGAGGCGGCACGCCCCGAGGAGCGGACGCGGCTGATCGAAGAATTTGCTACGGCGACCGAATCGCGGCTGCGTTTCTATGCCCCCGACGGCCGGCGCATCTCCGACAGTTTCCAGAACGGTCCGCCGACCTATACGCTGCGCGATCCCGATCTCCAGCCATGGAAACGCGATGCCGCGCGCGCGATGGACCGCGGTATCGACTGGGTCGTCGGCGCGCCGACCTATCCCGATTTCGAGGAACCCCGCGTCGACCGGGCGCAGTCCTGGCCCGAAGTCGTCGAGGCCCAGACCGGCGGGGTCGCCGCGAGCCGCTTCCGCTTTGCCCCCGAACGCACCCCGCTGCTCAGCGCCGCGCGCGTCGTCGACCTAGAGACGCCGCAGACGGTGCTGATGACGCTCAACGCGCGCGACATCACGCGCACCGTGCGCGCCGAGCGGTTCCGCATCGCGGTCGTCGTCGCGATGGTGCTGATGGCTTCGGTGCTGCTCTCGCTGTTCCTCGCGCGCACGATCGTCCGCCCCTTGCGCCGCCTCGCGCGCGCCGCGGTGCGCGTCCGGCTCGGCCGCGCACGCGAAGTCGTCGTCCCGCGCCTGCCGAGCCGCCGCGACGAGATCGGCACGCTCGCGCGCGCGCTCAGCGACATGACGCAAGCGCTGCGCGAACGCATCGACGCGGGCGAGCATTTTGCCGCCGACGTGACGCACGAACTCAAGAATCCGATCGCCTCGGTCCGTTCGGCAATCGAGGGGCTGGGGCGCGTCAAGACCGACGAGCAGCGCGCGCAATTGCTTGCCATCGCCGACGAGGACGTCCGCCGGCTCGACCGGCTGGTCAATGACATTAGCGAGGCGAGCCGCGTCGACGCGCAATTGTCGCGCACTTTGTTCGAACCGATCGATGTCGGCATCATGATCGAATCGATGCTCGCGGCGCGCGCGGCGCGCGTTGATGCGAATGTGCCGCAGCCGCGCGTCGCCTTCGCGCGCCCGCGCAAAGGCACGACGGTCGTGATGGGCGACGGCCACCGGCTCGAACGCGCGATCGACAATGTGATCGACAATGCGATCAGCTTTTCGCCCGACGCCGGGCTCGTGTGCGTCTCGGCAACGCGCCTCGGCGACGAGGTTCACATCAAGGTTGACGATGATGGCCCCGGGATCGACCCCGCGCAGCGCGACGCCATTTTCCGCCGTTTTCACAGCGAACGCCCCACCGGCGAAGCCTTTGGCCGCCACAGCGGGCTGGGTCTCGCGATCGCGCGGACGATCGTCGAGGGGCATAGCGGGACGATCAGCGCCAAGGATCGCGACGACGGCAAACCCGGCGCGAGCCTGCTCATCACCCTCCCCGCGCGCGAAGGCGGGCACGCGGCAGGCTGACGCCGTCATCCTATCGCCTTGCGGCACCGCATCGTCGCCGGTAAGCCATGCGCCATGCTTCCGAGCCGGACCCGAACCGATATCGTCAATATCCATGCCAGCTGCGTCGCGGCGGGCAATGGCGGCGTGCTGATCCTCGGCAATTCGGGACAGGGCAAGTCGGACCTCGCGCTGCGGCTGATCGACCGCGGCGCCAAGCTGGTCGCCGACGATCGCTGCGATATCTGGTTCGAGCGCGATCGCCTGTGGTGCCGCCCGCCCGAAAATCTCGCGGGCAAGCTGGAAGTCCGCGGCATCGGGATCATCGAACGCGCATGGACGGCGCCCGTGCCGCTCGCGCTCGCGGTGCGCCTGACCGACCGTTACGATCGCATGCCGTCGATCAACCAGTTCGAGACGGTCGCGGGCCGCCCGCTGCCCGCGCTGCTGCTGTCGGCGTTCGAGGCGTCGGCGCCGATCAAGATCCTGCTCGCACTCGAACGGCTGGCGCCCGGCGCATGATGTTTCGACGATGAGTCCGGCCGCCGAATCGCGCCTGTTGCTGGTTACCGGCCTGTCGGGCGCGGGCAAATCGACCGTGCTCAAGGTGCTCGAAGACCTCGGCTGGGAGGTGGTCGACAATCTGCCGCTCGCGCTGCTCGAAACGCTGATCGACGCGCCGATGCAGCGCAGCGAAGCGGGTCGCCCGCTCGCGATCGGGATCGACAGTCGTAGTCGAGGTTTCCGTCCCGCGCTGCTCGTGCGCCGGATCAAGGATTTGCGCGAAGCGGGCGGCCGCGACATCCAGACTTTGTTCCTCGACTGCGCGGGCGCCGAGCTTGAACGCCGCTTTTCCGAAACGCGCCGCCGCCACCCGATGGCCGAGGACCGCCCCGCCGCCGACGGCATCGCGCGCGAGCGCGAGATGATGGAGCCGCTCCGCCGCTGGGCCGAGCATGTCGTCGATACGACCAACTACAGCAGCAATGATTTGCAGCAGGAAATCCGCCAGCGCTTCGGCGATGCCGGCGACGGCGAGCCCGTGCTCAACGTCATGAGCTTCGGCTTCGCGCGCGGGCTGCCGCGCAACGCCGACCTCGTCTTCGACATGCGCTATCTGCGCAATCCGCACTGGGACCCGAAGCTGAAACCCGGCACCGGGCTCGACGCCGATGTCGCCGCCTATGTCATCGCCGACCCCGCCTATGAGGACAGCGTCGCGCAGATCGAGAAACTCATCCTGACCCTGCTGCCGCGCTACCGCGCCGAGGGCAAAAGCTATGTCACCATTGCTTTTGGTTGCACCGGCGGCCGCCACCGGTCGGTCCATGTCGCGGCGCGTGTTGCCCAAACGCTACGCGAATCCGGATATGAGCCAACGCTGACCCACCGCAATCTTGACTCTGCCCCGCAAGATGGGCTTGAGGGCAGGCCCCCGCCCGCGGCTTCCGCGCCCGGCGGCAAAACATAAGGGTCGACGACTGCATGCCGAACGATAAGGCTCTGCCGCTTCTGGGAATGGTGCTCGTCACCCACGGCCGCCTCGCCGAGGAAATGGTGCGCGCGATGGAGCATGTCGTCGGTCCCCAAAGGGCGATCGCGACCGTGTGCATCGGCCCCAACGACAATATGGAAATGCGCCGCAAGGAAATCGCCGACGCGATTCGCAAGGTCGACGAAGGCCGCGGCGTCGTGATGCTCACCGACCTGTTCGGCGGCACGCCGTCGAACCTTGCGATCAGCCTGCTCGAATCGGGGCGCACCGAAGTGATCGCGGGCGTCAACCTGCCGATGCTGATCCGCCTCGAAAGCGCGCGCAAGACGATGGAGCTGCGCGCCGCGGTGATCGCCGCGAAGGAAGCCGGCCAGAAATATATTTCGGTCGCGTCGGAAATGCTGGGAGTGGGCCCTTGAACGAAAATTCCGAGACGGTCGAAATCACCAACCAGCGCGGCCTGCACGCGCGCGCGAGCGCCAAGTTCGTGACGTTCGTCAGCCGCCTGCCCGAAAGCGTCTCGGTCGAGGTCGAAAAGGGCGGATCGCGCGTCAACGGAACTTCGATCATGGGCCTGATGATGCTCGGCGCCGCAAAGGGCGATTCGATCACCATCCACACGCGCGGCGACGGCGCCGACGCGGCGCTGCTGAAACTCGTCGGGCTGGTCAAGGACAGCTTCGGCGAGGATTGACCGGATGACCGGTCGCCGTTCCCAAATCGAAAGCCTGTCGAATCCGCTGATCAAGCGGATGCGATTGCTGCGCGAAAAGCGCCATCGCCGCGCCGAGGGGCTGTTCCTCGCCGAAGGGCTGCGCATCGCGACCGAGGCGCGCGAGGCGGGCGTGCTTCCGCAATGGCTGTTCCTCGGGCCCGAGGGCGACACACACCCCCTCGCCGCGGCGCTCGCCGCCGACACGCTCGCGGCGGGCGGCGAGGTGATCGACACGACGGGGGCAATCCTCTCGAAATTGTCAGGCAAGGATAATCCGCAAACCGTCGTCGGCATTTATGCCGAACCGAAAACCGCCCTCGCCGATCTCGACCGCGATGCCGCGCCGATCTGGCTTGTGGCCGAACGGCTGCGCGACCCCGGCAATCTCGGCACGATGCTGCGCACCGGCGACGCGGTCGGCGCGGGCGGGCTGATTCTGCTCGACGAATCGACCGATCCCTATGCGGTCGAGGCGGTGCGCGCGAGCATGGGGGCGATCTTCACCCAGAAGCTGGTGGTCGCGCGGTGGGAGGAATTTCTCCCCTGGCTGCGGCAAGGCGCCGGCCAGCTCGTCGCGACCTGGCTCGGCGACGACACGCAGGATTATCAGGCGGTGCGCTACACCGCGCCGACCTTCATCCTCACCGGCAATGAATCGCAGGGCATGCCGAGCGAATATGCCGAGGCGGCCGATGTGCGCGTGAAGATGCCGATGATGGGCAAGGCTGACAGCCTCAACGCCGCCGTCGCGACCGCGGTGATGGCATATGAGGTGCTGAACCAGCAGCGGAACCAATAGCCGTCCGCGCGGTTCATCGATCGATCAGCATATAGCGTTCAGGAGATGCCGCATGATCAGGATCGCCCTCCCCGCCGCTTCGCTTCTCGCGCTCGCCGCCTGTGCACCCGCCGCCGAAACGCCGCCGCAAGGGCCCGGCGATCAGCCCGCCGCCTATATGGCGCTCGGCACCGAGCCCGGCTGGACGCTCGAGATCACGCCGTCGCGGCTCAATTACGACGGCGACTATGGCGAGACCAAGATCATGGTGCCGAACCCCGGCGCCAAAGCGTTGACGAACGGGCGGACCGCGGTGTTGCGGCGGGTGATTTAGGGCTCGTCGCCCCTGCGAAGGCAGGGGCCGCAGGCAACCATGCGCTACGCCGATAGCGGCCCCTGCCTTCGCAGGGGCGACGTTTGCTTTTCTGCTATTCGCCCGCGTCGTTGACCGCCGCCGGCGCCGCCGCCAACTTCGCCAGCGGGCGCGCCGACTGCTCTGCAACGAGCAGCACCGGAATTTCCTTGTCGCCGGTTTCGATATCGAGCGCCTCGAAGCGCTTCGCCTGCGTCAGCACCTGACTTTCGAAGCTGCCGACGAAGGCGTTGTACGCCCCCGTCGCCTGATCGAGGTTGCGCCCGACCTTGGCGATGTGCGCGCCCATCACCGACATGCGCGCGTAAAGCTCCTTGCCGAGCGCGGCGATCTCGCGCGCCTGATTGGCGAGCTTTTCCTGCCGCCACACGGCCGCGACGGTGCGCGCGATCGCGATGAGGTTGGTCGGGGTCGCGAGCAGCACCTTGCGGTCGAACGCATAATCCCAAAGCTCATGGTCCTGATCGAGCGCGGCGGCGAGGAAATGCTCGCCGGGGACAAACATCACGACGAAGTCGGGGGTATCGTCGAACTGGTTCCAATAGGCTTTGGCGCCGAGCGTGTTCACATGCGCCTTCATCGCCGCGGCATGCGCCGCGAGGTGCGCCGCCTTCTCACGCTCGTCGACCGCGCCGAACGCGTCCTGATAGGCGTTCAAGGAGACCTTGGCGTCGATCACGAGGCTCTGCCCGCCGGGCACCTTCACCACCACATCGGGGCGCAGTCGCCCGCCGTCGCCGTCGTTGACGCTGACCTCGGTCTGAAAATCGGCATGTTCGGAGAGGCCGCAGCTTTCGAGTACATTCTTGAGCTGCTGTTCGCCCCAGCGCCCGCGCGCCTTCGGCGCGTTGCGCAGCGCGTTGACGAGTTTCGCGGCCTCGCTCGACACACGTTCGGTGCCCTCGCGCATCGCCGCGATCTGGCCGTGAAGCAGGCCGAAGGCATCGCGGCGCTCGGCCTCGACCTTGCCGACCGCTTCCTCATATTTCTGCAAACGCTCGTGCACCGGGTTCAGAAGCGCCTTCAGATTCTGCCCCGCCGTCTCTTCGCTCTGGCGAAAGCGGGCGTCGGCGCGTTCGAGGAACGCCTTTTGCGCGCCATCGAGCATCACCTGCCCGACCTCGCGGAACTGCGCGGTGAGCGCCGCCTGCGCGTCCTTCAGCCCCGCAATCTGCGCATCATGCGCCTCGTCGCGCGCTTTCTGCTCGCTGAGCAGCGCGGCGAGCCGGATATCGGCGGCCTTGCGCGCCTCGGCCTCGGCGGCAAGATCGGTCACCGCACTCTTGAACCGCTCCGAAAGCCCGTCGCGCTCGGCGGTGAGCGCGCCCGACTGGCGCCCGGCGAAGAGCCAGCCGATCAGGGCACCGATGGCGAGGGCAACAAGGGCGACGACAAGCGAGGTTGAATCCATAAACGGAACATAGGACGAACAGCGGACGTTTGGCCAGCGAAGAATGGCGGCGCGCCCGACCGGCTATAGTTTTCCGGGACCACGAAGCCCGGGTTGCGGCCGCCGGGATTGCATGTGCCGCCCTTCCGGATAGAATGCTGCCGACATGATGCAACGGCGCCTCTTTCAATCGCTGCTCCTGCTGTTTGCAGCGGTGATGCTTGCGGCGGGGCCGGGCAGCCCGCTCTGCACCGCAGCCGCGGCGGCCCCGGTCGACGTCCCCGCGATGGCGGGCTGCGACATGTCTGCGCCGGCGAAGAAAACGCCGCTGCCCGCGCACCCCGATTGTGCGTCGCCCTGCATCGCGATTGCCTGCCGGGCGCCCGATATTGCCTTGGCCAGCCCGGAGAAATTCATCCCGTCCGATACCGCAATGGCGCGGCTCGACGGTCTTGATCCGGTTCCCGAAGCCGAACCGCCGCGCTCCTGAATGCGATCCCGATTTCAGTCATTCAAAGGAGCATTTATGAAGAAGATCTTGTTCGGGCTGGCGATCGCGCTGGCCACCCCCGCCGTCGCCCATGCCGCAGAGGCGCCCAAGAAGGCGTGCTGCTGCAAGGAAATGAAGGACGGCTGCTGCTGCGACAAGAAAGGCGAGGACAAGTCCGATCACGCCGATCACAAGGATATGCAGCACTGATATCCGGACCGGGGAGCGCTTGCCGCTCCCCGGTCTTTTTCATGCCTAGCCGTTATCCGGGCTCAGCCTCGAACGGCAGGATTGCGCGATAGGCATCGATCCCCGGCGCGCCGCCGACGACCATGCCCTGCGTGAGCAGCCAGTAATGGCGGACGATTTCGGCCTGTTGCTCCAATCCGTAGCGTTCGAGGAGCCAGCCGGGTTTGAGGCTGTAACTGTAGGTCGCGAACGGGTGGCGCATCAGCACCAGATACCAGCGCCCGCGCGTCTGCGCCTGCCAGACATGCGTCATCTCGTGGATGAATAACCCCTGCAATCGCTGCGACGCGGCGCTGAAATCCTCGCAATAGAGCTCGCCATGCGGATTGAAGTGCAGGCTGCCCATCGGCGCCATGACGATGTGGCGCGGCTGGAAGAATATCCATTTGTCATGGCACACACGCACGCGGTCATAGGCGATGGCGTCGCCGAACACGCTGCGCGCCAGCGCGACCTCGCCTTGGGTCAGGGGACGCGCATGGCGCGGCACGCGGACTTATTTCTTGGCCGCGTCCGGCGCCGCCTTTTCGGCGGCATGATCCATCGCGCCATGGTCCATTCCGCCCTCCGCCGCAGCGCCCTCGGCCGGTTTGATCACCAGATCGAACAGGATGCGTTCATTATTGTTGTTGGTGAAGACGAACGCCATCGGCAGTTTGCCCGCGCGCACCGCGGCGCCGTTGATGCCCCAGATCATCAGATGCTTGCCGCCCTGCTTGAACACCAGCTCGCCCTTGGCGGGGACGTCGGCGCGGAGCAGCGGCTTCATCGTCACGACGCCATTTTCCTTGACGCTTTCGTGCATCTCGACGCGCTGCGCGAGGTCGGCGGTCACCGCGACGAGCTGGACCGGCTGCGGCCCGCCCTGGACGCGGAAATAGCCGACCGCCGGGCGGTCGGGGGTCGCGCCCATCACGATATGGCCGCTGACGACGTTCAGCGGCTTGGCAGCGACCAGATTATCGCCGCAGGCTGTCAGGGTCAGCGCGGTGACGGCGAGTGCAAGGATCGCAAAAGGTTTCATTTTGGGAGGACTCCGTAAAAGCGCGTCATTTCACGCCCTCGATAAGCCTTCAAAGCTCTTGTGCCAAGGATTAGCGCACCTATATCGCCGTCATCAAACCCATGGACGGCGTGCCTTTTCAGGGCGCCAGAGAAGCAACAAGGACGTAATACCAATGGCCAAAGTGATCGGGATCGACCTCGGCACCACGAACAGCTGTGTCGCGGTGATGGAAGGCGGAAAACCCAAGGTTATCGAAAATGTCGAAGGCACGCGCACGACCCCGTCGATCGTCGCCTTTGCCAAGGATGGCGAGCGCCTGATCGGCCAGCCGGCGAAGCGCCAGGCCGTCACCAACCCCGAAAACACCGTTTTCGCCGTGAAGCGCCTGATCGGCCGCCGCTTCGACGACCCGATCACCAAGAAGGACACCGAGCTGGTCCCCTACACGATCGTCAAGGGCAGCAATGGCGACGCGTGGGTCAAGGCGGGCAACGAAGATTATTCGCCGTCGCAGATCTCGGCCTTCATCCTTCAGAAGATGAAGGAAACCGCCGAAGCCTATCTGGGCGAAAAGGTCGAGCAGGCGGTCATCACCGTTCCCGCTTACTTCAACGACGCGCAGCGCCAGGCGACCAAGGACGCCGGCCGCATCGCGGGCCTCGAAGTGCTGCGTATCATCAACGAGCCGACCGCGGCGGCGCTCGCTTACGGCCTCGACAAGACCGAGAACAAGACGATCGCGGTCTATGACCTTGGCGGCGGCACCTTCGACATCTCGATTCTCGAGGTGGGCGACGGCGTGTTCGAAGTGAAGTCGACCAACGGCGACACCTTCCTCGGCGGTGAAGATTTCGACTCGAAGGTTGTCGAATTCCTCGCCGACACCTTCAAGAAAGACGAAGGCATTGATCTTCGCGGTGACAAGCTCGCGCTGCAGCGCCTGAAGGAAGCCGCCGAAAAGGCGAAGATCGAACTGTCGTCGGCCGCGACGACCGAGGTCAACCTGCCCTTCATCACCGCCGACGCCAACGGGCCGAAGCACCTTGTGAAGACGATCACGCGCGCCGACCTTGAAAAGCTGGTCGAAGAGCTGGTCAAGCGCACCCTCGAACCCTGCAAGAAGGCGATCAAGGACGCCGGCATTTCGGCGAGCGAGATCGACGAAGTCGTCCTCGTCGGCGGCATGACGCGCATGCCGCGCGTGCGCGAAGTCGTGAAGGATTTCTTCGGCAAGGAACCGCACACCGGCGTGAACCCCGACGAAGTCGTCGCGATCGGCGCCGCGATCCAGGCCGGCGTGCTGCAGGGCGACGTCAAGGACGTGCTGCTGCTCGACGTCACCCCGCTGTCGCTGGGCATCGAGACGCTGGGCGGCATCATGACCAAGATGATCGACCGCAACACGACGATCCCGACGAAGAAGTCGCAGGTCTATTCCACCGCCGACGACAACCAGTCGGCGGTGACGATCCGCGTGTTCCAGGGCGAGCGCGAAATGGCGCAGGACAACAAGATCCTCGGCCAGTTCGACCTCGTCGGCATTCCCCCCGCACCGCGCGGCGTGCCGCAGATCGAGGTGACCTTCGACATCGACGCCAACGGCATCGTGTCGGTCCATGCCAAGGACAAGGGCACCGGCAAGGAACAGCAGATCAAGATCCAGGCGTCGGGCGGCCTTTCGGATTCGGACATCGACCAGATGGTCAAGGACGCCGAACAGTTCGCCGAAGAGGACAAGACGCGCCGTGAGGCGGCCGAGGCGAAGAACAACGCCGAAAGCCTGATCCACTCGACCGAAAGCCAGCTCCGCGAGCATGGCGACAAGGTCGACGCGGGCCTGAAGTCCGAAATCGAAGCTGCGGTCGCCGAAGCGAAGACCGCGGTCGAAGGCGGCGATGCCGCCGCGATGACCGAAAAGAGCCAGGCGCTCGCGCAGGTCGCGATGAAGCTCGGCCAGGCGATCTACGAGAAGGAGCAGCAGTCGGCCGCATCCCCCGGCGCCGACGATGACGCCGGTGCGGCGAAGGTCGACGAAGATGTCGTCGACGCCGAATTCTCCGAAGTCGAAGACGACAAGAAGTAAGAAAATGATCTTCAACCGTCATGCCGGCGAAGGCTGGCATCGCTCTCGGCAAGGCACCGCCAGCCCGATAGCGACCCCGACTTTTGCCGGGGTGACGGCTGAGGAAGGGGCCTGCTGACCTATGTCACTCGACATCGATTATTACGAACTGCTGGAAGTCGAGCGCACCGCCGACGATGCCGCGCTGAAGGCGAGCTACCGCAAGCTCGCGATGAAATATCACCCCGACAAGAATCCGGGGTGCGACAACAGCGAAGCGCGCTTCAAGGCGATCAGCGAAGCCTATGACTGCCTGAAGGACCCGCAGAAGCGCGCCGCCTATGACCGTTTCGGCAAGGCCGGCGTCAACGGCAACGGCGGTTTCGGCGGCGGCAATGGCGCCGATTTCGGCGACATTGGCGATATTTTCGAATCGATCTTCGGCTCGGCGTTCGGCGGCGGGCGCCAGCAGCGCGGCCCCGCGCGCGGCGCGGACCTGCGCTACGACATGGAGATCAAGCTCGAGGACGCCTTTGCGGGCGTCACGCGCGAAATCCAGGTCGATGTCGCGGCGCGCTGCGATGCGTGCGACGGATCGGGCGCCAAGCCCGGCACCCACACCAACCGCTGCTCGACCTGCGCCGGCCACGGCAAGGTGCGCGCGCAGCAGGGCTTTTTCATGGTCGAACGCACCTGCCCGACCTGTCAGGGTGCGGGCGAGGTCATCGCCGATCCCTGTAACTCATGCCATGGCGAAGGCCGTGTCGACCGGCGTAAGACGCTGACCGTCAACATCCCCGCCGGGGTCGACGAGGGCACGCGCATCCGCCTGTCGGGTGAAGGCGAGAGCGGCGCGCGCGGCGCGGCGCCGGGCGACCTTTACATCTTCCTCCACATGGCGCGGCACAAGGTGTTCGAACGCGAGGGCACGACTTTGTTCACGCGCGCGCCGATCAGCTTCACCACCGCGGCGCTCGGCGGCGAGATCGCCATCCCCGGTCTCGACGGCAAAAAGCACGACATCGCGATCCCCGCGGGCATCCAGTCGGGCAAGCAGCTCCGCCAGCGGGGCGCCGGTATGCCGGTGCTCAACGGCCGCGGCCACGGCGACCTGGTCGTCCAGATCGACGTCGAGACGCCGACGAAGCTCACCGCGCGGCAGAAGGAATTGCTCTGCGAGTTCCGCGAGACCGAGACGGGCGAGGAATGCCCCGCAAGCCAGGGCTTTTTCGGCCGCATCAAGGAAATGTGGGACGATCTGACGGATTGATTTCCGTCGCCCCCGCGAAGGCGGGGGCCGCTGGAAGCATTATCCGCACTGGCGGTGTAAACCGCTAACGGCCCCCGCCTTCGCGGGGGCGACGGATACTTACCCGATCTCGCTCCGTAGCTCATCGATCAGCGCCTTCACCTTCGGCAGCCGCCCCTCCTCCTCGTCGAGGATGGCATGGAACGCGCGGCGCTTGATCGCCTTCAGATCCTCACCCGCCAGCGCCCCGTCGCCGCCGACGCTCGATGCCACGATGTCGATCAGCCGGTCGGCGCCGTGGAGCCGGCCCCACAGATAATCATTCTCGCGGTACGCGCGGCTGAAGAACGCGCCGAAGCTGTTGAACTCGACCCCCTTCAGCATCGCCGCCGCGCCGCCGGTGCGGATCGCGGTCGCGTCCGACGGCGAGATGCGGTCGATCTTGATCGGGTCGAATTCGTCGAACCCCTCGCCCTGCAGTAGCGGCAAGGTCGCGATGTCGTAAAAGGGGTAGCCGAGATAGGCGAGCAGGAGCGTCCGCCGGTCGCCCTTGGGCATCGCGGCAAGCCCCGCGGCAATGAGCGCATCGGCCTCGCCATCGACCGTGCGGAGGTCGCGCCGCGCCGCGATCGCATCGATCCAGTCGCCGGGCCCGGCATCGGCGGGCAGGTCGAGGTCGGCGAGCCAGCTGTCGCCCTGCCGGTCGAGATAGAGGCCGAGCGCGGTGAAGATCGCCTCGCGCATGGCCTCGCACACGGGGTCGCGGCCGTCGCGCGTCGCCTCGACCGCGGTGTCGAGTTCGCGCGCGAGGAAACGCAGGCGCCGAATGCGAAAGCCGAGGTCGTGGGTGCGGAAAAAGACGACGGCGTCGCTGCTCGCGCCTGCACCTTTTTTTCCCGAAATCCGGTCGAGCCCGCGCGCGCGCGCCTCGTCCCACAGCGCGAGGCGCCGGTTCGCCTGATGAACCGCGCCCTCGGGCGGCAACAGCCGGTCGATCAGGCTCGCCATCTCCTCGATCACCGCCGACAGCTTGAGGTGGCCATAGGGCGCAAAGGCGAAACCCGCGCGCGCCGCCGCCTGATCCTGCGCCTTCGCGCGCCATTTTTCGAGCCGCGCGACCGTCGGCGTGTCGAGGAAGAAGGTGGTGCCGAACAGCGCCGCGACCTGCTCCTCGACCTCGACCTTCATCGCGTCGACGATATGCTGCATCCGGCGGATGCGGCGCGACATGCCCTCGATCGCCTCGACATTCTCGCGGATCGGCTGTTCGCGCGGAATTTCGGACAGCGCCCCCAATATGGTGGCCAGAAAGCCGGGAAGCCGCGCTCCCTCGCCCGCCGCCTGTTCGCCCGGCTTGCCGAAGCTGATCGAGCGATAATCGGGCTTGGGGTCGATATAGACGAAACGGCGGTCGATCTCGCGCCGCGCCGGACGCTGTTTCAGCGCCGCGATCGCGGGCCGGAAGGGCGCATTCGCGAGCACCGAGCCGTCGATCAATACGCGATCGGCGGGATCGCCTTCGCCGCCCGCCGGAAGCTGCGCATGGATGAACGCCTCGCGGCCCGGCCATGCGATCTGGCGCTTTTCGAGCACCCGGTCGAGTTCGCGCAAGGTGAAGGGCGGAAAGGCGCCGGGAAAACTCGCCGTCGCGCGCGCCGCCGCGGTCAGCCCCGGCACATCGTCGAGCCGCTTGCCGAGACGGCTGTCCGCGCGAAAATGCAGCATCAACCGATGCTCGTCCTCGGTCACGCGCGCCGGGCTGTTGAGCGCGAGCGGCACGCTGTGCCCCGCAAAATCGGTGACCGAGACGAACAGGTCGACCGGCTGTCCGTCCGGCACCAGCACCGGCCCGCGCGGCCCCGCATCCATCGCGTCGAACGCATCGAACAGCAGGTTCGTGAAGGTTTCGCCGCCGAAGGGCGGTTCGAACCAGCGCGCGCGGACGAAGCGCGACAGCTTGACGCGCACCTCGTCCTGCGCGCCGGCGCCGACGGTGCGGTCGATGGCGTTGCCGCGCTTCTTCATCATCCAGCCGGCGATCGGCACCGCCCAGAATTTGGTCGCCGCCGACAGCGGGCGTGCATCGGGGTCGATCAGCTTGTCGACATCGGCGCCGTCGAGCCAGAGGTCGGTCAGCGGGTCGAGCGACTGCCCCGTCGCCAGCGCGCGCGCGAGGAAGATGCCGTTGATGCCCCCCGCACTCGCCCCCGCGACGATGTCGGCGAGAACGCGCAGCCGCACGTTGCTGCGCGCCGCGATCGCGGCGAGCAGCTCGCCATAGACCGCGCCCGCGCCGGTCAGCGGCGTGCCCTCGTGAAAGGCACGCGACGCCGCCGCGAGCCGCCAGACCTCTTTCGTGATGCCGTGCATATAGACGGCGAGACTGATGCCGCCGTAGCAAATCAGGGCGAAGCGCAGTTCCTTTTCCCGCATTGGCAACCTGATAGCGCGCTTTTCGGCGCTGTGGCGAATTTTCCACAGCCTATGCGAAAGTAGCGATATCGCGTCGATCAGGCGGATTTTTCCTTGCCTATGCGAATCGCTCTCATTAGCGGCCCTGCCAACAGGAGTTGATAATGATTCGCAAAATTGCCGCCGCCGCACTGCTCAGCACCGCGCTTTCGTCGCCCGCCTTCGCACAGGACGGCGCCCCCGTCGATGCGGACAACGCGGCCGGCGAGACGATCGTCGTCACCGCGGCGCGCACCATCCTGCCGCCGAGCGCGCTGCCGCTGACGATCGACATCATCGACAAGGATGCGCTCGACCAGCAGATCGCGATTTCGGGTTCGGTCACCGACGCGGTCGCGAACCTGACCCCCAGCTTCTCGCCGACGCGGCAGAAGCTTTCGGGCTCGGGCGAATCCTTGCGCGGACGCTCGCCGCTCTATGCGATCAACGGCATCCCGCAATCGACCCCGATGCGCGACGGCAGCCGCGACGGCTTCACGATCGATGGCTTTTTCGTCGACCGCGTCGAGCTGATCTTCGGGTCGAACGCCTTGCAGGGAATCGGCGGCACCGGCGGCATCGTCAACCAAGTCACCGTCGGCGCGCCGACCGAAGAGGGGATTTCGGGCCGCGTCCTGCTGCAGGGCACCGCCGACAATGATTTTTCGAAGGCCGGGATGGGCGGCAAGGCCGGCGGCCTCTTCCAGTACAAGGCGGGCGCCTTCGACGCGTCGATCGGCGCAACTTATGAAATCCGCGGCGTCTTTTCCGACGCGAAGGGCCGCCCGATCGGGCTCAACCTGACGCAGGGCGAAACGCAGGACAGCAAGGCGACGAACTTCTTCGCGCGGCTCGGCTATGAATTGTCGCCGAGCGCCCGCCTCGACCTGATCGCCAGCCGCTACGAGTTGAAGGGCGACGGCGACTATGTCGCGGTCGCCGGCAACCGCGCGCTCGGCATCCCGACCAGCGCGGTGCGCGGCAACCCGCCGGGCAAATCGGCGCAGAGCCGCACCGAAAGCGTCGCGCTGTCGCTGACCGACACCGACCTTGGCGGCGGCAATTTCGTCAGCCAGATCTTCTTCAACCGCAGCCGCGATACCTTCGGCGGCGAAATCGTCACGCAAGCGACGTTCCAGGATCCGGCGATCGCCCCCGTCGGCACGCTGTTCGACCAGTCGCAGAACCGCAGCCGCAAGCTCGGCGCCAAGTTCAGCTACGAACGCGCGGTCCCCGGCTTCGAGGATCTGACACTGACGATCGGGTTCGACGCGCTGGTCGACAAGACCGAACAGGCGCTGATCGCGACGGGCCGCCGCTGGGTGCCGCCGAGCGATTTCCGCAGCCTCGCGCCCTTCGGGCAGGCGAACCTGAAACTGTTCGACGGCGTTGTGCGCCTCGCAGGCGGGGTCCGCTGGGAAAATGTGAAGATCAAGATCGACGATTATCGCACGCTCGCGTCGACCACCTTCGTCGCGTGTCCCGCGCCGCCCGCCACGCAGCCCGTGCCGTGCGGCCTCGCAAGCTATGGCGGCGTCGACGTCGCCGGCGGCAAGCCGAAGTTCGAAGACCTATTGATCAACGGCGGCGTGATCGTCGAACCGTGGGACGGCATCCGCGCCTATGCAAGCTATGCCGAGGGCTTCACCGTTCCCGACATCGGCCGCATCACCCGCGCGGTGAACCGCACCGGGGTCGACATCGACAATTTCCTCGATATCTCGCCCGTCGTGTCGAACAACCGCGAGATCGGCTTCGAGGTGAAGCGCGGCCCGGTCGACGCGAGCGCCGCCTATTTCTGGTCGTCGAGCGACAAGGGCCAGCTGCTCGTCACGGGCGCCGACCGCAACTTCGACGTCCAGCGGCTACGCGTCGAAATCCAGGGGCTCGAGGTCAACCTCGGCGTCCAGACGCCGATCGACGGGCTCAAGCTCAATGTCGGCTATGCGCATCTGACCGGCCGCTTCGACAGCGATGCGGTCCCCGACGGCAAGGTCGACAGCGACCTCGACGGGGTCAACATTTCGCCCGACCGCGTCAACCTCGCGGCGAGCTACAACAGCGGCCCCTTCTCGGCGCGCATCCAGACGCAGGTCTATCTGAAGCGCCGCTTCGACGGCAAGGCGCGCGCCGCCGACGATGCGCGCGGCAGCCCGCTCAAGCTGCGCGACAATGATTTCGGCGGCTACACGCTGACCGACGCCTATGTCCGTTACCAGACGGGCTTTGGCGGGATCAGCCTGTCGGCGCAGAATCTCTTCAACAAGCAATATATCGACTATTCGAGCGACACGCGTCTGCCGAGCGACCAGCTCTCCTATTTCGCGGGCCGCGGGCGCACCTTCACCCTCGGCTGGGACTACAGGTTCTAAAGGGGAGGCGTTTCTGATGATGAAGCTGCTCGACACGCTGCACCGCTGGACGGGGGGCCTGATCGGCCTCGTGCTCGCGCTGCTCGGCCTGTCGGGCACGATCCTGCTCTATGAGCATCTGTGGATCGGATTTCCGGGCACCGGCGATCCGCTGCGCGGCGACCTGACGACGGTCGCCGCGACCACCGAAAGGCTGATGGCCGCGCCGGGTGCGCAGGGCATCATCTATGCCGACGACCGCTTCGGGCTGCACCAGCTCCGCTTCGGCAAGGACGCCGGCGCCTATGCGAGTCAGTCGGGCGACATCGTCACGCGCTGGGCGAGCCAGTGGGAGCGGCCCGAGCTCTGGATCTTCGACTTCCACCACCATCTCTTCGCGGGCGACAATGGCGAATGGGTGATCGGGATCGCCGGGCTGTGCGGGCTGTTCTTCGTGATCAGCGGCGTGATCCTCTGGTGGCGGACGCGGAAAACGTTTCAACTGCGATTGTGGCCGAAACGGATGAGCCGCCCGTCGATCGTGATGCACCACCGCGACCTCGGCATCATCGTCGCGCCGCTGCTGCTGATTTCGATCGTCACGGGCACGATGATGATCTTCCGCCCGTTTGCGATGGTGATGATCGCCCCCTTTGGCTCGCCGGCCGAGGCGGCGAAGGCGATCGAGCCGCCGAAATACAAGGGCGGGCCGCTCGCCGAAAAGCCCGATTACACCGCGATGCTGACCGAAGCGCGGCGCCGCTTCCCCGACGCCGAATTCCGCATCCTCAGCCTGCCGCGCAAGGCGGGTGACCCGATCATGCTGCGGATGCGCCAGCAGGCCGAATGGCTTCCCAACGGCCGCTCGACTTTGTGGTTCGACGCCGCAAACGGCGAACTGCTCGGCGCGCGCGACGCGCTCGCGATGCCGGGCGGGGCGCAGGCGTTCAACATGGCCTTCCCGATCCACGCGTCGAAGGTCGGCGGCTGGACCTGGCGCATCGTGCTGACGATCTCGGGTCTTTCGCTGACGATGCTCGGCAGCCTTGCGGTATGGACCTTCTGGTTCAGGCGCCCGAAGCCCGCGAAGCGGCCGGCGAAGAAGGCGGCGCTGGCCTCCACCTGACCGTCGCCCCCGCGAAGGCGGGGGCCGCTGGATATGTTGCACAAGGCCGATAGCGGCCCCCGCCTTCGCGGGGGCGACGGTTTCTGTCACCCGCGCTTTCCTATTTTACCCGCCACCCTATATCCTGCGCAGTCCATGACCCGCGCCCGCGTCCTCCTCCTCACCGCCGCCCTCGGCCCGCTCGACTATCGCGTCCCGCGCGAAAGCGAGGCGCCGCTCGGCAGCGTCGTGATCGCGCCGCTCGGCCCGCGGCGGCTCGGCGGCGTGGTGTGGGAGGATGCAAGCTTCGGCGCGCCCGAGGCGGTCGGCGACAACCGCCTCCGCAATCTCTACGAAGTCGTCGCTGTGCCGCCGATCGCCGCGCCGCTCCGCCGTCTCGTCGAATGGACAAGCGACTATTATCTCGCGCCGCCCGGCGCGGTGCTGCGCATGGTGCTGCCCGGCGTTGCCTTCGCCGATGCGCGGCGCCCGATCGTCGAATATCGCGCGACCGGCGAACTCCCGGCGCGGATGACTCCGCAGCGCATCGTCGCGCTCGAGGCGATCGGTGAGCGGCAGGGCATGGTGCGCGACCTCGCCGCGATCGCCGAGGTCAGCGACGCGGTGATCCGCGGGCTCGTGAACACCGGTGCGCTCGAGGCGGTGACCGTCTCGGCCGACCAGCCCTATCCCGTACCCGACAGCGGCTTTGCGCCGCCCGACCTCTCGGACGAACAGACCGCCGCAGCGGCGCAGCTCCGGGACGCGGTGCACGTCGCCAAATTCGACACTTTGCTGCTCGACGGCGTCACCGGGTCGGGCAAGACCGAAGTCTATATGGAAGCGATCGCCGCCGCGATCGATGCCGGCAAGCAGGCGCTCGTCCTGCTCCCCGAAATCGCGCTCACCGAGCCGATGCTGACGCGCTTTACTGCGCGCTTCGGCTGCGAGCCGGTCGCCTGGCACTCGGGGCTGCGCTCGGCCGAACGCCGACGCGCCTGGCACGCGATTGCATCGGGCGACGCGCGCATCGTCATTGGCGCGCGCTCGGCGCTCTTCCTTCCTTACGCCCGGCTCGGCGTGATTGTCGTCGATGAGGCGCATGAGACGAGCTTCAAGCAGGAGGACGGCGTCCATTATCACGCGCGCGACGTCGCGGTGATGCGCGGGCATTTCGAGGGGCTCCCTGTGGTGCTCGCGAGCGCGACCCCAGCGCTCGAAAGCCTCGCGATGGTCGAGGCCGGACGCTATCGCCATATCCAGCTCCCCGCACGCTTCGGCGGTGCGACCTTGCCCGATCTCGCCGCGATCGACATGCGGCAGAACCCGCCCGACCGCGGCCGCTGGCTCGCGCCGCCGCTCGTCGACGCGCTCGCCGACCGGCTCCAGAAGGGCGAGCAGAGCCTGCTCTTTTTGAACCGCCGCGGTTTCGCCCCGCTGACCTTGTGCCGGACGTGCGGCCACCGCATCCAGTGCCCGAACTGCACCGCGTGGATGGTCGAGCACCGGCTCGTCCACCGCCTCGCCTGCCATCATTGCGGCCATGTCATGCCGCCGCCGCGGCTCTGCCCCGAATGCGAGGACGAGGACAGTCTCGTCGCGTGCGGGCCGGGGGTCGAGCGCGTCGCCGACGAGGTCGCGCTACGTTTCCCCGAGGCGCGCGTCGCGATCGTCACCAGCGACACCTTGTGGTCGCCCGCAAAGGCCGCAGAGTTCGTCGACAATGTCGAAGGCGGGCTGGTCGACATCATCATCGGAACCCAGCTCGTCACCAAGGGCTATCATTTCCCCAACCTCACGCTCGTCGGCGTCGTCGATGCCGACCTGGGGCTCGACGGCGGCGACCTCCGCGCGTCCGAGCGCACCTTCCAGCAGATTGCGCAGGTCGCGGGGCGCGCCGGGCGCGGGGTCAAGCCCGGCGAGGTGCTAATCCAGACGCGCGTGCCCGAGGCGCCGGTGATGGCCGCGCTCGTCGCGAACGACCGCGACGGTTTCTATTCGGCCGAGGCCGCGGCGCGCAAATTCGCGGGCGCGCCGCCCTATGGCCGCTTCGCCGCGCTCGTCATCTCGTCGGAGGATATCGAGGTCGCGCGCGGGCAGGCGCAGCGGCTGGGGCAGAAAGCGCCGGTTGCCGAGGGGCTCGCGGTCTATGGCCCCGCGCCTGCCCCCTTGGCTATGCTGCGCGGCCGCCACCGCTTCCGCCTCCTCCTCCACGCGCCGCGCAGCTTCGACCTGCAGGGGACGATCCGCGACTGGGTGAACAGTGTCGACTGGCCGGCAAAAGCGCGCCTCGCGATCGATATCGACCCCTATAGCTTTGTTTAGCTGTAACAGGGCTTTACTGTAGCCGGGCGCGCTGGCAGCATCCCCTAAGGGTTATGATGCGGGGGCGCAGGATGAAAAGGATCGGCTTGGGCCTGCTGGCCGGGATCGCGATGGTCGCTATGGCGGGACCGGCCGAGGCCAAATGGCTGCGCGCCGACACCGACAGCTTCATCATCTACAGCGAGAGCAACGAGAAATCGCTGCGCGAATTCGCGCAGAATCTGCAGCGATTCGACACCACGCTGCGCCTGCTCTTCAAGGTCGAAACGCCCGGCGAGGAAAGCAAGCTGCCGATCTATCTGGTCGCCGCGGCGCCCGACGTCGCCGAACTGGCAACCGGATCGCGCAGCGCGTCGGTCGCGGGCTATTATCGGCAAGACCGCGATGGCAGCTTCGCCATGTCCTTTCGCCAGAACGGCGGCAGCAGCGTCGCCGGCACATCGGCCTCGCAGCAGGTGCTGTTCCACGAATACAGCCACCATTTCATGAAGCGCCACCTGCGCGCGGCGTTTCCCGCCTGGCTGATTGAAGGTTTCGCCGAATATTATTCGACCGTCGACTTCGACAAGCAAGGCCGCGCGATGATCGGCCATCCCGTCTACCGCCGCGCCTATGGTCTGTTGCAGATGCCGAAAATTCCTGCCGAGAGGCTGTTGTTCGAACAACCGGGCGCGATGCGCAACAGCGGCCAGATGGATGTCTATTACGGCCGCGCATGGATCCTGACCCACATGCTCCTCCATAGCGCCGCGCGGGGAGACCAGATCAACGCCTATACCAATGCGATCAACGCCGGGACCGATCCGAAGAAAGCGGCGACCGACGCGTTCGGCGATCTGGCTGGGCTCGACAAGGACCTCAACCGCTATATCGAGGGCAAGCTCTCGTATCGCACCCTGCGCGATCCGGTCCCCATCTCGGCCAATATCCGGATTACGCCGCTGTCGGCGGACGAAGATGCCGTAATCATGCCGCGGCTCGAGCGGCTGAATGCGCGCGGCGACGCGGCGCGCCTGACCAAAGCGCGCGACACGCTGCGCAAACTCGCCGCCGCGCAGCCCGCCAATGCCGATGTGCAGTTCGAACTCGCGGCGGCCGAATGGGACATCGACAGCGACAAGCGCGACCTAGCGGCGATGCAGGCAGCGCTCGACAAGGTGCTGGCGGCCAAGCCCGACCATGTCCGCGCCAATGTCCTGCTCGGACGGCTGAAGCTGTATCAACTGCGCGAAAAGGGAGAGGATGACGCCGCCGCATGGCGCGAGGCGCGGAGGCCGATCCAGCTCGCCAACCGCACCGATCCCGACGACGCCGTGCCGCTCTACGCTTATTTCGACAGCTTTCTGACCGAAGGCAAACGGCCGAGCGAGATGGCGATCAAGGCGCTCGAGCGCGCCTTCGTCATCACGCCCGAAAATATCGAGATGCGGGTCTCCTACGCCTTCGCGCTCGCGAATCAGGGTGAGTTCGACCCGGCGTTGCGGCTGGCGCGAACGGTGGCCTTCGACCCGCACGATAATGGCCGGGGCGAAGCGATGCTCGCGCGGCTGGAGGCGATGAAGGCTCGCCGCGCGGGGGCTGCGGGTAGCGGCAAGGAAGCCGTCGCCGACGACGCCGACGACGACTAGCCTTTCGTCAATAATCGGGTTCGGCGCCGCCCAGCACCTGGCTCGCCTGCGCCGCCAGCCACGCCATCGCCGCGGCCCAGGGCTGGTGCCCATGGCTGATCCGCGCGACGCCGAGCGCGGCGAGTTCCTTGTGCGTCGGCCCGCCTTTGCCGCGCAGGATGTTCACCGGCAGCGGCGAGGCGTCGCAGATCGCGCCGATGCATTTAGGGTCGAGCAGGAAGGGCACGAACAGCGACCCCGCGCCCGCATCGGCATAGGCGCGCGCGCGTTCGAGCGTTGCGGCGACGAGCGCGTCGCCGTCCTTCGCCGCATCCTGCCCCAGGAACAGGTCGCAGCGCGCGTTGACGAAGATGCCGGTGTCGGCGGCGGCGCGATAGCGTGCGGCCGCGTCTGCAATCGCGAGCAGTTCCTTCTGCCCGGGCAGCCGGTCTTCCATGTTGATGCCGGCCGCACCGGCGTCGCGCGCCTGTGCCACCGATTCGCCCACCGCCGCAGGATCGTCGCCATAGCCCGCTTCCATATCGATCGTGACGGGAAGGTCGGTGACCGCCAGGATCTGTGCGAGGTTGGCGAGCGCCGCTTCGAGCGGAAAATTCTCGCCGTCGGACGATCCGTGCGCCGACGCGACGCCCCAGCTTCCGGTCGCGATCGCCTTGGCGCCCGTCGCCGCGACCGCCTTTGCGCTCCCGGCGTCCCAGATGTTGATCAGGATCAGCGGGTCGCCTGGAACGTGCAACGCGCGGAACTCGGCAACTTTGTCGGACATCAAAAACTCTCCCTTTTGAGCAATTCTTCCTTGATCGGCAGGCCATAAGCATAGCCGCCCAATGATCCGTCGCTGCGTACCACACGGTGGCACGGGATCAGCACCGCGACATTGTTCGCGCCGTTCGCACTCCCCGCCGCGCGCACCGCCTTGGGCTTGCCGACCGCTGCGGCAATGTCGGCATAGCTGCGCGTCTCACCCGCTGGGATTTTCCGAAGTTCGCGCCACACCGCTTCCTGAAAGGCGGTGCCCTTCACGTCGATCGGGATATGGTCAAAGCCGTTCACCGGCGCCTCGACCGCGTCGACAACCTGTTTTAGCAGCGCTTCGAACTCTTCGCCGCCTTCGACGAGGCTCGCGGCGGGGAACCGCTCCTCGAGCGCCTCGCGCCCTTCATCGAAGCTCAGGCGGCACACGCCCTTCTCCGTCGCGGCGACGAGCATTTCGCCGAGGCTGGTCGGCACGACCGCCCAGTGAATCTCGGTGTCCTTGCCGCCGTTCACCCACGCCGACGCCGTCATGCCCATGCGTCCCTCCATATTCTGGTAGAAACGCGACGGTCCCGAAAAGCCCGCGTCGTAAATCGCGTCGGTCACCCGGCTTCCATCGCTCAGCGCCTTGCGTGCGCGCTCTTCGCGGAGGGCGCGGGCATAGGCGGCGGGCGAGAGGCCGGTATGCCGGGTGAAAACGCGCTGGAAATGCGTCGGCGAATAGCCGGTGCGCGCGGCAAGGTCGCCGAGCGCGAGCGGTTCCTCGCTACCCTTGATCGCCGCGATCGCCTTGATCACCGCATTTTCATCGCGCGCGACATCGTCGGGCAGGCAGCGTTTGCAGGGGCGCAGGCCCGTGGCGCGCGCCGCGTCGCCGTCGGCGAAGAAGCGGACATTCTGGCGCAAGGGATGGCGCGCGGCGCAGCTGGGCCGGCAATAGATGCCCGTGGTCAGCACCCCGGTGACGAAACGGCCGTCCTGCGCCTTGTCGCGCGCCTGCACCGCTTCCCAACGCTCGTCGTCGGTCATGGCCTTGAAGTCCATGGTCAATTCCTCTCGATTCGCGCAGCAAAACAGCCATAGGCGGCGTTGTGCGCATCGATATAGGCAATCGCATCGTCGGCGAACAGATCGCGGATCGCGCCATCGGCCTCGCCCGGCGCCGCGAGCCGCGCGGTCTGCAACATGCCGTCGGCAGCGAAGGCGCGCAGCGCGAGCTGGCGCCCCTCGAACACCGGCGGCAGTTCGTCGCGATAGGTCGCCGCTTCAACGCCCGGCCGCACATAGATCGCATAGGCGCTACGGTACGGCGTTTCGACATCGTGGCTGATGTGGTGGAGCAGGATCAGCACCTCGCCCGCCTTCGCATCGTCGAGGCTGATGCGGCACGGAAAGCCCCGGTCGGCGGTCGCGGTGACGCGGCGTGCGTTGATCGCGGCGAGTTCGCTGTCGTCCATTGCGAACAGCGGGGCAAAGCGATCGGCGGCGAGTCCGGTAATCGCATAAGTCATCAGATCGTCCTTTCTATTCGGTCGGATGCTGATGCCACGTCCCGATTGCGGCCGCGTCCCGATGCTTGCGTTCAAAGTTCCGGCGGCTAGTGTGCGCGCCATGACCCGCCTCCTCGCGCTGCTGCTCGCCCTTCTGACCCTCTCGCCGTCATTGTCGATTCCGGCACATGCCGCCGACGATATCAGCGCCGCGTCGCGCAGCGTCGTGCGCGTCGTCACCGTCGCGATGGTCGATGGCGAGGTTGTCGGTTTCGGCCATGGCAGCGGCATCGCGATCTCGCCGACGCGCATCGTCACCAACGCGCATGTCGTCGAATCGGCCGCGAAATATCCCGACAATGTCGCCTTGGGCGTCGTGCCATCCGAAGGGCAGAAGAGCTTTGCGGGCAAGCTGATCGCGATCGACACCGCGCGCGACCTTACACTGATCGAGATTACCGAGGGCCGCCTGCCCGCCGCCGCGATCTACACCGGCCCGCTCGATTCGGGCGCCGACGTCGTCGCGCTCGGCTATCCGGGCAATGTCGACCTTGCGACCGCGCGCAGCGCCAACGACTATATCACCCCGCGCACCCCGACGCGCAGCGAGGGCAATATGTCGAACACGCAAAGCGTCGACGGGGTCGCGATGCTGATCCACACCGCGAAGATTTCGCGCGGCAATTCGGGCGGCCCGCTGGTCGACCAGTGCGGGCGTATCACTGGGATCAACACCGCAATCACCCGCGCCGACGACGGCGATTCGCCGTTCGCCTTTGCCATTTCGGGGCGCGAGCTCATGCGTTTCCTCGCCGATGCGAACCAGCAATATAGCAGCGTCGGCACCCCGTGCCTGTCGCTCGCCGAGGCCGACGCGCGCGACCGCGCCGCGATCGACGCCGAAGCGCGCGCGAGCGCCGAGGCGAATGCCGCGAAGGATGCCGCCGCCCGGCTCGACCGCGACTTGAAGCAGGCGCGCGCCGCGGAAGACGCGCTCGCCGCGCGCGAAAACCGCATCGCGCTCGCGGGCGTGTTCTTCGTGATCGGCGCGCTCGCCGCGGGCGCCGGCCTGCTCTTCTACAGCCAGAAGAATCTGCGTAACGCCAAAATTGCGGGCGGCGCGGGCGCGGTGCTGATGCTCGGCGCCGCGATATTGTTCGCGACGCGCCCCGACGCGCACGCCGAGATCGCCGAGGAAGCCGCCGTCGCCGCCACCGAAACGCCCAAGCTCGCGCAGGGCAATTTCCTCTGCACGATCCGCCCGGACCGCAGCCGCATCACCGTGTCGGCGACGACCGACGTCCCCATCAACATCGGCAAGGGCGGCTGCGTCAACGGGCGCACGCAATATACGCAGGGCGCCGACGACCGCTGGCAACGCATCCTCGTGCCGAACGACGAAGCGACCGTCACCGTCGCGTCGATCGATTCGAGCGGGCGCGATTACCGCGTCGACCGCTATCTGCTCGACGCCGAGACGATGACCAAGGCGCGCGAGACACGCGCGACGGTCACGCTGAAGAGCTGCACCGCCGACCCCGACGAACTCGCGGGGCTCGCCGCGCAGCAGGACGCGATCCGCAGCGCGCTGCCCGCCAGCCCGAACGAGCGGCTCGTCTATCGCTGCCAGCCGGTGAGCGGCGCGGCGGTCAAACCGGCAACCGGCGGCTGACCGTCAGCGGAGTCCGCCAACCCATTCGGTGAGAATCGCCTGCGCGGGGGCGGTGTAGGCCAGCTCGTGCCCAACCCCTGCGACACGCGCGACCGTCGCGTCGGGCCGTGCGCGCGCCAGCCGCTCGAGATTGGCGGGCGTCACGAGCGTGTCGGCGGCGCCGTGCATCAGATAGACGGGCGCCTTCACACGGGCCAGTTTCGATACATTGTCGAACCGGTCGCGCACCAGCCAGCGCGGAACGAGCGGGACCTGGCTCTTCACGACCGACGGCAAATCCGAAAAGCCCGACACGAGCATCAGCGCCGCGACATCGTACCGCAGCGCCATTTCGGTCGCGGGGCCCGAGCCGACCGAATTGCCGACGACGATGATGTGGCGCGAATCGACCCCGGCCCCGGCGAGCCAGCGCATCGCCGCCGCGCCGTCGCGATAGAGGCCCGCCTCGCCCGGCGAACCGGGATTGCCGCCATAGCCGCGATATTCGACCAGCATCAGCCCGTGCCCCGCCGCCGCCGGCCCGCGCGTCGCCTCGATCGCGCCGCGCATATTGTCGCCATTGCCGTGGAAGAAGAGGAGCGTCTTCTTGCCCGGCAGCGCGGGGCGATAGAAGGCCGAGAGCCGCAAGCCGTCGTCGGTCCGGGTGTGGACGAGCCGGAAGCCATCGATTGCGGCCTGCGGATAATAAGCAGGTGCCGGAAAGATCAGCGGGCGCTGCTGCGTATAGAGCAGCGCCGCCGCGACGAGCGCGAAGACGGCCAGCGCCAGTAGCAGGTTCTGGACCAGCTTCACCCGCCCCGCGCTATCCGAGGCCGAGCGCGGCGCGAATCCGCTCCGCCGCTTCGGCGGGGCGCATGGCGCCCGAATCGAGCGCGACCCGCGCGGCGGGAAGCGCGGGATAGGCGAAGGCACCCTTCGCGGCGAGTTCGCGATACAGCGCAACCGACGACAATTTGCCGCTCGCCTGCCGCGACGGCGCGTCGAGGCGGGCCTCGACAATCGCGGGCGCGCACGTCAGCGCGACGAAATCGACCTGCCCGCCGGCCTGTTCGACCAGCGCCACGACCCGCTCGGGAAAATCGGGGGCGACGCTCGCCTCGGGATGAAAGGTGAAGATCAGCGATCGCTTTTCCGCCGCAGCCGCGCGAAATACATCCATCCACATCGCCTCGCGCAGTTTGACGAACGCGTCGCTGCCGAACGGAAAGACCGCCAGCAGCGCATCGACGACCAGATGGTTGTGGAACAGCGGCAGCCCGGTCTGCGCCGCGAGTTCGCGCGCGACGGTCAGCTTGCCCGACGCCGCGGGGCCGTGGATGAAGACCAGCCTCACCCCCCGCACGCCTTGAACAGCATCAGCGTGCGCTCGCGCGCGAGATCGCTCGATGCTTCGTGATAATCCTTGCGCCGGTCGCTGTTGAAGCCATGCCCCGCTTCATAGACGAAGATTTGCGCGGTCGGGTGATCCTTCGCGATCAGCGCCTCGACGCCTTCCATCGGGATGCCGTCGTCATAAAGGCCGAAATGGGCGATGGTGGCGCAGGCGGGCGCCTCGTCCTTGAACATCGTCGGAACCAGGCTGCCGTAATAGGCCGACGACGCCGCAAGATCGGGGCTGATCTGCGCCATCCGCCACGCGACCGAACCGCCGTAACAATAGCCGGTGATGAACACCGGGCCCTTCGCTTTCAGCGCGTCGATGCAGGTCTGCGCATCCTTCAGGCTTTGCTCAAACGGATGAAGCTCGCGCGCGAGCTGCACCGCGCGCTGGAACTGCGGCCCCGAATAGTCGCTCTCGAACCCCGGATGCTCGCGGTCGAAGAGCGCGGGGCTCAGCACCTCATAGCCTTCGGCCGCAAATTCGTCGCACATCTCGCGGATATGGTCGGTGACCCCGAATATCTCCTGGATCAGCACCAGACCGCCACGGCGCGCACCGTCGGGCTGCGCATGATAGACCGCGATTTCGGCGCCATCGTCCATCGTCATCCGAATCATCTCGCCCATCATGCCCCCTCACTTCGTCGCCATATTTTTTGGTTGGCCTGTCCCTATCGCACGAAGGGGCAAAAGCAATCGCCCCCCCGCCTTGCATTGCAGCAAAATCGTTGCTAGGCGCGCCGCGACTTCGCGTGGGGGGCATTCGTCGAATATCCCCGAAAAGAGCGCGACCCATCCCCCACGGGATCGTAGAAAAGGACTTTCACGCGTGGAGAATTCCGGCGGCATTCAAGGCAACATCACGGCGGGCCTCGCGGGCCGTTACGCGGTCGCTTTGTTCGATCTGGCCCGCGAATCGAACGCGATCGACGCGGTGGCCAAGAGTCTCGCGACGCTCAAGACCGGCCTCGCCGATTCGGCGGACCTGTCGGCGCTGATCGCCAGCCCCGTCGTCGGCCGCACAGACGCCGCGAACGCCATCGCCGCAGTCGCCAAGTCGCTGAAGCTCGATTCGCTGACCGCGAAGTTTCTCGGCGTGCTCGCCGAGAACCGCCGCCTCGCCGATCTGCCGAAGATGATCGACGCCTTCGACGCGATCGTCGCCGATCACCGCGGCGAAGTGACCGCGAAGGTCACCAGCGCGCACCCGCTTTCGGCCGCGCAGCTCAAAGAGCTGACCGCGAACCTCAAATCCCGTGTCGGGCGCGACGTCACCGTCGCGACGACCGTCGATCCCGCCATCCTCGGCGGCCTCGTCGTCCAGCTGGGCAGCCAGCTGATCGACGGCAGCATCCGTACCCGTCTCAATAGCTTCGCACAGGCGATGAAAGGCTAAACCATGGAAATCCGCGCCGCTGAAATCAGCAAGGTCATCAAGGACCAGATCGCCAATTTCGGCACCGAAGCAACGGTCAGCGAGATCGGCTCGGTTCTGTCGGTCGGCGACGGCATCGCCCGCGTCCACGGCCTCGACAATGTCCAGGCCGGTGAAATGGTCGAATTCGCCAATGGCGTGAAGGGCATGGCCCTCAACCTCGAAGCCGACAACGTCGGCATCGTGATCTTCGGCTCGGACAGCGAGATCAAGGAAGGCGACACCGTCAAGCGCACCGGCACGATCGTCGACGTCCCCGTCGGCAAGGGCCTGCTCGGCCGCGTCGTCGATGGCCTCGGCAACCCGATCGACGGCAAGGGCCCGATCAAGGCCGACAAGCGCATGCGCGTCGAAGTCAAGGCGCCGGGCATCATCCCGCGCACCTCGGTTCACGAACCCGTCCAGACCGGCCTCAAGGCGCTCGACGCCCTCGTTCCCGTCGGCCGCGGCCAGCGCGAACTGATCATCGGTGACCGTCAGACCGGCAAGACCGCCGTCGCGATCGACACCTTCATCAACCAGAAGCAGGCGAACGCCGGCACCGACGAATCGAAGAAGCTGTACTGCATCTACGTCGCCGTCGGTCAGAAGCGTTCGACCGTCGCACAGATCGTGCGCCAGCTCGAAGAAAATGGCGCGATGGAATATTCGATCGTCGTCGCCGCGACCGCTTCGGAACCCGCTCCGCTGCAGTATCTCGCACCCTATGCCGGCGTGACGATGGGCGAATATTTCCGCGACAACGGCATGCACGCCGTGATCGTTTATGACGATCTTTCGAAGCAGGCCGTCGCCTATCGCCAGATGTCGCTGCTGCTGCGCCGTCCGCCGGGCCGCGAAGCTTACCCCGGCGACGTTTTCTATCTCCACAGCCGCCTGCTCGAGCGCGCCGCGAAGATGAACAGCGACAATGGCTCGGGCTCGCTGACCGCGCTGCCGATCATCGAAACGCAGGCGGGCGACGTTTCGGCGTACATCCCGACCAACGTGATTTCGATCACCGACGGCCAGATCTTCCTCGAAACCAACCTGTTCAACGCCGGTATCCCCCCCGCCATTAACGTCGGTCTGTCGGTGTCGCGCGTCGGCTCGGCCGCGCAGACCAAGGCGATGAAGAAGGTGTCGGGCTCGATCAAGCTCGAGCTCGCACAGTATCGCGAAATGGAAGCCTTCGCGCAGTTCGGTTCGGACCTCGACGCGTCGACGCAGAAGCTGCTTAACCGCGGCGCGCGCCTGACGCAGCTCCTGAAGCAGCCGCAGTTCCAGCCGATGCCGTTCGAAGAGCAGACCGCGTCGATCTTCGCCGGCACCAACGGCTATCTCGACAATGTCGCGACGACCGATGTGTCGCGCTACGAACAGGCGATGCTCGCCTATCTGCGCAGCGACCATAGCGATGTGCTGAAGACGATCCGCGACACCAAGGACCTGGGCGACGACGCCAAAAAGGGTCTGGTCGCGGCGCTCGACGCCTTCGCCAAGATCTTCGCTTAATCGCTTTCCGCATCCCGGCCCGGCCGGGACGCAAAGAGGGGCTTAAATGGCTTCGTTGAAGGAACTCAAAGGGCGCATCGTCTCGGTCAAGTCGACCCAGAAGATCACCAAGGCCAAGAAGATGGTCGCCGCTGCCAAGCTCCGTAAGGCGCAGGCGGCCGCCGAAGCCGCGCGTCCTTACGCCGAGCGTCTCGAAGGCGTCGTCGCGAGCCTCGCGTCGAAGGTCGGCGGGTCGGATTCGGCACCGCAGCTGCTCGCCGGCACCGGCAAGAGCGACACGCACCTGCTCGTCGTGCTCAACAGCGACCGCGGCCTCGCCGGCGCGTTCAACTCGAACATCGTCAAGGCCGCGCGCGACAAGGCGCTCGACCTGCAGGCGCAGGGCAAGAAGGTCCTCTTCTACCTGATCGGCCGCAAGGGCCGCCCGGTGATCGCACGCCTGTTCGCAGGCCAGATCGTCGAGCAATATGAGACGACGGGTATCCGCGACATCGGCTTCGAACAGGCGCACGACGTCTCGGCGAAGGTGATGGAGCTGTACGAAGCCGGCGCGTTCGACGTCGCGCATCTCTTCTATTCGAAGTTCCGTTCGGCGCTCCTCCAGGAAGCGACCGGCCAGCAGCTGATCCCCGTTCCCGCTCCGGTCGACGTTCCGGCATCGAGCGGTGCCGCGGTCGAATATGAGCCCGACGAGGAAGCGATCCTCGCCGACCTGCTCCCGCGCAACATCACGATCCAGATCTTCAAGGGCCTCCTTGAAAACGCCGCGTCCGAACAGGGCGCGTCGATGACCGCGATGGACAATGCGACGCGCAACGCGGGCGACCTGATCAACAAGCTGACCATCGTTTACAACCGCACGCGTCAGGCGGCGATCACGACCGAACTCATCGAAATTATCGCGGGCGCCGAAGCGCTCTAATCGATCAACCCAAGGAAGAAGACCATGGCTACCGCTCCCGCTGAAAAGAAGGCTCCTGCCAAGAAGGCCGCCGCGCCCAAGGCTGCTGCGCCGAAGAAGGCTGCCGCTCCCAAGGCTGCCAGCACCGGCACCGCCACGGGCCGCATCGCACAGGTCATCGGCGCCGTCGTCGACGTCCAGTTCACCGGCCAGCTGCCCGCGATTCTGAACGCGCTCGAAACCGACAACAACGGCAACCGCCTTGTCCTCGAAGTCGCGCAGCACCTCGGCGAGAACACCGTCCGCACGATCGCGATGGACGCGACCGACGGCCTGACCCGCGGCCAGCCGGTCACCGACACCGGCGCGCAGATCTCGGTCCCCGTCGGCCCGCAGACGCTCGGCCGCATCCTCAACGTCATCGGTGATCCGATCGACGAACGTGGCCCGGTCAACGCCACCGCCACCGCCCCGATCCATGCCAAGGCCCCGGAATTCGTCGACCAGTCGACCGAAACGAGCATCCTCGTCACCGGCATCAAGGTCATCGACCTGATCGCCCCTTACGCAAAGGGCGGCAAGATCGGCCTGTTCGGCGGCGCGGGCGTCGGCAAGACCGTTCTCATTCAGGAACTGATCAACAACATCGCCAAGGGCCATGGTGGTACGTCGGTGTTCGCGGGCGTCGGTGAACGCACCCGCGAAGGCAACGATCTCTATCACGAATTCCTCGACGCCGGCGTTATCGCCAAGGACAAGGACGGCAACCCGACCCCCGAAGGTTCGAAGGTTGCGCTGGTGTTCGGCCAGATGAACGAACCCCCGGGCGCCCGTGCCCGCGTCGCGCTCTCGGGCCTGACGATCGCCGAATATTTCCGCGACCAGGAAGGCCAGGACGTGCTCTTCTTCGTCGACAACATCTTCCGCTTCACGCAGGCGGGTTCGGAAGTGTCGGCACTGCTCGGCCGTATTCCGTCGGCCGTGGGCTACCAGCCGACGCTGTCGACCGACATGGGCGCGCTGCAGGAACGCATCACCTCGACGAACAAGGGCTCGATCACCTCGGTGCAGGCCATTTACGTTCCCGCGGATGACCTTACCGACCCTGCCCCGGCAACCTCGTTCGCCCACCTGGACGCGACGACGACGCTGAACCGCGCGATTTCGGAACTCGGCATCTATCCGGCGGTCGATCCGCTCGATTCGACCAGCCGCGTGCTGACCGCCGCGATCGTCGGCCAGGAGCATTATGAGACCGCCCGCCGCGTTCAGGAAACGCTGCAGAAGTACAAGTCGCTTCAGGACATCATCGCGATTCTCGGCATGGACGAGCTTTCGGAAGAAGATAAGCTGGTCGTCGCCCGCGCGCGCAAGATCCAGCGCTTCCTGTCGCAGCCGTTCCACGTCGCCGAAGTCTTCACCAACATCCCCGGCAAGTTCGTGGCGATCGAAGACACGGTGAAGTCGTTCAAGGCGGTGGTCGACGGCGAATATGACCATCTGCCCGAAGCGGCCTTCTATATGGTCGGCGGCATCGACGAAGCGGTCGCCAAGGCCGCGAAGCTCGCCGAAGACGCGTAACACACCTACACCCCTCCCCATGCGGGAGGGGTTTAAGGACATATCATGGCTCTGAAGTTCGAACTCGTCACCCCCGCCCGCCTCGAGCGGACCGCCGACGTCCATATGGTCACCGTGCCGGGGACCGAGGGCGATTTCTCGGTGCTCGAAGGCCACGCGCCGTTCATGGCGACGCTCCGCAACGGGCCGCTGACCATCTATGCGACCGCGGGCGCCGCGCCCGAGGTGATCGAGGTCGAAGGCGGCTTTGCCGAGGTTAACGAAGCCGGCCTCACCGTTCTGGCCGAGCATATCGCAAGCTGATTGCTTCCGCCGTCCACGGCGATCAAAAGCCCGCATCCTTCACGGATGCGGGCTTTTTTTATGCCCGCGTCGCTTGTCCCCGCCGCATTAGGACAATGTCAAAGTTTCCGGTTTATTCACCGTGTCGGATGGGGGTTCGTCTGCGCTGGCAGCGATGCTCCCGATGATATGGAAGCAGGAAAAACCGATGAGTGCATTCGGACGCCGACCCGGAACCGCTGGCCGCCCCGCCTTTGGCGTGGCCAAGCCGATGCAGACTGGTCCCGGTGTGCCGGGCGGAACCCAGTTTCCCGCGATGGATACGCCGGTCGAGATTCCGCAGATGCCATCGAACCTGTCGCCCGAAGAAGAGGCGATGGAGCGGCTGAACCAGCGCTCGACCGCCGAGGCGATGGAGCCTGAAAAGGCGCAAGGCTTTGAAGCATCGGTCCACAAGATCAAGGAACAGGTGCTGCCGCGCCTGCTCGAACGCGTCGATCCCGAGGCCGCGGCGACGCTCAACAAGGACGAGCTGACCGAGGAATTCCGTCCGATCATCCTCGAAGTGCTCGCCGAGCTCCGCATCACCCTGAACCGCCGCGAACAGTTCGCGCTCGAAAAGGTGCTCGTCGACGAACTGCTCGGTTTCGGCCCGCTCGAAGAGCTGCTCGCCGACCCCGATATTTCGGACATCATGGTCAACGGCCCGTACCAGACCTATATCGAGCGCAAGGGCCAGCTGGTCATCGCGCCGATTCAGTTCCGCGACGAACAGCATCTGTTCCAGATCGCGCAGCGCATCTGCAACCTCGTCGGCCGCCGCGTCGACCAGACCACACCGCTCGCCGACGCCCGCCTGAAGGACGGCAGCCGCGTCAACGTCATCGTCCCCCCGCTCTCCTTGCGCGGCACCGCGATCTCGATTCGTAAATTCTCGGCCAAGCCGATCACCCTCGACATGCTCTGCCAATGGGGCGCGATGAGCCAGAAGATGTGCACCGCATTGAAGATCGCGGGCGCCAGCCGGTTCAACATCGTCATCTCGGGCGGTACGGGTTCGGGTAAGACGACGATGCTCAACGCGCTGTCGAAGATGATCGATCCCGGCGAGCGCGTGCTGACGATCGAGGACGCCGCCGAACTTCGCCTGCAGCAGCCGCACTGGCTGCCGCTCGAAACGCGCCCCGCAAACCTCGAGGGCAATGGCGCGATCCACATGGGCGACCTCGTCAAGAACGCGCTGCGTATGCGTCCCGACCGCATCATCATGGGCGAAGTCCGCGGCGCCGAGTGTTTCGACCTGCTCGCCGCGATGAACACGGGTCACGACGGGTCGATGTGTACGCTCCACTCGAACAGCCCGCGCGAATGCCTCGGCCGTATGGAGAATATGGTCCTGATGGGCGACATCAAGATCCCGAAGGAAGCGATTTCGAAACAGATCGCCGATTCGGTCGACATGATCGTCCAGATCAAGCGCCTGCGCGACGGTTCGCGCCGCGTCACCAACGTCACCGAGGTGATCGGCATGGAAGGCGACGTCATCGTCACCCAGGAACTCTTCAAGTTCGAATATCTCGACGAGGACAAGGACGGCAAGATCGTCGGCGAATATCGCGCGATGGGCCTGCGCCCCTATACGCTGGAAAAAGCGCGCCAATATGGCTTCGACCAGCCTTATCTCGAGGCGTGCCTGTAACAACCCGTCGCCCCCGCGAAGGCGGGGGCCGCTATCAACCTTGCGCACCATCTCCAGCGGCCCCGCCTTCGCGGGGGCGACGTTATTTCCCGGCCAGCCAGAACGCCGTCGCGAACAAAGCGACGGCGGCCGACGCGAGCGCGATCCCGCGCCAGGGCATAAAACCGACCTGCTCGACGTCGCGGCGGTTGTTGCGGCGCCAGCTCGCGATCTCGGCCACGCCGAACAGAATCGCGGCACCGATCCCGATCGACAGCATGGACACTTGCATTGCCGCGCATCCCTTCGCAAACAGGGCCTTCCCCTGGAGAGAGGTGCCTCATATGCGTTCCCTATTATTGCTTGCAAGTGCCGCCGCCCTGATCGCCGCTCCCGCGACCGCGATGCAGCATGACGCCCACGCCGCGCATAAGGCGCAGGACGCGATCGCCGCCGCCGTCGCCGCGCCCACGCGCACCGCGACGAACACGCCGCGCGACATATATCGCCATCCCGCCGAAACGCTCGCCTTCTTTGGCGTGAAGCCCGGCGACAAGGTGGTCGAGCTGTGGCCCGGTGGCGGCTGGTACACCGAAATCCTCGCGCCGCTGGCGAAGTCGGGCGGCGGCACGCTTTATGTCGCGGCGCCGTGGGAACGCGGCCTCAATCGCATCAAGGAATGGCAGGGCGCCAAGCCTGACGTCTATGGCGCAGTGAAGCTCGCCGAATTTCCGAATGCGGGGACCAACCCCAAAGTCCCCGACGGCAGCGCCGATGTCGTGCTGACCTTTCGCAACGTCCACAATTGGCGGTCGGGCGGCGCCGAAAACACCGCGAACGCGTTCAAGCAGATTTTCGCGATGCTGAAACCCGGCGGCACACTTGGCGTCGCCGAACACCGGCTGGACGAGAAGGACGATAGCGCGAAGGAAGAAAAATCCGGCTATCTGAAGGAAAGCACGGTGATTGCGCTTGCTGAGGCCGCGGGCTTCAAGCTCGCCGGCCGCAGCGAGATCAACGCGAATCCCAAGGATACCAAGGATTATCCCAAGGGCGTCTGGACGCTGCCGCCGAACCTGGCCGAAGGCGAGACCGATCGCGCCAAATATGTCGCGATCGGCGAATCGGACCGCATGACGCTGAAATTCGTGAAGCCCGCGAGCTGAAACACTTCGAGTCCATAGACCCGGCGCTGCTACTCAGCGCCTATGCGCAGGGCATTTTTCCGATGGCCGACGGGGCGGACGACCCGTCGGTCCATTGGGTCGAACCGCGGCTGCGTGCGATCCTGCCCTTGGATGGCTTTCACCTGTCGCACAGCCTGAAAAAAATCATCGTGTCGGACCGCTTTCGCGTGACGACCGATACCGCCTTTGCCGACATGGTCGCGCTCTGCGCCGCGCCCGCCGACGACCGGCCGACGACGTGGATCAACCCGGTGATCCGGGCGAGTTACGACCGCCTCTTCCAGCTCGGCCATGCGCACAGCGTCGAATGCTGGCTGGACGGCGAGCTTGCGGGCGGGCTCTACGGCGTGACGCTCGGCCGCGCCTTTTTCGGCGAATCGATGGTCAGCCGCGCGCGCGACGCGTCGAAGGTCGCGCTCGCGCACCTCGTCGCGCGGTTACGCGCCGGCGGCTGGAAATTGCTCGACTGCCAGTTCATCACCCCGCACCTTGCCAGCCTCGGCGCGATCGAGATCCGCCAGGCCGACTATCTTGCGCGGCTCTATTCGGTGTTGGCGGGGGGCGAAGGGACAGCCTTGGGCGCCGGGGCCGGAACGACCGGCGGCGGGACGGGCGCTGCCGTGCCCTCGCCGCCGTTCGTCGCGGGCGACTGGGGGGCGCTCGATGCCTTGGGCGCGGCAGTCGCGCCCGATTTCGGGGCCGAACGCGCGACGGGTTCGCCGCCCGGATATGTCATCGCACAGCTTTTGACGAAGACGTCATAGATCGGGTGCTGGATGACGTTGCGGTCGGGCCGCTCGCGGAAAATCCAGCCCGAAAAGACGCGATACCATTTGTCGTCGCGCTGATCCTGCACCGTCAGTTGCACGAACGCGCCCGTCTCCGGCGGGTCTTCCCACGGTGCGGTTTGCTCGCATGCGCGGAGCCGCACGATCGCACGGCCGACGCGCGCCGTTTCGCCGGGCTTCATCTCGAGATCGCGGACGAGCCCGTTACGCTTGTTGAGCAGGCCGACGACGGCGACGCGGTCCGCCATCGGGGTCGCGCCTTCGATGCCGCCGACTTCCTGCGGCACGCGTTCGGATTTGGCGATCTGCGGCGCCTTGTCGCTGCCGCCCGCTTTGGTCGCCGGGGTCCGGTCGCAGGCGCCGAGCGACAGCGCGGCGAGCATGGCCAGCCCGGCGGTCGCGGTCAGCCTGGGCACCGCAACGCTCACTCGGCGCCGGGCCGCCAGGCCTCATAATCGCCGGTCGCGGCGGCGCGCTGGCCGCCACGTTCGAGCGCGCCGGCGGGGCGATAAGCGCCCGTGCTGCCGGTCAGGTTCGGGGTCGCTTCCTTCTCCCACGCGCGCGGTGCGGGAAGGGCATCGGTCGGCAGTTCGTCGAAGGTGCCGTGCAGCCAGCCATGCCATTCGGGCGGCACGCGGCTCGCGTCGTTCGATCCATTGTACAGCACCCAGCGGCGGCCGCCCTTTTTCGCACGGAAATAGCGGTTGCCGAGGCTGTCCTCGCCCACCTTCGTGCCGGTGCTCCAGCTGTTCAGCAACGTGCCGACGGTCGCACCGTCCCACCAGGTGAAAATCTTGCCCAAGATGCTCATGGCGTGGCGTTTACAGGCAAGGCGGCGCGGTCTGCAAGCCGCAAACCGCGCGGCGCGCCGCTATTTTCCATCTTTCCACGTGATCTTGGCGGTCTCGTCGATGCCAAGCTTCGCCGCCGTACCGCCCGCAAGTTCGAGCACCGCCGAAACCTCACCGCCGCTCACCACCGGTTCGAGCGATTCGGGGATCGTATTTTCGGCGATGCGGTCGATGCTGCCGTCGGCGCGGATGAAGAACATATCGAGTGGAATCAGCGTGTTCTTCATCCAAAAGCTGCCGATTCGCGGCTTTTTGAACGGAAAGATCATTCCGCCGCCCTCGGGCAGGCTGGTGCGGAACATCAGCCCGCGGTCCTGCTCCTCATCGGTGCGCGCAACCTCGACGTTGAAGACATGCGCCTTGCCCGCCGCGGCGATCGTCACCGGGATCGTCGAGGCGCTCGCTTCCTCGCTTGCATCGCCGCTGCACGCCGCCATCGGCAGCGCGAGCGACAGGGCAAGGGCGGTAAAAATGGCGCGCATCGGCAGATCCTTATCCCGTGATGCCGCCGGACCTAATCGAGCATCGCTTCATCGTCCAGCACCGCCAGCGCCGCCTCGTCCCCCGGCGGGACGGCGAGGATGCGGCGCGCGATCGTCATGCTGTGCCCGGCGCGCAAAAAGGCGGCGATTTGCCGCTCGCGCTGCTTCGGATCGTCGGTCGATCGCACCGCGAACGGCCCGAACCGCCGCCGCCGCGCAAAACCGATGGCTGCGGCGACCGCCGCACCCTCGGCCGTCTCGATCGCCTCGCCGCTGTCTTTCTCGGCGATTCCGTCGACGTAAAGCTGCGCCTTGACCCGCCGCACGCCGAGCCCGCGCCGCGTCATCGCGCCCGCGCGCATCGCGGCATATTGGCGGTCGTCGAGATAGCGCAAACGCTCCATCCGGTCGGCGACCGCCTCGCACGCCGCCATGGCGTCAACTTCGTCTATCCATTCGGATTCGCGGACTTTTCGCGACAAATAGCGCGTCAGCTTGGCCCGGCTCGTCGCGAATCGCGCGACATAGGCAAGCGCCAGTTCGTCAAGCTTGGCTGCGCCGAGAGGCCTTTTCGATCGGTCGGATGGGGCGCGGCGGTTGGCCATATGCCATGTTTGTGCCACAGTCGGGCCTGATTGAGAACGATCAACACCGCCATATCGGGCCTTAACGCCCGGAAATGGGCGATTGTTCTAACAACACAGGGCTCGCGCACATTACTATGGCTTCAAAAGATGACATGCTTGTTGCCGCGCGGCCCGTTTCAAGGGATGTCGCACCCCCTATGACCCAGATCATCGAAACGCAGGCCGACGCGCTGACGTCGACCCCGACGCTCTGTGCGCAGCCGCGCCGCTTTTCGGACTTCGCCACCGTCGGTGAAGCGCTCGATTATGCCGCCGACGGCACGCGCGGGCTCAATTTTCACGATCCGCGTGGGCGCCTTGTGCGCCCCTATCCGTACAGCGAACTCAGGGCCGATTCGCTCGCCACCGCTTACCGGCTGATCGCCGCGGGGGTGAAGCCCGGCGACCGAATCGCGCTGATCGCCGAGACCGGCGCCGAATTCGCCGCGCTCTTCTTCGGCACGATCTACGCCGGCGCCTGGCCGGTGCCGCTGCCGCTGCCGACCAGCTTCGGCGGGCGCGACAGCTATGTCGGCCAGCTCGTCGTGCAGCTTTCGAGTTGCGACCCGACGATGCTCTTCTTCCCGCCCGAAATCGCCGCGATGGCGATCGAAGCGGCCGAAAAGGAAGGTGTGACGCCCGTCGACTGGAGCGAATTCGAAAAGAAGCCCGCGCCAGTCGCGACGCTTCCCGAGCAGAAGTCGGACGAAACTTGCTATCTTCAGTACAGCAGCGGCTCGACGCGCTTCCCGCACGGCGTCGCGGTCACCCATGCCGCATTGCTCAACAACCTCGCCGCGCACAGCCATGGGATGGAGCTTCAGGACAGCGACCGCTGCATTTCGTGGCTGCCCTGGTATCACGACATGGGCCTCGTCGGCTGCCTGCTCTCGCCGGTCGCGAACCAGGTCTCGGTCGATTATCTCAAGACCGAGGATTTCGCCCGCCGCCCGCTCGCGTGGCTCGACCTGATCAGCCGCAACGAAGGCACGACGCTCAGCTATTCGCCGACCTTCGGCTACGACATCTGCGCCCGCCGCGTGTCGAGCCAGACGCATGTCGCCGACCGTTTCGACCTGTCGCGCTGGCGCGTCGCGGGCAATGGCGCCGACATGATCCGCCCCGATGTCATGCAGAGCTTCGTCGACGCCTTTGCCGACGCGGGTTTCAAGGCGAGCGCCTTCCTGCCGAGCTATGGCCTGGCCGAGGCGACGCTCGCGGTCAGCATCATGCCGCCGGGCGAAGGCATCGTCGTCGAACTGGTCGAGGAAACCGAGCTGTCGGGCGCCGCGAATGATTCGGGCCGCCCGACGCGCTACCGCGCGATCGTGAACTGCGGCCGCGCCGCGCGCGACATGGTGATCGAGGTCCGCGACGAAGCGGGCAATGCGCTGCCCGACCAGACCGTCGGCAAGGTGTGGTGCACCGGGCCGTCGCTGATGACCGGCTATTTCCGCGATCCCGAATCGACCGCCGCCTGCATGAAGGACGGCTGGCTCGACACCGGCGATATGGGTTATTTGTCAGATGGTTACATCTATATCGTCGGCCGCGCCAAGGACATGATCATCATCAACGGCAAGAATCACTGGCCGCAGGATATCGAGTGGGCGGTCGAGCAATTGCCGGGCTTCAAATCGGGCGATATCGCGGCCTTTGCGATCACCGCGCCGGGCGGCGAGGAGACCCCCGCGGTGCTCGTCCAATGCCGCACCAGCGACGAGGCCGAGCGTCTCGCGCTGCGCGAGACGATTCGCGACCGCGTCCGCGCGATTACCGGCATGAATTGCCTGATCGAACTGATCCCGCCGCGCACGCTGCCGCGGACCAGCTCGGGCAAGCTCAGCCGGTCGAAGGCGCGCGCGCAATATCTGGCCGGGGAAATCCAGCCCTTCGCGATGGCGGCCTGATCAACACGCTGAACTTGCAACGCTTTCCTGTCCCGCGACGGAACAGGAGAGCGTTTTGGAAATGCACCGATAGTTACCTTCGGGTAACCCCCGCGCGCTAAACAGGGCGGGTGAAAAGCCTGCTGACCGATCCCATTGCTGCCGAAGTCATTCCTGCGCGGACCCTTTTGGGGCTGGGGCCGCGCGATCAGGACATCGGCAACCTCCGCCAGCTCCAGCTTGCGCCGCTCCGCGGCCGCGGGTCGCTACGCCTGGTGATGGGCATGGGCATGGCGCTCGTTGCGGCTTTCACGATGATCCTCAGCGTGCCCTTGCCGGTCGCCGCCGGCTGGCTGGGCGGCGCGCTGCTTTTCGGCCTCTGGTCGTACAGCAAGTTCCGCAACCTCCCGCTCGGCGACCCCAAGCTGTCGGGAGTGGCCGAATATCGGCTGTGCGTGCGGCACGCGCTCTATTCGGCGGTTCTCTGGGGATCGCCTTTCTGGCTGCAGGGGCTGACGCCGGCGCTCGACCATGTCCTTTCGATGTGGACGATCGCGGTGCTGATGATGGTCACGCTCTCGATCGTCGCGCACAGCGTCCCGCTGGCCTGCGTGCTGTTTATCGGGCCCGTCACCCTGTCGGCTGCCGCCGCGCTGGTGCGCGCCGGCGCGCCCCAGCTGGCCGGCGTGGCGATCGCCGCCGGGCTGCTGCTTTGCGCCTTCTGCGTCCGTTTCGCGCAAAGCCATATCCGCTTCCGCCGCGCCGAAGAGACGCTGCACGAAAAGACCGAAACGGTGAGTTTGCTGCTGCGCGAATTCGAGGAAACCTCGGCCGACTGGCTGTGGCAGACCGACAACAGCCGCCGCCTCGTCCATGTCTCGCCGCGCCTCGCCTATGCGCTCGGCGGCACCGCCGAGACGCTCGAGGGCGTCCCCTTGTTGCAGGCGCTTTCGGGCGATGCCTGGGAAACCGGCCTGTTCCCCAAAAGCCTGCACGACATGGCCGAACGGATGAAACGGCGCGAGAGCTTTTCGAATCTGATCGTGCCGGTGACGATCGGCGGCATGCCGCGCTGGTGGGAATTGTCCGCGTCGCCGCGCCTCGACGAAGCCGGCAAGTTCCTCGGCTTCCGCGGCGTCGGATCGGACGTCACCGAAAAGCGCGCGACCGCCGAACAGATCGCCAAGATGGCGCGATTCGACAATCTAACCGGCCTGCCCAATCGCCTCAGCCTCAACGAGGATCTGGCGCGCGCGCTGGCGCAGGCGGTCGAAGCCAAATCGCGCTGCGCGCTGCTGATGATCGACCTCGACCGCTTCAAGGCGGTCAATGATACATTGGGCCACCCCGTCGGCGACAAATTGCTCGCGCAGGTCGCGGCGCGACTGAAGGGCCTGATGGAACGCGGGATGACCTGCGGCCGGCTCGGCGGCGACGAATTTGCCGTGGTGCTCCACAATGTGGCGTCGGCAGATGCGGCCGAGGAACTCGCACGGCGAATCATCACGACGATCAGCCGCCCCTATGTGGTCGACAATCACCAGCTGTTCGTCGGCGCCAGCGTCGGCTTCGCGATCGGGCCGACCGATGGCGCGACGGTCGAAACGCTGACGCGTAACGCCGACCTTGCGCTCTACAAGTCGAAGGACAAGGGCGGCAATGTCGTCGCCGCCTATGTGGCCTCGTTGCACGCGCAGGCCGAGGAACGGCGCGTGATGGAGCAGGAATTGCGCGGCGCGCTCGAACGCGGCGAATTCGAGCTTTATTACCAGCCGGTGGTGACCGCCGCCGACGGCACATTGAACGGCTTCGAAGCGCTGATCCGCTGGAACAACCAGAAGCTCGGCAATGTCTCGCCGGGCCGCTTCATCCCGCTCGCCGAGGATGCGCGCCTGATCTCGCCGATCGGCGAATGGGTGCTGCGCACCGCGTGCCGCGAAGCGATGAAATGGCCGTCGAACCTGAAGGTCGCGGTCAACGTCTCGGCCGACCAGCTCACCGACCCCAGTTTCGCCTCGGTCGTCGTCTCGGCGCTCGCGCAGAGCGGACTTTCGCCGCAAAGGCTTGAGATCGAAGTCACCGAAAGCGTCTTCCTGCGCGACGGCGGCGGCGCGGCGCAATTGCTCGACCAGCTGATCGGGCTCGGCATCCGCCTGTCGCTCGACGATTTCGGCACCGGCTATTCGTCGCTCGGCTATCTGCGCAAAACGCAATTCTCGACGATCAAGGTCGACCGCAGCTTCGTCGTCGGGGCGGCGAAGGGCAGCATCGAATCGATCGCGATCATCCGCGCCGTCGTCGCGCTCGCCGACAGCCTCGGCATGCAGACCACCGCCGAGGGTGCCGAGACCGAGCTCGAAGTCGAAACGCTTCGCGGCTTTGGCTGCAGCAACATCCAGGGCTATTATTACGGGCGACCGATGCCCGCGAGCGACGTTCTGACGCTGTTTCGTGCCTCGGACGATATTGCGACCGCGGCCGCCTGACGGCGACAGGCTGAAACGCCCGCACGACGAATTGATCACCTTAACAAAAGGTTCCCCGGCCCACCGCATCAATGGCGCGACTCGTCGCTAGACGGGTGGTGGTCCGCGCGCTCCGTGGCAAAGACGCTCCAACGCTTGAAGACAAGCCATCGGGGGGTCGCTTTCCATGCTTATTCGTCGTTACCTGGCAGCCGCCATGGCGTCTGTGATGATGATCACCGGTGTGCTCGCCAGCGCGCCCGCCGCGGCCCGCGACTATCTGCAGTGCGTTCCCTTTGCCCGCGCCGAATCGGGCGTTGAAATCCGCGGCAACGCCAAGACCTGGTGGGCGCAGGCGGCCGGCACCTATCAGCGCGGCGACGAACCCCGCGCGGGCGCCGTGATGGCGTTCGCCGGCACCGGCGGCATGCCGATGGGCCATGTCGCCGTCGTCAAGAAGATCGTCAGCGACCGCGAAATCCTGATCGACCACGCCAACTGGTCGCCGATCAACGGCCGCCGCGGCCAGATCGAGCGCAATGTCCGCGTCGTCGACGTCAGCAGCGGCGGCGACTGGAGCATGGTCCGCGTCTGGTACGCCCCGATCGGCGACCTCGGCCTTCGCGCCAACCCGGTGCAGGGCTTCATCTACGCCGACGGCGAAGCCGGCGCACCGAACAAGGCCCCCAGCTTCAAGGCGCCCGTCTGGGCCCAGAACGACTGGAAACCCGGCAACGGCCTCGAAACCGTCGCCGCCTCGCTCGGCCAGTAAGCCACAACGACATTCGGCAAGCGCATCGCGCACAAAAGAAAGCCCCGGATCGCTCCGGGGCTTTCTTTTGTGCGCCGTGACGCCGTGTCTTTAGGCTTCGTCGCCTTCGCCGGCGACGGTGTCCTCGAACCAGGCTTCGACCTCGCCCGAAAGCTTGATCGTCATCGCCTGGCCAAAGCGGTCCTTCGACTTGCCCGCGGCGACGCGGATCCAGCCTTCGGAGATCGAATATTCCTCGACGTCGGTGCGCTCCTTGCCCTTGAAGCGGATTCCGATGCCGCGCTGCAGCACCTCCATATCGAAATGGGGCGAACGCGGATTGGTCGACATGCGGTCGGGGGGCGTATCGGTCATAACTATATTTCCCAAAAAATGATGGCGCGGCCCTAGCTGGACCGCGCCACCATCGTCAATCGTTGAGAAGCGGCACCGAGGGACCGGTGCCGCGACCTAAAGCCTAGAAACCGGCCTTCAGCGTCACGAAGAACTGCTGCGGTGCGCCCGCCAGCAAGGTCTGGCTGTCGCCGCGGTTGGCGAAGCCGTTCGTCCCGATCGTCGACACATATTCCTTGTCGAACAGGTTCGTCGCATTGGCCTGGATCGAGATGCGGTCGTTGAGCCGGTAACCGATGCTGGCGTCGACGATCACGAACCCGCCGACCTCGGCGTCATTCTCGTACGAATAATAGCGTTTCGACGTGTAGTTGGCGCCGACGCGTGCAAAGAAATCGCCATTGTCCCAAGTAATTTCGCCCTTGGCGAGATGCCGGGGCGAATTGACCACCGTCTTGCCCGCGGTCGCCGCAACGACCCCGCCCGCGGCATTGACGACATCGTCCTGATATTCGGAGTCGTTATATGCATAGGAAGCGAAGAGCGCGAGTTCGGGGGTGAAGCGGAAGGTCCCGGCCGCCTCGATGCCCCATGAGCGGACATCGCCGACGTTGCTGAGGATCGCCGGATTGCCCTGAATGCCCGACCCGTTGGCGAACGCGATGATGCGATCCTTGAAGTCGACATAATAGCCCGCGATCACGCCCTGAAAGCGCGATGATTTGGTGCGGAAACCGAGTTCGTAGGTCGTCGACGTCTCGGGCTTCAGGTCGAGCGCATCGAAGCCCGCCTGCGTCGTCGCGAACGGACCGCCCGTTGCCGAGCTTTCGAACGCGCGCATATTCTGGGTGTAGCTCGCGAACAGCTCGTTATCGTCGTTCAGACGATAGAGCAGCCCCGCCTGCGGCAGGAACCAGTCCTTCGCCTCGGTCTTCCCCGAGGCGAGCCCGCCGCGCACGACCGGCGTCGCAAGGTTGGTGACGCGCAGCCCCTTCCAGCCCGCGTTGATCTGGAAGCTGCCGAGGTCGAGCGTGTCCTGGACGTGATATTGCAGCGTCTGGGTGTTGAAATCGAACTCCCACTGGGTCGCGAGCGGATCCTTGGGGAATTTCAGGCTGCCGCGGCTCGGCGCGCCGGCCGTATTGGCAAGGCCATAGAAACGCCGCGCCTGATTGAAGGCGTTATCCTCGTACCACATGCCGATTTCGAACTTGTTGTTGCCGACCTCGAACAGGCTGGAGGTGACGATGCCGTAACGTTCGATGTCATATTCGGTGGTACGGATCGTCATCGGCGCGCCGCCGGGGGTGGTCACATAGGGCGTGAACCACAGGCCGCGGCCCTTGTTGCCATGATAATAACCCATCGCCTTCAGCGTCCAATATTCGCCGAGCGGCGCCTCGACGCCGACGCCGGCCAGCCAGTCCTTACGCAGCCCCGATGCGTCATAATAGGCGTCGTCGACCGTCGCGACCGGAGCGGGGAATGCTTCGCCGGCCCCGGCATAGGGCGCGACATAGGGCGTTCCGAGCGGCAGGCTGCCGTTGGCGACACCGGCGTTATACGCCGCGCGCGCGACCTGATTCTGATAGACTTTGGCGACCTGAACCGCCGTGTCCCAATCCTTCGCGAAATTGTCCCACTGATAACCGAGGCGGCCGATCATGTCGGCGGAGAGGTCCTGATAATCATTCTCGCGGCGGTTCGAATAATTGACGAAGCCGAAAAACTGGCCGTCGCCGACGGGCTGGACGATGCGCGCGTTGACCTGATCCTGCCGCTGGACGCCATTGCCCTTCCATTTGTCGGCATCGGCCCAAGCATAGCTCAGCGACAGGCGCGGCCCGCCGGGCGCGATCTCGCCGCTGTCGATGCGCGCGAAGATACGCTTGGTCTCATCGCTGCCATAGGTACCCGACACGTCGACGCCGAGTTCTTCGGCCGGTTCGCGCGAGAAAAATTCGATCGTGCCACCAAGGTTGCTCGTCGACGCCGCGGCGAGCGAGCCCGCACCCTGCGCGACTTCGACCCGGCCGACATTTTCGCTGATGATCGCGCGGCTGATGTGCAGACCGTTATGGTTGCCATAGGCCATGTCGCCGAGCGGGACGCCGTCGAGCGTGAAGCCGAGCTGGTTCTGGCTGAAGCCGCGGATCGAGATTCGCGCCGACCACTCATAGGCGCCGAACGGGTCGGCAGCCTGGAAATTGACCCCGGGCAGCTTGTCGATGGCCTTGAGCGGGCTGATCCCCGACACTTCGAGTGCGATGTCGGCGGCGCCCAGTTCCTGCACCTGACGCGCCTGCCCCTGACCGAGCACGACGATCTCTGCGACATCGGCGCTTTCGGCCGCATCGGCCGCGGCGTCTTCGGCAAAGGCCGGCGTCGCGGCCAGCATGGCGAGCGCAGCGATCGAGGCGGCCCCGGCCCGCAGGCGGTTCCTGAATTGAGTGGTCATCGATGGATCCCCTTTTCCCGGTCGCGAAATGGCGCCGGGGTCGCGGGGGCATAGGCGGGCGATATTGCTGCGCTGCGGCGAAGGCGTGACAGCGCGATGACGGAAAGAAGTAGGATCGGCGGCAATCGCGCCGCCATCCGGGCGGGAACCTTTTTACTAAAATCAATTTATGAAAATCACGTCCCTTGATGGGGCACATGCTGATGGCGCAAAGTTATCAGAAAGAAAGAACTACAGAAAAATTTTAGTTAACGCCTGTGATCTCTTTGCAAGGAAATCCGTGACTATCGTATGAGTCATCGGTTTATATATTCGGTTAATAACAATTAATTTCAACAACAAAGGGAACTTTGGAGTTCGTTCGGGAATCTGGGGCTTTAGGGACCAGATCATGTACGAAGGGGATATCTCATGCCTTTCTTCCGTCTTGAATTCCGCCCAGCCCATCTCATCCTCATCCCGGCCTGCTTCGCGCTCGCGGCCTGCGAATCGTCGGGCAGCTACCGCGTCGGCAGCGTCGGCAGCGGCGGTGCCACCGGCGCCGTCGGCCCGGCGGGCGCACCCGGTCCGGCCGGGGCAACCGGTGCGACCGGCCCCGCGGGCCCCGCAGGCCCGGCCGGCAGCGGCCTTGGCCTCGGCAGCGCGGGCGCGACCGCGGTTGGCGGGCTTGTCGGCCCCGGCGGCGTCGCGGGCACCGGACTGCTCGCCAACACCGGCGATCCCGCCAGCACCAATCCGGTTATCGGCGGCCTGCTCGTCAAGACGGGCGGGCTCGTCAATGTCATCGCCGACAAGGGACTGCTGCTCGCCAGCGCGGTCGACGGCAAGGTGCCCGGCAACAGCAACCTCGTCGGCACCGTCGTCGGCGTCGTCAAAAGCACCGGTGTCGCGCTCGTCCAGACCGGCAATGGCCAGCAATATCTGGTCGACGGCCTCGCCGCCGCCCCCGGCCAGCTGATCACCGCAACGATCGGCAAGGCGACCGCGATCGGCAGCCCGACCGCCTCGCCGCTGATCGGTGCGAGCATCCTCTCGCCCGGCCAGCAGAACGGCAGCCTGCTGACCGTCGGAGTCGGATCGGGCGGCCAACTCGTCACGCTCCAGCCCGGCACCAGCGGCAATCTGCTCGGCGGCGCCACCGGCGGCCTGACTGGCGGGACGCCGGGCGGCAGCCCCGTCGGATCGCCCGTCACGCTGGTCAGCAACGTCGTCACCACGGCGACCGGCGCTCTCGGACAAGTGGGCGGCGGCGCAACGGACGGCGGCACGGCGGTCGATCCCGTCACCGGCCTCGTCACCGGGGTCACCGGCACCGTCGGGGGCGTCCTCGGCGGCCTGAAACCGAAGCGCGGCAACTGAAGCCGCACCCGATGCGCCCATTGCGCAACGCCTGCACCGCGGCGGCGGCCGGAGCCCTGCTCCTCCCCGCCGCGGCGCTCGCGGCCCAACCCGCGGCGACGCCGCTCGACGGCCGCCCGCCCCCCGCCCCCCATCGCACCCGCGACCCCCCTCCCGATCCCGAAGCCAAGCCCCTCTCGCTCGGCAAGGTCGAGCTCGGCGCGCGCCCCGACATCACGATCCGCGAAATCCGCTTCGTCGGCGCGGGCGTGCCCGCCAATGTCGGCCGCGCGGCGCAGCGCTTCGTCGGCAAGCGCGCATCGGCGGACAATCTCGCGAAACTCGCCGCCGCGATGACGCGCGCGTATAATCGCTCGAGCGTCGCGCTCTTCACCCTCGTCATCCCCGAGCAGGATCTGTCAGGCGGCATCGTCACCGTCGCCTCGGCCGAGGGCCATATCGGGTCGGTGACGCTGAGCGGTGAGCGCGACAGCGGCCCCGCGCCGCTCGTCGGCCGGATGGCGCGGAGCCTCGTCGGCCAACGTCCGCTACCGCGCGCGCGCTTCGAACGCGCGCTTGGCAATATCGCCGATATTCCGGGCCTTACCGTCACCCCGTCGCTCGCGCTCGGCGGCGAACAGGGCGCGGTCGCGCTCGACCTCGCAATCGACGCGAAGAAACCGACGATCGGCCTCGGCTTCACCACCCGCACCAGCCAGTTCGTCAACGACGGCATCGTCGAGGCGAATGCACGCGGCACCAGCCTGCTGCGCAGCGGCGATGAAACGCGGCTCACCGGCGCCGCGGCGGTCAATTTCAAATCCTTGCTCTACATGGCAGCGAGCCATTCGACCCCGATCGGCGCCAGCGGTACGCGCGCCGAAATCTCGGCCGCGGCGCTGCGCACCCGGCCCAAAGGGCTCGCGATCGACGGTGAAGCATGGAGCACGGGGTTCGGCATCACCCACCCGCTGATCCGCGCGACGCGGCGCAATCTGGTCGCTGCGGCGCGGATCGACTATCTCGATTCGAAAAATGCGCTGTTCGGCTCGACGATCGCCGCCGAGAAGACCTGGACGGCGAGCGGCAGCCTCGCCTTTCGCCTCAGCGAAGAGCGCACCGTCGTCGGCGCGCGTATCGGCGGCGCCAAGGGCCTCGATTTTGCGGGCGCACGCGTCGATCCCGGCGTCGGCGAGGTGGATTTCCTCTATGCCGACGCGAGCATCGAGGCGAATCAGGCCATCGGCAAGGCCCTGATCCTCCGTGCCGCCGCGACCGGCCGCTGGACCCGCGACCGCCTGCCCGCGGCGCAGCGTTTCAGCGTCGGCGGCGCCACCTTCGGCCGCGCGTTCGACGACGGACTGGTCAATGGTGACCGCGGCTATGCCGCCTTCGGCGAATTCGCGCTGCGCCCGCTGCGCGGCGGCAAGCTGGCGAAGAGCGAGATTTACAGCTTCGTCGATTATGCCGACGTCACGCTGCTCGCGCGGACGGCGATTCCGAGAACGAATTTCCGGCTCGGCAGCTGGGGCGGCGGCGTGCGCCTCTCCTATGCCGAAAACGCGACGATCGGCCTCGAACTCGCCGACGCGTGGAACCAGCCGGTGCCCGGCTATGATCAGGACTGGCGCGTCGCGCTCAGTTGGAAATTGTCGCTTCGTCCGTGATCGCCGGGCCGAGCGCCGCGGCCGCGACATAAAGCTTGTCGGCAAGCGGGTAGAGTTCGCGCTCCTCGCGTTCGACCCGCAACGCCAGCAAGCCGAAGATCGCTGCCGTCTCACGGCCGAATTCCGCCCATTTGGCCTCGACCCTTTTGGGGGTCCATTTGTCGTCATAGGCGACATAGTCCGCCGCCAGATCGCCCATTTCCAATTCGAATTCGCGCGTGATGTGCATCAGGTCCGGGTCGCCGGTCGCCCGCAGGCGCGGATAGAGGATCCAGTCCTCGCATTTCAGGTGGCGCACCAGCATCTCGCGCAGCCGCCCGCGCGCCGACGCGAGCTCGGTTAACTGCGGCGGCGCCTGGGTGTTGGTCAGTTCGGTCACGATCCGCGCCAGCGCGATCAGCGCCGCATGTTCGGCGCGCAGTCGCTCTATTTCGTGGCTCAAAGGCATAGCTGCTCCAAGCGATACGAACGGGTCCCTCGGGCGTCATCTTGAGGGCACCGCAATGGGAAAGCAAATTGATATTCGATAACGTTCGAAACGCACGAAGGGTCCGCACCGGAATGGACCCTTTCTGCTTCGTGTCGGGTCGGCGGGGCGAGCAGGTGTCAGCGGCCCCGACATGGGAACTGCTCGCCGCCTTGTTCATTGTGACTCCCGATAGCGAAAGGGAATGCCATGGCCGCGCGCGCTTATTGGAAGGGGCAGATCCGGCTCGCGCTGGTATCGATCCCGGTCGAAATCTATTCGGCGACCAAATCGGGCGCCGCGGTCACTTTTCGCCAGATCCACGAACCGAGCGGCAAACCGGTCAAATATGAAAAGGTCGTGCCCGGCATCGGCGCGATCGACCATGACGATATCGTCAAGGGTTTCGAGCTGTCGAAGGGCAATTATGTCCTGCTCGACGAGGAGGAGATCGAGGCGGTCAAGCTCGAGAGCAAGCGCACGCTCGAGCTTGTCCAGTTTGTCGACACCGACGCGATCGACGTCCTCTATTACACCAAGCCCTATTATGTCGTTCCCGCCGACGAGCTTGCCGAAGAAGCCTATATTGTCCTTCGCGAAGCACTGAAGCGCACGAAGAAGGTCGGGCTCGGCCAGCTCGCACTGCGCGGGCAGGAACAGCTTGTCGCGCTGCGCCCGTGCGGGCGCGGCCTCGTGCTCGAAGTGCTGCGCTACGCCGACGAGGTGAACAAGGCGGCGAATTATTTCCGCGACGTCGGCAATGCCAGGCCCGACGGCGACCTGCTCGACCTCGCCGAAACGCTGATCGGCAAGAAGAGCGGCAAGTTCGACGCGAGCGACTATCACAATCACTATGTCGATGCGCTCAAACGCGTGATCGCCAAAAAGGCGAAGGCGAAGGGCAAGCGCGTGCTCGAGGATGTCGAGGAACCCGCCGAGGTCTCGCGCGGCTCGAACGTCATCGACCTGATGGCGGCGCTGAAAGCCTCGGTCGACGGCAAGAAGAAAGCCCCCGCCGCCGAGGAAAAGAAGACGCCCGCCAGGAAGGCCCCGGCGAAGAAGGCGCCCGCCCGAAAGCGCGCCTGATGGCCCGGCCCGACCCCCTCGCCCAATATAACGCCAAGCGCGATTTCGCGCTGACCCCCGAGCCCGCGGGCAAGGTCGCCCCTGGAAAGGGCAACCGCTTCATCGTCCAGAAGCATGACGCGACGCGGCTCCACTACGACTTCCGGCTCGAAGCGGGCGGCGTGCTCAAAAGCTGGGCGGTGACCAAGGGACCGAGCGCCGACCCCGCCGATAAACGCCTCGCGGTGCGCACCGAAGACCATCCGATGAGCTATGCCGATTTCGAGGGCAGCATCCCCAAGGGCGAATATGGCGGCGGCACCGTGATGCTGTGGGACCGCGGTACGTGGAAGGCCATAGAGGGCAAGAGCGCCAAGGACATCGATAAGGGCCATCTTCACTTCACGCTCGACGGCGAGCGTATGAAGGGCGAATGGCTGCTCGTCCGCATGAAGCCGCGCGCGGGCGAGAAACGCGAAAACTGGCTGCTCCGCAAGGTCGACGATGCCTATGCCGGCGGCACCGACGACCTCGTCGGCCGCCAGCTCACGAGCATCCTCACCGGCCGCACGATGGCCGAGATCGCCGGCGACGAGGGCGGCGAACAATCGTTGAAGGGCGCGAAGGGCGCGGCCTTCGCCAAGAAGATGCAGGTCGCCGCCGCGCACAACAAGCAGGTCGCCAAGCCCGCCGCAAAAGGCAAACCCCCGAAATTCCGTCCGCTCCAGCTCGCGACGCTCGTCGACGCCGTCCCCGGCGGCAATGGCTGGTTTCACGAGATCAAATATGACGGCTACCGCGCCGAAATAGCCGCCGCGGGATCGGACGTGCGCGTCTACACGCGCAATGGTCTCGACTGGACCGACAAATTCGCCCCGCTCGTCCGCCACATCGCCGCGCTGGACCTGCCGCCGTGCCTGATCGACGGCGAGATCGTCGCCTATGGCAAGGACGGCAATCCCGACTTCTCGTCGCTGCAAGCGGTCCTCAAACGCGGCCACGGCGCACAGGACGAAAAAACGGACCTGCTCTTCTTCGCCTTCGACCTGCTCGAATTGGATGGCAAATCGCTCGCGAAACTCGGCAATCTCGAACGCAAGGAGCGGCTCGAAGCCCTGCTCCGCCACGCGGCGCCACCGATCGCCGTCGCCGACCATGTCATCGGCGCAGGCGAAAAACTCTACACCGCAATGTGCGGCGCCGGGCAGGAAGGCATCATCTCGAAGCGCGCCGACGCCGCCTATTCGGGCCGCCGGTCGAAAAATTGGGTGAAGGTCAAATGCACGCGGCGGCAGGAGTTCATCCTCGTCGGCTGGAACCCCTCATCGACCAAGGCGCGGCCCTTCGCTTCGCTCCTCCTTGCGCAGCGCGAAGGGGACAGGCTCGTCTACAAGGGCAATGTCGGCACCGGCTTCGACACTGCCACGATGGCCGACCTCGCCAGGAAGTTCGCGAGCCGGGAACGCAAGACCGCCCCGCTCGAAGTCGATGCCGGAACCACGCGCAAGGTCCATTGGCTCAAACCCGATCTCGTCGCCGAAATCGCCTTCGCCGAATTTACCGCGAGCGGATCGGTGCGCCATGCAAGCTTCCTCGGCCTGCGCCGCGACAAGGAGGCAAAAGACGTGACCCCCGAAAAGAAGCAGCCCGCGCCCGCTCCGGAAAGCGACGTGAAGATCAGCAGCCGCGACCGCGTCATCTTCCCCGAGGCGAACGCAACCAAGGGTGACCTCGCCGACTATTATGCCGCGATCGCGCCGGTGATGCTCCCGCACGCCGCGCGCCGCCCGATCAGCCTCGTCCGCTGTCCGCAGGGGCGCGGCAAGAAATGCTTTTTCCAAAAGCATGATTCGGGCTCGTTCGGCGAACATGTGCTGCACGTCCCGATCCGCGAGAAGGACGGCGGGCACGAGGATTATCTCTATGTCGAGGACGCCGACGGCCTGCTCGCCTGCGTCCAGATGGGGACGATCGAATTCCATGGTTGGGGCAGCCATGTCCAAGCGCTCGAAAAGCCCGACCGCATGGTGTTCGATCTCGACCCCGACGAGGGACTCGATTTCGCGGACGTCAAGAAAGCCGCGCTCGACATCCGCCGCCAGCTCGCCGACATCGGGCTCGTCAGCTTCGCGATGCTCTCGGGCGGCAAGGGCGTACATGTCGTCGTCCCGCTCGATCCGGGGCACAGCTGGGATGCGCACAAGGATTTCTCGAAACGCTTCGCCGAGGCGCTCAGCCTCGCCGAGCCCGACCGCTTCACCCCGACGATGAGCAAGGCGAAGCGCAAGGGCAAGATTTTCATCGACTATCTGCGCAACCAGCGCGGCAGCACCGCGATCATGCCCTATTCGGCGCGCGCGCGCGAAGGCGCGCCGGTCGCGGTGCCGATCGGCTGGGACGCGCTCGCCGATGTCGAAAAGGCGGGACATTGGACGATCAAGGATGGCGAGGACCTGCTCGACCGCGCCGCGAGCCCCGAACTCAAAGGTTGGGGATTTGCGAACCAGGTGCTTCCGGATTTCTAGCCCATCGGGCTAAGCGCGACTCGCGCACCGGAAATTAGTTAGGGCGCTAAGCGCTGTCATAATAATACCAATAAAGTACCAAAATTCCGCGCACTTCGCGTGTACGGGGCATAAATTGCGTCAAATTCAGCTTGACGGATAGATTGGTATGTATAAATTTCCCTCAAAATTAGAGCAAAACTTGATCTAAGATCAAAAAGAGGGAGACTTAACATGACCAATGCAAGATATCTGCTCGCTTCGGCCAGCATTGGTACGCTGCTTTTTGCCGCTAGCGCGGCCCACGCCCAGGCCCCCGCCCCGGCCGCCGCCGACGCAGCGGAAAGTGAAATCGTCGTCACCGGCATCCGCGGGTCGCTCCGCGAGGCGATCGACGCCAAGCGCGACCTGTCGGTGATCGCCGACGTCGTCACCGCCGAGGATGTCGGCAAATTCCCCGACAAGAATGTCGCCGAGGCGCTCCAGCGCGTTCCGGGCATCGTCGTCAACCGCGAGTTCGGCGAAGGCGAGCGCGTCTCGCTGCGCGGCACCGCGCCGAACCTGACCAAGACCCTGCTCAACGGCCATAGCGTCGCGACCGCCGACTGGTTCATTCTCGACCAGGTCGCCTCGACGCGCAGCTTCAACTACCTCACCCTGCCCGCCGAGATCATCGGCCGCCTCGAAGTCTACAAGAGCCCGCAGGCCGACGTCGAGGAAGGCGGGGTTGGCGGTACGATCAACGTCATCACGCGCAACCCGCTCGACCTCGAACCGCTTACCCTCTCCGCCTCGGTGCAGGGCGTCTATTCGGACCTGTCGGGCAAGTTCGACCTGCAGCTTTCGGGCCTCGTCAGCTGGAAGAATGAAGCCGAGACCTTCGGCGTCCTCGTCGGCGCCATCTATCAGAAGCGCCGCACGCGCCGCGACGGGCTCGAAATCTTCGGTTACCGCTCCTTCCCCGTCGGCGGTGGGCAGAGCGCGCTGGTCCCGACGCTGATCGGCTCGACGATGTTCGAACAGGACCGCGAACGCTATGGCGCCAATATCGGCATCCAGTTCCGTCCGTCGGACGAACTCGAAGTCAACATCACCGGCCTCTATTCGCGCTTCAACGCCGACAATTTCAACCAGAACTACATCGCGTGGGGCGAACAGGCACTCGGCGGCGGCGGCACGATCACGGGTGCCGTGGTCGAGGACGGCGTCGCGGTCGCGGGCAATGTCGCGTCGCGCGCCGGCGGCACGCAGGGCTTCGGGGTCGTTTATGACGCGATCGACCGGGCGGCGGTCGCCAAGACCGTCTCGGCCGACTTCGACCTGACGTACCGCCCGACCGACAGCCTCTCGGTGCATTTCAAGGCCGGCTGGACCAAGGCGAACGGCGACACGAGCAACGAGAATTTCATCGAGTTCGCGGGCCCCGGCGCCTTCGCCTATGACCTGCGCAGCGGCCGTCCCGAAGTCACCTTCTCCAACCCCAACCCGCTCAACCCGGCGGGCATCCGCCCCGACTTTGCGCGCATGCAGTCGGTGACGAACGACGATGAGGAGAAATATTTCTATCTCGACGTCGAAAAGCAGGTCGAATGGGGCCCGATGACCGCGCTCAAATTCGGGGTCAAATATACCGACCACGACCGTGTCGCCGAACGCTTCGCCACCAATGGCGGCGTGTTCACCCCGGGCCTGCGCTGCGGCGCTGCCGCCTGCACCTCGGCCGATTTCGCGACCGGCAGCGGGATGCCCGGCGACTTCCTCGACAATATCGCGGCGCCCGGCACGCTGAAGGACTATTGGCGCGTCGATCCGGCGAAGCTGCGTGCGATCTATGGCGCCCAGACCGCGCCCGGAACCGACCGCTTCCTCGTCCCCGGCAACAGCTATTCGATCAACGAAAAGGCGTGGGGCGGCTATGGCCTCGCGAAATTCGGCGGCGACGGCTGGCGCGGCAATGTCGGCGTGCGCGTGATCGAGACGAAGCAGACCTCGGACGGCTTCATCATCGGCGGCGCGAACCCGCAGTTCACCAATCCGTTCGGCGGCTTTACCCCGTCGACGGCGAAGCGGTCATACACCGACATTCTGCCGAGCGCGAACCTGTCGGTCGACCTGTCGGATCAGGTCGTGTTGCGCTTCGCCGCGGGCAAGACGGTGACGCGCCCCGACTTCGTCGACATCACCCCGGGCGTCGACCTCAACGGCACCTTGCTGACGGGGCGCGGCGGCGATCCGAACCTCGATCCGTACCGCGCCAACCAGTATGACCTCTCGATCGAATGGTATCCCGACCGCGAGACGATCGTCGCGCTCGCCGCCTTCTACAAGGATATCCAGTCGTACATCGTCAACACGACCTCGACCGAAATCCTGCCGAGCGTCTTCGTGCCGGGATCGCAGCCCGCAGGCTGCGTCGCGGCGGGCGGCGGCAATCCGAACCTGTTCAACTGCCCCTATCAGATCAACCGCCGCAGCAACGGCGACGGCGGACGCAACCAGGGCTTTGAATTCCAGGTGTCGCGCCCGATCTGGGGCGGCTTCGGCGCGGTCGTGAACTACACCTATTCGGATGCCAAGGCGAACAATGGCGATCCGATCCCGGGCAACTCGAAACACTCGCTCAACCTGTCGGGCTATTTCGAGAATGACCTCGTCAGCGCGCGGCTCTCGTACAACTACCGGTCGAAATTCTTCATCGATATCGACCGCGCGGCGCCGCTCAACCAGGCTGCGCTGTCGTCGCTCGACGCATCGGTCAGCGTCAACATCACCGACAATATCGCGCTCACCGCCGACGCGATCAACCTGACCAACCAAAAGATCGAGCAATATTCGGGCACCCGCGACCGCCCGCGCGCGATCTATGACAATGGCCGCCAATTCTATGTCGGCGCGCGCCTGAAGTTCTGATCCCCCCGCAACCGGCACCCGGCGCACGCAGCGCCGGGTGCCGGTTCGGACCGCTATTGCGCAGCCGCGCGATAGCGCGTCGGCGGCACCCCGAACCGCCGCGCAAAGGCCGTCGCGAAATGGCTGGGTGACGCAAAGCCTGTCGCCAACGCCACCTCGGTCACCGGTTCCTCGCCATACCACAGCCGGCGCGCCGCCTCGTCGAGCCGCGCACGCATCACATATTGCCAGGGGGACAGGCCGAAAGCCTGCTGGAACGCTTCGGTGAAGCGGCGAACGTCGAAGCCGACCAGCGACGCCAGTCCGGCAAGGCAATGCTCTGCATCGAGTTGCCCGCGGATCGCATCGACGAGGCGGTTGCGATCCGACGCCGACAGGGCGCGATGCCCCGGCACCCGCTCGCGACAACCATAGAACCGACGCAGATGTTGCTCGAGCGCATCGCCAACCTCATGCGCCGCCATTCGAGCCAGATCGTCGTCGGCGTTGTGCAGCAATTCGAACAGCCGCGCCGCCCCCTCAAAGAGGACATCGTCGCGATGGCGGACCCGCGCGGCGAGCGGCGCATCGGCGAGCAATGCGGTCGGCACGCCCAGTTCGACGAACTCCGCCCGCTCGCCTTGCGCAAGCGCGGCATAGCGGCACGCCGCCGGAATCACCCACAGATCGCCGCGCGACGGCAGCGCCGGACCCGAAGGCCCGACCGAAAACTCACACTCCATCTGGTCGAGCCGGCCGCCCAGGTGGACGACGACGATATGATGATCTTCCTCGAACGCCCAGTCGGTGGGCTGCTCCAGATTTTCGGTTGCGGCAAGAACGGCGAGCTGACCGATCTGCGCCTGATACCGCGCGACGACGTCGCGCCCCGATCGCGGCCTGATACCATCCCAGACGGTTGCGGCTTCGGTCAATCACCCACCTTGCGAGCCCCCACGACTCGCCGAAGATAATATTCGAATATTGTGCCGGAATTTGAAAGCGGACAAGGCGAAAGCGCCTTAGCCTTGGATAATCAACGACCAAGGAGACCAAAATGGCCGATCACAGCATCAAGGGTAAAACCGTCCTCATCGCCGGCGGCGGCAAGAATCTCGGCGGGCTGATCGCGCGCGACCTCGCCGCGCAGGGCGCGAGGGCGATCGCGGTGCATTACAACAGCGGCGCCTCGGCCGCCGAGACCGAAGCGACGCTCGCCGCGATCCGCGCCGCCGGGGCCGAGGCGGTCGCCTTTCAGGCCGACCTCACGTCCGCCGCTGCGATGGAAAAGCTTTTCGCCGACACGATCGCCGCGATCGGCCGACCCGACATCGCGATCAATACTGTCGGCAAGGTGCTGAAAAAGCCCTTCACCGACATCAGCGAAGGCGAATATGACGAGATGACGGCGGTCAATTCGAAGACCGCCTTCTTCTTCCTGAAGGAGGCGGGCAAACATGTGAACGACAATGGCAAAATCTGCACGCTCGTTACATCTTTGCTCGGCGCCTACACGCCCTTCTACGCCGCCTATGCGGGGACCAAGGCGCCGGTCGAACATTTCACCCGCGCCGCATCGAAAGAGTTCGGGACACGCGGCATTTCGGTGACCGCGATCGGCCCCGGCCCGATGGACACCCCCTTCTTCTACCCCGCCGAGGGAGAGGATGCGCAGGCCTATCACAAATCCGCCGCGGCGCTCTCAGCCTTCACGAAGACCGGGCTCACCGACATTCAGGATATCGTGCCGTGGATCCGCATGCTGGTATCGGACGGCTGGTGGATGACCGGCCAGACGATCCTCGTCAACGGCGGCTACACGACCAAGTAACCCCTCCCCCGGCCGCTATCCCGGCGGCCGGGACAGCCGGGCGGATGGCGCACCTCCGCGCTATCCGCCCGATTTGTCAGAAAAGCCGAATCGATCGGCGCCCGGCCTGACCGGAGCCGTCACAGTTCGGCCGCCGCCGCTATTCGCAGCAGCGGTCGGGGTCGTCCGACGCATCGAGGGCGACGAGCAGCCCGACCCCCGCAAGGAGGGCGAGGCCGCCGACGACGACCGCCACGGTCCCCGCGTCGGACATGTTGCTGCGCCCCTTCGCCGGCGTCGACCGGCCAGGCGCATAGCGCGCCGGTGTCAGCCGCTGCCCGGCGAGCGAGAGATGCGGCGATCGCTCATCGCCCGAAAAGCCGAATTCGAGCCCCTCGCCGATGCGCCACGCGGGTCCTTTCAGCCCCGCCCCGTCGCTCCGCTGCATCGGCGCCATGGTCAGGCCCACGCGAAGCTTCCGTGCCTCGTCGCTTTTCGTTCCGCCGAGCGGGATGCGCAGGCGGGCGCCGACAAAGCCCCCCATCGCGACCGGGCCGGCGCCGTTCAGAGGAACGCGGCCCTCGATCGTCTGGGCGTGGAGCGGCGACGCGCAGCAGGACAGCAGCGCGAGCGATGCGGCGACGGATTTCATGGTCATTGGATGCCCCTCCCTGAAATCCGATCCTCGCCTTGAAATACGGCCGAAGAATGGCCACGGATCGCCGTCCGCACCGCCGTCGACGGCTTCCCGCCCCTAACGCCGCCTGACCCCGTAATCGATCCTGATGCGGACCCAGGCGCCCACCAGCGGACGTCCGCCGAGCCGTGGCGGCCGCACCTGAAACGCCCACGCCGCGGCGAGCACCGCGCGATTGATCTGCGACCCGTTCGGATATTCGTCGAGCCCGACACAATCCTCTACGCGATAATCGGGCGCGGTGCGGCAAGCGATCAGCCCCCAGCCGGGCCCGCTGGCGGTCGACAAATAGCCGCGAAGTTCATCGTCTCTCGGCTCGCGATACCAGGCCGCCGCATAGAGCGGCTCGCCATTGGGAGCCGTCCCCACCCGTTCCGTGTCGCGCGAGGCGGAGGAGCCGCCGCCGGTGTTGGGCGGCCCATAGACCTTCCCGCTCGGGGGACGAACGGGCGCCGGCGGAAGCGCCGGCGCGGGCGCGGGCGGCTGTTCGGCCGGCTTCGTTATGATCGGCGGGACCTTCGGTTCCACGGGTCGCGGGGGCAGCACTTCTTCGGTTACCGGCTGCGGCGGCACGGGCGGATCTTCGGCCTGTTCGCGCTTCGCGCTGCTCGGTTCGGGCGCTTCCTCCGAAATCTGGCTGGCCTCGAGGCTGACCACGCTGACGCGCGCCTCGCGATAGTCGGGCTCCGCTTCAAAGCCAAAGGAGAGCAGCAGGAGCAGCAGGAGCGCGGGGATCAGAACCGCCAGGCTGATGGCAAGCGTGCGGCGCCCCGCCCCGATGCTGAGCTGTTCGACATAGGGAGTGGCTGGAACAGGGCTCAGCTGAAGCAATCTTTGGTGGCGGCGTCGGCTGGTCGAGGCGCCTGGGGCCAGGTTCGCGACGGATAGTGGGGCACCAGGCCTTTGACAAGGGCGGCGCCGTTCGACCGCGAAATTGTGCGCGGACCTTTTACCCGACCTCGCGCCATTCCCCCGGCGCCAGCGCGCCAAGCTCCCACCCCCCGATCCGCCAGCGCACCAGCCGCAGCGTCGGATAGCCGACCGCGGCGGTCATGCGGCGGACCTGGCGGTTGCGGCCTTCGGTGATCGTCAGTTCGATCCAGCTGTCGGGAACGCTCTTGCGGTAGCGCACCGGCGGGTCGCGGTCCCACAGCATGGGCGGGTCGATGCGGCGGACGGTCGCGGGGCGCGTCATGCCATCGTTCAGCTCGACTCCGGCACGCAGCCGGTCGAGGCTCGCCGCATCAGGCTCGCCCTCGACCTGCGCCAGATAGGTTTTGGGCGTCTTGTGCTTCGGCGACGAAATGCGCGCCTGCAGCGCGCCGTCGTCGGTCAGGATCAGCAAGCCTTCGCTATCCCGGTCGAGCCGCCCGGCGGGATAGACGCCGGGCACGTCGATATAATCGGACAGCGTCGCGCGCGCCTCGGGCGTCCCGCGATCGGTGAACTGGCTGAGCACGCCGTACGGCTTGTTGAACAGGATCAACCGTCCCAACGCTTGGACTCCCACAGGATGGAAATGCGCCACCCGATGCGGAGGACAGACGTGCATCGGACCGGAGCGGCGGACGACTCCCCGCCGCAGGCGCACCGCCCTCATGCGCTTCGCCGGACGTCAATTCAAGCCGTTGTTGCCCGTCCGAAGGTGGTCAGAAGGCGGACGGTTGTGCCGTCGCGCCCGTATCGGGGCCATTGCCCGGGCGCCCGCCTTGGGCGTTGACCGCCTCAACGGTCAGCGCCAGCGGATACAGCCCCGCGTCCTCGCGCTCGATGCGCGCGGCAAGCGCTTCGAGTATCCCCTTGGTCGCGGCGCAATAGCCCGCCCAGTCCGCCGCGATCGCGTCGGGCAGCCATTGGCGGCTATAGGCAGCGAACGCCTCCGAAATATGCCCCATTTCGTCGACGTAATTCTGCGCGGTGTCGGTCAGCTGGCGGTCACCGCTGGCGAGAAGCGAGGGATAGAGCACCCAGTCCTCGCGCTTCAGATGCGCGATCAGCTCGGTGCGGAACCGCGTGCGCACCGCGTTGAAATCGTCGCGCGCTTTCGCATCGTGCGGGAATGCCCCCGCGACATGGCGTCCCAAATGACCGGCGAGCGTGAGCAGTCGGCGATGCTCGTTCCTGAGCCGTTCGATTTCCACGCGCATCGTCATCGCCATCTCTCCTCTGTGCAGGAGAGTCGGATGCTATGCTTGCCGCGTGAAAAAAGAATTGAACCGCCGGTAACGCCGCGTTCACAAAAAACGCAGCGCTACCGCCGATACTGTAATTACGCCGCTTCTTTCTTGCGCGACGCTTTCTTGCGCTCATGCGGGTCGAGCAGCGTCTTGCGGATGCGGATATTCTTCGGGGTCACTTCGACCATTTCATCGTCGTCGATATAGGCGATCGCCTGTTCGAGCGTCATGCGCTTCGGCGGGGTCAGGCGGATCGCGTCGTCCTTGCCCGTCGAACGGAAGTTGGTGAGCTGCTTCGACTTCATCGGGTTGACCTCGAGGTCGTCGGGCTTCGCATTCTCGCCGATGATCATCCCCTCATAGAGCGCCTCGCCGGGCGAGACGAAGAGGATACCGCGCTCTTCGAGCGGGCCAAGCGCATAGGCAACGGCTTCGCCATTGCCGTTCGAGATCAGGACGCCATTCTTGCGGCCCTCGATCACGCCCTTGTACGGGCCATATTTCTCGAACAGGCGGTTCATGATCCCGGTGCCGCGCGTGTCGGACAGGAATTCGCCATGATAGCCGATCAGGCCGCGCGACGGGCCGCTGAAGGTGATGCGCGTCTTGCCGCCGCCCGAGGGGCGCATGTCGGTGAGGTCAGCCTTGCGGACCTGCATCTTCTCGACGACCGTGCCCGAATGTTCGTCGTCGACGTCGATGACGACGGTTTCATACGGTTCGGTGCGCTTGCCGGCCTCGTCCTCGCCATAAAGGACGCGCGGGCGGCTGATGCCGAGTTCGAAGCCTTCGCGGCGCATCGTTTCGATGAGCACGCCGAGCTGAAGCTCGCCGCGGCCCGCGACTTCGAAGCTGTCCTTGTCGGCGCTTTCGGTGATGCGGATCGCGACGTTCGTTTCGGCTTCGCGGAACAGGCGGTCGCGGATCATGCGGCTCGTGACCTTGCTGCCCTCGCGGCCCGCCATCGGCGAATCGTTCACGGCAAAGCGCATCGACAGCGTCGGCGGATCGATCGGCTGCGCGGCGATCGGCTCGCTGACGCTGGTGTCGGCGATGGTGTTCGCGACGGTCGCCTGCGCGAGGCCCGCGATCGCGACGATGTCACCCGCGCGCGCTTCCTCGACGGGAACGCGGTCGAGCCCGCGGAACGCGAGCAGCTTCGATGCGCGGCCGGTTTCGATGACCTTGCCGTCCATGTCGATCGCGTGGATCGGCTGATTGACCTTGACCGTGCCCGACTGGACGCGGCCGGTCAGGATGCGGCCGATGAAATTGTCGCGGTCGAGCAAAGTCGCGAGGAAGGTGAAGGGCGCGTCTTCGGGCAGGCCCGGGGTCGGGACGTGCGACACGATCGTCTTGAACAGCGGCTCGAGCGTGCCTTCGCGCGCGTCGGGGCTGTCCGAGGCGAAGCCGCCGCGGCCCGAGGCGTAAAGGATCGGGAAGTCGAGCTGCTCGTCATTGGCTTCGAGCGTCAGGAACAATTCGAACACTTCGTCGAGCACTTCGGCGGCGCGCGCGTCGCTGCGGTCGATCTTGTTGACGACGACGATCGGCTTCAGGCCCAGCGCGAGCGCCTTGCCGGTCACGAACTTGGTCTGCGGCATCGGGCCTTCGGCGGCATCGACGAGCAGGATGACGCCGTCGACCATGCTGAGGATGCGCTCGACCTCACCGCCGAAGTCGGCGTGGCCCGGGGTGTCGACGATGTTGATGCGCGTCAGGTCGGCGCCTTCGCCCCACTCGACCGAGGTGCACTTCGCAAGGATCGTGATCCCGCGTTCCTTTTCGAGGTCGTTCGAATCCATCGCGCGTTCTTCGACGCGCTGGTTGTCGCGGAACGTGCCCGACTGGCGGAAAAGCTGGTCGACGAGGGTGGTCTTGCCATGATCGACGTGCGCGATGATGGCGATATTGCGCAAAGACATGCGGAAGGGCCTTATTGGAAGGGGGCAGCGCCCGGAGCGCCGCGAAACGCCGCGCCCCTAACAGAATGGGTGCTGCGGCGCAACATGATTGCCGATGGCGCGCTTTATCGCAGCGATCGCGCCAAATGCTCTGCATTGTAGAGCGAGCGGCCCTCCGCGCGGCGCAACCGCGTTGCCACCCCCTTGTTGAAATCGGCTTTCCAGCGTTCGAGAGCGGGCGAGATCCGGGCGAGGTCGGGCATATCGCCAATCACCTGCAATTCGCGCGAAGCGCCGAGTAGCGCCGCGCGCTCGCGGCCAAAGCCCGGCCCCGCGTAGCGCTCGGCGATCAAACCAAGTTGATGGCGCATCGCCGCAATCGCGAGCCGCGCGCCTTGCGGATCGGCGCGGTCCAGCATCAACTCTGCGCCCGCGACGCCGTCGCCGATAGCCGAAAGCTGATCGCCGAGACGCCGTCCAACGCTCGGCTCGCCGGAACAGGCGCGCACCGCGCGAACATAGGTGGCCAGCGCGTCGAGCATCGCGGGGGTCGGCTCCTGCCCGCCGAATTCCTCGACGATCAGGGTACGGACAAAGGCTTCGAGCGCACGCGTATCGGGATCGCGCGCGACCTTTCCTGGCTTTGCGAGATCGGGAATCGCAACGGGATCGAACCGCGCATTGCCGCGCGCCGCACTGAAGAAACTGTTCGTGACGTCGGCCGTCCCCGGCGCCGCCGACACGCCCGCGAGCAGAAAATGCGGATTACCGCGCCCATTGATATGGCAGCTCGCGCAGCTCAGCCCCGCCTTCGCCGCCTGCCCGCCGAGCAAGGTCGGTGTGCTGAATAAGGCGCGTCCACTACGGACAAGCTGCGTGTCACTAGCAAGACAGGTCGCGGGCTGCGCCGAGAGCAGCGCCAGCTCGGACCCCGGCGCGGTCCAGCGCAATTGTTCGAACGCCGACGGCGCGCTGCCCGGCGCCGCCGCGACGCCGAGGAGCAGCGCCGCGAACGCGATCAGCTTGCGGATGAACGCCCCGCCGCGATCCAGCGCTTGAGTTCGTCGACCTCGTGACAGCCGAACCCGCAGATCGCCTCCAGCTTCGCGAGATGCGCCCTGGCGCCCGCGACGTCACCGCGTTCGAGCTTCAGTTCGCCATAATATTCCAGCGCGCCGCGATGCGACGGCGCGATGGCGAGCGCCTCGCGATAATAGGCTTCGGCCGCGTCATAGCGTTTCAGCTTGCGGTTCGCGAAACCGAGATAGGTGAGCACATCGGGATGCGGCCCCGCCGCCCACAGCGCCGCGTCGAGCTTGGCGATCGCCGCTTCGTAACGATGCTCGTTGATCAGCCCGACGGCGGCAACATAAGTCGCGTCGAGCGTCTCGGCCGCGGCGAGCCGCACCTCGGGCTCGACCGCGCTTTGCGCCTGCGGGCCCGCGGCCACCGCCGCCTCCAGCTTGGCGATCGCGTCGGTGAGCTTCGCCGAATCGGCGCAGGTTCCCGCACACCCTTCCTGCATCGCTTTCAGCGCGGCGAGCTGCTCGCCGGCCTTTTCGGCCTTACCGAGCTTGGCTTGCGCGATGCCGAGGTCGCGGCGCGCGACGACCATCTTCTCGTCATAGCGCACCGCGGCTTCGAGCGGCTTCACCGCGCGCGAGAAATCGCCCTGCGCCATATAGCTCGCACCGAGCAGATAATTGGCCTGCGGGTTCTTCGGCACCGCCGACACGACCTTTTTGAACGCTTTCGTCGCCTCGTCATATTTACCCGAGGCGAAGGCGTCGGCGCCTTTCTTGTAATCGACCGTCGGGTCGTAGCTGCTCTGGCTCGGCGGCGCGCTGCCGCCCCCTCCGCCGCCGCCCGCAGCAAAGGCGATCGGCGCGACGAAGAGCGCGCAAGCAGCGGCGATGGATAGTGAAGATCGATAGCGCATGACGAGTCTCTCCCGCGGTCGATACGGGCGCCAGCCTATCACAAAGGCGGTCCCCGCGGAACGATGAAGCGACAGTCAGACCATCGCGATCAGCCGCTCGACCGCCTGCCCGGCGACGCGCGCGGCGCGAACGAGATTGGCGTGAAAATCGCCCGCGCTGTCGCCGTTCGCTTCGTCGGTGACCGCCTTGATCGCCGCCCAGGGCTTGCCCAGCCGCGCCGCGACCTGCGCCACCGCTCCGACCTCCATATCGACGAGTGTCGCGCCGAGCGCCGCTAGGTCGGCGGCGGCATCGGGGCACGCGACAAAGCTGTCGCCGCTCGCGATGCGCGCGTGCGGCAAGCCGAGGCCGGGGTCGGCCACCGCCGAAAAATGCGCCTCCCCGGCTTCGCCGATCGGCCATTCGCCCGCGCGGTAGCGGCGAAAAAGGCCGGGCTGGCTGGCGCCATAATCATGCTGCAACGCCTCGGCGAGCCAATAGGCGCCGGGCGCCGCCCCGAGCGAGCCGCACGTGCCGGTCATCAGCAGCAGGTCGGCATCGCGCGCCAACGCGCCTGCGCAAAGCGCCGCGTTCACCTTGCCGAGTCCGCACGTTGCGATGGTGAGTCTGTGGCCCGCGACCGGCAGCCGCCGTTCGGCAAACAATCCGTCGACGCGCTCGCCGGTGCCGGGAAACAGCGCATCGGCCTCTTCGGGCAGCGCGGCGAGGATCAGGATATGGGCCATGGCTGCTTCTAACCCCGCAGATCACAAACGCCAGTGTCCCCGCGAAGGCGGGGACCCATCGCCGACCGGTTCAACATGGAACAGCCAGGAGATGGGCCCCTGCCTTCGCAGGGGCACGGGGTCTTGCCAAGCGCGCGTCTCCCCGCCATCGCTCAACTCAATGCTCACCCGCATCTTTCCCGACCGCTTCGTCCTCATATTGTTCGTGACGATCCTGCTCGCGAGCCTGCTCCCGGTGCGCGGCGCCGCGGTGCCAATCGCGGGAGGCGTGTCGACCGCGGCGATCATCTTCCTCTTCTTCCTCAACGGTGTGCGCCTGCCGCGCGATGAGGTTTTGCACGGCATCCGCAACTGGAAGCTACAAGGAAGTGCGCTCGCTTTCTGTTTCGGCTTTATGGCGCTGCTCGGCCTCGCGGCGCAGGCGGCGACCGCGCCGCTGCTCCCCGCGACGCTCGCGCTTGGCTTCCTCTTCCTCGGCGTCCTGCCCTCGACCGTCCAGTCGGCGACCGCGGCGAGCAGCCTCGCCGGCGGCAATGTCGCGGCGAGCGTCGTCGCGGCGGCGCTACTCAACCTCAGCGGGGTGGCGCTCTCACCCCTGCTCTTTGCGCTGCTTGCCGGCGCCGACGGCGAGATCCATGGCGAGGCGGTGCTGCGCATCGTCTCGATCCTGCTCATACCCTTCATCGCCGGCCAACTCGTGCAGCGCTGGCTGCGGCCGTGGGTGCTCGCGCACCGCGGGCTTGCAACCTTCATGGACCGCACCGCGATCGCGATCGCGGTCTATGTCGCCTTCTCGGCCGCCGTCGTCGCGGGGATCTGGAGCCTGCTCGACGGGCGCGAGATCGCCATCGTGTTCGCAGCGGTCGCGGTGCTGCTCGCGCTCTCGTTCGGCGGCGCGTGGGCGCTCGGCGGGCTGCTGAAGCTCGCGCGGCCCGACCGCATCACCCTGCTCTTTTCGGCGGCGCAAAAGAGCATCGCGGTCGGCGCGCCGCTCGCCGCGACGCTTTTCCCGCCCGCCATCGCCGGCATGGTGCTCGTTCCGATCCTCGTCTATCATATGGCGCAACTGATCCTGTCCGCGTGGATCGCACCGATGCTGCGATCGGGACAGGGTGTGGTGCTTGAATAACACAGATGCGCATGCCATATAGGCATTGGCCAGATTTTCTATTGGGTGGCTGGAAGGAAGACGAATGAGCGAACTGACCGCGACGGCAACCGCGACCGACGAGCTGAAGCTGACCCCGCCCGATCCCGTGCCCGCGGTTTCCCCCGAAAAGGCGGCCGGCCTGGTGCCGCTGTCGACCGAACAGAAATCGAAGCTCGAGGAACGCGTCGACGGCTTTATCGACGACCTCGTCGCACAGGACGTCAATTCGCCCGCCTTCGGCCAAAAGGTCGACCAGATCACCAACATGGGCCGCAAGGAAATGCTGGAGGCGGCGAACCAGTCGAACCGCTTCCTCGACCGCCCGATCAAGGCGATGGACCGCGACACCGATATCGGAATGAACCTGATCGAGCTGCGCAACACCGTCGAGCGGCTCGACCCGTCGGCGAACGGCAAGCTGCTGAGCAAGCGCGGCTTTTTCGACAAGATTCTCGGCAACAAGGTGGGCAATTATTTCGCGCAATATCGCAGCGCCCAGACGCATATCGGCGGCATCCTGACCGCCTTGTCGAACGGCAAGGACGAGCTGTTGATGGACAATGCCGCCATCGACGTCGAACGCCGCAAACTGTGGGAAGCGATGGGCAAGCTGGAACAGATGGTCCACATTGCGGGCACGCTCGACGCCAAGCTTGAAGCCAAAGCGACCGAACTCGACGGCATCGACCCCGCGAAAGCCAAGGTGATCCGCGAAAATGCGCTCTTCTATGCGCGCCAGCGGACGCAGGATCTGCTCACGCAGATGGCAGTGACGGTGCAGGGTTATCTCGCGCTCGACCTCGTCAAAAAGAATAATGTCGAGCTGGTGAAGGGCGTCGACCGCGCCTCGACGACGACCGTCGGTGCGCTCAAGACCGCGATCACCGTCGCGCAGGCGATGACGAACCAGAAGCTCGTGCTCGAACAGATCACCGCGCTCAACACGACGACCGCGAACATCATCGACGGCACCTCGAAGATGCTTAAGGACAATACCGCGCGCATCCACGAGCAAGCGGCATCGAGCACGATCCCGATGGAAACGCTGCAGCGCGCCTTCCAGAATATCTATGACACGATGGACGCGATCGACACCTTCAAGCTGAAGGCGCTCGACAGCATGAAGACGACGGTGACGACGCTCGAGGGCGAGGTCGCCAAGTCGAAGGGCTATATCGCGCGCGCCGAGGGCGCGAGCCAGGCGCAGGCCAGCGTCGGCGGCGCCGACAGCCCGCTCGCGTCGCTCGAAGGCTAAGGCACATCATGAGCATGAGCGAAGTCGACAAGATCCGGATTACGGCCGCCTCGGCGATCGAACGGTCGCGCGAGCGCCGCCGTCCGATCGGGACCAAGAGCGTCGCGCTGCGCCGCCAGCATCTTTACAAAAAGCTCGGCCGCGTGCTCATCGCGGGCGGCATCGTGCTGATCGGCGCCGCGGTGTTCGGCGCGCTGATCCAGCCGCTCGGTTTCACCGGGCTGCTCGCGCTGTTCATCCTCCTCATCGGCGTCGCGGTGCTGTTCGGCCGTTCGCCCTTCCCCGAACCGCGCCAGGCCGATCTGCCCAAGACCGACCTCAAGCAGCTCGCCGGCCGCACCGAAATCTGGCTCGAGGCGCAGCGCCCCGCGCTCCCCGCGCCCGCACGCCAACTCGTCGACGGCATCGGCGTCCAGCTCGACCTGCTCGCGCCGCAGCTCCAGACGCTCGACGCGGCGAGCCCCGCCGCCGCGAATATCCGCAAGCTCGTCGGCGAGGATTTGCCCGAGCTCGTCGCCGGCTATCAGCGCATTCCCGCGGGGCTGCGCACCGAAGCCCACGCCGGGCGAACCCCCGACGAAACGCTCGTCGGCGGGCTGAAGATGCTCGAAAGCGAGATCGGCAGCGCCGCGCGCAGCCTCGCCGCGGGCGAACTCGACAAGCTCGCGACGCGCGAACGCTATCTCCAGCTCAAATATCAGGGCATCGACGGCGAGGATGTGCCCGCCAGCTAAAGCCGGACGCGCTAGGCTTGCCGCCAGCGCTGCGTCCCGAACCAGAGCAGCAGGATAAGCAGCAGCGGCGGCGCAAGCCCCCAATGCGTCGCTCCGGCAAGCGGCGCGAGCAAGGGCGCCGACGACAAGAGCCACAGCGCCGCGAGCAACGCGCCGATCGCCAGCGCCTCGAACGCGAAGCTGCGCCAGAAGCGCCTACGCGCGCGCGCATAGGCCGCCTGCGCATCGATCGCGCGCGCGACCCCGACCGCAAAGCCGCGGTCTCCCGGCCGCGCGGGCGGCGCCAGCATCGCGGCCAGCATCGCGTCGATGTTCTGATCGTCCGGCGCCGTCATGCGTCCGCTCCTTCGCCGATCATCTTCTGCGCCTTTGCCCGGCCGCGCAAGACGAGCGATTTGAGCGTGCCGAGTGGCAATCCCATGATCGCGGCCGCCTCGCCATGCGACCAGCCATGGCCGAAGCATAAGGTGAGCGCAGCGCGCTCCTGCGGCGACAAGGCGCCAAGCAAGCGGTCGGCGTCGATCGCGGCGTCGCTTGCCGGGCGCGGATCGGCCGAGCTTGCGACATCCTCTCCTCCCAGGAGTCCCTCGCGCCGCTGCGCGGTGCGCCGCTGGTCGAGGAACAGCCGCCAGCCGATCCCCATGACCCACGCCGCATAACTCCCCTGCCCCCGATATTCGCCCGCGCGCTGCCACGCGCGAACAAAGGCTTCCTGCGCCAGATCGTCGGCGTCGCATCCGGCGGCGCGGGACAGGAAGGCGCGCAACCGCCCCTCGTGCCGCAGCACGAGAAGCTGGAAAGCGGCACGATCTCCCCCGGCGACACGCTGGTTGAGGGCCCAATCTTCATCGGCGCATCCCTTATCACGCAGCGTTGCGCTCCTCGGCAGCCGCGGCGCGCGCAAGGCGCCGGCGGACAAGGAGCGCGATGCCGACGAATATGGGGAAGAGCGCGGCACCGGCCGAGGTGCGGATCAGCTGCTCATTTCCCTGGATCAGCCCGAAACCGGCCATCGCGAGACCGATGGCGAGCAACACCAGCGCGTTGCGGTCGTCGCCTCCACTGGCCGTTTCCTTGTCGCTCTGCCCGCCGAGATGTTCATACGGCTTGTTGAGCTTGTCGATCAGCGGGCTCACCGCATCCGACTTGGCCTCGAGCGCGCGGCGGATCGAGCGATGCAGCATCCAGGCGTGAAGCAGCCGCGCGAGCAGGAAAAAGCCGACGATGAACAGCGCGACCACTGTGATATTTTCCATCAAGTCGAAAAAGCCGTCGCTGACCGCGACCAGCTCGGTGGTCGGCGGGGGGGCGGGCACATAAGAAGCGACTTCGCGCGGGCTGATATAGGCGGCGACCTGTTCGGCGCTGATCGACTCTCCGGCGGGTACGGTGATCGTCGTAACGGCCGGGGGCACCGCCGCTGGAGTGGACGCAGTGGCGGCAGCGGCCGCGGCGGCAATCAGAATATCCATCAACATATCTCCCCGTCATGCCATTTCGGCATGGTGAAACCACAGGCGGCGGCCTCCGGCAAGGCGAGATGATCTGCACCGGGGAGCACATATCAACCGCCGCGCGAAGCCGCCGCCCGGACCGGCGCAGCGGCCGATCATGGACTGGACGGCACGACGCGCGCCGGTGGATGCAAGGGAGGAGATTTTTTGGGGTGAGAGGGGCCTAAAGGCCCTCGCCGCCTGTCCAGTGCGCGTTGACGAGGCGGCGCGCGAGCGCGCTCACCTGATTGCGGATATCGGGGACCGCGACGACTTCCCACAAGTCGCCGCGCGTCATCGGACCGATCGCGAGGATATGCTCGGACGAGCGCCCCGACGCATCGACGATATGCCCGTCGCGGTCGATATCGAGCCCGAGGCGGAGCGCATCGGGGCGGATCCGCCGCGCACCGAGCAGGCGTTTCACCAGCGGGTCCGACGAGCGCAGCAGATCGCCCTGCGGCCCGGTGCAGTTGATCATCCGCGCCGCGTGCGTCATCACCAGTTCGGTTTCGCCCCGCGGCAACCACGCAACGGCAAGCGCGTCGGGCTCGACCGCGACATGCGCGATCTTGCCCGCACGAAAATGAAGCTGCCCCGACGCGATCAGCGCGTCGATCCGGTCGGCAACCTCGGGCGCGAGCCGGTGGCGATGGACGTCCCAGAAGGGCCGCAAGTGACGCAGGAAGCGCGCGCGTTTGTCGGCGTCGGCGGCCGACCACATCATCTGCGTGATCGGGCGGATCGAATCGACGACGAGCCGCCAGTCGCGGTCCTTGGCCTCGTCGCGGGCCCAGCGTACGAGTTCGGAGAGGTCGGGCGCGGGCTTCGCGAGCACCGGTTTCGGACGCGGCAAGCCGTCGATATGGCGATGCGGGCGCAGTCCGCGGCGCGAGAGCGCGGTGATCGGCCCTTCATGGCCGTGCGAAACGAGGCGCAGGATCACGTCGACCGCTGTCAGCCCGGTGCCGACGACGAGTAGCGGCGCCTGTTTGTCGAGACCCTCCTCGAACGCGCTCGCCCACGGATCGCCGATATAGCGGTGCGACGGCAGGTGCGCGCCCTCGATCGCGGGCGGATCGTGCGGCGGCAGGTTGCCGATCGCGAGCACCGCGCGGTCGGCTTCGATCAGTCCGCCGTTGACGAGCCCGAGCGTGACCTGCCCGCGCTTCTCCTCGATATCGAGCACCTCGTCGTCGACGAGCTTCAGCCGCCGGCCATATTTCTCCATCGCCGCGCGCAGCGTCTCGCGTAAATAGCGGCCATAGGTCGCGCGCGTGACGAACGCCGCCTCGCAGCCGAGCCCGCGCGCCGCCAGCCATTCGCAGAAATGATCGGGCCGGTCGGCAAAGGCGCTCATATTGCCCGCGCGGACGTTGAGCAGGTGCGTGGTTTCGGTGCTGCTATACGCGACCCCGGCGCCCATCCGGTGCCGGTCGCGCTCGATCAGCAGCACCTCGACATCGGGCTGTTCGAGCAGGTTGATCGCGAGCAAGGTCCCCGAAAACCCCGCCCCGACGATCGCGACGCGCGTCGCGGTGCGAAAACGCGGACGCGGCGAATGAAGCTGCGCTTCGATCATCCTCATCGGGTTACCACATCGCCCGACACCGTCACGCGTTCGAGCGCGCGATATTCGGGCCAATAATCGCCGACGGCATAATGCTGGGTCGAACGGTTGTCCCAGATGCCGATCGCGTTCGGGGTCCAGCGGAAACGCACCTGATATTCGGGCACCTTGATCCGGTCGAACAGCAAGCGAAGCAGGCTGTCGCTGTCTTCCTCGCTCACGCCGACGATACGGCTGGTGAAGGTGTAGTTGACGTAGAGGATCTTCTCGCCCGTTTCGGGATGCGAGCGCACGACGGGATGGCGCACCGGCGGGAAGTCGCGAGCGAGTTGCGCGCGCTTTTCCTCGGTGACGCGGCCGCCGAAGCTGCGCACGATGTCATGTTCGGCCTCGAGTCCGTCGATCCGGTCCTTCACCGGCTGCGGCAGCCCGGCGTAAGCGGCGACGGTGTCGGCCCACATCGTGTCGCCGCCGAGCGGCGGCAGGTGGCGCGCGCGCAGGATCGACGCGATCGACGGCCGCTCGCGGAAGGTCACGTCGGTGTGCCATTTGTTATACGCCTGGAAAGCGCCAAGCGTTTCGGCGGTGAGCTGGACGCCCTCGACGCCTTCGATCTTGAGGATTTCGGGATAGCCCTCGACCGACGGGATCACCGGATGCCCTTCGAGTTCGCCGAAGAGGCGGCCGAGTCGGACATGGCTTTCGTGGCTGATGTCCTGATCGCGGAAGAAGATAACCTTGAAGCGCAGCCATGCGGCGCGCAGCAGATCACCCTCTTCGGACGACAGCGGGCGATCGAGATCGAGCCCGCCGATCTCCGCCCCGATCGTCGGAGTCGACGGCGAGATCGAAACGCCGAGCGATCGCGCGGTCTCGAACAGGTCGGGGGTGTTCAGCTGCGTGGCCATAAGCGGTCCTTTCGCTCGTTCGATTCGGAAATATTCCCGGAACAGCGAAAGTAACTCAACTGATATGATTGACAAGCCCTAACGCGCCGAAGCGCATGATATGCGCGACCTATGGCCGATAAGGGATGGCGTCGGGCAGGATCACGCCAACGTCCTGCGCATAGCGATCCCACGCCGCCGCGAGCTCGGCCTTTTGATCGGGATGGGCGAGCGACAGGTCGCGCGTTTCGCCCGGGTCGCGTGCGATATCGAACAGGCGCCAGACGCCGTCGCCGATATCGGTGAGCTTCCAGTCGCCGCGGCGATAGGCGCGCGATCCGAACAGTTCGGCGCCTACGCCGTCGCCCGCATCATAGACGCGCGCATTGGCGTTCTTGAGCCAGGCGGCCCACGACCGCCCTGTGATCGGGACGACCTCGCGCCCCGCGACACGCGTCGCCTTGGCATCGGCGCCCGCAAGGTCAAGCAGGGTCGGCGCGATGTCGGCGACCGAAAGATATTGCGTCTCGGCGCCCTTGCGCGCCGCGATCCCCGCGCCGCTGATGAACGCGACCGCGCGCGTTCCGCCCTCGCTTTGATAGCCCTTGGTCAGCCACGACGGCGCGGTCGCCGCCTGCGCCCAGCCCGCGCCATAAGTGAGATACGACGCCGCCGTGCCGCGATTGGCAAAGCTGTTGTCGGCGCCCTTGAGCGGCGCGGCGAGCATCTGCGCGCCCGTGGTCTCGACGTCGAGCGCCTCGGCGCCATTGTCGGCGAGGAAGACGATCACCGTGTTGTCGAGCTCGCCCGATGCGCGCAGCGTTTCGATCACGCGACCGACATTCTGGTCGAGCCGGTCGACCATCGCGGCATAGATTTCCATATTGCGCGCCGCGAGCCGCTGCTGCCCGGCGGTCAGCGAATCCCAGCTGCCGTCACGGTTGCGCGGGGTGTGCGCCGCGACGTCGGGCGCGAGAATCCCCAGCTCGCGCTGCCGCGCCAACCGCCGCTCGCGCAGCACGTCGAACCCTTCGTCATAGCGTCCCTTGTAACGTGCGATGTCCTCGGGATGCGCTTGCAGCGGCCAGTGCGGCGCGGTGAAGGCGAGATAGCCGAAAAAGGGGCGCGCGGGCTTGCCGTTGGCCGGCTTTTCGCCGAGAAATTCGATCAGCCGCGTCGCGAACGTGTCGCTCGAATAGAAATCGGCGGGGAGCCGCGTCAGCCGCTTCCCCTGTTCGGTATAGGTTGCCCGCCCGCCCTTTTCGGGGTCGGCGTCGGTGCCGAAATGATTGTGCCCGCCCTGGAGCAGCGCAAAGCTGCGCTCGAACCCGCGCGCGTGCGGATCCTGCTCGGGGGTCAGGCCAAGGTGCCATTTGCCCGACAGCAAAGTGCGATAGCCATTGGCGCCCAGCCGCTCGGCGAGCGTCGCGACGTCGCTGCGCAAATAGCCCTCGTAACCCGGCTTGCCTTGCTGGTTCGGGCGGATCATCTCGGCCATCGTGCCGAGCCCGGCGCGATGATTGTCGGTGCCCGAAAGCAGCATCGAGCGCGTCGGCGAACAGGTCGGCGCGGTGTGGAAACCCGCGAGGCGGATGCCGTTCAGCGCGAGCTTGTCGAGGTTGGGCGTGCGGATCTCGCCCCCGAACGCGCCAAGGTCCGAATAGCCAAGGTCGTCGGCGACGATGACGAGCAGGTTCGGCCGCCGCTCCTTCGTTTCTGCGGACCCGATCGTCGCGGCGGCGCCGATCAGCGCGGCAAGGAGGAAGCGGGCGAAACGCGAACCATGGGTCATCGGGTGGTCTTTCGAAGGTAAAAGGTCGGCGCGCCCGGGCGAATGGAACCGGGGCGCGCCGCAGACAGGGCCGGCGCAGTCACAGGAAGGGAGAGGAGAACCACAAGCGCCGGCCGATTTCGTCAGGCGGGTTCGTATTGAACCGCCTTTTCCTTGCGGACAGTGCGGCTCTGGCGCCCGTCGATTCCGACCGGAACCTCGCCCGAAATCGTCGCGCGGCGCAGCGTCCGGCGCTGCAAGCCGAAGTCGGCGGTCGCACGGTGCTGGGTCGACTGATTGTCCCAGATCGCCACGTCGCCTTCACGCCAGCGCCAGCGCACGACATTTTCGGGCTTGGTGATATGATCCTGCAGCGTCTGGAACAGCCGCGCGCTGTCGGCCGCGTTCAGCCCCACGAACTGCTTGACGAAATGACCGAGCAACAGGCTGCGCTGGCCGCTCACCGGATGGACGCGCACCACCGGATGCTCGGTCTCATAGACCGTCGAGGCGAAGACGTTCCGATGCTCCTTGATTCGCTTCGCCGCGCTTTCGCCGTCGGGCGCCGATTGCAGGATCGACGCATAGTCATAGAGATTGGTGTGCGTCGCCCACAGATTGTTGACGAGCTGGCGCAGCACTTCGGGCAAGCCCTCATAGGCGGTCTCGCCATTCGCCCACTGGGTGTCGCCGCCGGCTTCGGGGATCGTCAGCGCGCGCAGGATCGACGCCTTCGGATAGGCGTCGACGAAGGTCACGTCGGTGTGCCAGCTCGACGCGGCATAGCCTTCCTGGCTGTCGAGCTCGAGCAGATAGCGCGAACCTTCGGCGACGGGCACCGTCGGATGCGCAACCGGATCGCCGAGCAGCGCGGCAAAATCCTCATGCTCCTGATCGGTCAGATGCTGCTGGTCGCGAAAGAAAAGCACCTTGTGCCGCACGAGCGCTGCCTGGATCGCCTGCACCACCGCCGCGGGCAGATCGCCCGACAGCTCGACACCATGGACGATGGCGCCGATCGTGCCGGTCACCGGCGTGATTTCGAGCGGGATATTCTTGTCGCGCGCATTGGCATAGCTGTTGTGAAGGTCCGTCATGTCAGTCTCCTTTGGGGGTTGGACGGCGGGGGTATCCGGCAAGAGCCTTTGCGGGCGGTCGTCGAATGGGACAGGCGCGTGGGTCACGCGCGAGTGGGGTGGACGCCGCCATCACAGCTTCGTCCGCAGCGTCGCGCCGATCGTGCGCGGTTCGCCGATCAGCGAGGTGACGATGCCAGTGTTCTGCGCCGACAAGGTCTGGAAATAATCCTTGTCGAACAGGTTGCGCGCCCAGAGCGACAGGTCGAACAATCCGTCGTCGGTCTTGAAGCCGATGCGCGCGTTCGCGATCCCATAGGCGGGCACATCGGCATAGATGCTGTCGCTCGACGAAGTGTTGAACGACGAGCGATGCGAATAATCGGCATGCGCATAGATCGACAGGTCGCGCCCGCCGAGATTGCCGAGCGGCGCCGACACGTCGCCGCCGAGCGTGTAAGTGAATTTCGGCACGCCGGGCAGCTGCTCGCCTGTCAGGTCCTGAATGCCCCCCTGGTTGAGCCGTTCGGGCGCCTGCGGCGCGGTGCGGTAATCGCTGTACGTCGTGTCGGCATAAGCGACCGAGGCATAGAAGCTCGCGCGGTCGCTCGGCGCATAGCTCAGGTCACCTTCGACACCCCGCGAGCGCACCCCCGGAATATTCGCGATATATTGGCGGACGTTGACCGTATTCGGCACCTGCTCGGTGATCGCGGTCTGATAATCGCTGATTTCGGTCCAATAGCCCGCGACGTTGAGCGTCACCGCCTTGTCGAACCATTGCGACTTGATGCCGAGCTCGTAGCTGTCGACCTTTTCGGGTGCGACGTCGGGATCGATCCCCGCGGGCAAGTTGGTGAGGTTGAGCCCGCCCGACTTGTTCCCGCGCGAATAGGTCGCATAGGCGAGCGCATCGTCCGAGAATTGCCACGACAGCGTCGCGAGCCCCGATACGCTATTGTCCTTGAACCCCGTCGAGTAACTGGTGACCGGATTGAACTGCGCGCGGAGTGCCGCCGCCTGTGCCGCCAATCCCGCAGGCAGGGTCGACAGGTTCGTCCCCGCGACATGGAATTGGTTGAACGATCCGCTCTTCTTTTCGTGCGTGTAGCGCAGCCCCGCGGTCAGCGTCAGCCGGTCGGTGAATTTCCAGTCGAGCTGGCCGAACAGCGCATAGCTTTTGGTGCGCGGATCCGAGGTCGAGTTGGCCTCGAACCCATTGAGCGCGGCTTCCCACGCGGCGAGCGGGATCGGCGAGGTCGCGGGGCGGTTCCACAGCGCGGCGGCGGAGCCATAGGCGCTCGCGCCCTTGCCGCGGATCACCTGCCAGAAATAATAGGCACCGACGACATAGTTGATCGGCCCGTCACTGTCCGACGCCAGCCGGATTTCCTGGCTGAACTGGCGCTGACGGTTCGCCTGCTGCGCCTTGACGATCACCGGAAGCGAGGTCGAATCGCCATCGTTGGCGGGGTTCCAGTCCCACCAGCGATAGGCGGTGATCGAGGTCAGTTTCGCCGCGCCGACGTTCCAGTCGACCTGCCCCGACACGCCATAGCCGTCCATGTTCGACTGATAATGGCTGTTCGCCTCGCCGCGCCGCGCGAAAGGATCGATCGCCGGGAAGCTGTAACCCGGGAACCGCGCCGCACGCTCGGCGAAGCTGTTCGGGATCGCCGCACCATTCTCATAGGCGCCGAAATAATCGGCGAAGATGTTGAGGACGTGGTTCTGCTTCTGCCGCGCAAAGTCGCCGATGATGCGGACTTCGAGGTCGGCGGTCGGGGTGAACAGCAACTGCCCGCGCACGCTCCAGTTCGAATAATCCTGCGCGCGCTCATTCTGCGTGTCGTTGTAAAGGAAGCCGCGCCGCTCTGTCACCGAGCCGCTGACGCGCACCGCGAGCAGATCGTCGACCAGCGCCCCCGACGCCGATCCGCGCAGCTGGTAATAACCATAGTCGCCGACGGTCGCCTCGCCCGAAAATTCGGGGTCGAAGCTCGGTTTGCGCGAGCTGATGTTGATCGCGCCCGAGGTCGTGTTCTTGCCGAACAGCGTCCCCTGCGGCCCGCGCAGCACCTCGATCTGCTGCAGGTCGACCAGATCGAACTGCGACTGGCCGACGCGGCCGAAATAGACATTGTCGACATAGAAACCGACGCCGTTCTCTAACCCGTCGTTGGTCAGCGCGACATTGCTGCCGAGCCCCCGGATATTGATGTTGGTGTTGCGCGGGTTGAAGCTGAACACCTGCAGGCTGGGCACGATCTGCTGAATCTGCGTCAGCGTATAATTGCCCGTCTGCTCGAGCTGCGACGCGCCGACGACCGACAGCGCGATCGGCACATCCTGCGCGCTTTCGTCGCGGCGGCGCGCCGACACGATGATCTCGGCGCCGTCGTACGAGGCGGCGGAGGCGGCTGCGACCGCCGCGCCGGCGGCTTCTTCGTCGACCGCGGCGTCGGCGGCGGCGCCGGTCTCGGCGGTGGTTTCGGCGGCAAAGGCCGGTGCGGCGGGCAGCAACAGCGCCGCACCGAGCAGAAACTTCAAACGATGATCGGGAGAGAAACGGTTCATTATATTGGGTCCCCGGGCGGTGATCCCGCCCCCTTTTTGATGTGATGAATGGTGGCGCGGTGCGCCGCGCCGGATCGGGACGCCGCCAGCTCCGCTCCCCACAGCGCGCGGGCGGCGCTGCGCAGGGACGCAGGATAGCGAGCCAGATCCGACAGGTCGGATTGGGTCAGCAAAGGCATGATTTTTCCCCACGCCGGCGCTCGGGTGCCGGACGTCAGGCCGCAACGTCTCGCGTGAGGAGTCGCGGCTGGAGATGATGGAAGGCCGCTGAGCGAGAAGGGCGCGGTCGGTCCGCTACCCCGCACAAACGCGCGGCGATGATCTAGTTGATGCTGTTACACATACGCATCGCAATACCCCTTCTGGGGGAACGCAATGCCTGGCGATGTCGCCCGAGCATCACGCGCTTTAGCCGTTGGTAACGCGGAGCAAGCTGCTTCCCGGTCAAAAGCCGCGGGTCGAGGGGGAGAGCCCGTCATTCGTCTCGACCAGTCCCGAATGACAATGTCAACTTAATCGATTGATTTTAGATTCGTCAACGGGGCAGACCGCTTTTTGCGGCGAAGAAAATCTATCGGCGGACAAGCCGGGGCTTATCGGGCGCGCAATCAGGCCGCCTGGCACTTGCCGGACGCTTCAACGATCGGGATTTGAAGGAAGCTCTGGATGCCCCGCGAGGATTCGAACCTCGATAGGCGGTATCAGAAACCGCAGTCTTACCATTAGACGACAGGGCAGCAGAGGCGGGCCAAATATGACTGCACGGCCCCGCTGTCAAGGCTGGTTCGCCCACCCGAACAAGTCCGCTTGCCCTGACGCATTTCGCCGCTAGCATCGCCCGCATAACAAGATAGGGGCCGCGCGCCCGCGCGGACACCCGAAGGAGTGGGTTGATGCGTCATGTCGCGATCGTCGGGTCGGGCCCTGCGGGTTATTATACAGCCGAAACATTGCAGAAAGCGGACGATATCGCGGTCGACGTCATCGACCGGCTGCCCGTCCCCTATGGCCTGATCCGCACCGGCGTCGCGCCCGACCACCAGTCGATCAAGGCGGTATCGCGCCGTTACGAGGGCACCGCGCTGACCGATAACGTCCGTTTCGTCGGCCATGTTTCGGTCGGCACCGACGTGACGATCGACGAGCTCGTCGCCCTCTACGACGCCGTCATCCTCGCGACCGGCGCCCCCAACGACCGTCCGCTCGACATCCCCGGCGCCGACTTGGGTGGCGTGATCGGCAGCGCCGCCTTCGTTGGCTGGTACAACGGCCATCCCGATTTCGCCGACCTGAACCCGCCGCTCGACGCCCCGGGGGTCGTAGTGATCGGCAACGGCAATGTCGCGCTCGACGTCGCGCGCATCCTCGCCAAGACGCCGGGCGAGTTCGCCGGCAGCGACATTGTCGCGCACGCCCGCGATGCGCTGGCCGGAAGCGCGGTGCGCCACATCCAGATCCTCGGCCGCCGCGGCCCGCACCAGATCGCGATGACGCCGAAGGAACTCGGCGAACTCGGCCATCTCGAACGCGCCAGCCCGCGCGTCGACCCCGCCGACCTGCCGCCCGAGGGCGACGATGCGCTGCTCGAACCCGGCATGCGCAAATCGGTGACGCATCTGCGCAGCTTCACCGCCAATCCGGTCGCGAAACCGGTGACGATCGACTTCGATTTCTTCGCCATGCCCGTCGCGCTCGAGGGGGACGGCCGCGTCCAGCGCGTGATCGTCGAGCGCACGACGCTCGACGCCGACCTCACCAGCCACGGCACGGGCGAGACCTATGCGCTCGATGCCGGGCTGGTGATCAGCTGCATCGGCTACCAGACCCCGCCGATCCCCGGCGTGCCTTATGAGCACGGGCGCGGCCGTTTCGCGAGCGACGAGGGGCGCATCCTGCCGGGTCTCTACGCCGTCGGATGGGCGCGGCGCGGCCCGTCGGGAACGATCGGCACCAACAAGCCCGACGGCGCGCGCATCGGCGAAATGGTGCTCGAGGATATCGGCCGCGGTGCGGGCAAGGCGGGACGCCCCGGGCTCGATGCGCTGCTCGCCAGCCGCGATGTCACCCCCGTCACCTTCCGCGACTGGCGCCGGATCGAGGAGGCCGAAGTCGCGGCCGCGCTCGACGGCCGCCCGCGCGAGAAATTCACCAGCATCGAGGCGATGCTCACCGCGCTCGGGCGTTGAACGCGCCGGTCCGCACAGCGCTGCGCTGGCTGCTCGCGCTCGCCTATGGCTATGCGGGCTGGGCGCATCTGACGCGGCCCGCGCCCTTCCTCGCGATCACCCCGCCGTGGGTGCCGCAGCCCGAGCTGGTCGTCGCGGCGACCGGCGTTGCCGAAATCGCGGGGGCGATCGGGTTACTGATCCCTGCGACGCGTAAGGCCGCCGGCTGGGGCCTCGCGCTCTATGCGCTCTTTGTCTGGCCCGCCAATTTTCACCACGCGCTCGCCAATGTCGCGATCGGCGGCGAGACGCTGGGCTGGTGGTATCACGGCCCGCGCCTCGCCGCGCAGCCGCTGATCATCTGGTGGGCGCTGTGGGCGGGCGGCGCGACCGACTGGCCGTTTCGCCGCCGCCCCTAGCCCCTTATTTCGCGACCGGCGTCTCGATCGGCGGCTGGCCCTTCTGGCTCGCCGCATAGGCTTCGACCGCCTTCAGCACGCGCAGCATGTTGCCACTCGCGATCTTCTCGAGATCGGCTTGCGAATAGCCGCGCTTCGCCAGCTCGGTGAACAGCGCCGGATAGCCCGAGACATCCTCCATGCCGACCGGCGCCGAATCCATCCCGTCATAATCGCCGCCGAGCCCGATATGATCGACCCCGATCGTCTTTTTGAGATGATCGATATGCTCGGCGACCTTCGCGATACTGGTTGTCCGCGCCGGGTTCGCCGCGTCCCACGCTTTCAGCGCCGCCTTCTCCGCCGCCGGATCGCCCGGATACATCGCCTTCAGCCGCGCCTGCTCGGCGGTGCGCGCAAGCCCCTGCGCGCGGACGTCGGCATCGAGGAAGCCCGGCAGCAGCACGATCATCACGATCCCGCCATTCGCCTTCACCGCGGGCAGCACGCTGTCGGGAACGTTGCGCGGATGCGGATTGATCGCGCGGACGCCCGAATGGCTGAACATCACCGGCGCCTTCGCGGTTTCGAGCGCATCCTTCATCGTCGCTTCGCTCACGTGGCTCAGATCGACGATCATCCCGATGCGGTTCATTTCGCGGACGACCTGGCGGCCGAAATCGGTCAGCCCGTCGTGTGCAGGCGCGTCGGTCGCGGCGTCGGCCCAGCTCAAATTCTTCGAATGCGTCAGCGTCATGTAACGCGCGCCAAGGTCGTACATCTGGCGCAGCACTGCAAGCGACGAGCCGATCGAATGGCCGCCCTCCATGCCGAGCATCCCGGCGATCTTGCCCGCCTTCATCGCCTTTTCGAGCTCGGCCGTGGTCGACGCGAGCGCAAGGTCGCTCGGGTAGCGCTGGGCCAAGCGCTTCATCACGTCGATCTGCTCGATCGTCTGCTGCACCGCCAGCTGCTCGTTCGGGTTGCTCGGCACATAGACCGACCAGAATTGCGCGCCGACATGGCCCTTGCGCAGCCGCATCAGGTCGGTGTGCATCGCGATCTCGGGCGGGGTCGCGTCGGGCTTGGCGGTGTCGGTCGTGTCCTGGAAATCGAAGCCGTTGATGACATTGCCCTCGCGCAGCCGCAGCGCCCACGGCACGTCATTATGCCCGTCGAACACCGGCGCCTTTTTGAGCGCGGCTTCGGCGGTCGCTTCGGGCGACTTTTGCGCCATGGCGGGGGTGGAAATGAGGGCGAGAGCGGCGAGGCCGGCGAGCAGGTGCGATTTGTTCATGGCGCGCGACCTTAAGTGCTTGTTGCCACAGCGCAAGCCCGACTTGACGGGAACGTCAACGCCGCGCAGCATCGCGCCATGACAGCCTTCGACGACTGGCGTGCAAGATCGCCCTATTATGACGAAACCCACGAAGCGCTGGCGCAGAGCGTCCGCCGCTTCGTCGCGCGCGAGATCGCGCCGCACATCGATCGCTGGGAGGCCGAGGGCGAGCTGCCGCGCGAACTCCACAAGAAAGCTGCGGAGGCGGGCATCCTCGGCCTGCGCTATCCCGAGCAATATGGCGGGCACAGCGAAGGCTTCGACAATTTCCATGGGCTCGTACTGACCGAGGAGCTCGCCGCGGTCGGCGCCGGCGGCCTCGGCGCCTCGCTGATGACGCACGGCATCGGCCTGCCCCCAATCCTCGCCTTGGGTTCGGAAGAGTTGAAGCAGCGCGTCGCGCCGCCCGTGCTCGCGGGCGAAAAGATCATCGCGCTCGGCATCACCGAGGCGGGCGGCGGCAGCGACGTCGCGAACCTCAAGACCACAGCGGTCCGCGACGGCGACTCCTATATCGTCAACGGCGGCAAGATGTTCATCACCAGCGGCATGCGCGCCGACTGGCTGACCTGCGCGGTGCGCACCGGCGGGCCGGGCGCCGCGGGCATCTCCCTGCTGCTGATCGACATGGGCAGCCCCGGCGTCGAACGCACAAGGCTCGACAAGATGGGCTGGCGCTGCAGCGACACCGCCGCGATCCATTTCGACGGCGTCCGCGTCCCCGCCGAAGATCTGATCGGTCCTGAGAATGGCGGCTTCATCGGCATCATGCGCAATTTCAACAGCGAGCGGCTCGGCATGGCGATGGGCTGCTGCGCCTATGCCCGCGTCGCTATGGCCGAAGCCGCCGAATGGGCGCAGAACCGCGAGACCTTCGGCAAGCCGCTCGTCGGCCACCAGTCGATCCGCATCAAGCTCGCCGACATGGAACGCCAGATCGAGGCAACACAGGCATGGGTCGACCTCTGCGCCTGGCAGGTCAAAAACGGCAAGGACCGCCCCGCGGACTTCGCGATGCTGAAGGTGCAGGCGACGCGCATGCTGGAAAGCGTTGCACGCGAGGCCGCACAGGTCCTCGGCGGCGCGTCCTATATCACCGGCAGCAAGGTCGAACGCATCTACCGCGAAGTCCGCGTCAACGCCATCGGCGGCGGCAGCGAGGAGATCATGCTCGACCTTGCTGGGCGGCAGTTATTTGGAGGAAAGAAGTGAACGAGATCGCCCGAAGCTGGCCCGCCGAGGCCGAAACCCTCCTCCCCGACCTCGTCGACCTCCGCCGCGCGATCCACCGCGAACCCGAACTCGGGCTGCAGAACCCGAAAACGCTCGCGAAGATCAAGGACGCACTCGCCGGGCTGCCGCTCGAATTTCGCGAGGGGCCTTCGACCACGGGCCTGATCGCGATCCTGCGCGGGCCCGCGAACGGGCGCACCGTGCTGCTGCGCGGCGACATGGACGCACTGCCGCTGCTTGAAGACACCGGTCTCGATTTCACCTCCGAGATCGCCGGCGCGATGCATGCGTGCGGGCATGATACGCATGTCGCGATGCTCGTCGGCGCGGCGAAGCTTCTCTGCGCCGCACGCGACCGCCTGCCCGGCACCGTGATGTTCATGTTCCAGCCGGGCGAGGAGGGGCATCATGGCGCGCGCTTCATGCTCGATGACGGGATTATCGACCCGCTGCCCGACGCCGCCTTCGCGCTCCATATCATGCCGAACGCGCCGCACGGGATCTTCGCGGGGCGCGCGGGGCCGCTGCTCGCTTCGTCCGATGTCCTCTCGATCACCGTCAAGGGCGCGGGCGGGCATGCCTCGATGCCGCACGACAGCATCGACCCGATCCCCGTTGCCTGCGCGATCGTCACCGCGATCCAGACGATGGTGACGCGCCGTATTTCGGTTTTCGACCCCGCGGTCGTCACCATCGCGAAGATCGCCGCGGGCACGACGAACAATATCATCCCCGAGACCGCCGAGATGCTCGGCACGATCCGCACGCTGTCGCCCGAGCGCCGCGCGATGGTCGCGCGCGAATTGAAGCGCCTCGCCCCCGCGATCGCCGAGGCGCATGGCTGCACCGCCGAGGTGACGATCGAGGAGGGCTTCCCCGTCACCATCTGCGACAGCCGAGCGGTGAGCTTTGGCCAGTCGGTCGTCGAAGAGACCTTTGGCGAACAAGCCTGGCTGACGATGGACAATCCGGTGATGGGCGCCGAGGATTTCTCCTACGTCCTCGAAAAAGTCCCCGGCGCGATGTTCTGGCTCGGCGCGAGCGAGGCGGGCAGCGACTGGCGCCAATGCTGCGGGCTCCACAGCAACCATATGGTGCTCGACGAGAGCGTGATGGCGCGCGGCGCCGCGCTCCACGCCGCGCTCGCCGAGCGATTTCTCAACGAAGGATACAATGCATGATCAACATCATCGGCGCTATCATCTCGGGCCTCGTCATCGGCGCGCTCGCGCGCTTCTTTTATCCCGGCGCGGTCGAGATGGGGTGGCTCGCCACGATCCTGCTCGGCATCGGCGGCTCGCTCCTCGCCGGCCTCGCGACATCGCGCGGCCGCGGCGACTTCAGCCGCGCGGGCTGCCTCGCCTCGGTCATCGGCGCGATCGTGCTGATTTTTGTCGGACGGCTGCTCGGCGTCGGCGGCTGACGCCTATTCGATCATCGCCTCGACCGTCTCGTGCGGATAGAGCATGAACTCGCGATAGAGCCGGTAATGCGCCGTGTCTTCGAGCTGGACCGGCTCGATCCCGAGCGGGCTGATCTGCCACAGATCCGCGTCGGGCAGCGCCATCAGGATCGGCGAATGCGTCGCCATGATGACCTGGCTGTTGTTGGCGCGCTGGATGCGGCGAAGCAGCTTGAGGAATTCGAACTGGCGCGACGGCGACAGCGCCGATTCGGGTTCGTCGAAAATATAGATGCCCTGCTGATCGGCCCGCTCTTCGAAAAAACCTAGAAACCCTTCGCCGTGCGACCAGGACAGATAATCGGGCCGCCCCGCGCCGACGTCATAGGCGGCCTGATCGACGTAGCGCGCCAGGGTGAAGAAGGTCTCGGCGCGGAAAAAGAAGCCTTTGCCTATCTTGGGGAGCCACGCGGCACGCAGGGTATCGGCCAATAGGCCGCCATCGCTGCCCGAAATATCCGACCGCTCGACGGCCATATGACCATAGCCGCCCCCGCCCTCGCTGAACCCGGCCAGCACCGCGATCGCTTCGAGCAAGGTCGATTTTCCCGATCCATTTTCGCCCACCAAGATCGTGACGGGGCTCTCGAACCGGATTTCGAATCCCGGGTCACCGAACAGCGGGATATTGAAGGGATATTGATCGCGATCGACCGCGGGCTTGTCCGCGTCCGCGGCAGGGTCCCGCATCCACACCCGCCGTAGATAGGGCGGCGGAAGCTTCGTCCGCGACCCTCTAGCCACCGATCACGGCACCAGCACCGTATCGACCGCTTGCGGCAACAAGTCGGGGTAATCGAGTGTATAGTGCAATCCGCGGCTTTCCTTGCGGTGGAGCGCGCTGCGCACGATCAGCTCGGCGCATTGCAGCAGGTTGCGCAGCTCGATCAGGTCGGTCGTGACGCGGAAATGGCCGTAATAATCCTCGACCTCGTGCGTCATCATGTCGATGCGGTGCCGCGCGCGTTCGAGCCGCTTCGTCGTTCGCACGATGCCGACATAATTCCACATGAAGCGGCGGATCTCGGTCCAGTTCTGCTTGATCACCACCTCTTCGTCCGAATCGGTGACGCGGCTGGCGTCCCACGGCCGGATCGCGGGCGGCGCGTCGAGCTGGTCCCAGCTCTCGATGATATGCTTCGCCGCCGCCTCGCCGAACACGAAACACTCGAGCAAGCTGTTCGAAGCGAGGCGGTTCGCGCCGTGCAGCCCGCTCTCGGTGCACTCGCCCGCCGCATAAAGCCCGGGCAGGTCGGTGCGCCCGTCGAGGTCGATCAGCACCCCGCCGCACGTATAATGCTGCGCGGGCACCACCGGGATCGGCTGTTTCGTCATGTCGATGCCGAGCGTCAGCAGCTTCTCGTAGATGTTCGGGAAATGCCCCGCGACGAAATCGGGGTCCTGATGGCTGATGTCGAGGTGGACATAATCGAGCCCCGAGCGCTTGATCTGGTCGTCGTTCGCGCGCGCGACGACATCGCGCGGCGCCAGTTCGGCGCGTGCGTCATAGTCGGGCATATAGCGGTGGCCGGTGACGGGGTGCTTCAAGATGCCGCCCTCGCCGCGCACCGCCTCGGTGATCAGGAAATTCTTGACGTCGAGGTTATAGAGGCAGGTCGGGTGGAACTGCATCATCTCCATGTTCGAGACGCGCGCGCCCGCGCGCCACGCCATCGCGATGCCGTCGCCGGTCGCGCCTCTGGGAGCGGTCGAGAACTGGTACACACGCCCCGCCCCGCCGCTCGCGAGGATCGTCGCGCGGCCGACATGCGCGCGGACCTTCCCCGTCTTTTCGTCGAGCGCATAGACGCCCCACACGCGCCCCGAACCCGAATAGCGTTCCTCGTGCCGCCCGGTGATCAGGTCGATGCACGCTTGCCCCGGCAGCAAGGTGATGTTCGGATGCGCCTCGGCGGTCTTGAGCAGCGCCGCCTGCACCGCCCAGCCGGTCGCGTCGTCGACATGGACGATGCGGCGGTGCGAATGGCCGCCCTCGCGCGTCAGGTGCAGCGCCTCGGCATCCTTGTTGAACGGCACCCCCATCTCGACCAGCCGCTCTATCGCGTGCGGCGCATTCTCGACGACGAACTCGACCGTCTCGCGCCGGTTGAGGCCGCCGCCCGCGATCATCGTGTCCTCGATATGATTTTCGAACGTGTCCCCCGCGTCGAGCACCGCCGCGATCCCGCCCTGCGCCCATGCGGTCGAGCCGCCGGTGAGTTCGCCCTTCGCGAGCACGAGCACGCGGCAATGGTCTGCAAGCGCGATGGCGGCGGTCAGCCCTGCGGCACCCGAACCCACGATGATGACGTCGTATTCACTCATGGCGCCTCTGTTGCACAGCGAGGCGCCGCATGACAGGGGGATCGAAGACGCCGGCCAAGGGAATTTGTCGACATGCTCAAAGCGGAACTTAACCGGCGCGCGCTGCTGACCGCAATGGCGACACTGCCGCTTGCGGCCTGCGCGCATCGCGTCGGGGCAAATCCTCCCGGCGACCTCGGTGTCGCAACCTTTAATATCTGGCACGACGCGGGCGGCCATTGGCCGGCGCGGCGCGCGTTGCTGGCGGCGGCGCTGCGCGAAGCGGACGCCGACGTCATCGCGTTGCAGGAAGTGCTCGAGGATTCGAAAAAGGGCCTGCCGAATCAGGCGGACACGATCGCCCGCGACCTCAGCTACGCCGCAGTCCACTTCGTCGCGCCTGAGCCCGAGGGCTCGCCCAAACGCTATGGCAACGCGATCCTGACGCGCCTGCCAGTGATCGAGGTCGCGCGCCGCAAGCTTGCGCCGCTGTCGGATTATCGCACCGCGATCCGCGTGCGCGTCCGGACCGCAAGCGGGCCGGTCGACATCGTCGCGACGCATCTCGCGTGGCAGCCCGAAGCCGCGGCGGTGCGCGCGGAACAGCTTGCCGATCTGCTCGCCTGGCTACCGACCGACGGCACCCCGCTCGTCGTGATGGGCGATTTCAACGCGCCCCTCGACGATCCCGGCCTCGCTGCGATGGGGCCGCCGCGCTTCGTCTCGGCGTTGCCGCAAGGCGCGGCCGAAACGACGCTCAATCCCGCGCGCGGTCACAAGCCCCGCGTGATCGACCATATCTTCGCCGACGCGGCCGCGTTCGCGGTCTCCGGCGCGCGCGTCATCGGCAACACGCCGGTGGACGGCGAATATCCGTCGGATCACTTCGGGGTCGCCGCGCGCCTGACGCGGCGCTGACGCTCAGGCGGCGCTGCGCGTCAGATTCAGGAACACATCTTCCAGATCGGCCTCGCGCGTCGAGACGTCGACGATGCCATGCCCCATCGCATTGACCGCGGCGAGCACCTCGCCCGCGTTCATGCGGTCCTTGTTATAATGGATCGCGAGCCCGCGCTCACCCTCGCGCTCGACCTTCTCGAACGCCGGGTGCGCCGGCAAGGCGCCGATATCGGCGTCGAGCGTCACGACGACGATCTTCTCGCGCGCCATGTCGACCAATTCACGCGTCGGCTTGTTCGCGATCAGCTTGCCGTGGTTGATGATCGCGATCCGGTCGCAGAGCTCTTCGGCCTCTTCGAGATAATGCGTCGTCAGCACGACGGTGACGCCGCGGTCGTTGAGCCGCTGGACATAGTCCCAAAGCTGCTGGCGCAGCTCGATATCGACCCCCGCGGTCGGCTCGTCGAGCACGATGATCGGCGGCGAATGCACCATCGCCTTGGCGACGAGCAGCCGGCGCTTCATGCCCCCCGACAGCGTCCGCGCATAGGCATCGCGCTTGTCCGACAGATGCACCGCGGCGAGCAGTTCGTCCGAAATCCGTTTGTCCTTCGGCACACCATAAAGGCCGGCCTGATTCTCAAGCGTCTCGTACGGCGTGAAAAAGGGATCGAAAACGATCTCCTGCGGCACGATGCCGATCGAATATTTAGCGTTGCGCGGGTCGGCGTCGATGTCGAAGCCCCAGATGCTCGCATGCCCGCTCGTCTTGTTGACCAGCCCCGCAAGGATGTTGATCAGCGTCGACTTGCCCGCGCCGTTCGGTCCCAAAAGACCGAAAATCTCCCCGCGCGGCACGTCGAAACTGACATTGTCGAGCGCCTGCTTGCCGCCGGCATAGAGTTTGGAGACGGCGTCGATGCGGATGGCGGCTTCACTCATGGCGCCTCCATAGCCGCGCACTTCGGGCTGCGAAAGCCCGCTAATTTTTCATCAGCATCACGTTAACGCTAAATTGGAAACTCGCCGCTAGGACGGCGGCTGTGGGGACCAGTCACATCTTTTGCCCGCTGTCTATGCAGCGCGGCCTAGCCATCTTCGCGCTCCTGATCGCGCCCGCCGCCGCATCGCCGGCGCTGGCGCAGGCGGGCGCGCAAGGCGAAGCCAAAGCCATCGTGCTTCGCCCGCTTTCCTTCTTCAAGGTCAACGACCTCGATTTCGGCGACATCATCCCGTCGGCGACCGCGGGGACGGTGACGATCGAGCCCGACGGATCGCGCTCCCGCACCGGCGGCGTCACGCTCGCCGGAAATGGCGGCGAGCCCGCGCGCTTCGCAGGGCTCGGCACTCAAAATCGCCAGGTCAATATCTCGCTCGGATCGAACACGATCTGGCTCACGGGACCAGGGGTGCGGATGCGCGCCCGCACGTTTGAGATCGGCAGCACGCCGACCGCGATCCTGTCGACGACGCCGACGCGCTTCCGCATCACGTCAGCGCTGGGAAACTATAATTTCCCGGTCGGCGCCACGCTCGAGGTCGGCGCCAATCAGGCACCCGGCGATTACAGCGGCACGTTCACGATCACATTGAACTATCTTTAGACCTTCCGTGGGGGGAAGACGGCACCGGGGGACCACTTGCACCCGAAAGGATGCCTGCACCGGTGCCGTCAATGCCCCCGCAATTGCGCAGACCCGATTGCGGGCGCCCGTCCCGCTTGCTATGGGCGCCCTCGATGACCCAGCCCGCACCCGAAACCATCCGCACGCCCAAGACCCGCATCGCCTGCGACGGCACCGGCGACGGCCTCGCCGATGCGGCGCTCGGCCACCCGCGCGTATGGCTCGAAATCGACACCGACGAGGGCTTCGCCGACTGCGGCTATTGCGACCGCCGCTTCATTCTCATCGGCGGGATCGCCGACAAGGGCTGAACGCCGGCGTTGCCGACAACGCGTGATTCCCGGGCCGCAAGTAAACGGCCGATTCACCACCCCCATGCATCAGTGATGAAGGTCCCGCTGGCATAAGATGTGCCAGACAGGAGCAGAATCTGTGGAGATTCAAGGGACCAGAGACTGTCGGGGAGCTGCTCGCGCCCTGACCATCGCCGCGGCAGCGGCGGGCGCAGCGCTATGCGGACCGGCCTATGCCGCCGACATGCCCGGCACCGCCAATGCGGCGGTCGTTCGCCCGAATACGCTGATCAAGACCGACGATCTCGATTTCGGCACGCTGATCAGCGGGGCGACCGGCGGCACTGTCACGATCAGCCCCGTCACCAATGCGCGCACGACCGGCGGCGGCGTCACCCCGGTGGGCTCGGCGGCGCAGCGCGCGGTGTTCCAGGGCACCGGCGGCATTTTCCTGATCACCGTATCGGGCAGCACCTCGGTCACGCTCACGCGCGCCGGCGGCGGCGCAGCCCCGATGACCGCAAGTCTTGTCCGCGCCGCGAGCACGAGCGGCGGCGGCATCGCGCTGCTCGGCGGGACGTTGCTGCCGAGCGGCGTCCAGACCTATTATATCGGCGGCACGCTCACCGTCCCCGCGAACCAGCCCGAGGGCAACTACAGCGGCACCTTCACGCTCACCGTCAATTATCTCTGACGAATCTTTGCGGTCGGCGGGCGCCGTGCCTATATCGCTCCTATGACAAGCCCGACCGATCCCCGCCGCTTCCTTTATCGCGCCGATGCGCTCGACCCCGATCTGGCGCAGGCGCTCGCGCGCGAAGCGCTCGCCAAGGCCGACGACGGCGAGCTTTACCTGCAATATCGCGCGACCGAGAGCTTCGGTTTCGACGACGGGCGCCTCAAGACCGCCGATTATTCGACCGATGCCGGTTTTGGCCTGCGCGCCGTGTCGGGCGAGATGACGGGCTTTGCGCACGCCAGCGACATCAGCGCCGGCGCCATCCGCCGCGCCGCCGAGACGCTCGCGCTGCTCGATCCCTCAAGCCAAGCGCACGCCGCGCCGCCGCCGCGCACCAACCGCCATCTTTACGACGAAGCGAACCCGCTCGACCTCATCCCCTTCGCGAAGAAGGTCGCGCTCTGCCAGGAAATCGACGCCGCGGCGCGCGCACGCGATCCGCGCATCGTCCAGGTGTCGGTCGCGCTCGCGGGCAGCTGGTCGGTGGTCGAGATCGTCCGCGCCGACGGCTTCCTCGCGACCGACATCCGCCCGCTCGTCCGCCTCAACGTCTCGATCGTGGTCGAGGAGAATGGCCGCCGCGAAACCGGCTATTTCGGCCTCGGCGGCCGTTACATGTACGACCATCTGTTCGAGCCCGCACAGTGGAACCGCGCGATTGACGAGGCGCTCGCGCAGGCGCTCGTGAACTTGCGCGCGGTCGACGCCCCCGCGGGTGAATTCACCGTGCTGCTCGGCCCCGGCTGGCCGGGCGTGCTTCTGCATGAAGCGGTCGGCCACGGGCTCGAGGGCGATTTCAACCGCAAGGGCACCAGCGCCTTTTCGGGCCGCATCGGTCAGCGCGTCGCCGCGCCCGGCGTCACCGTCGTCGACGACGGCGCGATGGACAGCCCCGTCGGCGGCGGCCGCCGCGGCTCGCTCAGCATCGACGACGAAGGCACGCCGACCGGCGAAACGGTGCTGATCGAGGACGGCATCCTCAAAGGCTATATGCAGGACCGCCTCAACGCGCGCCTGATGGGGGTCGAGCCCACCGGCAACGGGCGCCGCGAAAGCTTCGCGCACGCCCCGATGCCGCGGATGACCAACACTTTCATGCGCGGCGGCAACGACGATCCCGCCGAGCTTCTGTCGCGCGTCAAGAACGGCATTTTCGCCAAAAGCTTCGGCGGCGGACAGGTCGACATCGTGTCGGGCAAGTTCGTCTTCAGCTGCACCGAGGCGTACAAGATCGAGAATGGCAAGCTCGGCGATTCGATCAAGGGTGCGACCTTGATCGGCGACGGCCCGAGCGTGCTCACCAAGGTCACCGGCATCGGCAACGATATGGCGATCGACGAGGGCATCGGCATCTGCGGCAAGGCCGGTCAGAGCGTCCCCGCGGGCGTCGGCCAGCCGACCTTGCTGGTCAACGGGCTGACGGTGGGCGGCACAGCCTGATCCCATATCGTCATGCCGGGCTTGACCCGGCACCCGCCTTCTTTTCGCGAAGAAAGGCAGGCCCCGGATCAAGTCCGGGGTGACGAAGATTTGCAGCGCATACGGCCTGTGATCGCCCTCACTTGGCGTTCGCCCCTCCCGCGCATATAGTTTACGCAAACAGAAGAAGAATCGGTCGCATCATCCGCGGGGGCATCCTCCGCAACAGGGAGGGTAATATGCGTTCGAATCTGCGTTTTATTTCCGTGGCGGCCGTCGCCGCGGTCCTCGCCGCCGTTCCCGGCTCGGCGCAAAAAACCACCGGCCCCAAAGAGCGTTACGAGATGGACGTCGCGACGATGTCGGGCTTCGCCGCGATGGCGGGCGGCGGCAGGGGCGGCCTCGGCGGCGCCATGGGCATGATGTTCGGCGGCGATCCGTCGAGCAAGGTCGCGCACCAATTGCTCCTTCGCCTCGGCTCGAACGACGCCGCCACCGCGCCGCCGCCGAAGGGCGACCATTTCTTTCTGCCGCAGGCGAAGATGGGCAAGTCGGTGCCGCTGACCTGGGAGGCGAGCAGGGAAGAGACCGGAACCACGCCATTCGAGCGCCCGAAAGGCCGTCTGCTCCTCTATTGGGGCTGCGGCGCGAAGGCGGGCCCCGGCCAGCCGGTGGTGATCGATTTCGCCAAGGTCGCCGCGGGGCAGATGCCGCCCAATCTCTTCTCCAGCGCGGTCCCCGTCATTCGCGAAGTGAGCAAGGCGAACAGCCGTTCCTATGTCGACTGGCCGAATAGCAAGGGCGGCAAGCAGCCCGGATCGGGCTCATCGCTGCTCGGCGCGCACCGCGTTGCGAGCAATATCGGCCCCGACATCAATTTCACGCTCGCGCAGGATTATATGCAGGGGCTTTCGGCCTCGACCGCGATCCAGGGCGACCAGTCGGTGATGGTGCGCTGGAATTCGGTGCCGAGCGCGACCGGCTATGTCGCGTGGACGATCGGCGGCATGGGCAATGGCGGCGGCAAGAATGACATGGGCGATATCGTCTGGTGGACGAGCAGCGCGTCGAAGGAATTCGGCGGCGGCCTGTGGGACTGGCTGCCGCCCTCGGTCGTCGCGAATCTTGTCACCAAGAAGATCGTGATGCCGCCAACGCAGACGAGCTGCCAGATCCCCGCCGAGGTCAAGAAGGCGTCGGGCGAAATGCTGATCGGCAACCTCAACGCTTTCGGGCCCGAGGCCAATTTCTCCTATCCGCCCAAGCCCGCGGGCAATGCCGCGTGGAACATCGACTGGACCGCGAAGGTCCGCTTCCGCTCGCATACCATGCTGATGGTCGGTGCCGATTTCGGCGGGATGAGCGGATCGAATATGGGCGGCGGCACCCCGGCCGAACCCGCGAAAAAGAAGAAATGCAAAGGCCCGCTGGGCATCCCGCTTCCCGACGGGGCGTGCTGAAACGGCGGCGAGTCAGCGTCTGTTCACGCGGGCGGGCGTAAGAAGGCGCCGGGTAGGGTCTGATGAATATAGGAGTTGAACCCATGCGTCACCTAATCCCGGCGCTTCTCGCCGCTGCCGCAATCGCGGCCGCCCCGGCCGCCACCGCGCGCGAAAAGCTTGCGCCCGAAGATCAGCTTGCCAAGCTGCTCGAAGGCCGCGTCGCGGGCGAACCGCAGGATTGCATCTCGCTCTCGACCGCGCGCAGCTCGCAGATCATCGAAAAGACGGCGATCGTCTACAAGGTCGGCAGCACCTATTGGGTCAACCGGCCCAAGGGCGGCGCCGAATCGCTCGACGATGACGATATTCTCGTGACCAAGACGACCGGCAGCCAGCTGTGCAGCATCGACGCCGTCGAACTGCGCGACCGCACGAGCCATATGTACGCCGGCTTCGTGTCGCTCGGCCAGTTTGTGCCGTACAAGCGCGTCAAGGGCGAATAGCTTCGTTCGTCATTGCGAGGCCGCAGGCCCGCGGCAATCCAGAGCTTGCATAAACCGCTCTGGATTGCTTCGCTGCGCTCGCAATGACGAATGATCCTGAAACACCCACCCCGCCGCCCGCTGACTGGGCCCGGCAACTCCTCGTCTTCTGGTTTGACGAGCATGGCATGGACGACTGGTACGGCGGCGGCGGCGAATTCGATCAAGCGGTCCGCGATCTGGCCGAAGGCTGGCACGAAGCCTTGCGATCGCAGCCCGCCGAAGCCTTCCTCACCGATCCCGACACCGCGCTTGCCGCGGCGATCCTGTTCGACCAGGTGCCGCGCAACATCTATCGCGGCCACGCCGATGCCTTTGCGACCGACGATCTCGCCCGCGCGATCGCGCGCGGCATCGTCGCACACGGCTGGCACGAACACTGGCCCGACGAACGGCGCCAATTCGCCTGCCTGCCCTTCCAGCACAGCGAGAATATGGACGACCAGCGCGAATCGCTGCGCTTGTTCGCGGCGTTCGACGCCCCGATATTCCAGGACTATGCGCAAAAGCATTTCGACGTCGTCGACCGCTTCGGCCGCTTCCCGCATCGCAACGAGGCCCTCGGCCGCGCAACCCGCGCCGACGAGGACGCCGCGATAGAAGAGGGCAAGAATTGGTGATAGGGCGAACCGACCAATCCAGCGGAGCCCGAGCATGGCCGAATTTACCGAAACGCTGACCGACAAGCATATCGCCTTCATCGAAAAGCAGCCGGTCTATTTCACCGCGACCGCCGCCGTCGATGCACGCATCAACCTGTCGCCCAAAGGCTATGCCGACAGCTTCCGCATCCTGTCGGACCGGCAGGTCGCCTATCTCGACCTCGGCGGATCGGGCAACGAAACGCACGCGCACCTGGCCGCCGACGGCCGCATCACGATCATGTTCTGCGCCTTCGACCGCAGCGCGCTGATCCTGCGCATCTATGGCCGCGGGCGCCCCGTGCTGCCGCAGGATGCCGAATGGGACGCGCTCGCGGCGCATTTCACCCTGCTCCCCGGCACGCGCCAGATTTTCGTGATCGACGTCGACAGCGTGCAGACGAGCTGCGGCTGGGGCGTGCCAATGATGGAATTGCAGCACGAGCGCGACACGCTGCAGAAATATCACCGCCAGGCCGACCGCACGCTGTGGGTCGAAAAGTTCAAGGAGCGTGATCGCAGCATCGACGGCCTGCCGACACGCCCGACCGACCGTTTCATCGCGGGCGACGCCTGATGCCACTCGTCGAATTGGTGCGTCTGCCCAACGGTGCCGAGGCCGAGCTGCTGCGCGGCCGGCTGGAGAGCGCCGGGGTTCACGCCGTCTGCTTCGACGCGGGCATGAACATCGCCGAAAGCGTCGGGCTGATGATCCCGGTCCGCATCATGGTGCTCGACGAGGACCTCGACGAAGCCCAGGCGCTGATCGCCGAATTCGAGGCGAGCGGGAACGGAAACGCGGCCTGAGCGCTTGAAAAACACATGATCAAGGTCGCCAGTTACAATATGCGCAAGGGCATCGGCCTCGACCGGCGCCGCGACCCGGGCCGCGTGCTGTCGGTGCTCGGCGAGCTCGATGCCGATATCGTCGCGCTCCAGGAAGCCGACCGCCGCTTCGGCGCGCGCACGAGCGCGATCCCGCCGCATATGTTCCAAGAGCATAGCGACTATGTGCCGGTCGACCTCCTCAGCGGCCGTCCCTATGCGATCGGCTGGCACGGCAACGCGCTGCTCGTGCGCAAGGGCGCCGTGGTCGAGGAAAGCCATGCGCTGCACCTGCCCATGCTCGAGCCGCGCGGCGCCGTCGCCGCGACGGTCCGCATCGGCGATACGCGGCTGCGCGTCGTCGGCATGCACCTCGATATTTCGGGGCTGCGCCGCCGCCAGCAGGCGCGCGCGATCCTCCACCATATCGCCGAGGGCGAGGAACTGCCGACGATCCTGATGGGCGACTGCAACGAATGGCGGCCACGCGGCGGCTGCCTCGCCGATTTCGGCGAGCGCCACCGGCTTGTCGACACCGGCCACAGCTTCCACAGCCGCCGCCCGGTCGCGAAGCTCGATCGTATTTTCGCGACCCCCGATCTTGAAGCCGTCGAGGCGGGCGTCCACCAGAGCGCGCTCGCGGCGCGCGCGTCGGACCATCTGCCGATCTGGGCTCGGTTCAAGGCGGCCGAGTAGAAAACGTCGCCCCTGCGAAGGCAGGGGCCGCAGTCGGCCTTGCCCTTCGTCGATGCGTAAACGATGGCGGCCCCCGCCTTCGCGGGGGCGACGGCTATTTGCCCAAAATTTAGGCAATTACCCGCCTCGCCTGCCCACCGAACGACCGAATTGGTCGCTCACCCCGCCCTCTCCGTCACAAAATGTTAACTTTCGCGCGCCCTGCGCAATCTGGCACGGGCGTTGCAGTGCAACATGGTGCCATTTGCAAAAGGGGGCGTCATGAAGCTGATCTTGGCCATCATCAAACCATTCAAGCTCGACGAGGTGCGCGAGGCGCTCACCGGTCTGGGCATCGCCGGCATGACCGTGACCGAGGTCAAGGGCTTCGGCCGGCAAAAGGGACAGACCGAAATCTACCGCGGCGCCGAATATGCCACCAACATGGTGCCGAAGGTAAAGATCGAGCTCGTCTGCGACGATGCGCTTGCACCGCGGGTCGTTGAAACGCTGCAACAGACCGCCGGAACCGGCTCGATCGGCGACGGCAAGATTTTCGTCCTCGACGTGGGTCAGGCGGTGCGCATCCGCACCGGCGAGACCGGCGAGGCGGCACTGTAATGACGAAGGGGGAAAATATGACGTTCGCAAAGAAATTTGCGGCGGGCGCCGGGGCCGTCGGCCTCTCGCTGTTCGCCGCGCTGCCCGCCTGGGCGCAGGAAGCCGCCGCGGCGGCACCCGAACCGGTGGTCGAAGCTGTCGTCGACAAGGGCGATACCGCCTGGATGATGACCTCGACCATCCTCGTACTGCTGATGATCCTGCCGGGCCTCGCGCTCTTTTACGGCGGTCTGACACGCACCAAGAATATGCTGTCGACGATGACGCAGATCGGCGCCGCCGCCTGCCTCGCGATGATCATCTGGGTGATCTACGGCTACGGCCTCGCCTTTGGCCCCGAAGGCAATGCCTTCATCGCCTGGGGCAAATTCTTCCTTGCCGGTGTCACGCCCGACAGCCTCGCCGACACGTTCAGCGACGGCTTCAAGCTGCCCGAATATGTGTTCATCAGCTTCCAGATGACCTTTGCCGCGATCACCCTCGCGCTGGTCCTCGGATCGGTCGTCGAACGCATGAAATTCTCGGCGGTGATGGTGTTCGGCGCGATCTGGCTGACGATCGTCTATTTCCCGATCGCGCACATGGTGTGGGCGGTGGGCGGCCTCTTCTTCGAAATGGGCGCGCTCGATTTCGCCGGCGGCACCGTCGTGCACATCAACGCGGGTGTCTCGGCGCTCGTCGCCGCGCTGATCCTCGGCAAGCGTATCGGTTACCAGAAGGAAATCATGGCGCCGCACTCGCTGACCCTCACGATGGTCGGCACCGGCATGCTGTGGGTGGGCTGGTTCGGCTTCAACGCCGGCTCGGCGCTCGAAGCCAATGGCTCGGCAGCGCTCGCGATGATCAACACCTTCGTCGCGACTGCCTCGGCCGCGCTGTTCTGGATGCTCGCCGAAAAGCTCGCGGGGCATAAGCCCTCGGCGCTCGGCTTCTGCTCGGGTATCATCGCCGGCCTCGTCGCGGTGACCCCGGCGGCAGGCAATTCGGGGCCTTTCGGCGCCATTGTCCTCGGCGCGGCGGCTTCGTTGATCGCCTTCTATGCGGTGACGGTGCTCAAGCCCAAGCTCGGCTATGACGACTCGCTCGACGCCTTCGGCATCCATGGCGTCGGCGGCATCGTCGGCGCGATCGGCACCGCGATCGTCTATGCCCCCAGCCTTGGCGGCCCCGGCGGCGACGATTTCGCGATCGGACCGCAGCTCGTGACTCAGATTTCGGCGGTCGCCGCGACGATCGTCTGGGCCAGCATCGGCACCGTCATCGCGATCTATGCCGCCAAGCTGCTGACCGGCCTCCGCGTTTCGGAAGAGGTCGAACGCGAAGGGCTCGACCTCGGCGAACATGGCGAGCGCGCCTACAACTACTGACGAGACAGGATACCCGTCGCCGCACGTCTCTCTCCTTTCAAACGGCGGCGGCGGGATCCTACCGAGGTTCCTCCTGCGAACCACTGGCCGGGGCTTGCCCCCGGCCATTTTTTAGATTTGTGGCCGGAACGGCCACTGGCCGGGACACAGGTCCCGGCCTTTTTTAATGGTGGGAACGGCCGCGGGCGCGGAGCGCAGTCCCGTCCATTTTGTCATTTTCTTACTGTGGCTGGCGCGCAACATGTCCCGGCCATTATTTCGCGCAATATTCATGCGCCATTGCGTAATGGAAACAAGAGGCGCACCCTCCCGGCGGACCAGCGTAGATTGGCCATCAGGAGGAGGATTATCATGAATGCACGAGCATCTATGCTCGCGGGCTTGTCGTGCCTTGCGCTCGCAAGCACCCCGGCAGTGGCACAGAACGCACCGGCGAACAGCTATGACGGCAACGAGATTATCGTCACCGCGACCAAGCGCGACGCAAGCCTGCAGGACGTTCCCTTTTCGATCAACGCGCAGACCGAACAGGCGATCGAGCGCGCGAACGCGAGCACGGTCGAGGATCTGTCGCGCAATGTCGCGGGCCTGACGGTCCAGAATCTCGGGCCCGGCCAGAGCCAGGTGTCGGTACGCGGCGTTTCGGCGGGGCAGATCGCGCGCGACCAGCCCGGGGTGAAGGAACAGGTCGGCGTCTATCTCGACGAATCGGTCGTCTCGCTGTCGCTGTTCACCCCCGACCTCGATCTGTTCGACCTCAACCGCGTCGAGACGCTGCGCGGGCCGCAGGGCACGCTCTTCGGCTCGGGTTCGGTCGGCGGCACGCTCCGCTACATCACCAACCAGCCCAACCTCGACCGGATCGAGGGCAAGGTCGAAGGCAATGTGAACCTCGTCGACGGCGACGATTTCGGTGGCCATTTGAAGGGCGCGATCAACCTGCCCCTCAGCCCCAATCTCGCGATGCGCGCGGTCGGCTATTACACGCGCTACGCCGGCTTCATTAATGCGCTCCGCGAAGGCGGCGGCGAGAGCGAGGACGTCAACAGCGGCGAACGCTATGGCGGACGCTTCTCGCTGCTATGGAAACCCGCCGAGAATCTGTCGATCACCCCGCGTTTCGTCTATCAAAAGGTCAAGACCGACGGCTTCAACCGGCAGGAGGTCTATAACCTCTACGCCAACCAGTTCACGACGACCCGGCCGCGGGTGACCTTCGAGGAGCGCCAGCAATATCTGCTGCTCGACGAGGCGTTCGAGGATGAAGTCAAGCTCTTCGACCTCACGATGAACTATGACGGCGACGTGATCGGCGTGACCTCGGTGACGACCTATACCGACCGCGACATTCTGGTGAGCCGCGACGCGAGTGCACTAACGGGCAGCGTGTCGGTCGACCTCGGCTTCCCGGTTGCGGGCATATTATTGCCCTCGAACCTTGTCGACACCACGGGCGTCAAGCAATTCACGCAGGAATTGCGGGTGAACTCGGCGGGCACCGGTCCGTTCCAATGGCTCGTCGGTGGCTATTATGCCAACGTCAAACGTGACTATACCCAGCGACTGCCGACGCCGGGTTATGACGCGTTCACCGATGCGCGGTTCGGCGCGGGCACCTCGGCGGCGCTCGCTAACGGCTTTGGCCCCGATTCGCCGTACAATGCCGACATCCCCTATGACCTGTCGCAGATCGCAATTTTCGGTGAGGTTAGCTACGACTTCACCGAAGCCCTCACCGCGACGCTTGGCGGGCGTTATTATGCCTTCGACGAAAGCCGGCGTTTCGTGTCGGGCGGCCTGTTTCCGAACGGCGACAACGCTCGCGACAAGACCTCGTCGACCGGCTTCTCGCCGCGCCTGCTGCTCAGCTACGATGTCGCCGACGGCATCACGCTCAACGCGCAGGCGTCGAAGGGCTTCCGCCTCGGCGGCGTCAACGATCCGCTCAATCTGCCGCTGTGCGACGCCGGCGTACCGAACGGCCCCGATGCGCAGACATTCGGCGGCCGGCCGCGCTACGACGACGAAACGCTGTGGAACTATGAAGGCGGGGTGAAGGCGCAGTTCGGCGGCATCACCTTCAACGCCGCGGGCTTCTATACCAAGATCAACAATCTGCAGGTCACCGCCGATGCCGGCAGCTGCTCGTCGCGTATCGTGTTCAACGCCGACGCGCACACGATGGGACTCGAGGTCGAGCTGTCGGCCAGCCCCTTCACCGGGCTCGATCTCGGATTGTCGGGCAGTTATGTCGAGGCCGAATTCGATTCGACGCTGACCCGCCCGGATGGGACGGTGATCGAGGGCATCCGCAACGGCAACCGCCTGCCCTCGGTGCCGAAGTTCCAGATGGCGGCGAACGCGACCTACAGCTTCCCGATCGATGCATCGTCGGACACCAGCGCCTTCGTCACGGCATCCTTCCAGCATGTCGGCAGCCGTTATACGCAGCCCGGCGATCAGGAAAACAATCCACGGACCTTCACTTTTTCGCCCAATGGACTGCCGCGGCCCTATTTTGGCGCAACCGGCCTGGAGCAGACCACCCTTAACCTGAAGCTGCCCGATTATCAGCTGGTCAACATCGGCGCGGGGATCGAGTTTCCGAACGAGCTCGAAATCTCGGTCTATGTGAACAATCTGCTCGACGAAAATGCGCTGCTCGCCTTCGACCGCGAACGCGGCGGGCGCGCGCGCCTCGGCTTTGCGACGAACCAGCCGCGCACCTTCGGCGTCACGGTTCGCAAGGGCTTTTGAGGGGGAGAAATGGGCCGGGCGCGGATGCGTTCCGGCCCATTTTTACGCTCTGAAATGTTGCACAAAATTAGCGCAGCATTGCCGCAATTTTAGCCTTTCCAACATGACATTAATATGGCATTCATTGGGTCAACAGTTTCAGGAGGGGAGAGCCTGAAAGGCTGGGCCGGGACGCAAGTCCCGGCCCTCTTTTTTTGTGCGCAGCACAGATGCCGGTCAAAATCGGCAGTTTTCAGGGGTTTGTGCGCGCGTAGCGCAGCATAGCGAAGACGCGCCAGCTGCCGTCATCCTGCAAAATCGAATCGCTGACGACGAGTCTTCCGTCCGCTTCAAGGACATAGGTCGAGCGGCCGATCTCGACATCGGCGCTGCCCCAATGTGTCCACCATTTCGCCGCATTCACCCCGCCGACGACGGCACGTGTACGGCCAGTGCTGTCGGTCCATTTTCCGCGCACGCGACCCTTCGCATCGAAGGCGTATGTCGCCTCGGCCGAATAGGCGACCGGCGGCGTCCCCGCGATGCTCAGGCGATAGGCGAGCGTCGTCGCCCCGCCCTCACCCGGCGCGATGTCGAGCGTCGCGGTCGCGGGCTTGCCGAACGCCTCGCCCTCACCGGCCCAGCGTCCGTGCCAGGCGGCGAGCGACGGGGCTTCGGCGGCAGGCGCGGCCGGCGCCATCAGCGCCGCCGCCCACCAAAGCGATATCATGCCGCGATCTCGGACTGCGAGAACATGAAGGCGTTGCCGTCGGGATCGTAGAAAGTGAGCAATTTCACCAGCCCCGGAATATGCTGGATATCGCCGTCCTGCCGCACGCCCTCGGCATCGAGATGCGCCTTCGCCTCCTCGATATCGGCCACCTCGAACACATTGGTCGCGCCGCCGCCCTGCACGACCGCCTCGACCTGGCTGAGCCCGATATTCACCCCCGCCATCGGCGTCTTCAGCTCGCACCAGCCGAGCTCGTCGGCGCGGTAGAGCAGCTCGCACAACATCACCCGCTCGTACCAGGCGATCGACGCGGTCATATCCTTGACCCCCATCGAACAGGTGAGCTCGGATCCGATCTGAAGTGCCATGCATTCCTCCCTTTTCGCAAAACGCCGAGCCGCGCGGAGAATCGCATGGCCCATATCGCTTGCCTCAATGGTCTGGTTTGTATAGTTAGTTGCAAATGCCGTCAACCGCGTCCGACCCCATGCTGATTCAGCTCGGCAGCCATCGCTGGCTGGTGCCGCTGCTCGCCGATCTGGCGGCACACAGGGGCGCTCGCTTCGTCGAACTGATCCACCGCCTCGGGCTCTCGCGCGACAGCCTCACGCGCACGCTGGAGGCAGCGGCGACGATCGGATGGGTGGCGCGCAACCCCGGTCACGGCCACCCGCTACGTCCCGAATATATATTGACCGAAGCGGGCGCCGCCGCCGCCACGCGCGCCGCAACGATCGCCGAAGCGCAGCAGAAGATCGACCTCCCGCCCGGCGCCGCGACGCGCTGGGGGCTTCCACTGGTCGCCGGAATCGGCGCGGGCCACGACCGCTTCAACGCGCTGTCGCGCCTGCTGATCCCGGCAACTCCGCGCGCGCTGTCGCAGGGACTGACCGCGCTCGGCAAGCACGGGCTGGTGACGCGTGAAGTGCTCGACATGCGCCCGCCCGCCAGTCGCTATGATTTGACCAAAAACGGCGCGCTGCTCGCCGCCGCGTGCGCTTAATGCACCCCGGCGAAAGCCGGGGTCCAGACTGCGGACGCGGCGCTCTCAACATCGGCCCCGGCTTTCGCCGGGGTAGACTCAACCGAGAGCGGCCTTCACGAAATCGGCCGCCCGCTCCCCGATCATGATGCTCGGCGCATTGGTGTTCCCTGAAACGAGGCGCGGCATGACACTCGCATCGGCAACCCACAGCCCATCGATGCCGTTCAGCTTGAGCGCGGGATCGACCACCGCATCGGCGTCATTCCCCATCCGGCAGGTGCCCACGGGGTGATAGACGGTGTCGGCACGGCTGCGGATCAGCGCGTCGAGCGCGGCATCGTCGCCCAAGTCCACCGGGTGCCGGTCGATCCCGGCGTAATCCGCCAGCGGCGGCGCCGCGGCGATGCGGTGCATCATCCGCACGCCCGCGCGCAGCGTCGCCATATCGCGCGCGTCGGTCAGAAAGCCCGGATCGATTGCCGGCGCCGCGGCGGCATCGGACGACGCAAGCCGCACCGACCCGCGGCTCTCGGGACGCAGCACGCAGGCGTGGCACGAAAAGCCATGCCCCTTCACCTTGCTCCGCCCATGATCCTCGAGCATCGCGGGCACGAAATGATATTGGATGTCGGGCGCGGGCAGGTCGGGGCGCGATTTCCAGAACCCGCCCGCCTCGGCGAAGCAGGTCGTCATGATCCCGCTGCGCTGCGTACGGTGCTCGAAGATCGCCTTCACCATCCGCCAGGTGCCGCCCAGGCTGTCGCCGAACGGTTCGGTCGAGCGCGTCTCCCAGCTCGACACATAGTCGATATGGTCCTGCAGATTGTCGCCGACCCCCGCCCGGTCGAGCGTCACCTCGATCCCCTTATCCTTCAGATGCGCGCCGGGGCCGATCCCCGACAGCATCAGGATCTGCGGGCTGCCAAACGCCCCCGCCGACAAGATCACTCCGCCGCGCGCGCGCAGCGTCTCGCGGCTGCCGCCGCGGCGGATCACCACCCCCGCCGCGCGCCCGTCCTCGACGAGTATCTTCTCGACCAGCGCCCCGGTGCGCACCGCGAAATTGCCGTGCTCGCGCAGCGGCTCGACATAGGCGCGCGCCGCCGACCAGCGTTCGCCGCCCTTCTGCGTCACCTGATAGAGGCCAAAGCCTTCGTTGCTGGGGCCGTTGAAATCGACCGTGCGCGGCAATTGCAGCGACGCCGCGCTCTCGACGAAGCGCCGGCTCGTCACATTGGGCCAGCGCTGGTCCATGACGTTGAGCGGCCCGCCGCTCCCATGAAATTCATCGCCGCCACGCTCATTGCCCTCGCTGCGCTTGAAGAAGGGCAGCACGTCGGCATAGCTCCAGCCCGTCGCGCCGAGCGCGGCCCACTGGTCGTAGTCGAACTGGTGCCCGCGGATATAGACCATCGCATTGATCGCGCTCGACCCGCCGAGCCCGCGTCCGCGCGGCTGATAGCCGCTGCGCCCGTTCAGCCCCGCCTGCGGCACCGTCTCATATTTGTAGTTCGACGCATTCCGGATGAAGGGCATGAACCCCGGCGTCTTGATCAGCATATTGTCGTTGCGCCCGCCCGCCTCGACCAGGCAGACCGTCCGCTTGCCGTCCTCGGCCAGCCGCCCCGCCGCCGCGCTCCCCGCGCTGCCGCCGCCGATGACGATGATGTCGAACTGATCCATGCTTGCGACTCTCCCTCGCGCCGCCTGCTGGCGGTCGCCCGGGTGCTTACATGAATGTCATTAGGAAGCGAGGCAAGACCATACACGTCGCCCCCGCGAAGGCGGGGGCCGCTGGAGAGTTAGCATAAGGCCGACTGCGCCCCCCTTCGCGGGGACGACGATCATCACTCCGCCGGCTCTTCCACCGGCAGACCTGCCTGCCATTTCTCGCGGATCATCGCGCTCGTCGCGCGGCTGCCGTCGTGGCTCCAGCCGGGTTCGCGCCACATGTAATCGAGCTTGTGCTTCCACGGCGCAGCCCAGACATCCTTCGCGATCCCGACCCATTCGTGCACCGCGGCCCAGAGGATGTTGAAGCTGCCGAGCTGCTTGACGATGCCGTACCGCACCGGCTCGTCGTCGCGTTCGGGAACGAAGCTGCCGAACATCTTGTCCCAGATGATGAAGACGCCCGCATAGTTCGCGTCGAGATAGCGCGGATTCACGCCGTGATGGACGCGGTGGTGCGACGGGGTGTTCATCACCGCCTCGAACCATTTGGGCAGCCGCTTGATCGCCTCGGTATGGATCCAGAATTGATAGATCAGGTTGAGCCCGGCGCAGAAGAAGACCATCGCGGGCGGAAAACCGATGAGAAAGAGCGGCAGGCGAAACAGGAAGGTCAGGCTGAAAAAGCCCGTCCATGTCTGCCGCAGCGCGGTCGAGAGATTATAGTGCTGGCTGCTGTGGTGGATGACGTGGCTCGCCCAGAACCAGCGCACGCGATGCGCGCTGCGATGGAAGGCATAATAGGCCAGATCGTCGAGGAAGAAGCAGAGGATCCACGCCCACCACCATGTCTTGAACGCGATCCCGATGTCGAACAGGTGGAATTGGTACACCCACACCGACATGCCGATCACCGCTGCGCCGACCAGTGCGCCCGCGACTTGGCTCACCGTGCCGAGCATCAGCGAGGTCAGCGTGTCGCGCGCTTCGTAGCGGCTCTTGTCCTTGCGCAGCGAGATCAGCATCTCGGCGATCAGCAGCAGGATGAAGGCGGGGACGGCGTAGACGACGGGATCGGGCAGCTCAGGCACGAACGATCTCCCGCATCCGGCTCGCCCACATCCCCGCATCCCTCCCCAATTGCAGCGTCACCGCGCCAAATGTCCGCTCGGGCGTCGTCAATGTCAGGAAATCCTTGTCGAGCCGCCCGATCACGCTGGCGTCGACCGGCCGCGCGGCAAAGAAATTGCCATGCGCGCGCACCAGCATCATCCGCCCCTCGGCATTTTGCACGATCGCGGCAAAGCCCGCGCGGTCGCGCGCGACCTCGACGCCCTTGAAACCGGCCTCGGCCTCTTCGGCCAACCGGATAGCATGCTCGGCATCCGCAATCCGCGGATCGCCGCCGAGCCCCATCTTTCCGACCAGCCAGGCGACGAAAAGCACCGCGATCAACGATGCGCCCAGCTGGATCAACGCAGCTTGCGTCATTTTTCCCCCGCGAGCGCGTCCAGCATCGGCCGCAACCCGCTGAGGTCATAGCCTGCATTCGCTGCCGCCTCGACGATGCCATCGACATCGTCACCGGCGCGCGCGCGCGTCAACGCCCACAGATGCGTCGAGCGCGTCCCCGACCGGCAATAGGCGAGGATCGGCCCCGTCGCATCGCCGAGCAACTTGTCGAGCGCGTCGATCTGCGCATGGCTGAAACCCGCATGGCCAATCGGGATCGCGGCATAGGCGAGTCCCTCGGCCGCCGCGGCGTGCGCGATATCGTCGCCCTGCGGCGCCGAAGGCTCCTCACCGTCGGGACGATTGTTGACGAGCATCGCAAAGCCCGCGGCCTTGGCCTCGGCCACATCCTCGATGCTGATCTGCGGGGCGACGCTATAGTCGGCGGACAGGGTTCGAAAATCGCTCATGCCAGCGATCTACTCCTCGCGCCCGCTTGCTGACAAGCATGAAGGTGGGGCACGAAGGCGCGTTGCCACTTTCCTTGCCGCGCGCGGCGCTTATGATCGATGCCATGAACGATCATTTCAAATGGGCCTTCGGCTATTGCGCCGCGCGCGGATATGGCCATCCGGTTGCCGCGACCACTCCCTCCGCGCTGTGGTTCGATGCCGGCAAGCCCGACCAGATCGGGCGATTCATTCTCGGCAGCGCGTCGGGCGCCGCCGCCGCCGCGGCATTCGCAGCGGTCGAAGCGCCGCATATCTATGTCGACATTGCGGCGCCGCGCGACGCGATCCTTCCGCATGTCCCGCCGCATTGGCAGCCGCGCGATCCGATGTGGCTGATGGCGACCGAAACCGACATGCCCGCGGCGCGGCCCACGCCCGATTTCACGTTCGAGGTCGCTGAAAGCGCCGACCGTTTCGAGGCCATCGCGCGGCATGCCGACGGTTCGCTCGCCGCGCGCGGCGTTCTCGGCATCCACGGGACCACCGCCGTCTACGACCAGATCGTGACCGAGACGCAGTTCGGCCGCCGCGGGCTCGGCTCGGCGATCATGGCCGAGCTCGGCCGCTGCGCCCTTCGCCGCGGCGCCACCGAATGCCTGCTGGTCGCCACCGCCGATGGGAAGGCGCTCTACGAACGGCTCGGCTGGACGCTGCGCAGCGACATCGTCTCGGTGATTTCGCCGTCGGCCTGACCCATATTCGCCCCGCCCGCGCTCGCGCGCACCGGCGGGCGCGACACGACTTCGTGAAACCGCTCGGCATAGTGCGGATGCTCGGTCCCCATCCATTTGTCCCACCAGGTGAAATAGAGCCCGTAATTGCGGTTGAAGCCGCCGCTGTGGTGCAGATCATGATGCGTCGTCGTGTTGATCCAGCGCGTCAGCGGGGTCGACAGCCACCAGCGCGGATGCAGCTCGAACCCGGCATGCCCCATCGCGTTGCGGACGATCTGGAAATTGATCCACAGGAACGTCACCCACACCGGGGTCGCAACGAAGAATAGCCAGATCGGCACAAAGGCGATCATCACGAACGCCTCGGGGATCGCAAAGCTGTACGCCGCCCACGGCGTCGGCGTCACCGACCGATGGTGCGCGCGGTGGAACGCCTTGAACAGCCGGGGATGGTGCATCGCGCGATGCACCCAATAGAAATAGGCATCGTGCGCGACGATGATCGCGGCGAGCAGCGCCATGTCGCCGAGTAGGCCATAGCTGCCCTCAAAACGATGCAGCACGCCGGTGTCGACGCCCCAGACGATGAACAGCGACACGAACAGATAGACGCCCGCCGTCTGCAGCGATTGCAGGAATTCGCGGCGCTTGTCGGCCGCCGTCGCTTCGCGCGCCTGAATCTTGCGCGTGGCAAGGTTAGAGCGGCGCAGTCCCCAGACGATGGCAGCGGTGACGCCCGCCGCGACCAGATAGCGGCCGAAGTCGAAGGCGAAGATCGCCGGACCCTTTTCGAGCAAAATGGCGAGCGGAGGCAGGTCTTGAATCATGCGGGCATCCTTCGAATTGGTGCCCGCTGTTCAGCAGCTATCCTGCGCCGCCGCGCCGCGATGTCGAAAATCGGCTAGCCGATTCCGGAATCGGCCAGCTGCCCCGCCCGATACGCGCTCGGCGTCATTCCTTCGGCATCGCGGAACGCGCGATTGAACGGCCCGAGCGAACCGAAGCCCGCATCGATCGCGATCGTCAGGATCGGCACCTCGCGCTGCGCCGGATCGGCGAGCGCGGCGCGGATCTCGTCGAGGCGGAAGCTGTTGAGGAACGCGGTGAAGTTGCGAAAGCCCATCTCGCCATTGATCGCACGCCGGACGCGATATTCGGGTTCGCCGAGCTGCGCCGCGAGGATCGTGATCGAAAAGCCCTCGGCGCGATAGGCGCGCGCCTCCGCCATCACCGCGTGCAGCCGCTGCGCGAGCGGCGATGGTGTGGCCGGCGGCTCCGCCTGTTTCGGCAGGCGCCCCGGCGCAGCGAACAGTTCGGCCAACCGAAAGCGATACAGGCCAACCGATACGATGAAGGTGGCAATCAGGATCGCGACGAGCGTCACCGACCGCCCCGGATCGGACGCCGCACCATGGCTGTCGAACATCTCGATAAAGGTCACGAGCAGGATGAAGCCGCCGATCGCGCAAACGAGCGCAGCACGAAATCCGCGCCGCGCCTCGATCAGGTCGTTGGCGCGTCCGCGCCACGCGATCCACATTCCCGCCACCGCAAAGGCGAACATTCCGATGCGCACCAATACCCAGATCTCGAAGCTGAACGTCCCCATCATGGCGAGCAGGACGATCTGGACCAGCGGCAGCACGCCGAATGCCGCCACGAGCAGCCAGCTGCGCCAGCCGATGCGCTGCTGGTCATCGAACCACAGCCGCACGAACAGCCAGAAGAACGCCGGCACCATCACCGACAGCGCATCGAACAGCTCAAAGGGAAGGCGTGCCGGCCCCTCGGGCTTGAGCAGGTCCGAAACCAGATAGGCGACGATCGCCAGGTTCATCGCGATCGCGACGCGCGCGGACAGCACGTCGCGGTGGTCGCGCCACAATATCGCGATCCACAGCAGGAACAGCGCGATGGCGCCGCCACGAATCATCGGGTCGAGGATCATCAGCGACGCCATCGCGTTCTGCTACTGCAAGCGATGGCGGGGCGCCACCATCGCCATCTTCACGCGAAACGTCATTGCGCCGCCAGTTGCTGAAGCTGGCGGCCCTGCAATTTTCGTATCGCCAGCGCGCGGATTGTCTCGCGGCACTGGCGCGCCGCGCGGCGCGCATCGAGGGTCAGATGCTCGACATCGTTGCGGCACGCCGCCTTTGCGGCACGCGCGATCCGGCGTTCCGCCGTCTTCATGTCGCCGGGCGCCCTGAGATCGAGCGCGCTGAGGTTGACGCGAACGGTCGCGGTCGTGCCGGCCGCCTGCGCCGCCATCGGCGTCCACGCAGGGCATCCCGCGACCAGCGCGGGGATCAGTCGGTGTTTCATGGTCGAAATCCTTTCATCGATCGGCGCCGCGAAGGGAGAGCGGCCGCGATGAAAGTGCAGGTGGCAACGATCGGCGCATCGGTCGCGCCGCGTTCGGAATATGGCTAGCCGTTTGTGAAATCGGCGAGCCGGGCGGCCCGATATCGGCTCAAAATTGCCGGATCACATTCAGGAACGCGTCGCCCCACGCCTCGAGCTTTTTGCCCCCGACGCCGGGGATGTCCGCCAGCGCGCTCCGCGTCGCGGGCCGTCCGCTCGCCATCGCGCGCAGCACCGCGTCGTGGAAGATGACATAGGGCGGCACCCCGGCTTCGGCGGCGAGCTCGCGCCGCATCGCGCGCAGCGCATCGAACAGCGGATCGCCGACGGGGTTCGCCGCCGCGCGGTCGGCGCGGCTCGTGCGCCCACCCTCGCGCTGCGTGCGCTTCACCGGCGGTTCGGCCATCAGCACCGCGGTCTCGCCCTTCATCATCGCGCGCGCCGCGGGCCCAAGCATCAGCCCGCCATGTTCGGTCGTGTCGAGCGCCTCGCGCGCCATCAGGCTGCGCACCAGCGGCTTGATCAACCGCGCCTCCTCGCCCGCGACGATCCCGAACACCGACAATTTATCGTGCCCGCGGCTCGCGATCCGCTCGTCGCTGCGCCCGGTCAGCACCGCCTCGATATGCCCCGCGCCAAAGCTCTGCCCGGTGCGATAGACCGCCGAAAGCAATTTCTGCGCGAGCACCGTAGCGTCGACCTGACGCCCGGGCTCAAGGCAATTGTCGCAATTGCCGCAGCGTTCGGGCGGACTCTCGCCGAAATGCCGCAGCAACAAGGCGCGGCGGCATTCGACCGTCTCGACCAATGCCGCGAGCGCATTGAGCCGCACCCGCTCGCCCGCGACCCGCACCTCGGGCAGTTCGGAGAGCCGCATCCGCGCGCGCGCAAAATCGTCGGCGCCCCACAGCATCATCGCCTCGGCCGGATCGCCGTCGCGCCCCGCGCGCCCCGTTTCCTGATAATAGCTTTCGATCGATTTCGGCAGCCCGGCGTGCGCGACGAAGCGCACGTCGGGCTTGTCGATCCCCATGCCGAAGGCGACCGTCGCGGTGACGATGCCGTCCTCCGACGCGACGAAATCATGCTGCACGCGCGCGCGCCGCTCGGGGTCGAGCCCGGCGTGATAGGCCGCGACGCTGCGCCCCGTCGCCGCCGCGATCTGCTCGGCGAGCCGCTCGGTGCCATTGCGCGTCGGGGCATAGACGATGCCCGGCCCCGGGTTCGCGGCGATGAAATCGACGAGCTGCTTCGCCGGGCTCACACGCGGCCGCACCGCATAGCGAATGTTCGGCCGGTCGAAGCCCGCAAGGATCAGCCCGTCCGCCGGAATCCCAAGCTGGACGAGGATATCCTCGCGCGTGTGCTTGTCGGCGGTTGCCGTCAGCGCAAGCCGCGGCACCGCCGGAAAGGCATCGAGCAGCGGGCGAAGCAGGCGGTAGTCAGGGCGGAAATCATGCCCCCACTCCGACACGCAATGCGCTTCGTCGATCGCGAACAGCGCCGGCGTCTGCGCTTCGAGCAAGGTGCGGAACCCCTCGCCCGTCGCGCGCTCGGGCGCCACGTACAAGAGGTCGAGCTGGCCATCGCGATACGCCTGCCGCGTCTCGGCCCAGTCGGCGTCGACGCTGGTCAGCGATGCGGCACGAATCCCCGCCGCGCGCGCGCCGCGAAGCTGGTCGTGCATCAGCGCGATCAGCGGCGACACGACGACGACGCAGCCGTTCAGCGCAACCGCGGGCAGCTGGTACGTCAGCGACTTGCCCGCCCCCGTCGGCATCACCGCGAGCGTCCGCGCCCCCGCCATCACGCGATCGACGACCTCGCCCTGACGGCCACGGAAATGGTCGAAACCGAAGGTGGATTTCAGGAGCGGAAGGAGAGCGTCGGCGGACATTGCGATGGCGATAGGGCGGATGGTGGTGAGAGGGAAGCCCCGGACTCATCCAAACGGGCCACAACACCAACCTCGTCATTCCCGCGAAAGCGGAAACCCAGCGAGCTGAGGTTGCAACTGGGTTTCCGCTTTCGCGGGAATGACGAGAATTGGGGTAGCGGAAGCTAAGCCAAAGTCAGCATCGCGCGCTCGGCCATCCGCGACGCGGTTTCGCGCTCGGCCATTACGACATGGTCGGCGCCGCGGCGCACCAGATCGTCGACCTCCTCGTCCGAATGCGCGCGCGCGACGATCACCAGTTTCGGGTTGATCGCGCGCGCGCGCCGCACGATCGCCCCCGCCTCGACCCCCTCGGGGATCGCGATCAGCAGGGTCGACGCGGTGTCGATCCCGGCCTGCCGCAAGATGCTTTCCTTCGTCGCGTCGCCGACGATCACCGTCGCCCCCGCCTCGGTCGCGGCGGCCGCCATGTCCTTCTGGTCCTCGATCACCGTCAGCCCCTCGCCGCGCCCGCAGATCAGGCTGCCGATATGGCTGCCGACGCGGCCATAGCCGATCAGCACGACGCCGGCGTTGCACGGCGCGGGCGCGGGCGCACCCTCGCCCTCCGCCTCCGCTTCTTCCTCTTCGGCCTCGGCGTCGCGCATATATTTTACCGCGAGCGAGAAGAGGATCGGGTTGAACAGGATCGACAACAATGACCCCGCGAGGATCAGGTCGCGCCCCGTTTCGGGCAGCACTTTCAGGCCCACCCCCAGCCCCGCGAGGATGAACGAAAATTCGCCGATCTGCGCGAGGCTGACCGACACCGTCAGCGCGGTCCCCGAATGATGGCCGAAGGCGCGGACGAGCGCATAGGCGGCGACCGACTTCCCGATCACGATGATCGCGACCGTCGTGAGCACCGGCCCCGGCTGTTCGACGAGCACCTTGGGGTCGAAGAGCATGCCGACCGAGACGAAAAACAGCACCGCGAACGCGTCGCGCAGCGGCAGCGTCTCCTCGGCGGCGCGCCGCGAAAGCTGCGTTTCGCCGAGGATCATGCCCGCGAAGAAGGCGCCCAATGCAAAGGACACATCGAAAATCACCGCCGCGCCGAACGCGACCCCCAATGCGATCGCGAGCACCGCGAGGCGGAACAGCTCGCGCGATCCCGAATGCGCGACCCAGTGGAGCACCCACGGCAGCACCCGCCGCGCGATCACGAACATGAAGGCGACGAAGCCGACCACCTTCACCAGCACGATCGCCGCCGACTGGAGCAGCCCCGCGCTGCCGCCCTCATCGCCGCGCGACCCGAACATCGCGGGCAGCAGCACGAGCGCGAGCACCATCACCAAATCCTCGACGATCAGCCAGCCGACCGCGATCCGTCCCTTTTCGGTCTCGACCATGTCGCGCGCCTGCAGCGCGCGCAGCAACACGACGGTCGACGCGACCGACAGCGCCAGCCCGAAGACGATGCTGCCCTCGACCGGCCAGCCGAGCCACAGCCCGAGCATCATGCCGAGCGCGGTCGCGACCGCGATTTGCGCGATCGCCCCCGGCACGGCGATCTTGCGCACCGACAGCAGATCTTTCAGCGAAAAATGCAGGCCGACCCCGAACATCAGCAGGATCACGCCGATCTCGGCAAGCTGGAGCGCGAGCCCGGTGTCGGCAACGATCCCCGGGGTAAAGGGCCCGACGAGCACCCCCGCGAGCAAATAACCCGCGATCGGCGAAATGCGGAGACGGTGCGCCAGCGCCCCCATCAGGAACGCCACGCCCAGACCGGCGACGATGGTTCCGATCAGGCTGGTGTCATGCGGCATGGCCCTTGCGTAAAGGGCGCGGGCGCGGAGGGTCAACCCAAGGCAAGCAATTTAGTCAAATTGAACAGTCAGGCAGCGCGAATCCGTTCCGCGTCGTCGGCATCATCGCCCTGCGCAACCGAGCGGCCGGGCCGCCCGATCAGGAAGCCCTGCGCCTCGTCGCAGCCTTCGCGGCGGAGCACGTCGAGCTGCTGCGCGGTCTCGATCCCCTCGGCGAGGATCGGGATCGACAGGCTTTTGCCGAGCGCGAGCACCGCGCGCAGGATCGCGGTCGACTGGATATTGCCCTCGAGCTCGGCGGCGAAGAAACGGTCGAGCTTGATCTTGTCGAACGGAAAGGCGCGCAGGGTTTCAAGCGACGAATAGCCGGTGCCGAAATCGTCGAGCGCCACCCCGATACCCAATGCCTTGATCTGGCGCAGCACGTGCAACGCGCGTTCGCGGTCGGCGATGATCGCGGTTTCGGTCAGCTCGATCTCCAGCCGCCGCGGCGGCAAACCGGTGTCGAGCAGGATCTGATGGAACAGGCGCGGCAGGTCGACATGCGCAAGCTGGAGCGGCGACACATTGACCGCGACCCTCGACGCGTGCGGCCACGCCGCCGCATCGGTGCAAGCGCGCCGCATCACCCATTCGCCCAGCGCCAGGATAAAGCCGTTCGCCTCGGCAAGCGGAATGAATATCGTTGGCGGAATCGCGCCGCGAACCGGGTGCATCCAGCGCAGCAGCGCCTCATATCCGGTGACCTCGCCCGTCGTGACCGAGGTCTGGACCTGATAATGGACGTCGAGTTCGTCGCGGTCGATTGCGCCCCGCAAGTCGGCGGCGAGTTCGCGCTGGTCGCGGATCGCCTCGTCGAGCTGCCAGTCATAATAGCAGGGCGCGGTCGCGGCATCGGCCTTGGCGCGGTACATGGCAAGGTCGGCGTTGTTCGACAGCATCTCGGCCGTCGCCGCATCGTCGGGGAACACCGCGACGCCGATGCTCGCACCGAGACGCGCCTCGAAATCGGGGAAGACGAGCGGCGCCTTCAGTTCGGCATCGAGCCGCGCCGCGAATGCCGCCAGCTGCGCGCGATCGGTAAAACGCGTCAGCGCGACGAACTCGTCGCCGCCGAGCCGCGCGACGAATTCATCGGGACCGAGCGTATCGCGCATCCGCTGTGCCAGCCGCGCGAGCACCTCGTCGCCCGCCTTGTGGCCGTGGACGTCGTTGATTTCCTTGAAGCGGTCGAGATCGATCGCGCACAGCCCGACGCGCTCGCCCTTCACGATCGCCGCGCCGATCTGCCGCGCCAGTTCGGCGCGAAAGGCGGTGCGGTTGGGAAGGCCGGTCAGCGCGTCGTTCATCGCCATATGCGTCAGCTCGCGCATCGCGTCCGAGCGCGTCTGGCGATCGAGCATCGCCGCGAACACCCCCGCCGCGATCACGATCCCGCCGACGAGCACCGTCGCGAGCGCCAGCGCGTTGAATTCGGCCGGACGCAGCGGCGTTTCGTCGAGCGCCATCGGCGTGATAAGCATCGCGGTCATCGCCAGGAAATGGAGCGAGGCAATCGCGAGCACAATCAGCCCCGTCGCCAGCGGCACACGGAAGCGCACCGCCCGGCTTGTGCGGAGCACCGTCAGCGCGGCTGCGGCAAAGACCATGCCGCAAATCACCGCCGCGGCGACATAAGCGTCATCCCAGGCGACGATTCCGTCGACGCGATAGGCGGTCATGCCGGTGAAATGCATCGCCGCAATGGCGCCGCCGAACAGCGCTCCGCCGATCGCACCAAAAACTTCATCCTTGCCCCACGCGGCGACCGCGAAGCCGATGAACGAGCCGACCATCGCGACCATCAGCGAAGCGATGGTCAGCACGGGATCGAGCGTGACCGGCGCCTTCGCCTCAAAGGCGAGCATGGCGACGAAATGGGTGCACCAGATCGTCGCGCTGGCGGCGACCGCGACAAGGAATGCCCAGGCGATTCCCTGTTTTCGCTGCGCTTCGCGCGCGCGCTCGAACATCTGCACGATCGCAAAGGCGCCGATGCCGCAAATCGCGACCGCCAGCGCAACGAGCCACGGATCGTGGTCGATCGCGATACACATCGCCAGCCTGATCAAAATCCCACCTTTCGCCTCGACATCCGTCCACGGGACGGACTGGTCCCCGGGGCTCAATTGGTGGAAATCACTTACAAAATTGTAAATGCCGCGGCCGACGCGCTCATGCGTCGACGGTGCCCTCGTCGCGCTCCGCCTGCTGCCGCGCCCACATGTCGGCGTAAAGCCCGCGCATGTGCAGCAGTTGGTCGTGCGTGCCGGTTTCGGCGACACGCCCCTTATCGAGCACGATGATCCGGTCGGCGCCCGTCACCGTCGACAGCCGGTGCGCGATCACCAAGGTCGTGCGCCGCGCCGCAATCCGTTCGAGCGTGTCCTGGATCGCCGCCTCGGTGCGGCTGTCGAGCGCGCTCGTCGCCTCGTCGAGGATCAGCACCGGCGGGTTTTTGAGCAATGTCCGCGCGATCGCGACGCGCTGCTTCTCGCCGCCCGATAGCTTCAGCCCGCGCTCGCCGACTTCCGTGTCATAACCGTGCGGCAGGATCGCGATAAAGCCGTCGATCGCCGCGCCCTCGGCCGCCGCGGCAACTTCATTCGCGCTCGCGCCCTCGCGGCCATAGGCGATATTGTACCCGATGCTGTCGTTGAACAGCACCGTGTCCTGCGGGACGATGCCGATCTCGGCGCGCAGGCTTTTCTGCGTGACCTTGGCGATATCCTGATCGTCGATCAGCACGCGCCCGCCCTGCGGATCGTAGAAGCGGAAGAGCAGCCGCGCGATCGTCGACTTGCCCGCCCCCGACGGCCCGACGATCGCCAGCGTCTCGCCCGCGCCGACCGCGAAGCTCACGCCATTGAGGATCGTCCGGTCGGGTTCGTAGCCGAAGACGACATTCTCGAACGCCACCGCGCCGCCGTTCACGATCAGCGGCCACGCGTCCGGCGCATCGCTGATCTCGGGCGGGGTGTCGATCAGGCGGAACATCGCCTCCATGTCGATCACCCCCTGGCGAATGGTACGATAGACCATGCCAAGCAGATCGAGCGGGCGGAACAATTGCATCAGCAACGTGTTCACCAGCACGACGTCGCCGACCTGGAACTGCCCCTTCGACCAGCCCCACGCCGTGTAGGCCATCGCCCCCGCCAGCGCGGCGTTGGTGATGAAGCTCTGTCCGATGTTGAGCCAGGCCAGGCTGTTCTCGCTCTTGACCGCGGCGCGTGCATATTGGTCGGCGACGTCGCGATAACGTGCCTCTTCGCGCGCTTCGGCGCCGAAATATTTGACCGTTTCGTAATTGAGCAGGCTGTCGACGCTGCGCCCGATCGTCAACGTGTCGAGGTCGTTCATCCGGGCACGAAGCGCGTTGCGCCAGTCGGTCACCTTGCGCGTGAAGATGATATAGACAATGACCATCAGCGCGGTGGCGCCCGCAAGGCCAAAGCTGAACTTGGTCCAGAAAATCACCAGCACCGCGGTCAGCTCGATGATCGTCGGTGCGATGTTGAACAGCAGGAAATAGAGCATCGTATCGATGCTTTTGGTGCCGCGCTCGATCACCTTGGTCACCTCGCCCGTCCGCCGCGCGAGATGGAAGCGCAGGCTCAGCGCGTGAAGGTGGCGAAAGGTCGCGATCGCGAGCTCGCGCGTCGCGTCCTGCCCGACGCGCTCGAACACGACGTTGCGGAGATTATCGAACAAGGTCCCGGCAAAGCGCGCGCCGGCATAGGCGAGCAGGAATCCGATCGCGAGCGCGACACCCGGCTCCATCCCCGGCGCCATCCGGTCGATCGCGGCGCCATAGAGGAAGCCCATCGACAGCTGCACGCCCTTCGACGCGAGCACGATCAGCGCGGCAAGGACAATGCGGACCTTCGCCTCGGCCTGCCCCGCCGGCCACAGATAGGGCAGGAAACGCCGCAGCGTCGCAAGGACGGGCGGCTCGCGCGAGGCGTCGGCGGAAGTGGAGGTGTCAGGCGGCATGCGCGCCCCATGTAGGGGCGCATGCACAGAACGCCAAGCCGTTCACCGCAACGAGCGGATCAGACCGCTAGCGCGACTCGCGATAGCCCGCGTGACGGATGATGCGGTCGATCAGCCGCCGTTCTTCGGATGTCGGGGTCGGCACGATCACCACAGGGGGTTCCTGGCGGCGGCCGAACAAGGGACGCCGGGGCGGGACGATCGGGGAAAAGCGCATGGGGGCTGCTTTCGACTATGCGGCGTCGCCCCCCGGCTCCGCGGATGATCTGGTCCCGCACCCTTGGTGAAGGCGCGTGGTTGCAGCCCGGTTAAAGGCGTTGGTTACTGCTTTCTTTCCGGTACGGTGAAGGTGCCGGTGACGCGCCCGCCGGTGCCGCCTTGGATCGGTTTTCCGTCGGGGCCGCGCGCCGCGCCGCGCCCGTCGACCGTCGCGCGGCCGGTGCTGAGGTCGATCACCATGCGCCCGCCGTTCAGCCGGTTGCCGCGCTGGGTCAACTGGACATTGCCGACCATCGTGATCAGCCGCCGGTCGAGGTCATAGATCGCGACATTGCCCGATGCGCGTTCGTCGCCCTTGGTCACGACGACGCCGCCGGTCGCGTCGAGCCGGTTGACTTCGGTGCCGCCCTGGCGGCTGTAGGCGACGGTCATCCGCGCCGCGGTCAGCGTCATCCCCGCCTGCGTCACGCGGACATTGCCCGCGAGGACGACGCGGTCGGCGCGGTCCTGCACCTCGATGCTGCCGGCGTCGAAATCGACGGGGGCGGCGCTGTTGTGGTTGGCGAGCGCCTGCGCCTCTGCGGTGTCGCCGCCGGTGCCGGCCGACAGCAGCGCGAGGCTGGTCAGCGCAAAGCCCGCGCCGGCGAGCAGCACGCTTTTCATCGGCGATACGCGGTTCATTTGATCACTCCCTGATTGATCCGCAGCCGCGCATTGCCCTGCAGGCGCACGATCCGCTTGTCGAGGTCGGCGGCCAGCTGGTTGGCCGAAAACGTGCCGATGTTCAACGTGCCGGCGACGCCGCCCTGCCCGAAAAGGCTGCGTGTCTTGAGGTCGACCGCGACATTGGTCGCGTCGATGCTATAGCCGCCCGCGCTCTTGACCTGCACCAGCCCCGGCACCGCGACCTTTTCGGTCTCCATATTATAGGCGCTGTCCTTCGCGACGATCGTCGCCGGGCCATCGGTGAGCTTGATCGCCCCCGACAGGTCGGTCATCCGCACGATCGGCTCGGCCGAGCTTTTCTGGACCGCGCTGCCCGCGAGCAGCGCGAACGGCTGCCCCTTCGCATCCTGGCCGCGATATTCGGCGCGCGTCACCTTCATCCGCTCCTTGGCCATCTCGACCTTGTCCTTGGACAAGAGGAAGCTGATCTCGGCGCGCTGAGTAAAGGGCGAAAAGACGAGCACCGCCGCGACGACGCCGATGACGAGCGGCAGGCCGTAACGCAGGATGCGCACGACGCGGTCGTGGCTCGACCCGCTCGCCGCCCACATCCGGCGCATCGTGCGGTCAAGATCGGCGCGTTCGGACACGGCTTCTCCGATTCGCTCAAGTATGCGCGAAAATATCGACCTCGGGCCATCCGGCGAGGTCGAGCGCCGCGCGCGTCGGCAGGAAATCGAAACAGGCCTGCGCCAGGTCGGTGCGCCCTTCGCGCGCCAGCCGCACGTCGAGAATCGCCTTCATCGCGTGCAGGAAGCGCACGTCGCTCGCGGCATAATCGCGCTGCGCGTCGCTGAGCTCGGCGGCGCCCCAGTCGCTCGACTGCTGCTGCTTCGACACTTCCTGCCCCAGGAGTTCGCGCACCAGTTCCTTCAGGCCATGGCGGTCGGTGTAGGTGCGGATCAGCTTCGAGGCGATCTTGGTGCAATAGACAGGCGCGGTGACGACGCCGAGCGCCTGCTGCAGCGCCGCGATGTCGAAGCGCGCAAAATGAAACAATTTCAACCGGTTGGGATCGGTCAATATCGCCTTCAGCACCGGCGCGTCATAGCTGCTGCCGGGCTTGAAGCGGACGAGATGCTCGTCGCCCGACCCGTCGCTGATCTGGACAAGGCACAATCGGTCGCGCTGCGGGTTCAACCCCATGGTCTCGGTATCGATCGCAACCGCGCCCGAACCCAGTACGCCCTCGGGCAAATCTTCTTCGTGGAAATAGACAGTCATAGAGGTCGCCTTAGGCCAAGCGGCCGTGCCGCTCAATGACTGGTTTTCGTGCGCACAGGCCGCCCGCCGCGGGGCTGCGGCAAAGCGCGCTTTCCGCCGGGGTCGGGACTCGAATTTTCCGTTCGCAGATGGCGTTCATTTAGGTTATATATTGCGCCGTTAGAGGCACGGGGCGAGTCTGTGCCCATGGTGAACTGCGTCCCCGTCCGACGCAAGGCGCTGATCGAATGGGGTATGGACGAACCGAAAGCGACTATTAGACAATGAGTTTCAACAAGGATCGCCGCGGCCAGCGGGGGCGCGGCAAGCGCGATGATTTCGGCAATTTCGACAGCTTCGAACCTGCACCCTATGGCGGCGACAGCTATGGCGGCGGCAACCGCGGGGGCGGCTTCGGCGACCGCGGCGGCTTCGGCGGCGGTGATCGTGGCGGCTTCGGCGGCGGCGACCGCGGCGGCTTCGGCGGCGGCGATCGTGGCGGCGGTGGTGGTTTCGGCGGCGGACGTGGCGGCGGCATGCCCGCGCAGGTCGTCGGCGAAGGCAATGGCACGGTGAAATTCTTCAACGCGTCGAAGGGCTTCGGTTTCGTCGCCCGCGACGATGGCGGCGAAGACGTGTTCGTCCACATCAGCGCGGTCGAACAGGCGGGGCTTCAGGGTCTCGCCTCGGGTCAGCCGCTCGGCTTCACGCTCGTCGAACGCAACGGCAAGGTGTCGGCCATCGATCTCAAGATCGAAGGCGAACCGATGCCGGTCGAGGAATTCGCTCCGCGTCAGCGTGACGATCGCGGCCCCGGCGCCGCCCCGGGCGGCGCCCGCGGCCGTCGTCAGCTGACCGGTGAACGCACCTCGGGCACCGTCAAATTCTTCAACACGACGAAGGGCTTCGGCTTTATCGCGCGCGACGATGGGCAGGCCGATGCCTTTGTCCACATCAGCGCGGTGCAGCGCGCCGGCATGGCGGGCCTCGACGAAGGCGACCGCGTCGCGTTCGACATCGAAGTCGACGACCGCGGCAAGTTCGCCGCGGTGAACATCCAGCCGCATCAGGACTGATCGGCGGGATAACCGGAAAAACGAAAAGGGCGGCTCGCGGGCCGCCCTTTTTGTTTGAGGGTTGGCGGCCCCACATCCTCCCCCTTGATGGGGGAGGTAGCGAGACTTGCCAGCTTGCTGGCTTAGTCGCAGCGGTGGGGGTGCGGTCGCGGCCTGAAACCAACGGCGCAAGGACGCGCGTTCACCCTCATCCAACTTCGCCTAGCCGCTTCGCGACAAGGCTGCGTATCCTTCTCCCATCGAGGGAGAAAGAGGGGCGAGCCATCAATAGCCCAGCGTCGCCTCCAGGAACCAGATCCGCTGCTGCGTCTCGTCGGCCCAGCCGTCGACCAGTCCGCTCGTCGCAATGTCGCCGTCGGCCTCGGCCGCGGCCTTCACCGCCTTGAGCTGACCGAGCAGAATCTTGTTATCGCCCGCCAACGCGCGGATCATCGCCTCGGCATCGACGCCCGCGCTGTCATCGTCGCGGATCGATGCGCGGCGGCTGACGTCGCCGATCGAGCGCAACGTCGGCGCTCCATTTTTGCGCACACGCTCGGCGATCAGGTCGGTCGTCGCGAAAATCTGCGCCGCCTGCTCGTCGAACAGCAGGTGCAGCTCGCGAAAATGCGGGCCCTGGACGTGCCAGTGATAGTTTTTGGTCTTCAGATAGAGCGCAAAACTGTCGGCGAGCAGCGCATTGAGCGCGTCGGCGACGGCGGGAGCATTGTCATTTTTATCGGACATGGGAGCATCCTTTCTGTTGCCCCGCCGATATAGCGAAGCGGCGCGCCGATTTCCCATTGAAGCTTTGGGTGAGTTTCATCGACAAAAACGATGAAACCGAATCAATCGAACGTATCAGCCGATCAATCCGAACGCGCCGAGCGCGGTCCGAAGCCCCCAGAGGATCAGGATCGCCGCCGCCGCCCAGCGCAGGGTCCGTGCCGCGCGCCGCTCGGCGAGCGCCGGGCCAAAAGCAAGGAAGGGCAGCATCGCCAGCGTCCAGCCGACCAGCCCGCCGGCCGCCGCCCATTGCCCCGCCCCGCTCGTCGCGGCGAGCGCGCCGATCAGGAAATGGCTGCGGTCGCCGAACTGGTTCGCGAGCATCCGGCCTGCCAATATCACGGGCGACGCATCGTCAGCGACCGGATCGGGCAGCAGCTTCACCCGCCACAGCAAAGCGACCGCCGCCGACAGCATCGCGAGCGCGACAAGCAGCGCCGCCACCCCCTGCCCGATCATCCCATTGGCGATCGCGCCGGCAACCGCGGCGATGACCGCGTTGACGATGAAAGCGCCAAAAGCGATGACGACGGTGACGCGCCGGTCGCTGCGCGCGCTCACCAGCCGCGACAGCGCAATCCCGCTGCGCCCGTCGGCATTGGCGAGCAGCACCGCCACCAGCGCAAGTATGATTGCATCCATGACGTCAGGTCTGAAGTGTCAGGTGGACGCGGTCAATGGCCCAGCCGAACCGCGACCGACGCGAGCCACGCTTCCTGTGCGGCATACGGCAGCGGCCCCTGCGGCACCGCCGCCGCATCGCTCATCGCGTCGAGATAAGTCAGGATCGCGGCGCGATAACCGCCCCCCGCGACCGCCGATTCGAGCCGGCTCGCGAGCGTCTCGACCGCGGCAAAGCCGTGGTCGCGCGCGAGGCAGCGGATGTCGTCGACCCCCTGCACGATCTGCGCGAGCGCGCAGTGCGGCAGTGCTTCGGCGAGCGCGCCGATCTGGCCGGTGATCCGGTCCTGGATGTCGAGATATGGGTCGGTCTGGTTCCGCATCTTACCCCCCTGTCGCCATGGGGACGATGCGCTTTTTTGGTTAACGCGCGGTTAGCGGTGGCCGGGCAGCCCGCCCAGCCCCTGCTTGCTGCGATACATATCGCGGTCGGCGGCGGCCAAAATGTCCGATTCGGTCATCCCCGTCTGCAGCATCGCGACGCCGAAGCACGCCGACAGTGCGATCTCGTGCCCGTCATATTCGGCGGGCGCCGCGGTCAGCACGGCGCACAGCCGATCGACCTGCACGCGCGCGCCATCCTCACTCGACTGGTCGAGGATCAGCCCGAATTCGTCGCCGCCGATACGCGCCGCGACGTCGGTCGCGCGGATCGAACCCGCGAGCCGCTTGGCAATTTCCAGCAGCGCGAAATCGCCCGCGGCATGGCCGAAATTGTCGTTGATATATTTGAGCTGGTTGACGTCGATAAAGACGACCGCGGCGCGTTCGGCGTGCCGCTCGAACCGCGCCATGCGGTGGTGGATCGCGGTCAGGAAATAACGGCGGTTGAACAAAGGCGTCAGCGTATCGCGCTCGGACACACGTTCGAGCTCGGCGACGGCGATCTTCAACACGCGGTTCTCGCGGCGCAATGCGTCGCGTTCCCGGCGTATTTCACGCATCTGATCCTCGATGGAGTCTACGGCGACGGTGCCGAACTGGTCGACCGCGATCCGTGCCCCCCCTACGCTATCCATTCAACGTCCCCGAACCCAACCCACGATCCCCAGCCGAATGCCGCGAGATATTGAGCGCAACCCTAGTCCCGACTTGATACCAATCGGTAAACGCCGCGACATCAATCGCGCGCCGTTGCCCGCGCGCAAACCAGTCGCTAGGGGGGATCGGCGGCGATTCACACGCGATGAAGCCGGGGCAGGAGGGATTGAAATGGGCGAAACCGCCCCGCAAGTCGGCGTCATCATGGGCAGCCAGTCGGACTGGCCGACGATGGCGCACGCGGTCCAGATCCTCGAAGAGTTCGGCATCGCGCACGAAGTGCAGATCGTCTCGGCGCACCGTACCCCCGACCGCCTTGTAAACTATGCGAAAAGCGCGGCGGACCGCGGCCTCAAGGCGATCATCGCCGGCGCCGGCGGCGCCGCGCACCTGCCCGGCATGGTCGCATCGATGACGCGCGTTCCGGTGCTCGGCGTCCCCGTCCAGTCAGCGGCATTGAGCGGCGTCGACAGCCTCTATTCGATCGTCCAGATGCCCGGCGGCATTCCCGTCGCGACCTTTGCGATCGGCAAAGCGGGCGCGACCAACGCCGGCCTGTTCGCCGCCGCGCTGCTCGCGAATAATGATGCCAATCTGGCACAAAAACTCGACGCCTGGCGCGAAGCGCAGACGAACAGCGTCGCCCCCACCCCCGTGCGCGAGGGCTGATCCCCGGTGCTTTCCCCCGGTTCGACGATCGGCATCCTCGGCGGCGGCCAGCTCGGGCGCATGCTCGCGGTCGCCGCGGCGCAGCTCGGCTACCGCGTCCATATCTATGCCCCCGACGCGACAAGCGTCGCCGCCGAAGTCACCGCGCACCACAGCCAGGCCGCGTGGGACGACGAGCCGCGCCTCGCCGCCTTTGCCGCCACGTGCGACGTCGTCACCTACGAATTCGAAAATGTGCCCGTCGACACGGTCCGCTTCCTTTCGGGACATGTCGCGGTGCGCCCCGGTGCCGCCGGGCTGGAAATCGCGCAGGACCGGCTGACCGAAAAGAATTTCGTCGCCGGGCTCGGCGGCCGCCCCGCGCCTTTCGCCGCGGTGCCGGACCGCGCGGCGCTCGACGCCGCACTCGAACAGATCGGCGCCCCGGCGATCCTCAAGACCGTCCGCATGGGCTATGACGGCAAGGGACAGGCGCGCATCATGGCCGCCGCCGACGCCGATGCGGCATGGGACGGCATCGGCCGTCACGCCGCGGTGCTCGAAGGCTTCGTCGACTTCGCGCATGAATTTTCGGTCATCCTCGTGCGCGGCATCGACGGCGAAACGCGCTTCTGGGACTCGCCCGTCAACGTCCACGACGGCGGCATCCTCGCAACCTCGACGCTGCCCCCGCCGCAAGCCGTGCTCGACCAGCAGGACGAGGCGCGCGCGCTGATGGCAAAGATCGCCCAAGAGCTCGATTATGTCGGTGTCCTCACCGGCGAGTTTTTCGTGGGCGGCGACGGCCCCGTCTTCAACGAGATGGCGCCGCGCGTCCACAACAGCGGGCACTGGACGATCGAGGGCGCGGTGGTCAGCCAGTTCGAAAATCACATCCGCGCCGTCGCCGGCCTGCCGCTCGGCAGCACCGCCACCGCGGCGCTGCCCGTCGTCATGCACAATCTGATCGGCGGCGGGATCGAGACGGTCCCCGACCTGCTCGCCGACCCCGCGTGTCACGTCCATCATTATGGCAAGGCAGAGGTCCGCGACGGCCGCAAGCTCGGCCATGCAACCTGGGTTGGAACTTCTCCCGCATGAATCATCCCGAAATCACGCTGATCCTCGCGCGCGCATCGAACGGCGTGATCGGCGCCAATGGCAAGATGCCCTGGCACCTGCCCGCCGACCTTCGCCGCTTCAAGCAGGTCACGATGGGCCGTCCGATGATCATGGGGCGCAAGACCTTCGACAGCCTGCCCGCGATCCTCGAAGGCCGCCGCCACATCGTCCTCACCCGCGATGCCGAATGGCAGGACGAGGGTGCCGAGCCCGTCGCGACGATCGAGGAGGCGCTGAAGCTTGCCAACGCACCGCACGTCATGGTGATCGGCGGCGCCGAAATCTATCGCCTCTTCTTGCCGCTCGCCGACCGCATCGAGCTGACCGAAGTCGCGCTTGAGCCCAAGGGCGACGCGGCGATCGACTATCCGGCGGCGGCCGAGTGGCACGAGACGGCGCGCGAGGATCATCCCGCCGACGACGCCGGCCGCCCGGCATACAGCTTCGTCACGCTGACAAGGAAATAGGCCCATGCGTCGCTGGCTGATCGGCATATTGCTCACTGTCGCGGTCGCCGCGCTCGCCTTTTTCGCCCTCGCCCCGGGCATGCTCGAACGCAGCACCAACAAGATCGACGGCAAACCGCTCCTGACGGTCAGCGAACGCGCCAAGGCGTTGCACCGGACGCTGACGATCGTCGACCTCCACAGCGATACCCTGCTCTGGAAGCGCGACATCCTCGATCGCGCCGACCGCGGCCATATGGACCTGCCGCGCCTCGAGGACGGCAATGTCGCGCTGCAGGTGCTCGCGAGTACGACCAAGTCGCCCAAGGGCCAGAATTACGACGCGAACGGCGCCGACACCGACAACATCACCAGCCTCGTGATCGCGCAGCTCCAGCCGGTGCGGACGTGGAACTCGCTGCTCGAACGCTCGCTCTGGCATGCCGAAAAGCTCCACCGCGCGGTTGCCACGTCAGCGGGCAAGCTGCGCGCGGTCGATGCGCCCGAGGACATCGACACGCTGCTCGCCGACCGCCGGGGCGAGGTGCCACCCGTCGGCGCGATGCTGAGCATCGAGGGGCTCCACGGCCTCGAAGGCAAGCTCGCCAATCTCGACAAGCTCTACGCCGCGGGGTTCCGGATGGCGGGGCTGACCCATTTTTTCGACAATGATCTCGCGGGATCGATGCACGGCCTCAAGAAGGGCGGCCTGACCCCCATCGGGCGGCAGGTCGTCGAAACGATGGACGCCAAGGGCATGATCGTCGACATCGCGCATTGCTCGAACGCCTGCGTCGCCGACATTTTTAAGATCGCGCGCCGCCCCGTCGTCTCCAGCCACGGCGGCGTGCAGGCGACGTGCAAGGTCAATCGCAACCTTTCCGACGAGCAGATCAAGGGCGTCGCTGCGACCGGCGGGCTGATCGGCATCGGCTATTGGGATGCCGCGGTCTGCGACACCTCGCCCGCGAGCATCGCGAAGGCGATGAAACATGTCCGCGACCTCGTCGGCATCCAGCATGTCGCGCTCGGCAGCGATTATGACGGCGCCACCACCGTGCGTTTCGACACGTCGAAGCTCGTCCAGGTGACGCAGGCGCTGATCGATGCGGGCTTCAGCGACGACGAAATCCGCGCCGCGATGGGCGGCAACGCGATCCGCGTGCTCAAGGCGGGGCTTGTTCCGCTGACGCCGCCCCCTGCCATTACAGCGGCGCCATGATCCGCCTCGACGGCCACCAACGCATCGAAGAGCCCTTGCGCGGCGGGGTGATCGCGCTCGGCAATTTCGACGGCTTTCACGCGGGGCATCAGGCGGTCGTCGGCCGCGCGGTGCGCCACGCGCAGGATGAAGGGCGCCCCGCGATCGTCGCGACCTTCGACCCGCATCCGGTGCGCTTCTTCAAGCCCGACGTCCCGCCCTTCCGCCTCACGACGCTCGACCAGCGGCAGGAGTTGTTCGCCGCGGCGGGCGCCGACGCGATGCTCGTCCTGCCGTTCGACGCGGCGCTCGCCGCGACGACCGCCGAGGATTTCATCACCGAGCTGCTGCTGGGTCGCTACGGCGCCGCGGGCGTCGTGACCGGCGCCGACTTCGTCTTCGGCAAGGGCCGCGGCGGCAATGTTGTGACGCTCGCCGACCATGCCCGCCGCCTCGGCTTCTTCACCGAAATGGTCGCCCCCGTCGACGACGCCGAGGAAGTCGTCTCGTCGAGCCGCATCCGCGAAGCGCTGCAGGCGGGCGACTGCGCCGCCGCGACGCGCCTGCTCACCCGCCCCTTCACCGTGCGCAATATCGTCCAGCACGGCGACAAGAACGGCCGCCTGCTCGGTTTCCCGACCGCGAACCTCGAAATGGGGCAGTATCTCCGCCCGCGTTACGGCATCTACGCGGTCACCGGGAAACTCCCCGACGGCCGCATCCTCAAGGGCGCCGCGAACCTCGGCATCCGCCCGAGCTTCGACCCGCCGAAGGAGCTGCTCGAACCGCATTTCTTCGACTTTTCCGAAGACCTTTACGGGCAGGAAATCGACGTCGCCTTCCACGCCTTCATCCGCGCGGAAGCGAAGTTCGACGATATGGACGCGCTGATGGCGCAGATCGCGGCGGATTGCGACGAGGCGAAGCGGTTGCTGGCGGAAACCTGACCCCTCTCCCCTTGCGGGAGAGGGTTGTGCAGCCTTGGCAGCTTGCTGCCTAGGCGAAGCTGGGAGAGGGGGAGGCGCCGTTTCGATAGGGCACACCCCCTCTCCCGCTGCGACTAGCGAGCAAGCTCGCAAGTCTCACTGCCCTCTCCCGCGAGGGGAGAGGAAATGGGGGGATCAATGACCGACAGCGAAGACTGGGCGACCGCGCTCGAAGGCCCGAAGAAAAAGCCGATGAAGCGGCGCACCAAGATTTTCCTCTGGGTCTTCGCGCTTGTCGTCGCCTGGTTCACCCTCAGCAACGCCAGCTTCCTCGCCCCCGACCCCACCGGCAAGCGCGTGCTGATCGCGCACCGCGGGGTGTCGCAGCTGTTCGATCACACGGGCGTCACCGACGAGACCTGCACCGCGACGCGCATCCGGCCGCCCGAGCATGACTATATCGAAAACAGCCTGCCCTCGATGAAGGCGGCGATCGGCCGCGACGCGAACATGGTCAAATTCGACGTCGCGGGCACGAAGGACGGGCAGGTCGCGGTCTTCCATGACTGGACGCTCGATTGCCGCACCGACGGCAAAGGCGAAATCCGCGACCGCACGTTGGCCGAACTGAAGGCGCTCGATATCGGCTATGGCTATACCGCCGACGGCGGCCGGACCTTCCCGCTGCGCGGCAAGGGCGTCGGGCTGATGCCCAGCCTCGACGAGGTGCTCGGCGTGCTCGGCCACGCCTCGCTGCTGATCAACTTCAAGTCGCGCGACCCGAAGGAGGCCGAGCTTGTCCTCGCCGCCTTCGCGCGCGCCGGTATCGACGCCAACGATCCGCGCTTCGGCTTTTTCGGCAACGCGCGCCTGATGGACGTGATCCGCGCCAAGGCGCCGAAGGCGTGGACGATGGACCCCGATGCCGCGAAGCGCTGCACGACCGATTATATCAAATTTGGCTGGTCGGGCTGGTATCCGCCAAGCTGCATCGGCGGCACGATCATGGTGCCATTAAACTATCAATGGGCCTATTGGGGCTGGCCCGACCGACTGCAGGACCGCGCCGCAAAGCATGGCACGCGCATCCTCCTCACCGGTCCGCGCGGCGACGAAAAGGGCGGCATGGGGCTGTCCGAGGTCGGCCAGCTGACCAAGGTGCCCGCCAGCTTCACCGGCTATGTGTGGATCGACGACATCTACAATCTCGGCCCCGCGCTGCGGCCGCGGCAAAGGTAAATCCCTCTCCCCTTGCGGGGGTGCGAGGATGGATTGCCCCCGGCAATCCAAGTTCGTGCCGGGGGCACGAACGACCTCGCGCCGGTGCGGAGCCATGGCAGCTTGCTGCCTAGGCGTAGCTGGGAGAGGGGTTGCAGCCCTATCGATAGCACACAGCCCCTCTCCCGCTGCGACTAGTGAACGAGTTCACAAGTCTCGCTGCCCTCTCCCGCAAGGGGAGAGGGAAACCGCTGTTTGCTCCCGCCCGAATCTGCGCTAAGCGGCCGCGCATGACCGAGAGCACGCCCGCCGCCGAACAGCGCGATTATCGCGACACCGTCTTCCTGCCCAAGACCGACTTTCCGATGAAGGCCGGCCTGCCGCAGAAGGAACCGCTGATTCTCGCCAAATGGATCGAGGCGGGCCTCGAAGGGCAGATTCGCGAGAGCCGCAAGGGCCGCGACCAGTTCATCCTCCACGACGGCCCACCCTATGCCAATGGCGACATGCACATCGGCCATGCGCTCAACCATATCCTGAAGGACATGGTCGTCCGCACGCAGACGCTGAAGGGCAAGGACGCGCCTTATGTGCCCGGCTGGGATTGCCACGGCCTGCCGATCGAGTGGAAGGTCGAGGAGCAGTATCGCAAGAAAAAGCTCAACAAGGACGAGGTTCCGGTCGAGGAATTCCGCGCCGAATGCCGCGCCTATGCGCAGCATTGGGTCGACACCCAGCGCGAACAGCTGAAACGCCTCGGCATCGGCGGCGACTGGGACCATCCGTATCTGACGATGGATTATGAGGCCGAAGCCACGATCGTGCGCGAACTGCTCAAATTCGCCGCGAACGACATGCTCTATCGCGGCGCCAAGCCGGTGATGTGGTCGCCGGTCGAAAAGACCGCGCTCGCCGAGGCCGAGATCGAATATGAGGATATCGTCTCGACCCAGATCGATGTCGCTTTCGAGATCGTCGAAAATCCGTTCCCGGAGCTGGTCGAAAAGGCCTTCGCTGTTATCTGGACTACGACGCCGTGGACGATTCCGGTCAATCAGGCTCTCGCCTATGGCTCTGACGTCGAATACGCGCTCATCCGGGAAGGCGGCTACGGCTACATTGTGGCTGCCGATCTAGTCGAAGATACTCAAAGGCGCTGGATGCCTCCAGTGCCGGGTACCGTTGCCATCGGTGGCGGCGATGTTGTTCACCGCTTCAAGGGAAGCGAGCTTGCAGGCCGCACCGCCCGCCACCCGATGCACGCGCTCGGCGGCTTCTTTGCGCGTCCGCGCCCCTTCCTCGCGGGTGATTTCGTCACCACCGACAGCGGCACCGGGCTCGTCCATATGTCGCCCGATCATGGCGAGGACGACTTCGACCTGTGCAAGGCGAACGGGCTCGATCCCGTGTTCGCGGTCGAAGGCGACGGCAAATATCGCGAGGACTGGGGCTGGCTCGGCGGTCAGGGATCGGTGATCAACCCCAAGTTCAACGCGCCCGAAGGCCCGATCTGTTCGGACCTGCGCGACGCCGGCGGGCTGCTCGCCGCCAGCGCCGATTACAAGCACAGCTATCCGCACAGCTGGCGCTCGAAAGCCAAGGTCATCTATCGCTGCACGCCGCAATGGTTCGTGCCGATGGACAAGGTGATGACGCACATCTCGCCCAAGACGCCGAGCGACCGGCGCTGGGAGAATGAAGGCGGCGCGCTCGACCCGCACAAGGAAGACCTCGGCGACGCCCCCACGCTGCGCCAAGCGGCGATGCAGGCGATCGACGACACGCGCTTCGTCCCCGCCAAGGGCCGCAACCGCATCGGCAGCATGGTCGAGGGGCGCCCCGACTGGGTGCTGTCCCGTCAACGGGCATGGGGCGTGCCGATCACGCTCTTCGTCGACCGCAAGACCGGGCATTATCTCAACGACCCGATCGTCAACGACCGCATCGTCGCGGCGGTGAAGGAAGGCGGCGTCGACGCATGGAATGACGCGCGCGCGCAGGAATATCTGGGCGACGCCTACAACGCCGCCGACTATGAGCGCATCGTCGACATTCTCGACGTCTGGTTCGATTCGGGCTGCACCCACGCCTTCGTGCTCGAAAGCGGCAAATGGCCCGCGCTCGTCCGCCACGACGGCTCGACGCACAGCGCCGACCTCTATCTCGAAGGCAGCGACCAGCATCGCGGCTGGTTCCAGTCGTCGCTGCTGGAGTCGTGCGGCACGCGCGGCAAGGCGCCGTATAAGGCGGTGCTGACGCATGGCTTCACGATGGACGCCAAGGGCTTCAAACAGTCGAAGTCGCTCGGCAACACGACCGATCCCGTCAAGGTGATGGAAACCAACGGTGCCGACATCATCCGCCTGTGGGCGCTGAGCGTCGACTTCACCGAGGATCACCGCATCGGCGACGAAATCCTGAAGGGCGTCGCCGACCAGTATCGCAAGCTGCGCAACACCTTCCGCTACCTGCTCGGCGCGCTCGACGGTTTTACCGAAGAGGAACGCGTCAGCGACGTTTCGGCGATGCCCGAGCTTGAGCGCTATATGCTCAGCCTGCTCGCCGATCTCGACGCGAAGATGCATCAGGCGGTCGATGACTTCGACTTCAACGGCTACACGCGCCTGCTCGCCGATTTCTGCAACGAGGATCTGTCGGCCTTCTATTTCGACATCCGCAAGGACGTCCTCTACTGCGACCTCGGCCCCGCCGCGCCGCTCGGCACCGACACGCGCCGCGCGTACCGCAGCGTGCTCGATACCCTGTTCCACGCGCTCGTCCGCTATGCGACCCCGGTGCTGGTGTTCACGAGCGAGGAAGTGTGGGGCACGCGCTATCCCGATGCGGGCAGCGTCCACCTGCTCGAATGGCCGGGCGTCGACGCGGCATGGAACGACGCGGCGCTCGTCAGCAAATGGGCGGGCGTCCGCACCCAGCGCGAAGCGGTGACCGAGGCGATCGAACCCTATCGCCGCGAAAAGACGATCCGTTCGAGCCTCGAGGCCGAGGTCACGATCCCCGATCCGACGCTCGATCCCGCGGCGCTGGAGGAAATCTTCATCGTGTCGGTCGCGCGCGCGGGCGACGAACTCGCCGTCACCCGCACCGAAAACCACAAATGCGGCCGCTGCTGGCGCCACCTGCCCGAGGTCGAGGCCGACGGCAGCTTGTGCAATCGCTGCGACACGGTATTGACCGCGACATGAGCAGCCCCCGTTCCCCGCACCTCGGCTTCGGCCTGATCTTTGCCGCGGTCGCCTTCATCCTCGACCAGATCACCAAATGGGTCGTCACCGTCCCGCTGTCGCTCGAGCCCAAGGGGCAGATCGAACTCGTCAGCTTCTTCAACCTGACGTGGGCGGAGAATTGCGGGATTTCGCTGTCGATGTTCGCCAGCTGCACCGACACGACGCGCTGGACGCTTGTCGCGGTGACGGGGATCGTTGCCGCCGCGGTCGCCTTCTGGATGACGCGCGAACAGGCGAAGGGCGATGTGATCGCGCTCGCGATGATCCTCGGCGGCGCGCTCGGCAATATCGTCGACCGCGTGCGCTTCGGCTATGTCGTCGACTTCGCCGACCTGCATTTCGGCGATTTCCGTCCCTTCATGATCTTCAACGTCGCCGATGCGTGCATCACGATCGGCGTGCTTTTGCTGGTTGCGCGCGCGCTGCTCTTGGGCGAAAAGGCCGAGAGCACGGGCGCCAAGCCGTCCGCCGAATAAACGGGGCGCATAGGAGTTATTACAGTGAACCGGACCACCGCCATCCTGGCCGCCTCGATTCTTGCCACGACGCTTTCGGCCTGCGGGTCGAACAGCCTGTTCAGCCGCGACCGTCCCGACGAAATGATGGTGTCGCGTCAGGCGCCGCTCGTCGTGCCGCCCGATTTCGCGCTGACCCCGCCGGCGCCCGGCACCGCGCGCCCCGGCGGCGAATCGACCGCCGAACAGACGCTGCGCGCGCTCTTCGGCGGCCCCTCGGCACGCAGCCCCGGCGAAACGCAGATCATCGGCAGCGCCGACGGCGCGCGCGCCGACCCGGGCATCCGCAGCCAGATCGGCAGCCCCGACACGCAGGTCGTCGACAAGGGGCTCGTCGTCCGCGATATCCTCGCCGCCCCCGAGGGCGACGGCCGCGACGCATCGGCGGCGATCCCGACCGCCTGAGTCCGCTTCGAAACCTCAGTAGATCGACGGCCCGGCATCGCCCGGGCCGTTTTCCTTTGCACCACGCGGCAGCCATTCGTCGCCCCACGCCTTGATCGCGTCATAGGTCGGGCGCAGCGCCTGCCCCGACGGGGTCAGCCGGTATGCCGCGCGCTTGCCTTCGGGGGGCACGCGCTCGAGTACCCCCGCCTCCACCATCCAACCAAGCCGCGAGCTCAGCGCGGCGCGCGAAATGTCGAGCCGGCCGAGGAAATCATCGAACCGGTCGATCCCCAGAAAAGCCTCGCGCAGGATCAGCAGCACCCAGCGGTCGCCGAGCAGTCGCGACGCGCGGCCGACGGCACAGGGCGAACGCGATGGCACATAATCCTTCATAAGTCTGGATTTAAGACTTGACGCCATCGCGACGCAAGCGGCAATAAGTCTGCATTACAGACTTAAAGGGATGGATCATGCGCGGACACCGCTTTGCCAGCAACGACGAAGCCGTCGCCTATATGAAAAGCGTCGCGGTCGATGCGTCGGGTTTCACCGCCTTCCTCGGCGTCGAGCCGCTGCGCTGTTTCGATGGCGAGGCCGAACTTCTGCTCGCGCTGCGCCCCGACATGACCCAGCATCACGGCTATGCGCATGGTGCGATCGTCGGACTGATGGCCGACAACGCCTGTGCATGGGCGGCGTCGAGCGTGATCGGCGACGTCGTCACCGGCAGCTACACGATCAACTTCCTTGCCCCCGCGAAGGGCAGCCGGCTGCGCGCAAGGGGCAGCGTGGTCAAGGCGGGAAAGCGTCAGGCGATCGTACGCGCCGATGTCTGGGCCGAAAGCGACGGCGAAGAACCGCGTCGCTGCGCCATCGCGCAGGCGACGATCGTCCCGGTGGGCTAGAGCCCCGACTCTGGCTCAGCTGAACAGGTTCGACAGCAGCAGCACCGCGACGATGCTTTCGACCATCGCGCGCGACGCCTGGCCGAACGCGCGCAGCCGGCTGCACTTCAGATGCTGGACGAACCACGCGGTCTGCAAGGTGCCGAACCACAGCAACGCGGCGAACGCCAGCGCCACGCCGGTTACCAGCGCCCATGGATGCGCCAGCCGGATCAATATCGTGGCGGCGCCGAACAGGATCGCGAGCAGCGCGACGACATAGCATTGGCTGTAGAAGGGCGCGCGGAGCGTCGCGCGCGTGAGCTCGACCTTGCGCGCGCGCAGCAGCCGCGTCGCCATCAACACCGCGAACAGGCTGTACGACACGATGCGCAGCATGATCAGGTCGGTGTTGGTGCTGACCAGCGCCGACAAGCCGATCTTGCTCGTCACCACCGCTTCGGTGCCGATCAGCGCCAGTTCGGCGGCATGGACGATGATCAGCGACAGCAGCAGGAACAGCGGCGGCGACAGCGTGTCGGTATATTGCTGGTCCTCGGTGTCGCCCTGCTCGACGTCCGAATAATCCATCATCTTGAGCGGATGGACGAGCGTCCGCCACAGCGTGATCGGATAAAAGACCAGCCACGACATGACCTCGTAAAGCAGCTCGTCGAGCGATTGCAGGAGGTTGAAGAAGTTCATGCCGCCCCGTGCCCCCCGGCTTGCTTATCGGGTCACGCCCGCGCGCCCGCTTCCTCGACGCCCGCGCTGTTGTGGCGCAGCGCCTTCAGCACCGTGTCGACGATCTGCGGCGCGTTGAGCCCCGCTTCGTCATATTGCAGCTCGGGCTTGTCCTGGTCCTGGAACACATCGGGCAGGCGCATCGTGCGCAGCTTCAGCCCCGCGTCGATCAGCCCCTCGTCGCTCGCCAGCGTCAGCACATGCGCGCCGAGCCCGCCGACGCTGCCTTCCTCGACCGTCACGCACACCTCATGGGCGGCGAGCGTCTTGCGGATCAGCTCCTCGTCGAGCGGCTTGGCAAAGCGAAGGTCGATCACGCTCGTCGACAGCCCGCGGGCTTCGAGCGTGTCGGCGGCCTTCAGCGCCTCGGCGAGCCGCGTACCGAGCGACAGGATCGCGACGGTCTTGCCGCTGCGCACGACGCGCCCCTTGCCGATCGCGAGCTTCTCGGGAACCGCGGGCAGCACCACGCCGGTGCCATTGCCGCGCGGATAGCGGAAGGCGATCGGGCCGTCGTCATATTCGGCGGCGGTGTAGGTCATATGGACAAGCTCGGCCTCGTCGGCCGCCGCCATCACCACCATGTTGGGCAGCGTCGCCAGATAAGTAACGTCGAACGAGCCCGCGTGCGTCGACCCATCCGCCCCGACGAGCCCCGCGCGGTCGATCGCGAAGCGCACCGGCAAATTCTGGATCGCGACGTCGTGCACAACCTGGTCGTACGCGCGCTGGAGGAAGGTCGAATAGATCGCCGCGAACGGCCGCATCCCCTGCGCCGCGAGCCCCGCGGCAAAGGTCACCGCATGCTGTTCGGCGATCCCCACATCGAAGGTCCGGTCGGGATGCGCTTTCGCGAATTTGTCGACCCCGGTCCCCGACGGCATCGCCGCGGTGATCGCAACGATGCGCTTGTCGGTGTCAGCGAGCTTCGCGAGCGTCTCGCCGAAGACATTCTGGTATGCGGGCGGTCCCGGCGGCGCCTTCGCCTGCTCGCCGGTGATCACGTCGAATTTCTGCACGCCATGATATTTGTCGGCGGCGGCTTCGGCGGGGGCATAGCCCTTGCCCTTCATGGTCACCGCATGGATCAGCACCGGGCCGTGATCGCTGTCGCGCACATTTTCGAGCACCGGAATCAGATGCTCCAGATTATGCCCGTCGATCGGCCCGACATAATAAAAGCCGAGCTCTTCGAACAAGGTGCCGCCCATCGCCATGCCGCGCGCGAATTCGTCGGTCTTTTTCGCCGCCTTGTGCAGCGGCTCGGGCAGTTTGCGCGCAAAACGCCGCGCGATCTCGCGCAATTCGATGAACGGCCGCGACGACACCAGCTTCGCGAGGTACGCCGAGAGTCCCCCGACCGGCGGCGCGATCGACATGTCATTGTCGTTGAGGATCACGATCAGCCGGTTGCCCGCCGCCGCGGCGTTGTTCATCGCCTCATAGGCCATGCCCGCCGACATCGACCCGTCGCCGATCACCGCGATCGCGCGGCCGGGTTCGTCCTTCAGCTTGTTCGCGATCGCGAAGCCGAGCGCCGCACTGATCGAGGTCGAGCTGTGCGCCGCCCCAAACGGGTCATATTCGCTCTCGCTGCGCTTGGTGAAGCCCGACAATCCGCCGCCGGTGCGCAAGGTGCGAATGCGGTCGCGGCGCCCGGTGATGATCTTGTGCGGATAGCATTGGTGCCCGACGTCCCACACGATCTTGTCGCGCGGCGTGTCGAACACATAATGGAGCGCGGTCGTCAGTTCGACGACGCCCAGCCCAGACCCCAGATGCCCGCCGGTCGTCCCGACGGCCGAGATCATCTCGGCACGCAGCTCGTCGGCGAACTGGCGGAGGTCTTCGGGCTTCAGCTTGCGGAGGTCGGCGGGGACATCCACCGTGTCGAGCAGCGGCGTATGCGGACGGTCAGTCATCGCGCGGTCATACTGCCAAGCGCAGGGGGTGTCGAACGAAAAGGGATCGAGGCGGCAGCCGATCCTCCGCCTTGCAAGGGCGGCGAATCAATCTTCGCCCTCCCCCTCCTCGCGCTGTTTCGCGGCATCGACCTGCGCATAAAGCCCGCGCACCATCAGGTCGGTGAACACCAGCATCACCCCGACCATGCCGAGGAAAAGCGCGACCGCAACCGCGGGCAGCGGGCCGACGCTTTCGACGCCTTCTTTCTTCATCACCGCCGCGAGCACCGCCGCCGCCGCCATGAAGGCATAGCCGATGAAGCGCGGCACGCGGCTCATGCTGCGCGCTCGCGCCGGGCGCCCGCCGGGGAACCAATGGCACCGCGGGGGAATATGAAAGCGGAGAAAGCGCGTTGATGCATGAAAGTCACATGCGGCCAAATGCATCCTTCAGCAAGACGAAGCCGTTGCAATGGCGGAATGTTTACTTACACCCCCGTAAAGAGGGGCAGGACCATAGGATGTTTGAGCGGATGACCATGCCCGATTTGACCCAGTTCTTCCGCATCACCCGCCCTGCGTATCTCCTCCCGCTTCTCGTCGCTTTCGCCGCGCCCGCCGCGGCCGAAGACGCGCCGCTGCCTTACGAGGTCACCGCCCCCGACACCGGCCTTGCGGCCGGGATCGACGAAGAGCCCGCGCGTTACCTCCAGAACACCGATATCGACGAGAATATCCTGCTCCCCGGGGCGCGGCCCGACGATGACGACGATGATGATTCGGAGCGCAAATGGTCGCGCAACTATATCGCGGTCGCGGCGGGCGTGCTCAACACGCCCGACTATAATGGCTCGAACGACCGCCGCTTTCTGCCGGCCTTCTATCTCCGTGGGCGGTACGAGGGCTTTTCCTTTTCGACGCGCGGCACCAATTTCCAGGTCGACCTGATCCGTCATCGCCGCGGCCAGAAGATCGACTGGAAATTCGGCCCGATCATCAGCCTGCGCGGCGACCGCACCGGCAGCGTCAAGGATCCGCGCGTCGATGCGCTGCCCGACCGCAAGATGGCGGTCGAAATGGGCCTCTTCACCGGGGTCACCAAGACCGGCGTGATCACCAGCGCCTATGATCAGCTCGGCTTTCGCCTCGTCGCGACCAAGGACATATCGGGCAAGCACGGCAGCTGGGCCGCGTCGCCGACGATCGATTACGGCACGCCGCTGTCGAAGCGCGCCTATATCGGCGTGTCGGCGTCGGTGAACTTCTACGGCAAGGGCTTCGGCCGCTATTATTACGACATCGACCCGATCGGCAGCGCCGCGAGCGGGCTTCCCGTCTATACCGGCGCCGGGCGCAAGGCGACCGCGGGCAAATATACGCTCGGCATGGCGGGCGCCTATGCGCTGTCGGGCGATCTTCGCAAGGGCTTCGTGCTGCTCGGCGGCGCGCAATATGGCCGCCTCGGCGACCGCTTCGCCGATTCGCCGATCGTCAAGGACGCCGGCAGCGCCGACCAGTGGCTCTTCGGCGGGGGCCTGGCTTACCAGTTCTGAGGCCGACGGCAGGGTGACTGCCCAATCGCGATGACTTGACCAAAATCGTATACGATGTACTAAGGCGTCCTCGACAATATCGTCGCGGAGACGCCCTTCTTGACCTCGGATTCTCAAGACATCTTCCGGATCGCCGATGCGATGGCGGGATCGGCGGCGATGCTGGCTGGGGCCGGAGCCGATCCCGCCGACATGGCGCGCCGCGTCGCAAGCCCGGGCGGCGTGACCCTCGCCGGCGTCGAAGTCCTTGACGAAGAGGACGCGCTGACCCGGCTGATGGGCGACACCATCGCCGCATCGGCGGCGCGCAACGACGAAATGACCCGGGCCTTCCGGCCGCAGACTCTCCCCCAAGAACAATGAAGGACGCCAAAATGATAGCTGGTTCGATTCTGGTCGGCGCGGCCGAAGACAGTGCAACCGAGACCTTCCTCGCGGTCGATCCGTCGACCGGACAGACGATCGAACCGCCGTTCGGCGCCGCGGACGCGGGCCATGTCGACCGTGCCTGTGCGCTCGCCGATGCCGCCTTCGCCAGCTTTTCCGGAACCACGCTCGAAGCGCGGGCGGCGTTTCTCGACGCCATCGCCGATGCCATTGCCGCGATCGGCGACGATCTGATCGAACGCGCAATGGCCGAGAGCGGCCTACCGCGCGCAAGGCTCGAGGGCGAGCGCGGCCGGACGATGGGGCAGCTGCGCATGTTCGCCGCCTTTGTCCGCGCGGGCGACTGGCTGCACGCGACGATCGATCCCGCCTTGCCCGACCGCGCGCCGTTGCCACGGCCCGACCTCCGCCGCCGGCACATTGCGCTCGGCCCCATCGCGGTGTTCGGTGCGAGCAACTTCCCGCTCGCCTTCTCGGTCGCCGGTGGAGACACCGCGTCGGCGTTCGCCGCGGGCTGCCCGGTCGTGGTCAAGGGCCACCCCGCGCACCCCGGCACGGGCGAGCTGGTCGCACGCGCGATCCGCGCGGCGGTCGCAAGCTCGGGCCTCCACGAAGGCGTCTTCTCCTATCTGCCCGGCCCGTCGAACGCGCTGGGCGCCGCGCTCGTCGCCGATGCGCGGATCAAGGCCGTGGGGTTCACCGGTTCGCGCGGCGGCGGGCTCGCGCTGATGCAGATCGCCGCGACGCGCGCCGAGCCGATCCCGGTGTATGCCGAGATGAGCAGCATCAATCCGGTCATCCTTTTCCCCGCCGCGCTCGGGAACCGGGCGGAAGCGCTCGGCGAGGCGTTTGCCCAGTCGCTGACGATGGGCGCCGGCCAATTCTGCACCAATCCCGGCCTGCTGATCGCGCTGGACGGCCCCGATCTCGACCGCTTCGCCGCGGCGGCGGGCGCGGCGCTGTCGGGCATCGCCCCTGCGACGATGCTCACGCCGGGTATCCACAAAAGCTTCGAGAGCGGCGTCGATGCCCTCGATCGTCATTCGGCGACGCGGCTCGTCGCGCGCGGGGCCGAAGGGCCGGGCGCTTGCGCGGCCCGCGGTGCATTGTTCATCACCGACGCCGAGGGCTTCCTCGCCGACGCGGCGCTCGGCCACGAGGTGTTCGGTTCATCGTCGGTGATCGTCCGTTGCCGCGATATCGACGAGGTTGCGGCGTTGATTGCCGGGCTCGAGGGTCAGCTCACCGCGACGCTCCAGATCGATGCCGACGACGAGCCGCTCGCCGCGCGGCTGCTGCCGCTGATCGAGCGCAAGGTCGGGCGCATCCTCGCCAATGGCTGGCCGACGGGGGTCGAGGTGGGCCATGCGATGGTGCATGGCGGACCTTATCCGTCGACCTCGGACGGGCGGAGCACCTCGGTCGGCACGCTTGCGATCGAACGCTTCCTGCGCCCGGTCAGCTATCAGAATCTGCCCGAAAGCCTGCTTCCGGCGGCGCTGAAGCCCGCCAACCCGTGGGGCATCGCGCGCCGCATCGACGGCGCGCTTGTCCTCGGCGATTGATAAGGCAGCGCTCGCGTCCGGCGGTGGGCGCGAGCGCTGCCTCCCCCCTGTTCAGTTGCCTACAGCCGCGCTGTCATAGAAGGCGTCGGGGGGAAGGAAATCAGGGGGCGGCGGCGGTCGGACCTTCGCCGCCATCGGCGATGAATTTTTCGAGCTGCTGTTCGAGCACCGGAAGCGGCACCGACCCCAGGGCGAGGAAGGTGTCGTGGAACTTGCGCTGGTCGAACTTCGGTCCCAGCTCGGCCTCGGCCTTGGTGCGCAGCCGGCGGATCGTGATCTCGCCCAGCTTGTAGGCGAGCGCCTGTCCCGGCCAGCTGATATAGCGGTCGATCTCGGTCTCGACGTCATGCTGCGCGAGCGCGGTGTGGCTCGCGAGATAGTCGATCGCCTTGTCGCGGCTCCAGCCATAATGATGGACGCCGGTGTCGACGACGAGCCGGGAGGCGCGCCACATTTCGAACGAAAGGCGGCCGAAATCCTCGTAGGGCGTGCGATAAATGCCCATCTTGGTGCCGAGCCATTCGGTGTAGAGCCCCCAGCCCTCGCCATAGCCCGAGAAATAAGTCTGGCGGCGGAAGGCCGGCCATTTCACCGTCTCGAGCGCGACCGCGGCCTGGAAGCTGTGCCCGGGGACGCATTCGTGGAGCGTCAGCGCCGGGATCTGGTACAGCGGCCGCGACGGCAGGTCGTAGGTGTTCATCAAACAGGCATCGAGCCCGCCGCGCCCTGCGGTATAGGTCGGCGCGATCGCGTCGGGCACCGGCAGGATCGTGAAGCGGTAGCGCGGCAGGAAACCGATCGTATATTTGAGCTGGCCGTCGGCGCGCTTCGCGACAAGCGCCGAGAAGGCGAGCAGTTCCTCGGGCGTCTTCGCATAAAATTGCGGGTCGGTGCGCAGGAACTGGATGAACGCCGCAAGGTCGCCCTTGAACCCCGCTTTCTCCTTCACCTGCTCCATCTCGGCGGTGATCCGCGCGACTTCCTTGAGGCCGATCTGGTGGATCTGTTCTGCGGTCAGCGCGGTGGTCGTATATTCGCGAATCTGCGCCTGATAAAAAGCCTTGCCGTCAGGCATCGCCTCGGCCGCCAGTGTCGTGCGCGCTTTGGGCAGATACTCGTCTTTGAAGAAAGTCAGCAGCTTGGCATAGGCGGGCGCGACCGTCCCCGAAATCACCTGCCTTGCTTCGGCGCGCAGCCGCTCCTGATCGGCGGCGGAGATCGTCGAGGGCATCTTGGTGAAGGCGCTGTAGAAGGGGTTTTTCGCCGGGTCGGTGTCGACATAGGCGGCGATCGTCGCGTCGCGCCCTTCGAGCGAGGCGCGCGGCACGCTGAAGCCGCGTTTCAGGCCCGCGCGCATATTGACGATCTGCTCGTCGAAATAGCGCGGGATGTCGCGCATGCGGCCGATATAGCGTTGATATTCCTCGAGCGACGGCCAGGCGTCCCGCGCGCTCAGCCCCGACCAGAACTGGCTGTCGGCGTTGAACGGCATTTCCCACATCCGGTATTTGCCCTCGGCGACGAAGGCTTCGAGGCTGGTGCGCAGCACCGCGGCGTTGATCTTCTCATTTTCGGAGAGCTGGTCGACGGGGATGGCGTCGAGCGCGGCGAGCGTCTTTTGCCAATAGGCCTGCCGCGCCGCCTGCGTCGCCGCGTCGACGCGCGGCAGATGGTCGGCCGATGCGGTGAAGGGCGGATCGCCGACGCGGCGGGCGAATTCCTTTTGCCGCCAGGCCCATTCGGCCTCGTACAGCTCGCGGAGGCGGGCGTCGGCGCTTCCCGGCGTGGCGGCCGCGGCCGAAGGGGCAGCCGCGGCGGGTGCCTCTGCCGCCGCGGGCGCGAGCGGCAGAAGGGCGAGGGTCGAAAGCAGGATCGTGCGCGTGAGCAATTTGCGTCTCCTTGTCGGAAAAATCAGGCGGCGGGTTCGGGATTGGGGTTCTTGCCCCCGCCCGCGATCCATTCGTCGACCACGCGTTCGAGCGTCGGCAGCGGCACCGACCCGAGCCCGAGCAGCGTGTCGTGGAACCAGCGCTGGTCGAAATTGGCGCCCAGCTTCGCTTCGGCCTCGGCGCGCTTGCGGCGGATCAGCATCTCGCCAAGCTTGTACGCAAGCGCCTGCCCCGGATCGTTGATGTAACGGTCGACCTCGATCGTGATCTCGTGATCGGACAATGCGGTGTGCGCCTTCATGAAATCGAGCGCCTGCTGCCGCGTCCAGCCCTTGTGGTGCAGCCCGGTGTCGACGACGAGCCGCGCCGCGCGCCACATCTCATACGTCTCGCGCCCGAACTCGTCATAGGGCGTCTCGTAAATGCCCATCTGGATGCCGAGCCATTCGGTATAGAGCCCCCAGCCTTCGCCATAGCCCGAGAAATAGGTCGTGCGGCGGATCTGCGGCCGGTCGGGCGCCTCGAGCGCGAGCGCGGCCTGAAAGCTGTGCCCCGGCGCGCATTCGTGCGCGGTCAAAGGCGGGATCGTATAGAGCGGCCGCGCGGGGAGGTTATAGGTGTTCATCAGGCAGCTCTCGAGCCCGCCGTTGCCGCCGGTCGCGAAGGGCGCGATATTGTCGGGGGTCTGGCGGATCGTGAAGCGATAGCGCGGCAAATGGCCGACGAGGAATTTGAGCTGGCCGTTGATCCGGTTCGCGACATAGGCCGATTTCGCCATCAGCTCGTACGGCGATTTCGCGGTGAACTGCGGATCGGTCTTGAGGAAGTGGAGGAAGCCGGCAAAATCGCCCGTCCATCCCGCCTTCTTCATCGTCGCCTGCATATCGGCGTCGATCCGCGCGACCTCCTTGACCCCGATTTCGTAGATCTGCTCGGGCGTCAGGTCGAGCGTCGTATATTGGCGGATCTTCGCGGGATAATAGGCCTTGCCGTCGGGCAGCGCCTCGCCCGCGATCGGGACGCGCGCGTTGGGGATATATTCGTCGCGGACGAACGCACGCAGCTTCGCGAAGGCGGGCGCAGCCGCCGCGACCGCCGCGCGGCCCTCGGCGACCAAGGCCGCGCGTTCGCTTTCGGGAATATTGCCGGGGATCGCGGCGAAGCTGGTGAACAGCGGATTCTTGTCGACGTCGGACGACGCCAGCGGCGCGATCGGCGCGTCGCGGCCGGCGAGCGAGACGCGCGGTTTGGTGAAGCCGCGCTTGAGGCCCGCGCGCATGTTGACGATCTGCTCGTCGATATAGCGCGGCATGTCGCCGAGCCGCTTGATATAATTGCGATAGGCCTCTGCCCCCGGCAGCCCGCCGCGCGGCGCGATCCACGTCCAGAAACCGAACGGGTCCTCGAACTCGCGATATTTCTGTTCGAGCGCGAATTCCTCGAGCGCGGTCTTGAACACTTCGGCGTTGATCCGCTCTTCGGGCGAGAGCTGGTCGAACGGGATCTCGTTCAGCTCGGTGAGCGCCTTGTTCCAATAGGCGGCGCGGCGCGCCTGACTCGCGGGGTCGACGCTCGGCAGCCGGTCGCTGCCCTCGCGTTCGCCGTCGGGATCGAGCGCGAGTTCCTTGGTGCGCCACTGCCATTCGGCATCATAGAGCGCTTTCAATCGGGCGTCGGCCGACTGCGAAGCGGCCCGCGGTGCCGACTGGGCAAAGGCGGGGGCGGAAAGCGCGATGGCCGAGACGGCCAGCAGGGCGGGAGCGAGAGTTCGCATCGAAATTTCTCCTGTTGATCAGTAACCGGCCGCGAGGCCGGCGCGGCGAGGATCGGCGACGCCGGTCAGGCTGCCGTCGGGATTGCGCTGGATCGCCTGGATCGATCCGAAGTGCCAATTATAGGGGGCGGTCGGGCGGACATTGACGCCGTAGCGCGTCTTGAGCTCGTCGCGCACCGCCTGCGTCACGCGGCTTTCGACCACCATCGGCACCCCCGCCTGCGATCCCTGAAAGCGCGGCGCGTCGACCGCCTGTTCGAGCGGCATGCCGTATCCGAGCAGGTTGATGAGGGTGATTGTCACCGCGCGCGACGACAGGCCGGGCGAGCCGATCGTCATCCACGGCTTGCCGTCCTTTGCGACCATCGTCGGCGGAAAGGGCGAGATGACGCGGCGGCCGGCGCCCGCGGTATTGCCGGGGAAATTATTGCCGCTGTTCATCGCGATCCCGTCGACGACCATGCCCGTCGCGAAGGTGCTGCCGTAAACCGAGTGGGTGACCGAGGCCATATTCCCCTCTGCGTCGACCGCGACGAGATGATTGGTGTCGGTCGAATGGCGGTCGTGGCTATCGAAGGTGGCGGCGAGTTCGAGCGCGCTTCCCGGCACCGCCGAGGCCTGCGGCGCCACCGCGGGCTTGGGCAGGCTAGCGGCCACCTGCGCCGCGAAGCGTTTCGCATTGTCTTTCGACAACAGCATCTCGGTCGGCACATCATAGCTCAGCGGATCGCGCACAAATTCGTCGGTCGCGGTCTCGGCATAGCCGAAGGCACGGCGGATCAGCTCGAGCGCTTCGGCCGACTGCGCATAATGCGGGCGCGCCTTGAGGTCGTAATTCTCGACGACGTTCAGCACCATCGAGATCAAAGTCCCCGCGGTCGACGGCGGCGGCGCGCCGATGATCTCATAACCATTATAGGTCGAGCGCAGCGGCGTTTCCCAGCGCGCCTTGTACCCCGCGAGCTCCTCGGCGGTCAGCCCGCCGCCGGTCGCGCGCACCGCGGCGACGAAGCGCTGCGCCCATTCGCCGGTGTAGATGTATGATGGTCCTTCGGCGGCAATGCGGCGCATCGCCTGCGCCAGCCGCGGATGCTTCACGATCGTGCCGACGGGCGGGACATAACCCTCGGGCAGATATTCCTCGCGCCCCGACGGATAAGCCGAAAGCCGCGTCAGCGCCGCCTCGGCCAGTTCGCCATAGAGGAAGCTATACATCGGGTAACCGTCGTCGGCGAGCTTGATCGCGGGGGCGAAATAATCGCCCCATTTGAGCGTTCCGAAGCGGTCCGCCGCCGCCTTCAGCCCCGCGACGGTGCCCGGAATGCCGATGCGCTTGCCCGACGTGTCGGGCAGTCGCTCGCCCCCGCCGCCGGTATATTGCGCCCAGCCGCCGCCGACCTGCGCATCCTTGGTGTGGTCGAGTTCGGCGTCGAGATAATGATATTCGCGGGTCTTGGCGTCATAATAGAGGATCGAGACGCCGCCCGCGAGGGTCGTCATCTGCGGTTCGATCACCGCCTGCATCGGGACCGCGGTCAGCACGGCGTCGAGCGCGGTGCCGCCTTTCCTCATCACCTCGACCATCGCCTTGGTCACTATGGGGTTCGACGAGGACGCCATCGCCGATTTGGCATGGACCGCGGGCTTCGCGCCCTGTTCCTGCGCGAGCGTGGGCTGCGCGAATATCGCAAGCCCGAGCGTGACCAGCAATCGACAGCGTCTATCCATTTTTGCGACCCCCTGTTTCATTGTCGAATTAGCCGTGCGTCAAACCGTCCCTTTGGCTGTTTCGGGGGCTGAAGCGGGCGTGAAGATGCGGACGCCGAAAACGGGGCCGCAGCGTGTCGTGTCGTTGGCGGGCTGGAAGCGGACGGTAACTTCGCCCTTGCCGCGGGTCAGGTCGGCCGGGATCGGATAATCGATCGTGAAAAAGTCGCCAGGGTGCCCGCCGTCGAGCGCCTGCGTCGCGATCTTCGTCCCGTCGATGAGGATGTCGAACAGCTTGTTCCGCTCTTCGCCCCAATAGGTCGCCTGTAGCACCAGCGGTCCCGGCCGCACCTTCGCCCTATATTCGAAGAAGCCGAAGGTGCGCGCGTCGCGCCCGTGACGGCCGCGATAGGTGACGGCATAGCTGTTCTTGGCGGTCAGCCCATGGTCGCGCTCGGGCTGCATCTCGCCCAAATTCATGACATCGACCGACCGGCGCGCGAGGTCCTGCTGGCGCGCATGCTCGGCGGCAAAGGCGACCTGCTCACGCGCCCAGCCGGCATCGTCGAAGCTTTTGAAATAGACCGCGGTGCGGCGATCGCGCTGCTGGTAAAAGGGTGCGAAGCTGAGGTCGGCGGGCCGCGCGATGCCGGTCGTGCGGAACTTCCCTGTCGCAGCATCGACCGGCGCGAAGCCCGCGAGCAGGTCGGCCGCGACGAGCGCCGGAGCGGGCCCCTCGAACGGCCGGTCGGCGGGGCCGAGGTCGGCAGCGAGTACGACGGGGCCGTGGAGCAGCGCGACGGTCGACGGATCGTCGTTCGCGGCTTCGGTGCGCAGCCGCATCGGCAGCGTCAGCGCGATCCGGTCGCCCTTCGCCCAGCGGCGGCGGATCACCGCATAATCGCCAGAGGGTCCCGCGGGTACGGATTTGCCGTTCACCGTCAGCGCCGCGCCCTCGCACCAGCCCGGAATCCGCAGCGCCACCGCGAAGTCACGCGGGCGATCGAGCGTTTCGAGCGTGATCGCGACGTTTTCGCCGAACGGATAGGCGGTTTCCATCCGGAAACCCGCGCCCTGGCTTTCCCATGTCGCGGTCGAGGCGATGTAGAGGTTCACGAGCAGGGTGTCGCCGCTCTGCCACCACACCGAATCGCCGTGCTTGGCGTGGCTTTCCATCCCCGACCCGACGCAGCACCAGAAATCGTCGAAGGGTTTCGAAAATTTGCGTGCCGACCCCGACATCAGCGGCACCATATAGGCGAACATGCCCGTCGCCGGGTCCTGATGCGCGAGGATATGGTTGGTGTGCGCGCGCTCATAATAATCGAACAGCCGCGCCTCGGGCCGCCAGCCGTAGAGGTGGCGGGTGAGCTTGAGCATATTATAGCTGTTGCAGCTTTCGCACGTCTGCTCGGTGATATGTTTCGAGATCGTCCGCGGCGCCGGGAAATATTCGCGGTCGGCATTGCCACCGATGACATAGGAGTAATCGCGGATCACCGTTTCCCAGAAGAAGCGCGCCGCCGACGCATCGCCCGCCTTGCCGGTCAGCTCGTGCAGCCGCGCAAGGCCGATGATCTTCGGGATCTGGGTGTTGGCATGGATCCACGGCAGCGAATCCGTGCCCTCGCTGAGCGGATCGAGTATCTTGCGGTGGCGCAGCCGTTCGGCGAGGCGCAGCCAGCGGGGGTCTTTCGTGCGGGCATGAAGCTCGGCGAAACTCTCGTTGATCCCGCCATGCTCGCAATCGAGTATCTGCTGGACCTGATCGTCGTTCAGCGCCGCAAACACGCCATCGATGTATGTGCCAAGTCCGACCGCGACGGGCAGCGCCCTGGCATTGCCGCAAAGCTCCTGCGCGTCGAACAATCCGGCGAACAATTTGTGCCAGTTGTAGAAAGGGACCCAGCAGCCGTTGAGGTCGAACCCCATCGAACGGATGTCGCCGCGCGTCAGCTCGGCGAAGATCGTCTTGCCGTCCTCGACGACATCGCCGCGCTTGCGCGTGAAACCCGCGACATAGCCGTCGCCATGCGCGGCCTGCGCCGCGGCGAGTTCGTCGACGATATAAGAGGCGCGGCGTTTGCATTCCTCGTCGCCCGTCTGGGCATACATCAGCGACAAGGCGGTCAGATAATGGCCAAGGCTGTGCCCGGCGATGGTGTCGCTTTCCCACCCGCCATAGACCGCGCCCTTGGGTTCGAGCCCCGCGCTGGCGCGAAAATTATGCAGCAGGCGGTCGGGCTCGAGTGCGTGCAGGTAACGGCGATTGCCCTCGATCGCCTCAAGCCAGGGCGATTCGAGCAGGCGGACTGCCGACAGGGGCAGCGGTTTGGCTGGCCCGAAAGTCGTGGTCGAAACGGGCGCGGCGCGGGCGAAAACAGGGACAAGCGCGGCGGCTGCGGCGCCCGCGAGCAGGGTGCGGCGATCGACGTGCCATATTTGCATCATGCTCCCCTGAGACTTCGCTCGCCTTGGTACAGCATATTATATAGTATACGAATTTAGCAAGCTGCTATAATGGCCCTTGGAACATTTGCTGTGAGATGAGTGATGAGCGACGAAAAAGTCCGACTTTCGCTGGATGACGTGGCGACGCTGTCGCGCGAAATCCTGACGCACCACGGCCTCGCGCCCCAGCATGTCGAGGCGGTGACCGAAACCATCGTCGCCGGCGAACGCGACGAATGCGCGAGTCACGGGATCTATCGCCTGCTCGTTTGCGTCAACACGCTGAAGACAGGCAAGGTGATCAAGGATGCCACCCCCCTCGTGTCCGATATCGCGCCCGCGCTGGTTCGGGTCGATGCGGGCGGCGGGTTTGCCCAGACCGCGTTCGGCGCGGGGCTGCCGACGCTCGTCGAAAAGGCACGGCGGAATGGAATTGCGGCGCTCGGGATCAACAATTGCGTGCATTTCGCGGCGCTCTGGCCCGAGGTCGAAGCGGTTGCCGCCGCGGGCCTCGTCGCCTTCGCCTGCACCCCCAGCCACGCGTGGGTCGCGCCCGCCGGCGGCATCAAACCCTTGTTCGGTACCAACCCGATCGCGTTCGGCTGGCCGCGCCCTGGCGCCTATCCCTATATCTTCGATTTCGCGACGAGCGCGGTCGCGCGCGGCGAGATCGAACTGCATCGCCGCGCAGGCAAGCCGATTCCCGAAGGCTGGGGCATCGACGCCGAAGGGCGGCCAACGACCGATGCCAAAGCCGCGCTCGACGGCGCGATGCTGACATTCGGCGGACACAAGGGGTCGGCGCTCGCGACGATGGTCGAACTGATCGCGGGGCCGCTGATCGGCGATCTCACCAGCGCCGAATCGATCGCGCTCGACGATGGCGCCGGCTCATCGCCGATCGGCGGCGAATTCATTCTCGCGATCGATCCCGCGGGCTTCCTCGGCGCCGAGGCGGCGAAGCATATCGAACGTGCCGAAGCGATATTCGACGCGATCACCGGGCAAGGTGCGCGCTTACCTTCCCAGCGCCGCTTCGAAGCGCGCGCGCGCAGCCTCGCCAATGGCGTGCAGGTGCCGCGCCCGCTCTACGACGACGTGCGCGCGCTGCTGGACTAGCTCAGCCGAACGGCCGGTCGATCGCGGGCGAGGGTTCGGTGAACCATTTGGCGCCGCTTTCGGTCATATAGAAATGATCCTCGAGCCGGATGCCAAAGCGGTCGGGGATAACGATCATCGGCTCGTTCGAAAAACACATGCCGGGTGCGAGCGGGGTCGTGTCGCCGCGCACCAGATAGGCGGGCTCGTGGATCGACAGCCCGATGCCGTGGCCGGTGCGGTGCGGCAGGCCGGGCAAGCGATAGTCGGGGCCGAGCCCCGCCCTCTCCAGCACGGCGCGTGCCGCGGCATCGACCGCCTCGCACGGCGCGCCGGGCAGCGCGGCGTCGAAGGCCGCGGCCTGCGCTTCCTTTTCGAGCGCCCAGATATGCCGCTGCTCCGCATCGGCGTCGCCGAAAACATAGGTGCGGGTGATGTCCGAGTTATAGCCCTCGATAACGCAGCCGACATCGATCAGCACGACGTCGCCTTCGTGCAATTGCGCGTCGCCGGGAAGCCCGTGCGGAAAGGCGGTCGAACGGCCGAACTGGACGATGCAGAAGCTGTTGCCGCCCGGCGCTCCGATTTTGCGGTGCGCCTCCTCCAGAAAGCGCGTGACCTCGCTCGCGCGGATGCCGGGGGCGAGGATGCGTGCGGCGCGGCGATGCACTTCGAGCGTCATCGACTTCGCCTGCTGGAGCAGCGCGAGTTCGGTGGCGGATTTGACCATCCGGCAGCCGTCGACAATCGGCCCGCCGTCGACGATGTCGAGCGCCGGACCGGCGCGGCGGATGCGATCGACGAACAGGAACGCCATGCCCGGATCGATTGCGAGCCTGGTCGCACCAACCTCGCGCAAGGCACCGACCACCAGTTCGGACGGGCTCTCATCCTCCTCCCACAATCGCAACTCGACCTCGATCTTGAGGTCGGCCTCGAGCGTGCCGAGCTCGAACGCGGGCGCGATGACGATGGGTTTTCCCGTACGCGGCAGCAGCATCGCGACGAGCCGCTCGCTCGCGCCCCACGGGATGCCCGCGTAATAGCGCAGGCTCGCGCCCGCCCCGACCAGCAGCGCATCGGCGCCGTTCGCGTGCATCAGCCGCCGCGCCTTTTCGATGCGCTCCTCGCGCTCCGCCGCGGCGATTGGCGCGGCGCGATCGGCCCAGGGGGCGATGGCGGCGAGTTCCTGTGCGGCGGTCGATCCGCCGATTCCGTTGGTCATGTCAGGCTCCAAAACGCTTGAGGTCGAAGGGGGAGAGGTCGAAGGGCGGCGCGTCGCCAGCAACGAGCGCGGCGATGGCATCGCCCGTCGTCGCGGCGAGGGTCAGGCCCAGATGCTGGTGCCCGAACGCATAGAAGAGGTTCGCCGCGCGGTCGCTCCGCCCGATCGCGGGCAGATAGTCGGGCAAGGTCGGCCGCGCGCCCATCCATTCGGCGCCGGGCAATCCGAAGGACAGGCCGAGCGCCGCGACATGTTTTCGCAGCCGCGCCCATTTACGCGGATCGGCGGGGCTGGCGCCGCGGCCGAATTCGACGAAGCTCGCGGCGCGCAGCCCCGAGCGGAAGCGGGTGACGATCATCGACCGGTCCTCGAACACCACCGGCGGCATATCATGCGGCCAGCCGGTGTCGGCCGACTGGATATGATAGCCGCGCTCGGCGATGATCGGTACGCGCTGGCCGATCGACGCCATCAGCGCCCCCGACGCGGCGCCGCCCGCGATCACCATCGTGTCCGCGGCGTGGCGTGTACCGTCGACGGCGATGGCGACGGCGCGGCCGTCCTCGATCACCAGCCGGTCGATCCTCGCCGCGATTCGCGAACCGCCGGCAGCGTCAAATGCGGCGCGCAGCGCCTCACCCAGCGCATCGAGATCGGCGATCTGGCCCGATCCCGCAATATGGACCGCGGCCGCGACCGGCGCCGAGGTGAGCGCGGCCAATCGCGTCATCTCGGCGGACGATGCATCGCGCATAGTCGCTTGGCCGATATCGGTCGCCGCCCAGTGTGCGCGGCCAGCTTCGGCGCTCGCCGCGCTTTCCCACAGGATATAATGGCCATCCTCGACGAGGAGGTCGCCCGCGCCGATTCGGGCCAGCAGCCGGCGCCACGAACCCATCGCATCACCCAGCGCCTGACCGAGCGCCGCGCGGCCGGCCGCGAAGCGCGCGGGGCGCGTCGCGGCGACGAGCCGCAGCGAGAAGGGCAGCCACGCGCCGATATCGCGCCATGGCAAGGACAGCGCGCCGCCGCGCCAGAACAGGCGGCGCGGCATCGAGCGGATCGTCGCGCGCGACGCGAGCGGCTCGACCTGTTCGATGGCGATATGGCCCGCATTCCCCCATGATGCGGCAGGGGATGCCGAGGGCGAATCGATCAATGTGACTGAAATGTCGCGTTTTTGTAGCGCGAGAGCGGTGGCGAGTCCGACGACGCCACCGCCAATTACGACGGCATTCTGCGGATCGGACGAGCGGGATGGAAAATCATTTGGCATCTTGTATCATATACCGTATACGATCTGAAGCTTCAACGGAGGTAATGAATGAGCGTGATAAGGACACTGTGGGAGGGCGTATATCCCGCAGCTACCACTCAATTCGCCGAAGATCTGTCGGTCGATTATGATGCAACCCAGCGTGTGCAGAGCGCGCTTGTCGATGACGGGGTGACCGGACTCATCATTCTCGGCACGTGCGGCGAGAATAATTCGCTCGAGCCCGACGAAAAGCGGAATATCCTGAAAGGCGCGGTCGAGGCGGTTGCCGGGCGCGTGCCCGTCGTCGCGGGCGTGTCCGAACTCACCACCGCGCGCGCGATCCAATATGCGAAGGATGCCGAAAAGCTCGGCGCCGATGCGATCATGCTCTTGCCCGCGATGGTCTATGTGCCGACCCCCGAAGAGCTGCAGGCGCATTTCCGTGCCGTTGCCGAGGCGACCTCGCTGCCGGTCATGCTCTATAACAATCCGCCCGCGTACCGCGTCGACGTCGATTTCGCGACGCTCGAGGCGCTGCGCGACGTGTCCAACATCGTCGCGATCAAGGAAAGCGCGCCCGATCCCCGCCGCTTCACCGACGTCTTCAACCGTTTCGGCGATCGCTATACGGTGATGGCCGGGCTCGACGACGTCGCGCTCGAGGGCCTGTTCCTTGGCGCCAGCGGCTGGGTCTCGGGGCTGACGAGCGCCTTCCCGACCGAATCGGTCCGCCTTGTCGCGGCCTTCAACGAGGGCAGACATGACGAGGCGCTGGCGATCTATCGCTGGTTCATGCCGCTTCTCCATCTCGACGCCGACCGCGATCTGGTCCAGTCGATCAAGCTCGCCGAAGAGATCATGGGGCGCGGCTCCGAACGCGTCCGCATGCCGCGCATGCCGCTCGCCGGGCAGCGCCGCAAGGATGTGATCGCGATGGTCGAAAAATGCGCGGCGACGCAGCCGAGCAAGATCGCAGCCTGACGGGCCAGGGAGAGTCCATGCGCCACACCTTCTTCTGCATCGACGGCCACACTGCCGGCAATCCGGTCCGGCTGGTCGCCGGTGGTGCGCCGCTCGTCCGCGGTGGGTCGATGGGCGAGCGGCGCCAGGACTTTCTCGACCGGTTCGACTGGATCCGAACGAGCCTTTGTTTCGAACCGCGCGGGCACGACATGATGTCGGGCGGATTTCTTTATCCGCCCACTCAGCCGGACAGCGACATCGGCATCCTGTTCATCGAAACCAGCGGCTGCCTTCCTATGTGCGGCCACGGGACGATCGGGCTCATCACCTTCGGGCTCGAGAATGGGCTGATTACCCCGCGGGTGCCCGGCAAGTTGCGCGTCGAGGTTCCCGCGGGGACGATCGACATCGAATATGGCACCGAGGGCGATCGGGTTGCGTGGGTGCGGATCCGCAACGTGCCCTCCTATCTCGCGGCCGAGGGGATCGAAATCGACGTCCCCGGCTTCGGCCGGCTCAAGGTCGATGTCGCCTATGGCGGCAATTATTATGCGATCATCGAGCCGCAGGGTCCTTATATCGGTCTCGACGCGCTCGGTGCGTCGCGGATCGTCGATCTCAGCCGCACCATTCGCTCGCTGATGCAGGCGGCGTACGAACCGGTGCATCCGGTCGACGACCGCATCCGCGGCGTCAGCCATGTCATGTGGACCGACCGGCCCAAGGGCGAAGGCGCCGACGGCCGCAACGCGGTCTTTTATGGCGAGCGCGCGATCGACCGCAGCCCGTGCGGCACCGGCACGTCGGCGCGGATGGCGCATCTCGTCGCCAAGGGACGGCTGCAGGTTGGCGACCGTTTCGTCCACGAAAGCTATATCTGCAGCCGCTTCATTGGACGGGTCGAGGACAGCGCGATGCTCGGCGATACGCCCGGCATTATTCCCTCGATCGAGGGATCGGCGATCGCGACCGGCTTCAACACGATCTGGGTCGATCAAGCAGACAGCTTCTGGAATGGATTTTCGGTGCTATGAGGTCTTTATGAGCCTCATCATCCGAAACCTGTCCGACCAGCTGGTGGACCTCGTCCGCGACCGCATCCTTTCGGGCGGCGTTTCCAGCGAACATGCAATCCGCCAGGACGCGCTGGCCGCCGAACTCGGCGTCAGCAAGATTCCGCTACGCGAAGCGCTCGCCCGCCTCGAAGAGGAAGGGCTGGTCCGATCCCAGGCGAACCGCGGCTTCTTCGTGCGGTCGCTCAGCGCTTCGGAGGCGCAGGAAGTCTATGAGCTGCGTATCAAGCTGGAACCCGACGCCACCGCGCGCGCCGCGCTGCTCGCGACCGAGGCCGACCACGCCCATGCGATCGAAACGCTCGATACGCTCGACCATGTCACCGATGAGCATGGCGACGGGGTCGGCGCCTTCAACCGCGCTTTCCACCGCGCGCTGTTCCGCCCGTGCGGCCAGCCGGTCACGATCACCATTCTCGAGCGCCTGCAGGTGCTCTCCGAACGCTATGTGCGTGTCCACCTCGAACCGCTGGGGCGCGACGAGCGCGCGAACGAGGAACATCACGAGCTGCTCGAGGCGTGGCTTGCGCGCGACGCGGACAAGATTTCGGTGCTGGTCGATGCGCATATCCGCAAGACGCTGGACGATCTCAGGCAGCAGCTCGTCGACGATTAACAGGGGGCCGGCTGCCGTCGGCTCCAGACAAGGGAGGAGCAATAGGTGGCAGCAGGTTTTTTCGGGCCGATAAAGCCCATCGCGGTCGCGCGGCAGGAGGCGGGGCATAGTCTGCGCGCCACGCTCAGCTGGCCGCATCTTGTGGCGCTGGGGGTCGGCGCGATCGTCGGAACGGGTATCTACACGCTGACCGGCGTCGGCGCCGAGCGCGCGGGTCCCGCGGTCATCCTCGCCTTTGCCATTGCCGGTGCGGTCTGCGCCTGCGCCGCGCTCGCCTATGCCGAACTCGCGACGATGATCCCCACGTCGGGCAGCGCCTATACCTATACCTATTCGGTGCTCGGCGAGACGCTCGCCTGGATCGTCGGGTGGAGCCTGATCCTCGAATATTCGCTTGCCTGTTCGACCGTCGCGGTCGGCTGGTCGGGTTATCTGGTCGGCTGGATCCAGTCGGCGGGCATCCATCTGCCCCCCGCCCTGCTATCCGGCCCGCACGCCGGCGGCATCGTCAACCTGCCCGCCGTGCTCGTCGCGCTCGGGGTGGCGGGCATGCTGATGGCCGGGACGCGCGAGAGCGCGACGCTCAACATCATCCTCGTGGTGATCAAGCTCGTCGCGCTGTCGATCTTCGTCGCCTTTGCGGCGCCCGCGTTCGACGCGAACAATCTCCAGCCCTTCATGCCCTACGGCTTTGCCAGCCATGTCGACGCGAGCGGCGCGACCAAGGGGGTGATGGCGGCCGCCGCGATCGTCTTCTTCGCCTTCTATGGCTTCGACGCGGTCGCGACCTCGGCCGAAGAGACCAAGAATCCCAAGCGCGACCTGACGATCGGCATCATCGGGTCGATGGCGATCTGCACGCTCATCTATATGCTCGTCGCGATCAGCGCGGTCGGCGCGATGCACTATACGACGCTCGGCAATTCGCCCGAGCCGCTCGCGCTCGTGCTCCGCACGCTCGGCCACCCGGTCGCCTCGCACCTCGTCGCGCTCGCGGCGCTCATCGCCTTACCGTCGGTCATCCTCGTGATGATGTACGGCCAGAGCCGCGTCTTCTTTGTGATGAGCCGCGACGGCCTGCTGCCGCGTTCGCTGAGCCGCGTGTCCGAACGCACGGGAACGCCGGTGTTCGTCACCGGCGTGACGGGTGTTTTCGTCGCCGGCGTCGCGGGCTTCTTCCGCCTCGACGAGATCGCCGAACTGGCCAACGCCGGAACGCTGATCGCCTTCATCGCGGTCGGCGTCTGCCTGATGGTCCTGCGCAAAAGGGCGCCCGACCTGCCGCGCGTGTTCCGCTGCCCGGCGCCCTATCTGGTCGGCACGCTCGCGGTGCTCGGCTGCCTCTATCTGCTGTTCAGCCTGCCCAGCATGACGCTGGTCCGCTTCCTCGGATGGAACATCCTCGGCGTCCTCGTCTACTTTGCGTATGGCCGCGCGCGTAGCCTTGCACGGCGCGATCAGGCGGTCGTAGGGATCTGACGTCCCGGGGCGGTTATCGCCGTCCCGCCGAACGAACGAAGGGCTATGGCGCAGCGATGCGCCATAGCCCTTTCGCTTTCGCTTTCGCTTTCCGCGCTGCCCGCCCGCGATCGTATATCAAATCCGGTCTTGCTATTGTGCCCGCATCTCGCAGAATGATTTTTTTCACGAGGATTTGAACCCATGCATCGTCGTACGCTTCTCGCTGCCGTTCCGGCTGCAGCATTGCTGCCGACCACCGGCTTCGCGCAGGGCGGCCAGCCCAAGCCCGCCCCCAAGGCGAGCGGTTCGGCGCCGCCGGTGTGGGAAGCGGGCGAGGACCGGTTTGTCCGGCCCGACGTTCAGGGCGGCGACCGGCCGGTCGGTGCAAGCTTCGCCTCGCGCACCGCGGCCTATGGCCTCCATGGCGCGGCGGGCACCGCGCATCCGCTCGCCACACAGGCGGGGATCGACATATTGAAGCGCGGCGGGTCGGCGGTCGATGCGGCGATCGCGATCAACGCGTGCCTCGGCCTCCTCGAACCGACCGCGAACGGCATCGGCGGCGACGTCTATGCGATGATCTGGGACCCCAAGACAAAGAAGCTCGCGGGGCTTGCCGGCTCGGGGAAAAGCCCGCGCGGGCTCGACCTCGCGACGGTGCGCAGCCGCGCGAAGGGCGGGACCTTGCCCGCCTATGGCGCGATCAGCGTGTCGGTGCCGGGCGCGGTCGACGGTTGGTGGACGATGCACCAGCGCTACGGGAAGCTGCCGTGGAAAGAGCTGTTCGAACCCGTCATCGCGCATGCCGAGGCGGGCGCGCCGGTGCCCGACATGATCGCTTATTATATCCGCCGCGCGATCGCCAATTTCCGCCAGCCCGGCCGCGGGATCGAGGAAATCGACAATGCGATGCGCACTTATGGGATCAATGACGGCAAGGGGCCGAACGCGGGGCAGATATTCCGCAACCCCGACCTGGCGCGCACCTTCCGCCTGATCGCCGAAGGGGGCCGCGATGCCTTTTACACCGGCGAGATCGCGCGAACGATCGACGGCTATTTCAAGCGGATCGGCGGCTGGCTGCGCTACGAGGATCTCGCCGCGCACAAGTCCGAATGGATCGAGCCGCACAAGACCGGCTATCGCGGCACCGACGTCTATGCGCTCGGCGCGAACACGCAGGGCATCGCGACCTTGCAGATGCTCAACATCCTCGAGCATTTCGACCTGAAGGGCGCGGGCTTTCAGTCGGCGCGGTCGATCCATCTGCAGGCGGAGGCCAAGCGCCTCGCCTATGAGGATCGCGCGCGTTACTATGCCGATCCGCATTTCGCCAAGGTGCCGGTCGAATGGCTGGTGTCGAAGGACTATGCCGCCGAGCGTGCCAAGCTGATCCGCCCCGACCGGCTGCTGTCGCCGGTCTATCCGGGGAAGGCGCCGAGCCGCGGCGACACGACCTATTTCAGCTGCGCCGACAAGGATGGCATGATGGTGTCGATGATCCAGTCGAACTTCCGCGGCATGGGGTCGGGGCTGGTCGCCGACGGGCTGGGCTTCATGTTTCAGGATCGCGGGCAGTTGTTCAGCCTTCAGGACGGTCATCCGAATATCTATGCGCCGGGCAAGCGGCCGTTCCAGACGATCATCCCGGGTTTCGCGGCGCGCGGCGATGTGCCGTGGATGAGCTTTGGCGTAATGGGCGGCGACATGCAGCCGCAGGGGCAGGCGCAGATCATCATCAACCGCGTCGATTACGGGCTGGAGATCCAGGCCGCGGGCGATTCGCCGCGCTGGCACCATGAGGGATCGTCCGAGACGATGGGCGAGGATTCGCCGGGCGATGGCATCAATGGCGTACTGCGGCTCGAAAGCGGCGTCCCCGCGGCGACGCAGCGGCAGCTGGCCGATATCGGCTGGACGCTCGGCGAGTCCGACGGTGGTTTCGGACGCTACCAGTGCGTCGAGCATCGCATGGATGGCAAGACGCGCGTCTATGCGGCGGCGAGCGAGATGCGCGCCGATGGGTGTGCGCTCGCTTATTGAGGCCGGTCCCGTCATCGCCAAACAAAGAGGGCGACCGCATCGCTGCGGCCGCCCCAGTGTCAGGATGACGGAAATTCTTCAGGGCGCGCTGACCACCTCGGGCAGCGCGGGGTTGAAGCCCGGCGGGTTGACTCCGCCGTCGGCGATGAACTGGTCGAGCCGCGCTTCGAGCACCGGCAGCGGCACCGAACCCAGCGCGAGGATCGCGTCGTGGAAGTTGCGCTGGTCGAACTTGTCGCCGAGCGCGGCTTCGGCTTCGGCGCGCTTGCGACGGATCAGCATCTCGCCGAGCTTGTACGCCAGCGCCTGTCCCGGCCATGCGATATAGCGGTCGATCTCGGTCGTGATCTCATGCTCGGACAAAGCGGTGTTGCCGCGCAGATAGTCCTGCGCCTGCTGGCGGCTCCAGCCATAATGGTGGAGGCCGGTGTCGATCACGAGCCGCGACGCGCGCCACATTTCATAGGAGAGGCGGCCGAAATCCTCGTACGGCGTCTCGTACATGCCGAGCTTGCTGCCCATCCATTCCCAATAGAGCGCCCAGCCCTCGCCATAGCCCGAAAAGCCGGTGCCGCGGCGGAACGCCGGGCGGCGCGTCGCTTCCTGCGCGACCGCCGACTGGAAACTGTGCCCCGGATTGCATTCGTGGATGGTGAGCGCCGTCAACGTGTAGAGCGGCCGCGACGGCAGGTCATAGGTGTTCATCATGCAGCTTTCGAGCCCGCCGCGCCCGCCGGTATAGATCGGCGCCAGCGCGGGCGGCACCGGCAGGATCGCGAAGCGGCGCCGCGGCAGGAAGCCGATCGTCTCGGGCAGCTTCGCGTCCATCCGCTTCGCCACATAGGAGGATTTGGCGAGCAGCTCATAAGGCGTCTTCGGATAGAATTGCGGATCGGTGCGCAGGAATTTGAGGAACGCCGGCATGTCGCCCTTGAACCCGGTGCTCGCCTTCACCTGCTCCATCTCGGCCTTGATCCGCGCGACCTCCTTGAGCCCCATCTGGTGGATCTGCTCGGGCGTCAGGTCGAGCGTCGTGAAACCCTTGATCTGCGCCTGATAGAAGGCCGGGCCGTCGGGTTGCTTCTCCCCCGCCAGCGTGGTGCGCGCCTTCTTCATATATTCGCCCTGGATGAAGGCGTAGAGCTTGGCATAGGCGGGCGCGACGGCCTCGCGGATCACCTTCTCGCCCTCGGCGCGCAGCGCGGCCTGTTCGGCGGCGGGGATCGTCGAGGGCATTTCCTTGAACGCGTCGTAGAATGAGTTGGTCTGATCGGCGGGCAGGTACGGCTTGATCGTCACATCGCGGCCCTGCACCGCGATCTGCGGCACGCTGAAGCCCCGCGCGAGCCCGGCGCGCATATTCGCGGTCTGCTCGTCGAAGAAGCGCGGGATGTCGCGCATGCGGGCGATATAGTTGCGATACGCCTGCGCGGTCGCGAAGCCGCCACTGCGCGGATTGAGCCCCGACCAGAAGAAGGTGTCGGCGTTGAACGGCGCCTCATAGGTCTTGTATTTAATGTCGTTCGCCATCGTTTCGATCGACTGGCGGAACACCGCGGCGTTGACCTTCTCTTCGGGCGAAAGCTGATCGGCGGGGATCGCATCGAGTTCGGCGAGCGCCTTGGTCCAGTAATCGAGCCGCGCCTTCTGCGTCGCGGCGTCGACCCTGGGCAGATGCGTCGGGCCGTCGCCGTCGCCGCCGCGACCGCTGCGCAGCCCCTGTTGCTGACGCCAGTCCCATTCGCGCTCGTACAGCGCCTTCAATCGTGCATCCGCGCTGCCCGAAGTGGGCGCCTGTGCGATCGCCGCCTGCGCGGCAAAGGCCGCCAGCGCCAGCGCGACCGTCCGCGCCACCGAAACTCGGTTCATTGTCTTCTCCCTTTGTCCGTTCGGATCAGTTCGCGGTCCCTGCATTTTCGATCACCATCGGGCCGGGCGGCAAGCCGCGCTCGGCCTTCGATTTCGCCACCATGTCGCGGACCTCGGCGCGCAGCTTCGCCGCGTCGTAGATGATGCCGTCCTTGATCGTGTAGGCGACGCCGCCGACGCGCTCGACCTTGCCCGTCGCATCGTTCAGCTTCACCGATCCGGTGCCGAAGAGCAGCTTGAGGTTGGCGAGCGGATTGCCCTTCACGACGACGAGGTCGGCCTTGCGCCCGACGCGGATCGTGCCGACCTGATCGTCATGGCCGAGCAGCCGGGCGCCTTCCTGCGTCGCGGCGTGGATCACCTCGAGCGAGCTGAAGCCCGCCTCGCGCATCAGCTCCATCTCCTGAATATAGCCGAAGCCATAGAGGTTGTAGATATAGCCGGCATCGCTGCCGATCGTCACGCGGCCGCCGCGATTCTTGTAATCGTTCACGAAGCGCATCCAGCGGCGATAATTGTCCTTCCACGCCATCTCATGCTCGGTGGTCCAGTCGAACCAGTAGGCGCCGTGGTTGACGCGGCTCGGTCGATAGAAATCCCACAATGCGGGCATCGTATATTCGTCGTGCCAGCTCGCGCGGCTCATGCGCATGAAGTCGCGGCTGGTCAGGTAGGCGGTGAAGGTCGGGTCGAGCACGAATTTGCGCTCGAGCAACGTATCCATCACCTTGTTCCACGCGTCCGATCCGGGCTCGGCGGTTTGCGCCCATAATTTTCCGGCTTCGCCGAAGCGCATCTGCTCGTCGTTGTTGATGAAGTCGGTCGGAAAGGACTGCACGCGCTTGTCGGTGAACATCGCCTCGGGCAGCCCGTACCAATGCTCCATGCTTTCGAGGCCCGCTTCGGACGTGTCGAGCACGTCGGCATAGGCGACCAGCTGCTGCGCATGGTGCATCGTGCTGTGCAGGCCTTGCTTCTTCGTCTCGTCGATCGCCGCGTAAAGCACATCCTCAGGCGCGCCGCCGATGAACTTGATCCCGTCGGCGCCGCGCTTCTTCGCTTCCTGAATGACGGCGCGCGCGGTCGCCGCGTCGTTCACTGGCCCGCGAATCTGGTGGAACATCGGATAGATGTCGATCCGCGGCGCGACGATCTCGTTGCGCTCGCTGCGCTTCTTGATGTCGACCAGCCATTCGATCGGGTGCCCGCTGCCAAGGTCGCGGACCGAGGTGATGCCGTGGGCCATCCACAGCTTCAGGATATAGTCCGACGGCACCTTCTGCGAATCGCTGAGCGAATGAAGGTGGACGTGCGCGTCGACGAAGCCCGGCATCACATAATAGCCGGTAAGGTCCATCTCCTGGTCGCCGGGCGCGGCGCGCTCGGTGGGATCGATCGCGCCGGGGACGCCGATCGACTTGATCTGCGCGATGCGGTCGTTCTCGATCACGATATCGAACGGACCCTGCGCGGGCGCGCCGGTGCCGTCGATCATGGTGACGTTGCGCAGCACGACGCGCTTGAACGGACCGATTCCTTCGGTGCGTGCCGGGATGACGTCGGCCGCCGTCTGTCCGGCCGGCGCGGGCGCCGCTGCGGTGGTGACGGGGAGGACGGCGAATAAAGAAGCAGCCGCCATCAGGGCGGCGATACGACGCGGTTTGAAGGTCATGAAATAGCGCCTTCCATAGCGGAAAAAGAAAGGCCGGCGGAGCAGTGACGCGCCGCCGGCCGGGAGCAAGTTTTTAGAACTTCATCCGGACACCGGCAAAATAGCGCCGGCCCAGCGTGTCATAGAGCGACACGTCGACGTTGGCGTCGCCGACGAAAGTGGTGCCGAGGATCGGCGGCATCTTGTCGAACAGATTGTCGACGCCGGCGAAGAAGGTGAAGTTGTCGTTGATCTCGAACGTGCTGGTCAGGTCGAAATACCAGGTGGCCGGGGCCGTCTTGATATTGGTGGTGGTGACCGTCGGGAACACTTTGAGGCCGCCGATCATCCGGGCCTGACCGCGGATGCTCAGCGGACCGCTGGTATAGGCGGCGCCGAGATTCAGCTTGAAGTCCGGAACGATGAACCCGCCGGTGCCGGTCGAGCAGCCCGCGCCATAGAAGCCGGCGCAATCCTGCGGGGCAACGGTGCTGAGCACCTGCGTCGAGCGTTCGAACAGCCAGCTCGCAACGCCGGTCAGGCGCAGCTGGGCATCGTCACCAAGCTCCGCGGGAAGCGGGATGGTGTAATCGCCCTGCACGTCGAGACCGCGGACCCTGAGCGCACCGATATTATTCTGGTTGGTGCGGACATAGTCGATCTGGCCGCTGGAGAGGCGGAAGACCGACCGGCAGGTCGGGCTGTTCGCGTTAAGGCCCGTGTAGCAGTCGTTCAGCGTCTGCTGCGCGTTGATCGTCGTGATCGCGCCCTTCACCTCGACATTGAAATAGTCGACGGTGATGTTGAGGCGCGGGATGAACGGCGGCGAGATCACCGCACCGATCGTGTAGGTCTTCGACTTTTCCTCGGTGAGGTTGGGATTGCCGCCCGTTTCCTGCGTCAGCCCCAACGTCGCCTGCGTGAAGGTCGCGATGTCGCCGGCGGGGACGCCCTGCGCGACGCAGAAGTCGCGCAGCTGCTGACTACGTGGGTCGGTGCCGGTCAGGTTCGGACGCGCGCACGGATCGGTGCCCCCGGTGAAGCCCTGACCCACCGCCGAAAACAGCTCGTTGATATTCGGCGCGCGGATCGCGCTGTTATACGCGCCGCGAATGCGGACCCAGCTGACCGGCGCCCATTCGCCGCCCGCCTTCCAGGTGAAGACCCCGCCGACGGTCGAATAATCCGAATAGCGCGCCGCCCCTTCGATCGCGAGCGTGTCGAAAAAGGGCGTGTCCGACAGGATCGGGATGCGGATTTCGCCGAAGATTTCCTTCACGTCGAACGACCCCGCCAGCGCGTTGTTCGACGCGGCGCCATATTCCTTGTTGAGGTCCATCGCGCTCGGCGTCGACTGATAGCTGTCCTTGCGATATTCGGCGCCGACCGCAACCGCGACCGGGCCGGCGGGCAGATCGAACAAGGTGCCGCTCAGCGAGGCGCCGGCGACCTGGCGTTCGAAGATGTCGTGGCTCGTACGCGTCGGCGTCAGATAGACGCCGGCTTGGGGGGAAATCGAACCGAGGCCGAAGATCGAGACGGGGACGCAGCCCGGGACCCCCGACCGGCAAACGACCTGACCCGCACCGTTGACGATCGAATCGAGCCCGAGGCTGAGGCGTGTCTGGTTGATCACGCCTTCGGCCCGGGTATCGGTGCGGTTGCGCAGATATTGATAGAAAGCATCCCAGCGCCAGGTCTGCTTGCCGATGTCGAAATCGCCGCGCAGGCCGGTGGTGATCGCATAGGACTGGCGTTCGAAGAAGCTGTCGCGCGTGCCGAGCTCGTCGGCGCGGCGGCCACCGCCGACCACGGCCGCGGTGCCGTCGCCATCGGCATCGAACAGCGCGCGATTGTTGATGAAGAAATTGCGCACTGCGGGCGACAGGCTGGCACTGGTCGCATAATTCGGCACGAGCAGCGTCGACGACGCCGCGCCGGGCGTTACCGGCGTGAAGCTGTCGGGCGCCAGTTTCGAATTGTTGCGCGCGTTGACGAAGAAGGCTTCGGCATAAGCGGTGATATGGTCGGTGACGTCATAATGCGCCAGCGCCGAGAAATTGATGCGTTCGAGCGGACGCTGGAGCAGGTTGAACGGCGCGTAGTTATAGGTGTCCTCGGGCTGGCAATAGGGCAGCGGCGTGCCGCCGGCGCCGAAGCGGATGCCGGTGATCGAGGTGCAGGGGCCGCTCGGCGTCATGTTGACGCCGACCAGCGCGTTGCGCTGCGCCTGGCTGAGCGGGACGCGGGTGCCCGGGATATTGCCCGAGCCCGAATAGACGAGCGCGCCGTTGATTTCGGCGAGCGGAACCCGGCCGAACGGACGGTCGGCCTGCGTGATCGGATCCTGTTTCGCCCAGGCGCCCGAAATCGCGACGTTGCCGCGGCCGCCGCCCAGGTCGGCGCCGAAGGTGATGTCGATCTTTTTCGACGCGGCGTCGCCGCGGTCCGAAATGCCGGCCTGCGCCGACATCTGCAGGCCTTCGAAGCTGTCGTCGAGGATGAAGTTCACCGCGCCCGCGATCGCGTCCGAACCATAGACGGCCGACGCGCCGCCCGTGATCACCTCGACCCGCTTGATCAGCGCGTCGGGGATGCTGGTCAGGTCGACCGAGCCGTTCGCGTTCGCCGGAATGAAGCGGCGGCCGTTGACCAGCGTCAGCGTGCGCGTTTCGCCCAGCCCGCGCAGGTTCGCGGTGAGCACGCCCGCGCCGCCGCCATTGTTGACGGTCGAGGTGTTGCCCGAGGCGAGCTGCGGGAATTCGTTCATCGTCTTTTCGAGCGTGAGGTTGCCCGACAGCTGGACGTCTTCCTGTCCGACGACCGTGATCGGGCTCGGCGCGGTCAGGTCGGTGCGCTGCAGGCGCGACCCCGTCACGATGATGTCGGTCGGCGCTTCAGCGGCGGTTTCGTCGGCCACGACATCCTGCGCGGATGCGGCGCCGGGCAGCAGGATGGTGGACAACAGGCTGGTGGCAAGAAGTATGCGGCGAAAACGGACCTGCGGATTGCTTCGATCGTAAGACATATGGACGCTCCCTGTGTACGGCCTTTGGCCTGTCGTTGACTTCGCTCGCGCCCGCCGGCCGGCGGGCGACGTCGTTCTCCTGCACGCTTCCCCGGACGCCGCTCAGGCCCCATTTCTTGTCCGGGACGGGCGCGATTTTTCGCGCCGCGACCCGGCTGGCTGAACGGCGAACATGTCGGAGCTTTGGGCGCCCTCGCTGGCAGCGGGATCGAAGGGGAAACAATTCCCTTCATCGCGCGCGGGGCGGTGATCGGTGGCCGTCGGAATGCCCATGCGGGCTCCGGGCGTTTGAGCCTGACAGGATAGCCGGGGCGCGTGCGCGGCCATCCGCGAAAAAGCGGCGTCGGCACGCGTCGCTAATTCCTCGCGGTACTGCATCAGGACCCCTTTTTGCTATTACTGTATACGAAATACGATATACTCAATCTTCGAAGAGTCAATGCCACATGTTTCCGGGGAGGATCGCGTGACCGCAATAAACTGTCTTAGAACCGCTTTTGCCGGCATTTTTCTGATGTTTTCCGCGCTTTTCGTCCCGGCGGCGACTCGCGCGGAGGCGCCTGCCGGGGGGCGGATCGCCATCACCAGCGTCACGCTGATCGACGGGACGGGCGCCCCGCCGAAGCCGGGCATGACCGTCGTCGTCGAAAAGGGCCGGATCGTTTCGATCGCCAAGGGCGGTGCCGATACGGCGGGGGCGCGGGTCATCGACGGCCGCGGTCGCTATCTGCTGCCCGGCTTCATCGACAGCAATGTTCATGTCTCGGTCTATGGCCAGCCGGCGCGGCGCGACACCTCGCTGAAATATGCCGACCGCGGCAAGGAACTCGCGCTCGAATTCGCGCAGCGCGCGCTGACCTATGGCGTGACGACGATGCGCGACAGCTATGGCGTACTGCCGCCGATCCTGACGGTGCGCGACCGCATCGACCGTGGCGAGGTCGTCGGCGCGCGGCTCAAGGCGGCGGGCAACATCCTCGGCTGGGGCGGGCCCTTCTCGCTGACCTTCTCGCTCACCAAGGATTCGGACCTGTCGCTGTTCCAGGAGAAATGGAACGACCTGCTCGCACAGGACATGGGCGAAGAGATCATGTACATGACGCCCGACGAGCTGCGCATCGCGATGAACCGCTATCTCGACAAGGGGGTCGACTTCATCAAATATGGCGGCACCAGCCATTTCCTCCGCCCCGCGCTGATCGGCTTTTCGCCGCGTCAGCAGGCGGTGATCGTCGAGGAAGCCCACAAGCGCGGCAAGCCGGTCGAGACGCACGCCACCAGTTCGGAAGGACTGACGCTCGCGGTCGAGGCGGGGATCGACCTGATCCAGCATCCCGAGCTGACGAGCCGCGACCTGCCCGACGATCTCATCGCGCTGATCGTGAAGAAGGATGTGCTGTGCGGGATCCGGTCGAATTACATCACCGGCGACTATCGAAAAAAGCATCTCGCCAAGCGCGCAGAACTGGAGGCGAAGATCGCGAAGATGCCGCCCCCGACGACCAGCGCCGAACGCTGGCGGCGGCTCGAAATGATGGACGACAATCAGGATGTGCAGCGCCGCAACGCCGAACGGCTGATCAAGGCGGGGTGCCGGGTCACCCCGGCGACCGACAGCTTCTATGGCGACGCCCCCGAATTCCGCCGCGTGCCCAAGGGCGACGAGGCCGAGCCGGGAATCGGCACGATCCGCGCGATCGAGGGGCTCGTCGAACTCGGCATGACCCCGATGGAGGCGATCGTCGCGGGCACCAAACATGGCGCCGCCGCCGCGCGCATGAGCGCCGACCTCGGCACGATCGAGCCCGGCAAGATCGCCGACCTCGTCCTGCTGTCGGACGACCCGCTCGCCGACATTCGCAATATCGAAAAGGTCGAGGCGGTGATCGCGCAGGGAAAGCTTGTCGATCGCGCGCGCCTGCCCGAACATCCGCTGTTCCTGCGCAAACCCTGAGGAGAGAGAGCCCATGACGAAATGGATAAGCATGCTGCTGGCGGCGCTGCTGCTGTTCGGCGCCGCAACCCCGGCACGCGCCGACGATGCGGCGGAGAAGGCCGCGATCCTGAAGGTCGTCGCCGATATGGAGGCGGCATGGAACCGCAGCGATTTTACCGGCTATATGGCGGGCTTCTGGAACCCCGGAGTGACCTTTGTCTCGGGCGGCAAGATCCAGGACGGGTGGCAGGGCACGCTCGACCATTATGTCCGCGACTATGGCGGCTCACCCGCGCGGCGCGGGACGCTCCATTTCTATGACATCGGCATCGACATCCTCGCGCCCGACGCCGCGCTGCTCATCAGCCACTATCATCTCGCGCGGCCCGAGCGGTCGCAAGAAGGGATCAACACGCGCCTGTTTCGCAAGATCGACGGCCGCTGGGTGATCGCGATGAACCATGTTTCGTCCTACGACCCGGCAGCGCCCGCCGCGAAATAGCCTGCCCTCAAACCAGCCCCACCATCCGCATCCGCGCCTTCATCGCCGCGATGAACAGCCGCACCGCCGGCAATCCCGCGCGCGACGGTTCGAACAACAGGTGCACCGGCAGCGCGGGCGGCTGCTCGTCGGCGAGCAATGAAATCAGCCGCCCCGCATCGAGCGCCGCGGCGAGCTGATAACTCAGCAAATTGGCGATCCCCAGCCCCGCCTCGGCCGCCGCCAATATGCCGTCGATGGTGTTGAGCACCAGCCGCGGGCGCGGTTCGACGCGCCAGCGCCCCGACACGAATTGCCACTCGCCCGCCGCGCGCGGCCCCATCGCCGCGATCAGATCATGCCCCGCCAGTTCGGCCACACTCGCGGGCGCGCCGCGCCGCGCCAGATAGGCGGGGCTCGCGACGAGCATCTGCCGCACCCAGCCGATGCGCACCGCCTTCAGCCCGGAATCCGCGAGCAGCCCGATACGCACCGCGACGTCGATCCCTTCCTCGACGATGCGGACATTGCGGTCGATCAGCATCATCCGCGCCGTCAGATCGCGGTGCTGCGCCATCAGTTCGCCGACGACAGGCAGCACATGCAGCCGCCCGAACATCACCGGCGCGGTCAAATGCAATTGCCCGCGCGGCTCGGCCTCCACGCCGCGCAATTCGCGCTCGGCGCCCGCGAGGTCGGCGAGGATGCGGCGCGCCTGATGGAGGAACGCAGCGCCCGCGTCGGTCAGCGCGACCGCGCGCGTCGACCGGTGGAACAGGCTCGTCCCGAGCCGCGCCTCGAGCGCCGCGATACCGCGCGTCACCGCGGGCGGCGAGCTGCCGAGCTTGCGCGCCGCGGCGGCAAAACCGCCCTCGCTCGCGACCGCGACGAACATTTCCAGCGTCAGCAATCGGTCCATGATTATTCCTGTTTATGGAATTTACTCATTCAACATTCTTCTATTATCGCTCTCATTGCAACGCCCTAGATCGGCTCCAGCGAACGACGCCGCTCCCTCCCGGCCTCGTTCGCCCCGCATTCCAAAGGTTCGACGCAATGGCGAAAAATTATCGGAAGACGCTGTTCAACGACGCGGTGCAGGCGCTCCAGGAACGTCACGGATCGCGCGCGTCCTATGCCAGGATGGACGAGGGCGCCGACGGCACCCCCGACCGGCTGACGGCGAAGGAGCTCGATTATATCGCGCTGCGCGACAGCTTCTATATGGCGAGCGTCAACGCCGACGGCTGGCCCTATATGCAGCATCGCGGCGGCCCCGCCGGTTTCCTCAAGCATATCGCGGGCAACCGGCTCGGCTTCGCCGACTATCGCGGCAACAAGCAATATATCAGCACCGCCAATCTCGCGGGCAACGACCGCGTCTCGCTGTTCCTGATGGACTATCCGAACCGCGAGCGGCTGAAACTCGTCGGCCATGCGCATAGCATCGAACTCGCCGACGATCCCGCCGCGGTCACCGCGTTGATGCCGGAGGGGTATCGCGCGACCCCCGAGCGCGCCTTCTTCATCGATGTGATCGGCTGGGAGTGGAATTGCTCGCAGCACATCACCCCGCGCTTCACCGAAGCCGAAATTTCCGCCGCGATCCGCCCGATGGCGGACGAACTCAACCAGTTGCGCGCCGAAATCGCCGCGCTTCGTGCAAAGGAAGAAAAATGACGACAGCTTTGGCGGCCCCCCTGACTTTGGGCGCGCACCACATCGGCCTCGCCGTCCGCGACGTCGCGGAGGCGCGCGACTTTTTCGTCGAAGCGCTCGGCTATAAAGTCGCGGCCGAACGCCCCGACTATCCCGCGATCTTCGTCTCCGACGGCACGACCTTGCTGACGCTCTGGCAAGTCGCCGATCCCGCAGGCGCGACCCCATTCGACCGCCGCGCCAATATCGGCCTGCATCACCTGGCGCTCCGCGTCGCCGATTTGGGCGCGCTGCGCACCGTCTTTGCGCGCGTCCAGAGCCACCCCGGCGTGCTCATCGAATTCGATCCCGAACCGATCCGCGAAGGCGCGACGACGCATCATTTCATCTGTGCGATGCCCGGCGGCATCCGCATCGAATTCGCCACCCCCTTCGCCTGAAAGGAAGCCCCATGTCCCGCCCTCCGCTCCCGCCCTTTGACCGGGACGGCGCGCTCCTCAAAGTCCGTCTGGCCGAGGACGGCTGGAACAGCCGCGACCCTGCGCGCGTCGTGCTCGCCTATACGCCGGACAGCCTGTGGCGGAACCGCTCGACCTTCGTCACCGGCCGCGCCGCGATCACCGACTTCCTCGCCGCCAAATGGCAGCGCGAGCAGGATTATCGGCTGGTCAAGGGGCTGTGGGCCTTCGCCGACAACCGCATCGCGGTGCGCTTCGCCTATGAATGGCACGATGCCGATGGCCAGTGGTGGCGCTCCTACGGCAATGAGAATTGGGAGTTTGCGGACAATGGCGAGATGCAGCGGCGGATCGCGAGCATCAACGATGTCGCGATCGCCGCCGCCGACCGCCGCCTGCTCTGGCCGCGCGACGACCAGGGCGATCGCCGGCCCGACGACCATCCGGGGCTCGAGGAACTGGGCCTTTAGCAGCGAGGAAAAACCATGCCCTACGTCAACATCCGCATCACCCGCGAGGACGCGACCCCCGAACAGAAGGCCGAGTTGATCGGCGGCGTCACCGAATTGCTCCAGCGCGTGCTCGGCAAAAATCCTGCGACCACCGTCGTGACGATCGACGAGGTCGAGACCGCCAATTGGGGATTAGGCGGATTGCCCATCCTCGCCTATCGCGCGGCTGAGGCCGCCAAGGAGACCCAGCGATGACCGCGAACAATGCCGCCCCCGCCTTTGCCACGATCATGTTCCTGACCGGGGTCGGCATCCCGATCCTTGCCGCGCTCAACGGCGGCCTCGGCGCGCGGCTCGAAAGTCCGATGGCGGCCTCGGTGATCCTCTTCACCCTCGGCCTGCTCATCGCGGTCACGGGCGCGATCGCCACCGGTTCGCTCGGGCAGGTGCGGCTGTCGTCCGATATCCCGGCGCATTTCTATTTCGGCGGCGCCTTCATGGCCTTTTACGCCATCTCGGTGACCTTTATCGCGCCGCGTTTCGGGGTCGGCAACGCGATCTTCTTCGTGCTCGTCGGCCAGCTGATCAGCGCGGCGGTCATCGACCATTTCGGCCTGTTCGGCGCGATCCGTTCGGCGATCGACATCAAGCGCCTCGCGGGGATCGCGTTGATGGTCGCCGGCGTTTATCTGGCGCGCCGCACAAGCTGAAGGCCGCTTTCAACCGGAAGCTGACCTCTCTCTCATCGTCACCCCGGACTTGATCCGGGGTCCCGCTTGAGGTTGAATCCGGTCGATGCCTCAGAAAGCGGGATCCCGGATCAAGTCCGGGATGACGAAGGGAAAGCTCACATATGCGCCGTCACCTCGGGCGGGTTCCACCAATTGTCGCCCGCACCGTCCATATACTGCACCGGCAGCGCCGCCATTTCGGCGGGCGTCAGGTCGTCGAGGCACGCGATCGACACCGAATAATAGGCGCCGCCGATTTCCTCGACATAGCCGTGGCCGAATGACGCGACGCCGCACGTCTTGCAAAAGACATGATGCGCGCTGTTCGACCCGAATTGATAATCGCTCAGCGCCGCGGGATCGGTCAGCAGGCGAAAGGCGTCGGGCTTGACCTGCGCGTTCCAGCCGCGCTTCTTGGTGCAGATCGAACAATTGCACTTGCCCGTCCCCGCCGCGAGGTCGATGTCGGCTTCGAACTTGACCGCGCCGCAGTGGCACGAGCCGTGATAGGTCTGGGTCATCGATGAAAATCCTTGGCCTTCGCGGACGCCGATCGCCGGCCGCCCTTCACCCGGCAGGGTTTAGCCGGCTCTCCTGACAGATCATGTCAGCAGGCTGTTCGGAAAAGTCGCGGTGGCGCCAGAAATCGGCCATCAACACCGCGCGGCGGCGCCCAAAGCCTTCGTCGCCGATCCGCGCCGACGTCACCCGGTCGATGCGAAAGCTGCGGAAATCCTGGCGCAACAGGCACCAGGCGGCGATGATATGCTTCTCTTCGAAATAGGCGAGCGCCGCGGGCCAGATCGCGCGCTCGGTCGCGGCGCCGCTCGCGTCGGCATAGCCGATGTGCAGCGTTTTTTCGGCGCGCATCGCCGCGCTCACCGTCGCGAGCAACGGCGCATTGATCTCGCGCCACCCGCTGCTCACCGGCCACAGCCCCGCCTCGTCGATCCGGTGCCTCAGCTCGTCGGGGCTCGCCGCCGCGATCTTCGCGAGCGCCAGCCCCGCCGCGCGCGACAGCGCCCCATCCTGCCGCCCCTCGACCCAGCGCGCACCGAGCACGAGCGCTTCGAGCTCGTCGGCAGTGAACATCAGCGGCGGCAGGAAAAACCCCGCGCGCAGCACATAGCCCACCCCCGCCTCGCCCTCGATCGGCGCGCCGAGCGCGACCAGCGCCTGCACGTCGCGGTACAGCGTGCGCACCGACACGCCCTGTTCCTCGGCCAGCACCTCGGCGGTCACCGGCCGCCGCCGCCGGCGCAGGCTGTCGATGATCGCGAACAACCGTCCCGTCTTGTCCATCAGCGCCGCCGATAGGTCCAGCGGCGCGGCTTCGACCCGTCGATCGCCGAGATCGTCGCGGTCAGCGTGTCGCCCGCGCGGGCATAGGCGATGCGCTGCGGATAATCATGCGCCGCATTCTCGAAGGTCGCGCTCGCCTTGTCGCGCTGCACCAGCCGGAACGTCACCGGCGCGCCGCCCTGCGGCATCGCGATATAGGCGGGCGTGCCGTCGGCGCCCGCGGCGATCCGGATGAACTCGAACTCGCGCAGGGCATCGCCGCGCCCCGACCGGCTGTGCCCGAGCATCAGCCCGCCGCGCGGGGGCGCCCAGCTCTCCTCGGTCCAGCGCCCGTCCGCCTCGCTCACCCAGTCGCCCGCGAGCCAGCCGAGATCGTCGACCGTCGCCGCCGGGCTCGCCGCCACCAGCAGGAACGATAAAGCCGCCGCCATCATCCGCATAAATCTCTCCCTCGCCGCCCTTTACCACCGCATCGCCGCCATCGCCAATGGACAGCGCCTCCCCTGCCCCCTATAACCCTCCGCATCCCCGGGGAGCCGCGTCTGCAATGGCCGGTTGAGAGCGGAATAAACCGCGACCCGTTGAACCTGATCCGGCTAATACCGGCGGAGGGAGGGTCGGCATTCCGCACCGGAAAACCGTCTTTCGCTCCGAACATATGGAGCGACTGCACATGGCCGACATCGATTCCCGCCTCGACAAGAGCGCCGCAACGCCGATCGGCGTCACCACCGGCCCGATCCGCGGCAGCCGCAAGATCCACGTCGCGACGCAGACGGGCAGCGGCATCCGCGTCGCGATGCGCGAGATCGACCTCGACCCGCATTCGGGCGAGCCCCCCGTCCGCGTTTATGACACCAGCGGGCCCTACACCGACGCCAACGCGACGATCGACATCAACGCCGGCCTCCCCGAAATCCGCGCCGACTGGATCCGCGGCCGCGGCGACGTCGAGGAGGTCACCCAGCGCGAAGTGAAGCCCGAGGACAACGGCCAGCTCGGCCCCGACCGCTCGGGCGGCGTCCCCGCCTTCCCCAACGTCCGCCGCAAGGTCCTCCGCGCCAAGCCGGGCCAGAACGTCAGCCAGATGCACTATGCCCGCCGCGGCATCATCACGCCCGAGATGGAATATGTCGCCGAGCGCGAAAATCTCGGCCGCGCGCGCCTCGCCGAATATAGGCGCGACGGGCAGGACTGGGGCGCCAGCATCCCCGACTATGTCACTCCTGAGTTTGTCCGCGACGAGGTCGCCCGCGGCCGCGCGATCATCCCCAGCAACATCAACCACCCCGAAAGCGAGCCGATGGCGATCGGCCGCAACTTCCTCGTCAAGATCAACGCCAATATCGGCAACAGCGCGGTCGCATCCGACGTCGCATCCGAAGTCGACAAGATGGTCTGGTCGATCCGCTGGGGCGCCGACACCGTCATGGACCTGTCGACCGGCCGCAACATCCACGACACGCGCGAATGGATCATCCGCAACTCGCCCGTCCCGATCGGCACCGTCCCCATCTATCAGGCGCTCGAAAAGGTCGGCGGCGTCGCCGAGGACCTGACCTGGGAAATCTTCGCCGACACGCTGATCGAGCAGGCCGAACAGGGCGTCGACTATTTCACCATCCACGCCGGCGTCCGCCTGCCTTACGTCCCCCTCGCGGCGAAGCGCATGACCGGCATCGTGTCGCGCGGCGGCAGCATCATGGCGAAATGGTGCCTTGCGCATCACAAGGAAAGCTTCCTCTACGAACGCTTCGACGAGATTACCGAGATCATGAAGGCGTATGACGTCGCCTACAGCCTCGGCGACGGCCTCCGCCCCGGCAGCATCTATGACGCGAACGACGAGGCGCAGTTCGCCGAGCTCTACACGCTGGGCGAGCTCACCAAGCGCGCCTGGGCGCAGGATGTTCAGGTGATGATCGAGGGCCCGGGCCACGTCCCGATGCACAAGATCAAAGAGAATATGGACAAGCAGCTCGAAGCGTGCGGCGAGGCGCCCTTCTACACGCTCGGGCCGCTCACCACCGACATCGCGCCGGGTTACGACCATATCACCAGCGGCATCGGCGCCGCGCAGATCGGCTGGTACGGCACCGCGATGCTTTGCTACGTCACGCCCAAGGAGCATCTCGGCCTCCCCGACCGCGACGATGTGAAGGTCGGCGTCGTCACCTACAAGCTCGCCGCGCACGCCGCCGACCTCGCCAAGGGCCACCCCGCCGCGCAGGTCCGCGACGACGCGCTATCGAAAGCGCGCTTCGAATTCCGCTGGCGCGACCAGTTCAACCTGTCGCTCGATCCCGACACGGCCGAGCAATATCACGACCAGACGCTCCCGGCCGAAGGCGCCAAGACCGCGCATTTCTGCAGCATGTGCGGCCCCAAATTCTGCTCGATGAAGATTTCGCAGGAGGTCCGCGAGTTCGCGGCGAAGCAGAACCAGCCCGCCGAAAACTTCATCGCGGCGGAGGAAGCCGAGAAGGGCATGGCCGAGATGAGCGAGCTGTTTAAGGAAACGGGGAGCGAGCTTTATATGGGCGCGGGTGGCAGGGAACATGATTGAGGTGTCTACCAAGGCGCGTACGCAACCTACCATACTGCCCGCAGAGAAATTTACCGCGAGCTAACACCCCATTAGAAATAGCGATATTTACCAAGCTTCATGTCTTCCGTAGGGTCTACTCAAATGGGGGAGGTAGAATCGTGTGGGAGGTAATCAAGCAAGGAATCAAGGGCGTCGCCACAAATCCGATCGCAATATTAATCTTGGCCGTCACCGTCAGCATGGCCATGTTTTATGGCTCGAGTCTTTTTATCGCTGATCAACTAAGCCCCGCAGCCAAGGCATTGAGCGGTATCGCGACAGCAATTTTGACGACAGGAACGTTTGGCGCGCTATTCGAATTCGTCAATAAAAAGAGATTGATTCGAGAAGTCGTATTGGATGCTGTTGGGCAGACGCGTTCACTAGAACTCGGCCTTAGCGATGTGAAAATCAAAGTTACGGAAATTGAATATAGAAAATCAATAATAAATTCTAACAAGCTTATTATAGGATCTAGATATTCTTCTTCATTCCTTGACAGGCATAAAGATGAGATTCGAGAAAGGCTAGTTAAGAGAGGTAAATCAATTGAAGTCCTTCACATGAGAGATGCGTCCATATTTCCATCCACAAAAGGAATTGTAAGCACTCCTGAACAATTCTTTAGAGGAATGCAGAAATATGATGCAGATGCTTGTAAAAATGTTTCCCTTCTCCAGACTGAAGAAAAATTATGCTACAATTTTGTTCAAGTTGATGAAGGAATTTGGTTGAAGATGTACTTTAACGCACCTCAGCCAGATATGCCTCCGGCATTCTTTCTCAAAGAAGGTTCACCCCTATTTTTATCGATCGAACGAGACATTTCTCTTCTATTCTCGAAGGGAAAGGCGCTTCAATGGTGAGCCCTGATGACGACGTAAACATCGTTCGAAAGATCGCCCAAAGACGCGGGCGTGGTTTCATTGAACAAGCTCTACAGGGAGATGGAACAGAGGCTGACGAGCTCACTATTGTAAGCAATGTAGGGGTTCATCCTCTACCCTTAGAGTTCATCAAGGGTGAACTATATCCCGCATCAACCGGCAGCCTCGATTTTTCATCCACGGCGACTGTGAATGCAGAAATCGACAAGATCGTAAAGAATCTAACAGAAAAGTTGAAAGAAAAGCGCTGGAGAAAGATATATCTACTTCCATTCGGCCATGCCGTTATTAGCATGAATATAAAAATGGTAGTTTTTCGAGTTCTCAGAATAGAAACTATTGAAATATTTTATTTCGGTGATGGGAAATATGGTCTAATTGAACGAGATACTCGATTATCTATAACCCAGGAATAGCAAGGGCCGTATAAAAATGGCGCCGCTGTACAGATATTCGGATAGTCAATAAAAACGAGTTAGGCCGCACTCACCCCCGACCCGTTTTCGCACCGTCGCCCGCACCTCGGCGGGCGTCTCGCCGCTGACCACCTCCACATAGCGATGCCCGAGCGGCGCATTGCGCTTCACCGTGTCGCGCGTGGCGATGTTGTCGTTCCCGTGATGCCCTTGCCCTGCATCCGGGGGGATGGAGCGAGCAGCAGTCGGCATCACCCCCACACCATGCTACACTCCCATCCATGCGCGCCCGAAACCCCCTCTACGTTATGGCCAAGCCGCCGCCGGAGGTGCAGGCGCTGATCGCCGCGCTGCCCCGCAACGATCCTTCGCGCGGGCCCGACCTCCTCCATGTCACGCTGATCTCGCTCTACGACCTGCATTATGCGCCACCCGAGTGGCTGCCCGCGACCATCGCCGCGCTGGACGGCTTCGCCGCGGCGCCCTTCCCGCTCCGCTTCGACCGGATCGAGAACCGCAAGGCGGTGACGCTGCGCACGCGCGATCCGCTGGCCGAGGCGCGGGCGTTTCAGAAGGCGTTGGTGAACCATCTGCTGCGCGAAAAGGCGCCGATCATGGACGGCACCACCCCCGAACCGCACATCACGATCAACTATCGCGGCGACCGGCTGAATGCGCAGAAAATGCCGCCGATCAGCTGGACGGTGGGCGAAATCATCCTGACCGAAAGCATCGTCGGCAAGACCACCCATGTCGAACATGGCCGTTGGCGGCTGTGCGGGGGTGCTGACTGACGGCCTTGGGGTGGGAAGCTGACATTACAGCAGCGAGCTGATCACCCCTCCCGCCTGCGGGAGGGGCAGCGAGGGTTGCCAGCTTGCTGGCTAGCCGCAGCGGGGAGGGTTGTCGCACCATCACAGGCCCTCCCCCGCCCCCTCCCGCGGGCGGGAGGGGAGAAGAAGGTCCGCAACCGATCGAAACCGGCACGGATAAATGCGCGCAGGGGGCGCCCACCGCGCCGAAATCCTATTTCGCAC
>NZ_JNFD01000010.1 GCF_000756375.1 Sphingopyxis sp. LC81 | reverse complement strand
GGGGCGGGGGCGGCGGTGCCACCACCGCCTCCGGTGCGCCACCGAAGTTGAACGTCAGCGTGCCAAGGATCGAGTGCGAACGGAAGCGCGTCGAAACGTCGCGACCGCGCTGGTCGACCAGATCGATCTTGTCGGCGTTGAAGAAACGATACTTCAGGCCAACGTCGATGTTGTCGCTGAGCGGAGCGCGGACACCCGCGATCGCCTGCCAGGCAAAGCCCGTGTCCGAATCGTCGAGGAAGTTGCCAGCAAAGACCGGTTCAACCGAAACGCGCGCAACACCGGCACCACCGCCGATAAAGCCCTGAAGGCCGTCGTCGTCACCGAAATCGAGCAGGCCGTTGACCATGAAGCTCAGCGCGTTCGTATCGCCGGCGAGGTCAAACGTACCGGTAGCCAGGGCACCCGAGCCATTGACCGACTGCGGAATGCCCGGCGTCGTGAAACGGCCCGACTTGATGTCGGCTTCACGGAAGCCGACTTCGACTTCCGCGCGGAAACCGCCGAAGTCATAACCGACGGTGCCTTCGACGTCATAGCCAGCGCGATGGTCGAGCGAACCGGCATTGTTGAAAGTGCCAATGTCGAGATCCAGGTCTTCGACGAGCATTGCGCCAGCACCAACACCAACATACCAGGAGTTGTCGCGCGCCAGGACGGGCGACGCCAGGGTGGTGGAGGCCAACGCCACAGCGACGGCAAGCTTCCTCATAGTAATTCCCCTTTCAAATTGAGATATACGTCTCGGCAGACGTCCTACTCGCCGCTTTGGTTCCGTGCAAGTGAACAAATCGTCAATCTGTTGCCAAAAAGTCGCACTTGCCATGTCAAAGAACCGAAAATCAGCCTGAGATCAGAAGACCCTGCGCGGCGAGGTGAAGAATCAGTGTAGAGATCGCGCTACGCGCTTCGGAGTCGATTATCGACCCGCCCGAAGGGGCCCCCACCGTCGCCGGCGCGGCCCATGCGCCGCCCACGAAGCGAAGCAGCGCGCCGTCGGTCAGCCGCGTCGCCCGCATCCCCTCGCGCGGCGGCGCAAATCGCCACCCGCCCCCGGTCCGGATTGCGATCGCATTTGCCTGCCCCGACCAGGCGGCCGTCGGCGTCGCACCGACGATCCAGCATTGTCCCTCTTCCGGGCCCACGGGCGGCGTGGCGAGCGGTCCGGCCTCGACGGCGGAATGAACCAACGCGTCGAGCAGCGTCAAAGCTTCGTTGTGCGTGACCTCTTTCTGCGCCTGCGCTACGCCAAGTAACGGTAACGCGAAGCGCGGTGTGGTCGGCAGATCGGTCATGGCATTATCCTTTTATGTCAATGGCAAAGACAGAGGTGGCGACAGCGCGAAATCCCCCGCCTGCCGAATCTCGATCGCACAGCCCGGTGGCAGCGTGGCCAGTTCGGGGGCACCGATATTCAGCGTCGGGACTGTGCTTTCCCATGGCCCGATTCCCGAAACCGGCGGCGACAGCGCAATGCGCCAGACCTCGTGACTTTCACCCAGCGGCAGATCGACATGGTCGCGCCACCCGGTGTCGGCGCGGCTGCGCCTGACCCAATTGATCGTCACGCCGTCCGCTTCATCGGCGCGGATCTGCCCGTGCACCGGCGCCAGCGGCCGCAGCGCCCGGCCGGCGGCCGGCACATCAACCTCGGCCAGCGTCGTCCCGCCCCGCGGTGCCCATTCGAGGGTCGCCGCGCCGCTCTCCGCCAATCCGGCGAGCGCCTCGGGCAGTGTCAACAGCGCCGGATCGTCGATCAGGACGAAGGATGCTCCAGCCGCATGGGCCATCTCACGCTCGGTCCCGCCCCGCCCGCGCAGCAATCGCGACAGACGCCAGCGCCCGGGTCCGACGACATCGGCGACGCCGAACTGCAGCAATTCGCCATCGACCATCGCCCGGTTCGCACCGCCCAGCAGCGCGGCGTCGCCCACCGATTCCAATGACATCGCCGGATTGACCAGCTGCACCTCGACGCTGTTCAACAGGTCGAACAGGCAATCGCTTCCCGCAGCCAGCGGCAGGGCAAGCTGGCCCAGCGCCGCGGCCGGACGCACCGTGCCGACCGGGATCGGTTCGGCGCCGGCCGACGCGACGAACCAGCAATCGGCGCCGCGCCAGCCATCGTTGCTCCCGGCACCGGCGATTAATAGCCGCGGCGCCGATGCCGCCGGACTGCCTATATTGGGAAGGTCGAACAGGCGGACCGACCCAACAGCGTCGGGCCAATCGGGCGCACCGACCGGAACGCCCGGTTCTGCCGGAAGCTCGGCCGCGGGAAGCGGTGCGTGGCGTTTGAGCTCCAGCAAGATGTCGCTCCCGCGAACCGTCCTTCCCGCCAGCCGCCAGCGGCTCCCGTCGGCCAGTGCAATGACGTGCCCGACGGTCAACGCCAGCGCCGCAAGATCGGCCCGCCACACCAAAGTTTCGCGCCCGTCCGCCGCAGCAGCGGCAAGCCGCTGCGCCAGCGCGCGCGCCGACGTCGCCGGCAATACCGCGGGCAAATCGATCCGCTCCTCGCGGACGCCGCCGCCCGCGACCTGGCTCGTCTGCTGGCCGAGCTGATAATCGCGTTCGGGCTCATAATGCCGCAGCCGGATCGACCCGGGCAGCGACGACAGCGGGGCGCGGCGATGCTCGGTCCGGTCGCCCGGTGCATCGCCCCGCCCCGCCTCGCAAAAACCGGCCAGCGCCAGCGGGGCCCCGATCAGGGTCGCCGGCGCCAGTCTCCATCCGCCCGGCCCGCTCACCAGCCGCACGTCGTCCGCCTCGAACAGCGGCGCGAGCGCGTCGCGCAGCCGGTCTCCCGATGCGGCATAGCCCGCAAAAGGCCATTCGCCGCCACAACGCGCGGTTTCGCCGAACAGGCTGTTGCCGACCATCCCGGCGTCGATACCCGCGGCATCGGCCTCAACCTCGAAGGTCAGCGACGGAATCCGGTTGCCGAACGCGCCAAGCTCGAGCTCTTCGAACACCGCATAGGCGCACCCGCGAAACGCACTCGCCGACGCGATGCCCAGCGCCGATGCGATCAACGGATCGACCGCCTGATCCTCGCTGCCGTCATGCCAGCGAAAGATGCAGCGCTCCTGGAACGTCCCGCTCGACCCGCGCAGCAGATTGCCGTCGGCCCATATCCGCCCAATCCTGCGGATCGGCCGCGACGACAGCGCGACCGCCAACGACACGGCATAGCTATATTCGGTCGTCGACGGCCGTCCCTTGCCCCCGCCGCGCTTGCTGCGCCGTTCGATCAGGTCGGTGGCCCAGATCACGCTGCCCGCGACGCGCATCGTCCCGAACAGCTGCGGGATCTGCTGGCCATAGGTCGAAGCCTGGATCTTCAGATCGGCAAGCCGCGGCCCCTCGCGCCCCTTGGGTTTGAAAATCTGCGCGTCGATCTGCTGGCCCACCGCAGCCCCGATCGCGGCGCCCACCGGACCCCCGACAATCCCGCCGACCACCGTCAGCACCAACGTTGCCATGATGCGCTCCCAAATGAATGATTTTCTATCCCCTCCCGCGTGCGGGAGGGGGTGATCGGAGACCCGCGGCTTCGATCACGAGACTTGGCAGCTCGCTGCCTAGTCGCAGCGGGGAGGGCGCGGCCCCAGCCGCCAGCATGCCGCGCCACGGATGGCGTCATCGAGCGGCGTCTCGACCACGCCGCGCAACCCCGCATGCGCGTGAACGAAGCTGGTGCGCCCCAAGATCGCCAGATGAACCTGCCCCGCCGGATAAGCGATCAACGCCACATCGCCCTCACGCCCGTCCCCAACGGTCGGCACGAATCCTGCTGCTAAAAACCCGGCCTCGACCTGCGTCCGCGACCAACCGCGCAGCGGATAACCGACCGGCCGCACCAACCGACGCCCCGCCGCCGCAAAGGCGCGCGGCCCAACCTCATCCACCGGGATAACGCGTCAGCAGGTCATTACCCGGCAGGTGCGCCTCGCCGCGAAAGTTGGCCGCATTGGCGAAACGGTCGCGGCAGGTCGCAAGCTGCTTATCGCACCCTTCGGTGAGCCGCACGCGCACCGGCCCTGCGACCGCGAAGGCCGGCGCTTCGGCCAAATGCAACACCGCCGCCTCGACCGCGATCACCGGGCTAGCCAATCCGCAATTGGCGCCCTCCATCCACAGCAATTCGCCGAATGCCATTCCGGGCGCCGCGGCATCGAGCGTCACCATGCGCCCGTCGACGGCAACGACCCACCTGTCATGCGACAGCGGCGCCAGGTCGACCCGGCACGCCCGGTCGCCCAGCATCGCGCGGCACGACGGCGAGGTTGCCGGGCACACCGGCCGGTCGAGCGCCCGTGTCACCCCCTGCAGCTCCGCTGCAAAGGCCGGCCCGCGCCGCTCGATCGCCCCCAGCGATCCACGCGCGACCGTGACCGGGGCGGCGTCGGCCGCGCTCCAGTCGGTGACGAACAGCTCCAGCTCCGCCCCGTCCCAGCGTCCGGCGTCGAGATCGCGCGCCGCAATCGCGTCGCTTGTCACAGCACCTTCGAGGTCCATTGTCGCCACGTCGAGGCTGTCGCTCGTCTCCAGCGCCGAAGGCTTCATCCCCGGCGCCGCGCGGTACAAGATTCCGCCGACCATCAGGTCGCGGTCGTGCGAGGCCAGCCCGACGACAACCCCGTCGCGCCGCGCCAGCCGCCAGCACCACGCCAGCGTCACCAGCTCCTCGCGCAGCCAATCGGGCGCCGCGCTCATCGTTTCCGGCATCACCATGGCGCGCGCACCTCGACCAGCGGCACGCTCGCCATCTCCCCCGCGAGGAAGGTCGAGCGGCTGACCTCCAGCCGGTCGTCGGCAAAGCGCACCGGCACATCGAACAGAAACCCCGCGCGCACCGCGACCCCGACCGCGGGCGCCACATCGAGCAGCACCTCGCCGTCCACAATCGAAAACGCCGCCGTCTCCAGTCCATCGACCGACACGCGCACGCTACCCTCGACTGGCAACCGGATGCCGCGCACCTGCTCGGCATCACCGGCACCATAGCGCTTCACCAACGCAAACTGCCGCCGCGCGCCGTCGCCAACGCCCAGCGTCTGATCGCCCGCCGTCGGCAACCCGCCATCCGCCGCCGAACTGCCATCGAACGGATCGCGGAAGCGGAACCCCCGCGCCACGCCGCGCCGCGCGCGAAAAAAGTCGGCGAGCGCCCGCACATCGGCCTCGGACCGGATTCCCGGCCCCGCGTCATAGCGCATCCGCGCCTCGGCCCATTCGATCGCCCGCTGCTCATGCCCCGATGGCGAGCTGACGATCTGCGTCGAAAATTCGGTCGCGACCATCGCCTCGCGCCCGATCGCGAGCGGGAAATCCACCGCATCGAAAGCCTGCACGTCATCCTCCCCATCAAATGTCACAAAGCCGTCGCGCGCGACCTGCGGCAGCGCCCAGATGAAGGTCCGCGCGACCCCCGCGCGCCGCGCTCCGTCGGCCGCATCGGCGATCGCGGCCCACTGCGCACGATCCTCGGCCGCGAGCACAAATCCCGAAAAATAGTGCTGATCTTCAATCGGATAGCCGAGCCGCAACACCATCGCCGCGCGCGCACCCGCTGTCTCCGCCCCGCGCCCACCGGTCACCCAGTCATAATCCTCGAGCTGCAGCACATCGAAGGCTGGCGCCGTCCACCCCAGCGGCACATTGGCGCGCCGCACCGCCGGCGCCGCCGGGTCGAGCACCGTCGGCAGATAGACGAGCAAGTGACTGACCAGCCCCGCCGCCCCCGCCCCATGGCCGGCTTCGTCGCGCGCCGCCGCAACCAGCGCCGCGGTCGACCCAGCCAGCAAAGCCCCCAACGCATCGAGCATCGCCAACTGCGCCGCGCCGAGCGGCCCGCGCACATCGGCGATAGGAACGCTCGTCGCGCCCAACGCCGTTACCGTCGCGGCATCATAGGCGCAGATCCGCCCGCCGCTCGCGATCCACCACCACGGCTCGCCGACCTGGAATTTCAACGGCAAACCCGCCGCCGCGCCAATCGCGACGAACGCCCGCGCGACGAGCTGCAAATATCCCATCGCCGCCGCGTTCGCGGGCGACAGCAGGGTCGACGGCGGTTCCCACCCGGTCAGCGCGGGCGACCCGTCGCTCGCCCGCTGTTTCCAGTCGGCCGAGCAATAGGCGTCGAACAGCTCGTAGGAGAGCGACCAGATCACCCCCAGCCCCGCGTTCCGGCACGCCGACGCAAGCCCCGCATGCCACGCCGCGCTCGGCGCATTGAGCGCGCCGCCCGCCATGCTCGCGGAAAAACCTCCGCCCGCCGCCTCGAGCCGCATATAATGGCTCATCCCGACATAATGGACGACATCGCCGCGATAGCCCAATTGCACCATCTGCCGCACCAGCCGCGCGGGGGTCAGGTGATAGCTGTCGTCATAGCCGCTCGCGATCCCCAGCCCCCCTTTTGCCGGGTCCAACTCGGGCATCACCACATCGCCGAGCGCCAGCACCGACCCCGATCCCGACGCCGCGATCGCGCTCATCTCGGCCCACCCCGCCACCGGCGCGCCCAGCACGCCTTCGCCGCCGTCATAGATCGGCGGCACCAGCGAAATGAACATCCGGTCGATGTCGCCCGCCCACACCGGATCGGCTTCGGCCGGCAGCAGAAAGCCGCCATCGAGCGCGTCGAAATCGAGGCTGACGACGGCGTCCTCTGCCGTCCCCTCGGCATAGTTCCAGAGCCGCACATACCAGGCGCGCGGGGCGCCGCCCGCGTCGCGTCCCTCGATCGTCAAGGTCGGCCCGTGCAGCGCGTCGAGCGGCTTCACCCCGCCCGACCTCCACCGAAATTTCAGCTGCGTATGCCGGAAATCGCGGCGCGTCTCATAGGCGAGCAAAGGATGATCCCAGCGATCTTCGCTTTCCCAGATCAGCCCCGCCAGATCCTGCTTCTGATAAAAGACCGTCTCGACCCGCAGCGCCCCCGGCGTATCGCTCGTCACGCTCGCCATCATCGGCCGCGCGAAATCGACCGTCCAGAACCGCGGATCGAACCGCTTGAGCCAGCCCTTCCGATGATGCGGCTCGGCCGCCGCCACCAGCGCCCAGCCCATCAATCGTCCCCTGCCGCGACCGCGCGCCGCACCGCGCGCGCCAGCTGCCGCCCCGTTTGCGTCAGTCGCTGCGGTTCGCTCCCCGCGTCGCCCCGTACATTCACCGTGATCGCGATATTGCGCACCCCGCCGGCGCCCGCCGCCTCGATCCGCCCGCTCGCGGTCGGCACGAACAATTCGGGCCCGCGCTCGCCGACGCGATAGGCACGCCCAGCGCTCACCGGCCCGCCAGTCGCCCGCCCCGGTGCCCCGAACAGCGCCATCGCGATCGAGGTGCCGAGCGAAAGCAGATTGCCGCTCCCGCCGCCCCCCGACCCGCCACCTGTCGCCGCGCCGATCCCGTTCGAAATCGCGGCCCGCGCGATGTCCGCCATCACCGACAGCGCGAGCCGCTTCAGATCCTCGAACCCCATCTTGCCGCTGACGATCGCGCGCGACAGCGCCCGTTCGATCGCGCGCCCCGCCTGATCGGCCTCGGCAACCAGCGGCCCGCCCAGCTCGGCACGCAGCGCCGCAATGTCGCGCCGGAACGCGCCGGTATCGGCGCGCACCGCGACCACCATCTCGTCGACCTCGTCACCCATCGGGAAACCTCTCCATCATCGCCGCCAGCGCCGCGCCGTCGAGGGACGCCTCGGAATCCGCCTCGACCCAACCCGCCAGCACCGCGCGCACATCGGCCGGCGTCGCCGCCCAATATTCATCGGGCCGCCACCCCGCGACGCGCGCCATCACGCCCGCGAGCTTGATCGCCGCAGGCCCCAGCCGATCGTCCACCGTCTCATCGTCCCTGCAAAATCTGTCCCAGCAGCACACGCAGCATCGGTGTGACCGCCGCCAGCCCCTGTTCGACGACGGCATCGCCAACCGCCTCGCGCGTCAGCGCCGCGGGCCGCTCCTTCACGCAGTGCCAGAACAGGCTGGCGAGTTCGTCCAGCCCCAGCCGCCCATCCGCCGCGCGCTCGACGAGCGCGAACAACGGCCCCAACTCAGCCTCGGCTGCGACCAGCGCGGCAAAGCTCGGACGCAACACGAACACCGCCCCGCCGACGCGCAATTCCGCTTCGCCGCGCAGCGCGTTGGCGGCGCTCACAGGCTGACCACCGCGCCGCTCGATTCCAGGTTCAGCGTGTAATTGCGCTCGCCGTTATAATCGCCGGCATAGTCGAGCCGCGTGACCAGGAAGCGCCCACGCATCCGCTCGCCGCTTTCAAAGCTCAATTCATAATCGTCGATGACGCCCGAAAGCGCATGACCACGCAGCCGCACCTCGGCGTCGGACCCCGTAAAAATGCCCGCCGCGCTCACCGAAACCGATCGCACCCCGGCGCAGGGCAACAGCTCGCGCCAGCCGCCCGAATCCTTCGTCGTGACGTTCACCGCCTCGCCGTTGACCGACATCTGCGTGGTGCGCAGGCCCGCGACCGTCCGATAGGTCGGCGGGGCTTCGCCGTCGCCGATCTTGAGCAGAAAATCGCTCCCATTTTCAATCGCCATCGTCTATTCTCCTCGGGTAAAAAATCATCCGCTAACGGGGAGTCGCAGGATGCTGATCACGACAATAGTTTTGGCCCTCATGGTGCAGTCGCCCTCGGCGACGGTCGACACGACGCGCGCCGCTTTCACCAAATGCCTGCGCACCGACATGAAGAAGGCGCTGGAGGCCAAGATGGAAGAGGCCGAATATGAAATGCAGGTGAAATCGAACTGCGCGACCGAGCGCGACGCGTTCCGCAAGGCGGTGATCGCGCTGGGCAAGTCGGGCGGCGATTCCGAAAAAGTCGCGGGCGAAGACGCCGATATGCAGATCGACGATTACCACGCCAATTTCACCGACAAGTTCAAGGACTATAAGTCGACGAACACGATGCCGGGCGAGTAAGCTTCATCGTCGCCCCTGCGAAGGCAGGGGCGACGGACCTATTCCGCCAAACACCGACACCGCACGACCACCTCGTGGCGCCAGCCGCCGTCGCGCGCAAAGGCAAAGCGCGTGCGGATCGTCCGTGCGCCGACCACCGACCAGGCGCCGGCCGGGCCGCGCAGGGCCGTAGCGACCGCCTCGACGCGCGCCGCGGCCTTGTCGTCGATCGCGCTGCCCACACCGACCAATGTCAGCGTCAGGCGGATTTCGCGTCCCGCCCGGTCCTTGGTCCCCCAGTCGGCGCCGTCCGCGATACCGACCGCCACATAGGGTGCGCTCGCCCGCGGCGGCGTGCCGTCGAATATCCCGTGCACGATCGCCGCCAGCGCGTCGTCGCGCGCCAGCAGCTCGATCGCCCGCGCGCGCACCGCAGCTTCCGCGCTCGTCATTGCCCGCCCCCCAGCGTCAGCCGCCGCCACGGCTGCCACAGCGCCGCGATCGCCGCTGGCGGCGCCGCGCCCGCGCCGTCGCGCGCTTCGTGGAGGTGCTGCGTCATGCGGACGATGCCCTGCCGGATCGCTTCGGGAATTCCGTTCGCCCCTTCGGCGATCCCCGCGCGATAGGCGATGCGTACCCGCGCCGCGCCGCGCGGGTCGTCCAGTGCCACCCGCGCGGTGCCGTCGCGGCCGACCGTCGTCCGGTAATCGCCGCCGCCCAGCACGGCCTCGCCGCCGCCGGGCAACAGCAAAGTCACGCTGTTTATCGCGACAACGGGCCGCGCCCCGAGTTGGACCACCCCGTTTTTCAACGGCAAAACCTCCTCGGCCGCGCGGATGACCAGCCACTGCCCGATAAAGGCCTCGCAGATATTGGTCGCCGCACGGACAAGGCCCGCGACCACGGCATCGTCGATCGTTGCCCCCAGCCGCAGCCAGCCGCGCGCTTCGTTCAGGCTCACCGGGGCATCGCCCGGCACCGGACTTTCCGCCATCATCGTTCCTCCACCCGCACGGTCATCGATCGCTCGTCGATCTGCCCGTCGCTCAGCGTCACCCGGTTGGTGACGCGATAGACATGACCGGCGACGCCGCCCGCCAGCGTGGCGGTCGTCCGGGTCAGGTCATGCGCCGCGGCGGCAACTTCGATCCCGTCGTCCCCGACCGGCGCGACCGTCCATCCGCTCGCCACCACCGCCTGCCCGTCGGGATAGGCGGCCGCCCAGTCGAACTCATAATCGATCCGCGCATCGGGATCCTTCACCACCATCGCCATGGCTGCTCCTCTCTCTCGATCCTATGGTTTACGCGGCGTCACGCGGCGGCCGGGTTCGCGCGCGATCGGCACCGTGCCGCGCGGCGCCGACGGCTCGGGTCCGCCCCATTCGCTCGCCAGATCGCGCGGCGCCGTGTCGCCGACCGCACGCGATGCCAAAGCCGACCCGTCGATCATGCCGCCGCCTCCAGCGCGGCAAGCCGAGCCTCCTGCGCCGCGATCAGGAACAGAACCAGCTGGTCGGGGCGAATGCCGAAACGGTCGCGCGCCTCCTCGCCATCCTCCCACGCATCCCAGCACAGAAAGGCATAGGGCGTGGCGCCGGGCCGTCCGTCGGCATCGAGCGGGGCGACCAGCCCTTCTTCGGCCATGATCGTCCAGACGCGCTGCGCCCGGACGCCAAAATGATAGCGCGCGCTGCCCGCGCCCTTTGCAGCGATCGCATCGTTCCACTGATAAAAGCCCAGCTCGGCGGCGATCCGCTGCGCCGCGCGCATCTCGGCGGCATCGGGCGCGCCGCGCCAGGTCTTTTCGCGCGCGTCGGAGGTGTTGATCGTGCCGGTTGCGGCGTAAAGGATGGAAGGGCGGAAACTGCCATGACCTATCGCATAGGCATTATCGGCCATGGGCTCGATGCTGCCCGACGGACGAATCTGCCAACGATAACTGCCGTTCGTCCCGAACCGGATCGGCGAGTTCAATGCGTTCCAGATGTCGAAGCCGTCATCGACAGCCGAATAGCCCAGAAAACCCTTGTTCCCGGCCGGGTCGCGCAGGGCAATATAGCATTGCCCAACTCCCCGCGCGCTCGTCGTTTCGAGGCGGACGATTTCACCGGATGATTTGACATGGAATCGCGCGCCGGGAGATACGCCAACACCGAGGCCCGTCGCGTTGTAACAGCCCCCGGCTCCGCCGCCCGGCGCAAACTGGATGTCGCTGCCTTCCAGGATCAAGGGCGTATACGCCCCGCCCGAGCGGTTGTAGCTCAGGACGCGCGTATAGGCGCCTTCGCCGGGGTCGATCTCGAAGCCGTTGGCGCCGCCGTTCGACACGACAAACTTCTTCACGGGATTCGTCGTTCCAAAGCCGACATTGCCGTTCGCGAGCGCGGCCATGAAAGGCGAAACGGCGTTCAGCTGCAGATAGAAGCCATTATCCCCGCCTGTGCCGGAGCCGCCGAGATACCAGGTCGCACTCCCGTTGCGCACGAATTGCAGGCGGGGAAACTCTGCCCCCCCGAATTGCGGGCCGGTTGCCAGAAAGCGGCCACGCTCGACGCCGTCGGTCGCGATTCCGATCGCGTCCGCCGCCGCCCGAAAAAGACCCGTATCGGGGTCCGTTGCAAAACTGATCGCGGGCGCGGCGGCGCTGCCGTTCTGGACGCCCAGCGGACCATCCAGTGCATAGCGCCCATCGCCGGCCCGAAAGGCGAGCGCCGACAGCGGAATATTCACCCAGCCTTCGCCGCGCCGCACGGTCACCCGGTCGTCCACCGCGCCCGCCGCCGCCGCGGGGTGCGCCGTCGACAGCGGCTGCTTCGCCGCCAAGGCGTCGGCGAGGTCGCTGCCAGCCGCATCGTGCGCCGCGAACCATTCGGCGCCGACGGTCAATGCGATCGTCTTCAGCCCCGGCGCGAAATCGACCCGGTCACCCGCGTTCGACGAGGCCGCGACGCTGTCGCGCTGCAACCGCCCCGCACCGTCGATCCGGCCGATACCGACTTCCCACTGGCCCGGCTGGGCGATGCCGGCAATGGCATAATGAAAGGGATCGCCCGCCGGGACGGTCCCCGAAAAACGGCGATGGCCGGGCACCGCGCCGGTCGGCATCAATGGCCCGGTCCCGCCGTCCTGGCACAGCTCGCGCACCAGATCGGCGAAAAAGTAGGTCGGCATGGCGGGGCCATCCTTTCCAATATCGATAAGGGGAAAATTGGCGCCCGGCCCGCCCGAAAGGGGGGAGCGTGGCCGAGCGCCCATCGCGCGCCAGTGCTTAGCTGGCGGCGAATTTCATCAGCTTGATCGCCTGCGAATCGATGATCGCACCGCCGACCCTTTTGGTTGCGTAGAAATGCACGAAGGGCTTGTTGCTGAACGGATCGCGCAGGATGCGCGTCTCGCCGCGGTCGGCAATCAGGTAACCGGCGCGGAAATTGCCGAACGCGATCGACAGGCTGTTCGCAGCCACATCGGGCATATCCTCGGCCTCGACGACCGGATAACCCAGCAAGGTCGCCGCCTGCCCCTCGACCATCCCTGGCTGCCAGATGAAGGCCCCGTCGGTGGTCTTGAACTTGCGGATGCGGCTCAGCGTATCCGAATTCATCACCCAGCTCGCGCCCTGACGATAGGGCGCCTTCAGCGAATGGACCAGCTCGACCAGCTTGTCCTGCGGGTTCGACGCCGGAAAGGCACCCGCGGTGCCCGTCGCCAGATGCTGGAGCGTCCCGAACGCGCGCACGCTGTCGATCTCGTTCGTCGTCGTATAGGTCAGGAACCCCTTCGGCCGGTTCGTCCCGTTGCCGTTCACGAACGCGCTGCCCTCGGCGACCGCGAACTCGCGGCCGAGCTGCTCGGCCAGCCAGTCCTCGACATCGAACATCGCATCGTCGAGCATCGCCTGGCTCGCCGCCGGATTGGCGTAAAGCTCGCCCGACGGCGGCGCGATCTCGGCAAAGCTGCGCGTCGCGGTCTCGGGCCGCGCCGCGGTCTCGCCGACCCAGCCCGCGCCCATCGATCCCGTCGCGATCAGCTTGCGATAGCCGCTCGTCCCCGTCTGCACGACCGTCGCGATCGAGCGGATCGGCGACAGCGTCTTCAGCGTTGCCGCGATGCTGCCGTCGATCTCGCGCGGCACCGCAAAACCGCCGTCGCCGCCCGACGCCCCCGACAGGCTTTTCATCTCCACACCCGCATCGATCCCGCGGCGCAGATATCGTTCGACAAAGGCACCCAGCGCCGGATCGGCCGCCTTCGCCCCGTCGAGCGGCAATCGCGACGCCGCCACGGCCTGCGCATCGACCTGTGCCTTCAGCGCCGTCACCGACGCCTTCAGCTCATCGACCGCTTCGGCCGCGAGCACCGCATCGAACGCCCCCTCGAGCGCATCCGCCTTCACTTCCATCTCCATATCCATGCCCGTCACTCCTTCATCGAAAATAGACTCCCTCCCCCTCGACGGGGGAGGGTTGCGCAGCCTTGGCAGCTTGCTGCTTAGGCGAAGCTGGGAGAGGGTGAGGCGACCTCGCGATCACCGCCCACATCCACCGCAATCACCCGCGCCAGCGGCTGCATCGGCGCCGCCACCAAGCTCACTTCGGCCAGGTCGAGCGCCAGCAACTCGCGCGGCCCAGTCCCCCGCGAAGCCGTCACCCGATATCCAAAGGACAATCCCGTCAGCGCTCCGCGCGCGACCAGCGCCGCCGCCGTCGGATGCGTCACCCGCGCCACCACGCGGAGTCCGCGCGCATCCTCGGCCAATGTCTCGATGATGCCGATCACCACGCCCGGCCGATGCTGCCAAAGCAAGGGCACTGCCCGCCCCGCGCGCAAACTCGCGGTAAAAGCCCCCGCCCGCACCACATCGCCCCCGCGATCGACCCGATCGAACACCGAAGCATAGCCCGCGAACCTAATCTCCCCTCCCGCTTGCGGGAGGGGTTGGGGGTGGGCAGCGACACTCGCGCCCCTCACTTCAGCAACCCCGGCAGCCCCAGTTTCATCGCCAGCCCAACCACCAGCAACGCCAGCCCGCACCGCACCGCCCAGTCGACCGCGGCCTTCCATGCGCTCGTCTTCGCATCGCGCCACGCGCCGAGCAGCTGCCGCAAATCGCTCACATCGTCGCGCGCCGCCTCGTCGGCGAGCCCCAGCCGCGCCAGCGCCCGCCGCGCGCCCAACTCGCTCGCCTCCTCGACCACCGCGCGCAAAAGCGCCGCGTCAGGCGCACTCGTCCCCGCCAGCGCGATCAGCCGCGCCAGCGCCTCTTCCTCGTCCATTTGTGTAACTCCTTCGTCATCCCGGACTTGATCCGGGATCCACAGCAGCGCCGAAGTCATGGACCCCGGATCAAGTCCGGGGTGACGAGGGTGGCTAACCCACCCCCAGCAGCGCCTTCTTCTCATCCGCCGTCAGCCAGTCCGCCGCCGACACCTCGCGCCACAGCGCCATCCGGTCCTCGGCCAGCGCCGGCACCTTGTCCAAATCGACGCGCAGCTCGGCGCCCTCGAACCACCCCGACAATCCCTGCGAAATCGCCCCCAATATCTTCGCGCACAAGGGCAGCACCGTCAGCCGCCACAGCGCGCGATTGGCCTCGCGATAATTGGCATAGGTCGCATCCCCCGGCAGCCCGAGCAGCATCGGCGGCACGCCGAACGCCATCGCAATCTCGCGCGCGCTCGAATCCTTCAGCGCCAGGAAATCCATCTCCGCCGGCGACAACGACAGCGCCTGCCACCTGAGGCCGCCCTCCAGCAGCAAAGGCCGTCCCGCATTCGCCCCGCCCGCAAAACTCTCGGCCAGCTCCTCGCGCAGCCGGTCGACCTGTTCCGCCGACAACGGCATCCCCTTGTCGCCCGGATCATGCACCAGCGCCCCCGAAGGCCGCGCCGCATTCTCCAGCAACGCCGCATTCCACCGCGCCGCCGCATTATGCGCCGCAATCGCCCCCGAAGCCGCCCCCAGGCACCCCGCGCCATAATGATCGTCGAGCGGATGCAGCGCCTTCACATGCACCACCGCGACGCGCCCCGCGCCATCCTCGGCGGGCAGCCGCACCGCCGCCCCGCCCGCCTTGTAGCGATAGGCCACCGGCCACCCACGCGCGTCGGCCTCGACCGTCACCCGCTCGGGCCGCAGCGCAAACAGCTCCGCCGGCGCCCCCGCGCCATCGGCCAATACCTGCACATACCCATTGCCATGCAGCAGCAACTGCGACGCCAAAGTCTCCACCAACCCCTGCCCGCCCGAGTTCGCCGCGACGAGCGCCGCCAGCGCCGGATCGCTCGCCACAAAAGGCGCCGATCCCGCCGCTTCGGCAACGAGCCGCACCGCCCGCTGCACGACCGCATTGGACAAATAGCCCTCGCGTAATTGGGCCTCGTAAGACAGCGGCGCAGGCGCCGACCACGTCCCATACACACGCGACAAAGCGGGCCGCGCGGGATGCTGCGCGGCCTTGCGGCCAAACCAGTTCATGATGATCTCCTGCAATCGCGAACAAGTGCCGCGTGGATTTCGAATGGTATGCGGGCACGCACTTGGCTAAGATTGCCCGATGGACTTCTCTATTGTCCTCGTTCTTCCCTTTGCCGCGCTGATGACGTTTGCGACGTTGCTCGCTGCTGCTGCTGCGAAGCGATCTAGGCCAAGACTCGTTTGGCCATTCGCCTTTTCCGTCATTGCGACCGCGCCGGTATTTATCGGCCCGCCGGAAACACCGGTATTGGGCTATTGGGCATTGGCGTTCATTCTACTGGCGCTCTGGGCCGCTTTCGGAACAATCTTTGGCTTATTGGCTGCAAAAATGGTGATCGCAGCCGCCCGCTTCCTTCGACACCGCTAAATCCTCGTCACCCCCGGCGCCTTCCTCTTCCGCAGCCCCTCCAGCAAAGCCGCCAGTGCCCAAACGCACGCATCCGCCCGATCGGGCGACCGCCCCGGCCCCGCATAGCCGCCACCAACCTGCAACCCGCAAAGCTGGTCCTCCAGCGCCGCGAATGCCCCCGCATGCACCACCTGCCCGCGCTCATACGCCAGCGCCACCGGCTCCGCGCGCCGCGCCTTGCCGATGCTCGCATGCACTGGCACCACCGGCAGCGCGAGGTCAGCCTGCGCCAAAGTGCTCGCCACCATATCGCCGCCCATATTGCTCTCCGCCACGACCCGGTCGGCGCCCCAGCGCGCCGCCGCGCCCGCCACCGCCTGCGCCCAGACATGCGGCGGCGGTGCCTCAACGCTCGCATCCTCGACCACCGCCAGCCGCCCGTCGCGCAGCAAGGCGGCAACGACGATCCCGCACGCATCGCCATGCGCCGTCGCCGGCGGATCGACCCCGATCACGACGCGCGCCGGCTTGCCGATCGCATCGGCATCGACCCGGCACCGCTCGATCAGCCCCCGCGTCCACAGCGCGCCCTCGACATCCTCCAGCATCTCGCCGTCGAGCTCCTGCCGCCCCAGCCGCGTCCCGCCGTAACTCGCAACCATCGCCTCGACGAAGTTCGACGGAAGATAGGCATTGTCGTTCGTCCCGCCGCGCGTTTCCTCGAACCCCGGCAGCGCCATGATCCGCCGCATCAGCGATGTCGGCCGCGGCGTCGTCGTGATCAGCACGCGCGGGGCATCGCCCAACCGCAGCCCCATGACCAGATTGTCCCATGCCGCCTCGCCATGCGGCCATTTCGCCAGTTCGTCGCACCAGGCGACATGATGCTCGGGGCCGCGTAGATTCTCCGCTGCCGCCGCCGAATAGAGCGTCGCCACCGCACCGCTGCTGAAATGCAACTCGCGCAGCCCCTCGCGCCAGCGCGGCTCCTCGTCGCTGCGCGCAACCGCGAGCAGCCCGCTCGGCCCCTCGATCATCACCCGCCGCCCGTCGGCATCGTTCGCCGCAACCAGCGCGATCCGCGCCTCGGGCAGCATCCGCGCCCATTCGCTGATCCATTCGGCACCCGCGCGCGTCTTTCCGAACCCGCGCCCCGCGCGGATCATCCAGATACGCCAGTCGCCCGGCGGTTCGCACTGTCCCGCCTGCGCCCAGCCCTGCCAGCGTTCGATCAATTCGCGCCTGTATTTCAGCGGAAGGTCGCGCATCAATCGCCGTAACTGGCCGGGCGTCAACGTCCCCAACAGCTCCAGAATGTCGCCGACTACGTCCCGTGTCGCCTGCGCCATCGCTACAGCTTGTCCCAGCCGCGCTGGCGGCGCAGAATCGCAACCCGCTTCAGAACCTCTTCGTCGGTTTCTTCCGAGGTCGGCATGCGCCCCTTGCCCGGTCGATTGGTCTTGAACCGCCCGCTTCGCACACTGCCCTCATGCCGTCCGAGCAAGCGGAGCGCCTGATCCATCGTCATCGGTTCCACGAGCGGCCGATTCCCGGCCTCGCTCGCCGCCGGCCGCGGGCCTTCGACCGCGGCCAGCGCGGCCTGCACCAGCGCCATCTCCAGCCGCTGATATCCGTCGTCGAGCGCACGCTGCCACGCCCCGGCAAATGCCGCGTCGCGCTGGCGCATCTTGTATACCGTCGACAATGCCACACCGGCGCGCTCGGCCGACAGCGACACGTTGCAGGTCTCGCTCAGCGACAGGATGAACTCGTCGCGGCTGCGCTGCGAAATCTCGCGGCGCGACCGCTTCGTCTTGACCAGCAATCGACCCTTTCCGCCCATCAGCACCAGATCCATCGCCCATCTCCAAAAGCAATCGGGCCGGAACGCCCCTCCGCATCGAAAGGGGTCGCCGGCCCGACTCGCAATTCTTCATGGTGTGACACTTGTGCCATATCAGCGTGACGATGTCAATAGAAAAGAACCTATTTGGTTATTTGAGAAAAGGACGGCCGCCCCAGGTCAGAGGTTCAGCGCCCACCCGGCAACGCCGCCCGCCAGCACGAGCGCGGGGGCGGTGAGCTTTCCCTTCCAGCGCCAGACCACCAGCACGGCGGCGCCGAAGAGAAGCGCCGCGGGCACAAGGTTCGCGGCGCGTCCCGCGGTCGACCAGCCCAGTTGCAGCAGCGTCGCCGCGATCACGCCGACGACCGCCGCCGCCACGCCGCCAAGCACGCGGTGGAGTGCGGGATTGTCGACCACCGCCTCCAGCCGCTCGAAGAAAATCATCGAAAAGGCGAAGGCGGGCAGGAACATTCCCGCCGTGATTGCGACCGCGCCGGGCAGCCCCGCCGCGACATATCCCGCAAAGGTCGCGAAAATGACGAGCGGTGCCGGCAGCATCCCGGCGAACGCGACGCCGTCGAGAAAGCTCGCGTCGCTGATCCAGCCGCGCCCGACCGTGTCGGTGCGCACATAGGGGATCGCGGTATAGGCGCCGCCAAAGGTCAGCAGCCCGCCTTTCAGCCCGGCGATGAACAGCGCGGCGATCCCCGCCTCGCTCGCGGCGATGCTCGTCTTGGCCGAAGGCGCGGCGCCCGTCACAAGGACGGCGAGCACGACCGCCGCCACGAAGATCGCCGCCGCCAGGGCCGGCCGCTTCGCATAGGTATAGATCAGCCCCGATGCGATCAGCGGAATCCAGAACGGCACGCCCGCCAGCGTCGCGGCGAGCGCGGCGCCCGCGAGAAGCCACAGCAGCCGGTCTTCGAGGATATGCGTCCCGATCCGCTGCACCGCGCGCAGGATGATCGCCAGCACGACGACCTGCACGCCTAGGAAGATCGGCGCCATCGCCGGATTATCGACGATCCAGCCCTTGTAGAGCCACGCCGCGCCCAGCATCAGCACAAAGCCGGGCAGCATGAAGCCGAGCCCCGCGAGCAATCCGCCGATCCGCCCGCGCGCGACCATCCCCAGATGGACGCACAGCTCATGCGCCTCGGGCCCCGGCAGGATCTGCATCACCGCGAGCAGCCGGTTGAACCGCACCGGCGAAATCCAGCGCTCCTCCTCGACCAGCGCCTGTTTCACCATCGCGATCTGCGCGACCGGCCCGCCAAAGGCGAGGAAACCGAACCGCAGGAAGCGGAAGAAAAGCCGGAACAGCGAAAGGGGGGGTGGAGAATAGATATCGGTCGTCATGGCAAGCACGCTCCTTGCCGCAGTCGCGGCTTATGGAGCGGAACTTGGACGGCGCACCGTCTGAACGGGCGTCCGCATTGCCCGCACCGCCTGTTTTACTGCCTCCGCCCGAAAGGGGAAGATAGACTTTGTTTCAGCGCGACGCATGAACGTCGGCTTTGGGGTGAGAAGCGGACGTCAGTCAGAATCGCGGTAGTGATTAGAATCTGTCGAAGAACGCCTTTTGTTCGAATACAATTTCGACGAATGACACCTCATTACCCTGCGTTCGAAAATTGACATAGAACGACGGGTCAGGGCGTGGCAGGCCGGGAATGCCAAACATAAATTCATAGCTAGACAGACAGGCAACACGTTTTTGCAGCTTCAACTCTTGGCAGGCCGACCAGTTGATCCAAGTTAAGCCGGTTAGGTTCACGCCCTTAACGTTTTCAGGGATATTGGGCCGGGGATAATTACCAAAACCGATATCGTCACCATACAGGCCCACCATGGAAAACGCCTTATCCGCAATACGCACCAATTCCTCGCGATCCTGCTCCTTGTAATAGGATAATTTGGCGCACTCTCCACCGAAGCAGCCATTCTCACGAAGCGACACTGACACGTTATCGAAGGGGGAAGCGCTTTCTATCCGGCCCAATTGCTCACCGAGCTTTTTCCGCCGAGCTTTAACCGCTTCAGAGTCGACCAATTTTTTTTTCGCCGCTTCTAGCTTAGGCGCTATCTTATCGACGAAGCCTTGAACTGCTTCTGACGGTTCAAATTGTCGGGGAGTATTCTCCGCTTCTGCTGCAGGAACTGCAGCGAACAGGAATATGGAGAAAATCATTGAAGAGCACCTTGCGACAGACTGTGATTCCAGCGGCACTGCGCTAACTATCGAATTGCCCGATCTTCGCAATGTGTCGAGTGACTTTCCGCTCTAAATGTCCGCAATCGGTCGAAACCCGCCCTCCCCCACGCACCACGCACCCTCATCAACCCGCACTTGCTCTTCGTAGAACAAGTGTTGACATCGTCCCCGCCCCTGCAAAATTCCCGCATCGACCGGTTCGTCCGGCTCAAATTTCAAAGGGGCATCTTTGTGAAAACATTTCCTTTTCTTGGCGCGGCGATGCTCGCGCTGGCGACCGCGACGACCGCAGCCGCCCACACCGCAGCAGAGCCCGCTGGCAGCGCCGCGCAGGTGCCGCCGATCGCATACAAGGAACGCATCCTCAAAAACGGTCTGCGCGTGCTGTCGCTGCAGGACAATTCGACCCCCAATGTGATGGTGTCGGTCTGGTACGACGTCGGGTCGAAGCACGACCCCGAAAAACGCTCGGGCTTCGCGCACCTCTTTGAACATATCCTCAGCCGCAAGACGGTGAACATGCCGTATAACATGATCAACCGGCTCACCGAGGATGTCGGCGGGGTGCGCAACGCGTCGACCAGCTTTGACCGTACCAACTATTACGAAACCGTCCCCGCGCAATATCTCGAAACGATGCTGTGGACGCACGCCGAGCGCATGGCGCGCCCCGTCGTCGACAAGGAGGTGTTCGAGACCGAGCGCAACGTCGTGAAGGAAGAATTGCGCCTGCGCGTCCTCGCCCCGCCCTATGGCCGCCTCTTCTTCTTTGCCTTGAGCGAAAACACCTTCGACGTCCTGCCGCATCGCCGCCCGGTGATCGGCACGATCGCCGACCTCGACGCCGCGACGCTCGACGACGCGCGCGCGTTCCACGAGGCTTTCTATGGCCCCGACACCGCGACGCTGATCGTCGCGGGCAATTTCGACGAGGCGCGGCTCCAGTCGCTCGTCGACAATTATTTCGGCGCGATCCCCAAACGCGCGAAAGCGACCCCGCTCGCGATTCCCGGCACCGAGCCGCCGATGGCGCCGCGCCGCGTCGATGCGACCGGCCCCAATGTCCCGCTCCCCGCGGTCGGCGCGATCTACAAGCTGCCCGGCGCCGGCCATGCCGACACCGCCGCGCTCGAGGTGATGAACGCGATCCTGTCGAGCGGCGAAAATTCGCGGCTGCACAAGGCGCTGATCCGCACCGGCCTCGCAAGCGAGATCGACGCGAGCGTCGATTTCACCGAGGAAGCGGGCGGCATCACCCCCTTCGCGATCCTCAGCGACGGGCAGGATCCCGAAAAGGTCGCCGCCGCGCTCGACACGGTTCTCGCGGGCATCGCGACCGCCGAGGTCAGCGACGCCGAACTCACCGAAGCCAAGACCGAGCTGCTCGCCTCGACGCTCGCCGAGCGCGAGACCTTCTCGGGCCGCGCCTTCGAACTCGGCGAGGCGCTCGTCCTCACCGGCGACCCCGCCGCCGCGAACAAGCGCCTCGACGCGATATCGCGCGTCACCAGGGCCGACGTCGCGCGCGTCGCGAAGAAATATCTCGACCCCAAGGCGCGCGTCGAATTGCGCTACGCCGCGGGCGACGGCGATCCCAAGAGCTGGGCGAACCCCAAACCGATGCCCGTCTTCCCGAGCGTCCCCGCCGCGACCGGCACGCCCAACGCCCTTGCCGCCGAGACCGCGCGGCAGGCGCCCCCCGTGCCGACCGCGGCGCCCGCCGTCACCGCGCCGAAGATCGCCGAAAGCCGCCTCGCCAACGGCATCCGCGTCGTCGCGGTCAAGACCGGCACCGTCCCGCTCGCGACCCTGAGCGTCGTGATCGGCGGCGGCGCCTCGACCGATCCAAAGGGCCGCGCGGGCGTCGCCACCATGGCCGCCGACCTCGCCGCCAAGGGCACCGCCACGCGCTCGGCCGAAGACATCGCCGCCGCGCTCGAAAGCCTCGGCGCGACGATCAACGCGGGCGCCAGCCCCGACGGCAGTATCTTCTCGGTCACCGCGCCCGCGGCAAACCTCGATGCGGTCGGCACCATCCTCGCCGACGTGATCCGGAACGCCAGCTACCCACAGGCCGAGTTCGACGTCGAACGCAAGCGCATGACCGATGGCCTGCGCATCGCGCTCAACAACCCCGGCGCGATCGCCGCGATGGCCGCGCAGCCCCTCCTCTATGGCGCCGCGCCCTATGGCGGGCAGAGCGGCGGCACGGTCAAAAGCCTCGCCGCGATCACCCGCGACGATCTGGTCGCCTATCGCCGCACCTGGTGGCACCCCGCGAACATGTCGGTCGTCGTCACCGGCGGGGTCGATCCCGCCGCCGGCAGCGCGCTCGCGAAGCGCCTGTTCGGCGACTGGAAAGCCGAAGGGCCTGCGCCCGTTCTGCCGAAAACGCGCGCGGGCACAGCGCTGCCGCCGCGCACCATCGTCGTCGACCTTCCGGGCGCAGGGCAGGCCGCGGTGCTCGCCGCGGTGCGCGGGGTCAGCCGCGCCGACGCCGACTACCCGTCGCTCCTCCTCGCCAATTCGGTGCTCGGCGTCGGCTCGAACGGCCGCCTTTTCACCGAGGTGCGCAGCAAGCGCGCACTGAGCTATGGCGCGTACAGCAGCATGCCCGCGCGCGCCGACACGGCGCTATTGAGCGCGAGCGCGCAGACAAAGAATGAAAGCGCGACCGAAGTCGCCGAAATCTTCCTGAACGAGTTCAAGCGCCTCGGCGCCGAACCGATCACCCCCGACGCGCTCGCCAAGCGCCGCGCCTTCCTCGAGGGCGCCTACGGCCGCCAGCAGGAAACCGGCGGCGGCTATGGCGCGATCGTCGCGGGGCTGATCCTGCAGGGGCTTCAGCCCGCCGATGCGCTTACCTACGCCGCGCGCCTCACCGCGGTGACACCTGAGGCCGCGAACGCGATCGCGATGAGGAATGTCACGCCCGAAAACGCCTCGCTGATCGTCGTCGGCGACTCCGCCAAATTCATCGACAAACTCCGCGCCTTGCGCCCCGACCTCGTCGTCATCCCGGCGAGCAAGCTCGACCTCGAGTCGCCGACATTAGGCGCCGAGGCGCGGTAGCCCGTCCATGATCGCGGTGAGCGCGAGAGCATTCTCGCGCTCCATCGCGCTATGTCCCGCGTTGGTCACCACATAGGTCGCGGGCTCCGATCCCGCATCGCGCAGCGCCGCGACCAGCCGCGACGCCTGCGTCAGCGGGCACACCTCGTCGAAGCGCCCATGCACGATATGCACCGGGATGCTCGCCAGCGTCGCAATATTATCGAAGAAATGCCCCGCCGGGATGAACAACTCATTGGCGAAATAATGCGCTTCGATCTGCGCAAAACACAAAGCAAAATCAGCCTCGCCGAACTTGCCCGTGTCGGCGGTCTCGGGGATCATGTTCGAGATAACACCTTCCCAGAGCGACCAGGTCAGCGCGGCCTTCAGCTGCCGTTCCTTCTCGGCCTCATTCGCGGGCACCATGTCGAAAATCGCCTTGTACGACGTCATCACGTCGCCGCGCTCTTGCGGAGTCAGCACCGACAGCAGCTCCGCCCACTCCGCGGGATATTTCATATAGGCGCCGGGCTCGGTCAGCCCGTACGGATCGGCCTCCCACGTCGCCGCATTGCCCTGATAGAGATACAGCAGGTCCTCGGACGAACCGAGGAAGATGCCGCGCAGGATCAGGCTCGCGACATGCGCCGGATGCGCAATCGCATAGGCCATCGCGAGCGTACTGCCCCAACTCCCCCCGAACACATGCATCGGCCCGGCGATCTCCAGCTCGTCGCGCAATTTCTCGATATCGCCGATCAGGTCGGCGGTGGTGTTCTTGGCCAGCGCCACTGCCGGCCCCGCCGACGCCACGGTCGGCTCGCTCTTCCCGCACCCGCGCTGGTCGAACAGGATGACGCGGTAGCGCTTGGGATCGAAGAAGCGCGCCATCGCCGGCGCGCACGCCCCGCCCGGCCCTCCGTGCAGGAACATCACCGGCTCGCCCGCGGGATTGCCATATTCCTCCCAGTAAATGCGGTGCGCCGGGTCGCGGTCGACCTCGAGCCAGCCGAAGTTCAGGCACGCCGGTTGCGGATAAACCCAGTCGTCGCCGATCTTGCTCGAAGCCTGCAACCGCGAAAAATCCATATCCTTGCGCCCTTATCCGTGATTCAGCCGCCAACCGGCCCACGGCTATCGGCTTAACCTCCCTTGTCGCCATGTCCACTCCCGGCGTCCACTCCCGGCGTCCACTCCCAGCGGAGGCGCAGGGAACCTCTTCCGCAGGTCGACGTTCAAAAAACACCCTTGATCGCGGGATGGATGACGCATCGTCGAACGGGCGCATGGCTGAAATCTCGGGGTTGGGCACTCGCGCCTGAGAATCGATTTTCAAGCGCACTTAAAAGGAGTGGTCACATGCGTTTCCAACCCATTTTGCTCGGTGCGCTCGGCGCGCTGGCGCTCTCCGCCTGTTCACAGCAAGAAGAGGTCGCGATGGCCCCGCCGCCGCCGCCGGGTGCGGTTCCGGGCAGCATCGCCGCCGACCGCGACGGCGACGGCATCATCGACGGCTACTACACCTCGGACGGCATTTACCATCCGAACTATGT
>NZ_JNFD01000009.1 GCF_000756375.1 Sphingopyxis sp. LC81 | reverse complement strand
GGGGTGACGCCCGGGGGGGGCGCGGGCCACGAGACGGTGACGCAAAGAGGGGCGGCGGCGGGAGGGATTTGTTCAACATGGGCGCGACAGTGGCGCGGAGGTCGAGGTAGCGCAACCCTTGTTCCCCTCCCGCTTGCGGGAGGGGTTAGGGGTGGGCAGCGGCGGTGGCATCAACCCACCCCGCTGCGACTAGCGAGCAAGCTCGCAAGTGTCGCTGCCCCTCCCGCAAGCGGGAGGGGAGGACAGCTTATTCCGTCCCCACCGCGTCCGACACGCGCGCGAAGCCGTCGCGCGCCGCGAGCTTTTCGAGGCCATGCGCGATCCGGCCCGCGAGGCCGGGGCCTTCATAGACCATCGCCGAATAGATCTGGACCAGGCTGGCGCCCGCGCGGATGCGTTCCCACGCCTGTTCGGGCGAGGCAATCCCTCCCGCCGCGACGAGCGGGAGCTTGCCGCCGCTCGCGCTGCGGAAATCCCGAACGCGTTGCAGCGCCAGTCCGGCGAGCGGGGCGCCCGAGAGGCCGCCCGCTTCCTCGGCATGGCGCGATGCGAGCGCGGGACGCACGATCGTGGTGTTCGAGACGATCACCGCGGCGAGCCCCTTGTCGAACGCGACGGCGACGATGTCGTCGATGTCGGCGGGTTCGAGATCGGGCGCGACTTTCAGAAAGACGGGTTTTGGCGCGTCCGCGGGCTGCGCGGCGGCAACGCCGTCAAGCAAGGCCTCAAGCGCCCCCTTGTCCTGCAAGGCACGAAGACCGGGCGTGTTCGGCGAGCTGATATTGACCGTCAGATAATCGGCCAGCGGCGCCATCGCCGCGGTGCCCTTCGCATAGTCGGCGATGCGGTCGGCGCTGTCCTTGTTCGCGCCGATGTTGATGCCGAGCGGCACCGGCAGGCCATAACGGCGCAGGCAGGCGATGCGCTCGGCCGCCTTTTCCTGCCCGCCATTGTTGAAGCCCATGCGGTTGATCACCGCCCGATCCTCGACGAGGCGGAACAGGCGCGGGCGCGGGTTGCCCTCCTGCGGCAACGGGGTCAGCGTGCCGACCTCGACGAAGCCGAAGCCGAAATGCGGCATCACATGCGCGACGCGCGCATCCTTGTCGAAGCCGGGTGCGAGGCCGACGGGGTTCGGGAATTTGAGCCCCGCGAGCTCGGTCGCGAGCGCCGGACTGGTGAGCGCATGGCGCGCGCGCGGCAACGGCTGGAGCGCGCTGAGCGTGAGGTTGTGCGCGGCCTCGCCATCGGTGGCGTGGACGATCGGGCGGACGAGCGCGTAAGCGCTATCGGTGAGCGAGGCGAAAAGCGACATGGCCCGCCATTGCGCCGAGCCGGGGCCTATGGCAAGCCCCGCCTCGACTATTGGCGGGACCAGCAAAGTCATCGGAAAAACCGGGAGAAATTCGTGTCGCACCTTCGCATAATCGCTCGCCTGTCCACCGGGCTCGCCCTGCTCGCCGTCGCGGGCTGCGCCCCGGCCGCCGTACAGGAAGCGCCCGCCACTGTAGCCGCTACGCCGGTTCCCGAAGCCGCTCCCGCCGGCGCTAACCTTGCGCAATTCTTTGAAAATTACGACGCGGCGCAGCTCTCGCTGAGCCCGCAGGGCAAGGCGTATCGCGGCATTCGCGATGCCGATTACGGCCGCTGGGACGACGTCAGCGACGAGGCCGAGGTTGCCAGCCACAAGCTGCGACAGGCCACCGCCGCCGCGATGCGCGAAAGCTTCGCCCCCAAGGCGCTGAGTGTCGACGAAGCGCTGTCGTTCGAGCTGTTCAACGCGCAGGCGGCGCGCGCCGACCGGCTGTTCCCGTTCCGGGGCCACGGCTATATCTTCGACCAGATGAACGGCGAGCAGAGCCAGCTCCCCGCTTTCCTGATCAACATCCACCGCGTCGCCAGCGTCGCCGAGGCCGAAGCCTATGTCGAGCGCATCCGCGGGCTCGGCCCGATCCTCGACGCGCTGTCGGCGCAGTCGGCCGAGCGCGCGAAGAAGGGCATCCAGCCGCCGAAATGGGTCTATGCCTATCTGATCTCCGACATCGGCAATTTGCAGAAGCCCGACAATGCGGTGGTCGAGGATATCACGGCGAAGGTCGGCAAGCTTGCCATCGACGCGACCGAGAAAGCACGGCTGATCGCATCGGCCAAGGCGGCGTGGAGCGAAAGCGCAGGCCCCGCCTATGGCCGCCTGCTCGCCGAGATGAAGCGCCAGCAGGCGAGCGCGCCGACGCAGGACGGCGTGTGGCGCCTGCCCGACGGCAAGGCCTATTATGAGGCGCTGCTCGCCAATTACACGACCACCGACATGACTGCGACGCAGATCCACGACCTTGGCTTGTCCGAGGTCGCGCGCATCCATGGCGAGATGAAGACGATCATGGCGAAGGTCGGCTTCAAGGGCACGCTGCAGCAATTCTTCGCGCACCTGCGCACGAGCCCGCAATATTATTACACGACCCGCGAAGCCTATCTGGCCGACGTCGACGCCAAGGTGAAGGCGATGGAAGCGCGCTTGCCCGCCTTTTTCAACACGCTGCCCAAGGCGCATCTGCAGGTGAAGGCAGTCGAGGCGTTCCGCGAGAAATCGGCGGGCAAGGCCTTTTACCAGTCGCCCTCGCCCGACGGGTCGCGGCCGGGCACCTATTATGTGAACCTCTATGACCTGAAAGACATGTCGAAGACCGAGCTCGAGGCGCTCGCCTATCATGAGGGCGTTCCGGGGCATCATTTGCAGCGCGCGGTGCAGACCGAGCTGACCGGGCTGCCGCCCTTCCGCCGCTTCGGCGGCTTTACCGCCTATACCGAAGGCTGGGGCCTTTATACCGAGGAGCTCGCCAAGGATATGGGCTTTTACACCGATCCGTACAGCGATTTCGGGCGGCTTGGCATGGAGCTGTGGCGCGCGTGTCGGCTGGTCGTCGACACCGGCATCCACGACAAGCGCTGGACCCGCGAGCAGGCGATCCAGTACCTCAAGGACAATACGCCCAATCCGCAGGGCGACATCGAAAAGGCGATCGAGCGCTATATCGTCTATCCGGGACAGGCGACCGCCTATCTGATCGGCAAGCTCAAGATCATGGAGCTGCGCGGCCGCGCGCAGGCGGCGCTCGGGGACAAGTTCGATTTCCGCACCTTCCACGACGTCGTGCTCGAATCGGGCCCGGTGCCGCTCGATGTGCTCGAACGGCGCGTCGATGTATGGATCGCGGCGCAGAAGGGTTAAGATAATTGACGATTGGCGCTTGACGCGCGGGGCCGAAACGCAAATGGTTTGATCCAGAAAAACAAGGCGGCCGGGTCACGGTTGCCAAAGGTCTGGGTCTGTCATGTCGGATATTTCTTCCTCGCCCGCGGGCGTGGACGGTAGCGCGCCGTTCGAACTGCACTATTTCCCGCCCGATCCCGATCTGGCGGAGATGGTGTCGAGTTTCTATTTCGCGCGCATCAACATGCCGCTCTTCGACGAATATGAGCGCGCCGACCGCCCGCAATTCCGCTTCGTCACCAATGTCGACGGTGAATATGTTTTTGCCGACGGGCACCGGTCGGCGGTGTCGCGCGCCAACATCGTCGGGCCGACGAGCGGGCGTGTGCGCGCGATCAGCCGCGGGCCGGCGCAATTGTTCGGGTTCGGGATGCTGCCCGCGGGCTGGGCGGCGCTGATGGGCGACGATGCCGAAAAGCTGACCGACCGCGCAATGGACGCCGCTGACCTGTTCGGCCCGTGGATCGACGAGGTCGCGACCGCGCTGGAAAGTGCGGCGAGCGTCGAGGAAAAGCTGGTCATCGGCAATAATTTCGCGCGCGAGGTGCTGACCCGGGGCGAGACCGCGCCCATGTGGTTCATCCGCACCGTCGATGGATGGCTGACCGAATCGCCCTCGCCGCAGGTTCCCGAACTGGTCGAGGCGACGGGCATGTCGATCCGGTCGGTCGAACGGATGACGAAGCATTATTACGGCCTGTCGCCGCGCATGCTCGCGCGCAAATATCGCGCGGTGCGCGCCGCGTCGGCGCTGGCGCGCGGCGAAAAACTGGACGACGCAGAACTCGGCGACGCCTTTTACGACCAGTCGCACCTGATCCGCGAGATCAAGCGTTTCGCCGGGGCGACACCCGGCCAGCTCGGCAAGCCGACCAGCTATACCGAGGCGACAACGAAGGGCCGCAAGCAGCTCGCCGGCCGGGTCAGCCCGCTCGTTTCGGAAACCTGACGCCGGAACCGGCGTTAACCTTCAAAAATTTTCTGTCCCGTCGTTTTGGCGTTTTCATCCAATCACGAATCGTCGCCCGGGCATAATCCCCCGTTGCGACCCAGAAGAGCTCATCCTCGGACGAGGACTTGAGACCTTCATCTTGGCACTCATTTGGCTTTGGCCGGATGGGTGCCTTTTTTTCTTGGCGCCCAAATAGCGCCCGTTGGTTGCGCCGCACAAAAGCCTCGCCTATATAAGTGGAGTAATTTACTCCAGTTAAGAATCGTTCGCAACTGCGACGGAAAAGAACATGCGCCTGTCGAACCTTGCCGATTATGCCGTGGTGCTGATGAGCGCCGCCGCCCGCCAATGCGGGTCGGTGCCGATTCATGCCGGCATGCTGGCCGAGCAGACGGGCATTCCGGGACCGACCGCGCAGAAGCTGGTGAGCCAGCTCGCGCGCGCCGGCCTGCTCGTCGCCTCGCGCGGCAGCGGCGGCGGGGTGCGGCTGGCGCGGCCTGCCGCGGCGATCAACGTCGCCGAGATCATCGAAGCGGTCGAAGGACCGATCGCTCTCACCGCTTGTGTCGCCGAAGGACGCCATGATTGCTCGCTCGAGGGTAGCTGCAAGGTGCAGCCGCACGTCGGCGTCGTCAACGGCGCGGTGCGCGGGGCGCTGGCCGAGATTAGTCTGGCCCGCCTGTCCGTCGCCCCCGCGAAGACGGAGGCTGCTGGAGATTCTATGCCAGCAGCGCCGAGTAAAACGATAGCGGCCCCTGCCTTCGCAGGGGCGACGAGTTAAGAGATATGACCGACAACACCGAACTCCCCGTGAAGGACCAGGCCGCGCACGACGCCGCGGCGAAGGTTGCCGATTATGAGCATGGCTGGTCCGCCGACATCGAGACCGACTTCGCGCCCAAGGGGCTGACCGAGGATACGGTCCGCTTCATTTCGGCGAAGAAGAATGAGCCCGAATGGATGCTCGACTGGCGGCTGAAGGCGTTCCGCCACTGGCAGACGATGGAGACGCCCGACTGGGCGAAGCTCAACGTGCCGCCGATCGATTATCAGGACGCCTATTATTACGCGGCGCCCAAGGCGAAGCCGAAGCTCTCCAGCCTCGACGAGGTCGATCCCGAGATTCTCGAGGTCTACAAGAAGCTCGGCATCCCGATCGAGGAGCAGAAGGTGCTCGCTGGCGTCGAGGGCGCACGCAAGGTCGCGGTCGACGCGGTGTTCGACAGCGTCAGCGTCGCGACGACTTTCCGCGAGGAACTGAAGCGCGCGGGCGTGATCTTCCTGTCGATTTCGGAAGCGATCCGCGAATATCCCGAGCTCGTGAAGAAGTGGCTCGGTAAGGTCGTGCCGATGCACGATAATTATTTCGCGACGCTCAATTGCGCGGTCTTTTCGGACGGGACGTTCGTCTATGTGCCCGAGGGGGTGCGCTGCCCGATGGAGCTCAGCACCTATTTCCGCATCAACGCCGAAAATACGGGGCAGTTCGAGCGGACTTTGATCATCGCCGACAAGGGCGCCTATGTGTCGTACCTTGAAGGCTGCACGGCGCCGATGCGCGACGAGAACCAGCTCCACGCCGCGGTGGTCGAACTGGTCGCGCTCGACGATGCCGAGATCAAATATTCGACGGTGCAGAACTGGTATCCGGGCAATGCCGAGGGGCTCGGCGGCATCTATAATTTCGTGACCAAGCGCGCGCTCTGCCAGGGCAAGCGTAGCAAGGTGTCGTGGACGCAGGTCGAGACCGGCAGCGCGATCACCTGGAAATATCCGAGCTGCGTGCTCAACGGCGACGACAGCGTTGGCGAATTCTACTCGGTCGCCGTCACCAACAATTATCAGCAGGCCGACACCGGCACCAAGATGATCCACAATGGCAAGCGCACGCGCTCGACCATCGTTTCGAAGGGGATCAGCGCGGGCAAGTCGAACAACACCTATCGCGGGCTGGTTCGCGTCGCGCCGAACGCCGAAGGCGTGCGCAACTTCACCCAGTGCGACAGCCTGCTTTTGGGCTCGCTCAGCGGCGCGCACACCGTGCCGTACATCGAGATCCGCAACCCCTCGGCGCAGGTCGAGCATGAAGCGACGACGAGCAAGATCAGCGACGACCAGCTCTTCTACGCGATGCAGCGCGGGCTGGGGCAGGAAGAGGCGGTGGCGCTGATCGTCAACGGTTTTGCCAAGGAAGTACTGCAGCAGTTGCCGATGGAATTTGCGGTCGAGGCGCAGAAGCTGCTGGGGATTTCGCTTGAGGGGAGCGTTGGATGAAGACGTTTTTTTTGACGGGTTTCACCTTTGGCGTGGCGCTGGTGTCGCAATCGGTCTTCGCCCAATCGGCGCAGCCCAATGCGATGATGCTCGCGCAAGCCAATGATCGCTGCATGACGACCTATGCGGTTCGCATGACGAAAACCGATGCGCCCGACGACAAGATTTTCGCGAGCGCGATCGAAGGCTGCAAAGACCTGAAAACCCAGCTTTATACCGCCATCGACGCGGAATATGCGGCGGCGCAAGCAAGTGACCTCAAGGCTCAGCTTGATGCACAGGCCAAGCCGAACTTTCTGAACTTGCTTCAAAAAATTCGGACGGACCGAGCTCAGCGCGCAGGCAATTGAAACGGATACGGAATAAGATGCTTAAAATTGAAAACCTCCACGCCACCGTCGGCGACAAGCCGATCCTGAAGGGCCTGTCGCTCAGCATCAACGCGGGCGAGATCCATGCGATCATGGGACCTAACGGCGCGGGCAAGTCGACGCTCTCCTATGTCCTCGGCGGGCGCCCCGGCTATGAGGTCACCGAGGGCTCGGCCACCTTCGAGGGTCAGGACCTGCTCGACATGGAGCCGCATGAGCGCGCCGCGGCGGGGCTGTTCCTGGGCTTCCAATATCCGGTCGAAATCCCCGGCGTGTCGAACGTCCAGTTCCTGCGCGAGGCGCTCAATGCACAGCGCAAGGCGCGTGGGCAGGAGCCGCTGTCGGGCGGCGAATTCCTGAAGGTGGCGCGCGAGAAGGCGGGGCTGCTCAAGATGGACATGGACATGCTCAAGCGTCCGGTGAACGTCGGCTTTTCGGGCGGCGAGAAGAAGCGCAACGAGATGGTGCAGATGGGGATCATCGACCCCCGGCTCGCGATCCTCGACGAGACGGACTCGGGCCTCGACATCGACGCGCTGCGCACCGTCGGCGACGGGATCAATTCGATCATGCGGCGCCCCGACAAGGCGGTGTTGCTGATCACGCATTACCAGCGGCTGCTCGACTATGTGCAGCCCGATTTCGTGCATGTGCTGGCGGCCGGGCGGATCGTGAAGTCGGGCGGCCCCGAACTCGCGCGCGAGCTGGAAGAACATGGCTATGCGGAGATCGCGGCTTGACCACGAGCGCCCTCCCCTCGCGGCGCGACGAAGCCTGGCGCTATAGCGACATCGATGCGGTCGCGGCGGCGTGGCCGCTGCCAGCGCCCGAGAGCATCATCGTGCCCGCGGGCGGTGATTTCCGCCGCGCGATCGTGCAGGACGAAGGCGCGATCCGCCAGATCGAGCTGGTGCTGGGCAAGGGCGCGGTCGCCGCGCTGCATGTGCTCAATATCGGCGGTGCCTATGGCCGCATCGAACTCAATGTGATCCTGCACGAAGGCGCCGACTTCCACCTCGGCGCGGCGCAAATCGGCGGCGGTGGGCAGAATCTCGAGATCGTTACCACGGTCACGCACGCCGAACCCGGCGCGACGTCGCGGCAGGTCGTGCGCTCGGTGCTCGGCGGCACCGCGACCGGCACCTATCTCGGCAAGGTCGCGGTCGCGCGCGATGCGCAGCAGACCGACAGCGAACAGGATGTGAAGGCGATGCTGCTCGATCGCAGCGCGACCGCCAACGCCAAGCCCGAACTCGAAATCTTCGCCGACGATGTGAAATGCGCGCATGGCTGCGCGATCGGCGAGCTCGATCCGATGGGGCTTTATTACCTGCAATCGCGCGGCCTGCCGCCCGGCGAGGCGAAGAAGCTGATGCTGCAGGCGTTCGTCGCGGGCGTGTTCGATGGTGCTGAAGACGAAGTGCAGTTGCAGGAGCTGGCGCTGGCGAAGCTGGGGGAATTGGTGTGAGCACCACAACCGCCCTTCGCACTTTCCCCGACGTCCGTGCCGACTTCCCCGGCCTCACCCCCGGCTGGCACTATCTCGACACCGCCGCGACCGCGCAGAAGCCGCAGGCGGTGATCGACGCGACCGTCGCCGCGATGGGCCGCGATTATGCGACCGTGCACCGCGGCGTCTATGCGCGCTCGGCCGACATGACGCTCGCCTATGAGGCGGCGCGGCGGCGGATCGCGGCGTTTATCGGCGCGCGCGAGAATGAGATCGCCTTTGTGCGCGGCGCGACCGAGGCGATCAATCTTGTCGCTTATTCGCATCCGAAGAAGGGCCGCGTGCTGCTCTCGACGCTGGAGCATCACAGTAATATCGTGCCCTGGCAGCTTGCAGGCTGGCAGGTGGACGTCTGCCCGCTGACCGAAGACGGGCGCATCGATCTCGATGCCGCCGAAAAACTGCTCACCCCCGAACACACGATGGTCGCCTTCGCGCATGTCTCAAACGTGCTCGGTAGCCCGCTCGACGTTGCGCGCGCGGCGGACCTCGCGCACCGCGTCGGTGCCGAGCTGCTGATCGACGGCTGCCAGGCCGTGCCGCGCCTGCCGGTCGATGTCGCGGCGCTCGGCTGCGACTATTATGTCTTCTCGGGGCACAAGCTTTACGGCCCCACTGGCGTCGGCGTGCTGTGGAGCGACAAGCTCGACGCGCTGCCGCCGTGGCAGGGCGGCGGGTCGATGATCGATCGAGTGACCTTTGCGAAGACAACCTATGCCCCTGCTCCCACGCGCTTCGAGGCGGGCACCCCCGCGATTATCGAGGCGATCGGGCTCGCGGCGGCGGTCGATTATGTCGAAACAATCGGCATCGACGCGATCCACGCGCATGAATGCGCGCTGGTCGGCAGCTTGCGCGAAGCGCTCGCGCGCAAGAACAGCATCACGCTGTTCGGCCCTGAAAACAGCGCCGGAATCGTGAGTTTTGCGATGGCGGGGGTTCATCCGCACGACATCGGCACTATCTTGGACGAAAGCGGGGTCGCGATCCGCGCCGGGCACCATTGCGCACAGCCGCTGATGGAGCATCTGGGGGTCGCCGCGACCGCGCGCGCGAGTTTTGGCGTTTACAGCAATGACGACGATGTGGCGGCGCTGATTGATGGCCTCGCCCGCGTCGAGAGGATTTTCGGATGAGCGAGGACCGGATGATCAAGGTCGAGGAAGTGGAAAGCGTCGAAGCACCGCCAAAAGCGCGCGTCGCGGATGTCGAGACCGCGCCCGAGAAATTGGAACGCAAGCGCGACTATCTGGAAGGATTCCTCGCGGCCAAGCCTACGGCGGTCGATCCGCATGCGGTCGGCGGCGACCTTTACGAAGCCGTGATCAATGCGCTGAAGGACATTTACGATCCGGAAATCCCGGTGAATATCTATGATCTTGGCCTGATCTACAATGTCGAGATCGACGACGGCCATGCGCTCGTCACGATGACGCTGACGACGCCGCATTGCCCGGTCGCGGAATCGATGCCAGCCGAGGTCGAACTGCGCGTCGGCGCGGTCCCCGGCGTCGGCGATGCCGAAGTCAATCTTGTCTGGGATCCGCCGTGGTCGCCGCAGAATATGAGCGACGAAGCGCGGCTCGAACTGGGGATGCTGTGATGACCGAGACCAAGACCCGCGCACGCCCCGCCGCCGTCGCCCTGACCGCCGGCGCCGAAGCGCGTATCGCGAAGCTGATGGCGGCCGCGCCCGAAGGCGCGATCGGTGTGCGCCTGTCGACGCCGCGCCGCGGCTGTTCGGGGCTTGCCTACTCGGTCGATTATGTCACCGAAGAGGTGAAGTTCGACGAGAAGATCGAGACCCCCGGCGGCGTCTTCTACATCGACGGCGCGTCGGTGCTGTACCTGATCGGCAGCACGATGGACTGGGTCGAGGATGATTTCGCCGCGGGCTTCGTGTTCGAAAATCCGAACGCCAAGGGCGCGTGCGGCTGCGGCGAAAGCTTCACGGTCTAAAGCGCGATTTTCCGCGCAAAATCTGCTATAATGCCCCCTCTGAAGCAGGGGCAGCGCAATGGTTCGTGCCTTCTATCTGGCCTATGCGGCCATATGCTACGCGATATTCTTCGCGACATTCCTGTATCTTATCGCGTTCGTCGGCAATCTTCCCGTCGTCCAGCCGACGGTCGATTTCGCACGCGCGGCGGAGCCCGCGACGGCGGTCGCGATCGACATCGCGCTGATCGCGCTGTTCGGCATCCAGCATAGCGTGATGGCGCGGCCCACGTTCAAGGCAGCGTGGACACGCATCGTCCCTGCGCCGATCGAGCGCAGCACCTATGTGCTGTTCGCCAGCCTCGCGCTGATCATACTGATGCTGTTCTGGCACCAACTGACCGCCCCGGTCTGGACCGTCACCAATCCCCTGCGCGCCGCGATCCTGTGGGCGTTGTTCGGGCTCGGCTGGCTGATCGTCCTCGCCAGCACCTTCCTGATCAATCATTTCGAGCTGTTCGGGCTGCAGCAGGCGTGGTTCGCGCTGCGCGAAAAGGCGGCGGCACCGCCGGTGCTGCGTCAGCCGCTCTTCTACAAATTCGTCCGCCATCCGCTCTACGCGGGCTTCTTCCTCGCCTTTTGGGCGACGCCCGCGATGACCGCGGGGCATCTGCTGCTCGCCGTGGGCCTGTCGATCTATATGCTGATCGCGATCCGGCTGGAGGAGCGCAACCTGATCGACACCTTCGGCGCCGACTATGTCGCGTATCGCGAGACGACGCCGATGCTTGTGCCGGGCACCGGCGGGCGGCGGCGCGCCTAGCGGCAGACGGTCCAGCCCGCCGTCCGCGCCGCCATGTCGATATGGAAATGGTCGGCGTGCGCGCGATTATAGTCGGGCGACAGGATCGTGCTGAACAGCCCGCAGCTCTCATTGCGAACCTCGTGCAGAAACTCGCTGCGCTTGTCGCCAGGGGTCCAGTCGTTGATCAGCGAAATGCGCGTGCCGTCGGCGAGGACAAAGGCCGAAATGTCGATCGCATTGGCGGTCGAATGCTGGCTCTGGTTTGGCTGCCCCGCGATCTTGCGGCAATTATAGCTGCCAAGATTTTCGAGTTCGACGACCTTTTGCCCGAAATGCTTGCGCGCGAGCGGCTGAACGACGTCGCGGTTCCACAGCGCCATCGCCGCGGTCACCGCGCAGCCCGGCGCGACATTCGCGGGGCGCATCGTCGGCACGAAACGGTCGCCGGTCAGGATCATGCGCTGGCTCGCGCGGCACGCGCCGGTGCCGATCGCCGGCCGCCGGAGATAGCCCGCTTCCGCGCGGTCGAAGGCAGCGAAGCAGGCGCTGTCGTCACCCGCGAGCGCCACCAGCTTTCGGTTCGTCGCCCAGCCCTGTGGGTGCGACAGTTCGAAGGGCGTGCCGGGGATATGCTCGGGATGATCGCGCACCCACTGCATGCCGAGGATCGCGCCGATGGTCAGCAGCACCGCAACGGCGAACCAGATCAGATAGGGGCGGAGAGTCTTCATCGTGTCCGTTGTGCGTGCCGCAAATTACCGCTTGTTGAAAGCGCTTTGCGGCTCGATAGCGTTCCGGGTGGCAAAACGCTCGATCCTGATCGTCGGCGGCGGCACCGCGGGATGGCTCACCGCCGCCTATCTCGCGCGCTTTTTCGATCTGCCGCGCAATCCGCGGCTGTCGATCACCTTGCTGGCGTCGGACGAGATCGGCAGCATTGGGGTCGGCGAAGGCGCCTTTCCGACGATCCGCAATACGCTGCAATTCATCGGCATCGACGAAAGCGCGTTCGTGCGGGCGACCTCGGCGACGTTCAAGCAGGGCATCCGCTTCGACGACTGGGTGCGCACGCCCGCAGATGGCCGGTCGAGCCATTATCTGCACCCGTTCGAGGCGCCCTATCATGGAGACGGCTACAGCCTCGTCTCCTATTGGCTGCTCCAGAATGAGGCGACGCGGCGGCCGTTCGCCGAGGCGATGACGATCCAGAACCGCGTCGCCGAGGCGCAGCGCGCGCCGAAGCGCCCCGGCGAGGGCGAATTCACCGGCCCGCTGAACTATGCCTATCATTTCGACGCCGCGAGGCTCGCGGAGGTATTGTCGGCAGAGGCGCGCGCGATGGGCGTTACGCACCTCAGCGGCACGCTGACCGGGGTCGGGCTCGATGCAACGAGCGGCGCGATCGACCATGTCGTGACGGCCGAGCATGGGACGCTGGCCGCCGACCTCTATATCGACTGTTCGGGTTTCCGCGCCGAGCTGATCGGCGGCGCGTTGCAATCGCCGTTCAAGGGCGTGAAGCATCAGCTGTTCACCGACCGCGCGCTTGCGTGCAAGCTGCCCTATGAGCGCCCCGACGTGCCGATCGAAAGCTATACGATCGCGGCGGCGCACGAAGCGGGGTGGACGTGGGACATCGGGCTGGCCGGTGCGCGCGGCATCGGCTGCGTCTATTCGAGCGACCATATGGGCGACGACCGCGCCGCCGAAATCCTCGCCGCCTATACCGGCGGGCGGAGCCATGACGTCAATGTCCGCTCGATCCCGTTCGAGGCGGGCTATCGCCCCGCGTCATGGGTGAAGAATTGCGTCGCGGTAGGACTGTCGGGCGGCTTCCTCGAACCGCTCGAATCGACCGGCCTCGTGATGATCGAGACCGCGGCGGCGATGATCGCCGAGATGTTCCCGCTGGCCGGCCCCGTCGGCGCGCCCGCGCGGCGCTTCAACGATCTGATGGCGGCGCGCTACGACAACACGATCAATTTCCTGAAGCTTCATTATTGCCTGAGCCAGCGGAAGGAAGCCTTTTGGCGCGACAATGGCGACCCGGCGTCGATCCCCGACCGGTTGAAGGAATTGCTCGAGGAATGGCGCTATCGCCCGCCGGGGCGCTTCGACTTCATCCTCGACCTCGAAAGCTTCGCCTTCTTCAATTACCAGTATATCCTCTATGGCATGGAATATCGCACCGACCTGTCGCCGGTGCGCGAGGAATTTCCCGACACCGCCGAGGCCGAGCGCATCTTTGCGCGGATCAAAAGCTTTGGCGACCGCGCCGCGAGCGAGCTGCCCGCGCACCGCGCGATGATCGACCAGATCAACGCGGGTGCGGCCTACGCCTGACCTCAGACAGGCTTGGCGGCCAGCCGTTCGACAGGCTGCGCCCCGTCCGGCTCGTCGGTGCCGAGCTGGCCGAGTTCGCCCGTCTCGCGCGCCTTGCGGCCATAGACGAATTCGAACAAAGGCCCCGCCATCACCGTGGTGATGATCGCCATCAGCACCATCATCGAAAAGAGCGTCGGCCCGATGATGCCCTTCTGAAGCCCGATGTTGATGATGATCAGCTCCATCAGCCCGCGCGCATTCATCAGCGCGCCGATGCCGAGCGCGGTGCGATTGTCCTCACCCGCGAGCCGCGCCGCGAGCCAGCACGCGCCGAACTTCGCCGCGATCGAGACGAGCAATATGCCGAGCGCGAGCGCGAGCAGGGTCAGGCTGTTCACCGTGTCGAGCCGTGTGTTGAGCCCCGAATAGGTGAAGAAGACCGGGACGAGCAGGATGGTGATCGGGCTGATCTTGCGCTTGATCTCCTCGGTCAGCTTGCCGCGCGGCATGCAGACGCCGAGGATGAAGCCGCCGAACACCGCATGGATGCCCGCGGCGTCCATGACGAAGGCGCAGAGCGCGAAGAGCATCAGGACGACCGACAGCATTGTGTCGCTCATCTCGCCGCGTTCCTCGACGATGCGGCCGAGCGGGACGAGCAATTTGCGCCCGATGAAGAACATGAACAGCGCGAAGCTGAGCCCGCCGATAATCGCGATCAGCGCCACGCCGGGACCACCGCCGAAGGTCGCGAGCACGATCGCGAGCACGCACCACGACACCGCATCGTCGAACGCGCCCGCGGTGAGCGTGAGCGTGCCGAGCGCGGTGTTCGCGAGGCCGCGTTCGTTGATGATGCGCGCGAGCATCGGGAAGGCGGTCAGCGCGATGCACGCGCCCATGAACAAGGTCGCGCTGCCCTGGCTCAGCCCTTCGGTGAAGAGGCCCGGGACATCGAGCAGGAACGGCGTGATGAGCGCAGCGAACAGGAAGGGCGCGACGATGCCCGCCGCCGACACGCCCATCGCGCTCTTCGCCTTCGACTGGAAATGGTCGAGGCGGAGCGTGGTGCCGACGAGGAACATGTACAGGCCCACCCCGACCTGCGCGCAGACGTAGAGGATGCTCCGCGTTTCCTTGGGGAAGAGCGCCGCCTGAAATTCGGGGAAGAAGAGGCCGAACAGCGAGGGGCCGAGGAGGACGCCGGCGATCATTTCGCCAACGACCTGCGGCTGCCCCATGAATTTCTTCGCGGCCCAGCCGACGGCGCGGCAGACGATCAGGATCACCGCGATCTGGAGGAAGAAATGAATGCTGAAATCGGTCGGCGTATAGCTCGCCGCGGAATTGACCGCGGGGCCGTGCGCGCCGAGCACGTCGCCGACCGCGCGGAGCAGTTCATCGAACATATTGGATACCAATTTCCCTCTCCCACCGTGGCGCCCGCGATCTGTATGCCGCCGCGATCCGCCTGTTCCGGGCATCAGGAGACATGAAAGCGCAGCGCGCGCAATGCCGGCCCGCCATTGGGCGCGCCCGCCCCTGTCGATTTCCGGCGCGGAGATCATTTTTGTTGCGGGCCGGTCACAGTGTAGTAACATACCTACATGTGAACGATCACAATCTGCCATGATTTTGCATCAGCGAGGGGTGGTCATGAAGCGCGTCACGAGCCGCGAACTCAATCAGGATGTCAGCCGCGCGAAGCGATTCGCGCTTGTCGAACCGGTGTTCGTCACCGACCGTGGGCGGCCCACGCACGTGCTGATCAGCATCGACGCCTGGCGCCAACTCAGCGGCGAGCGCGAGAATATGGCGCAGTTGCTCGCCGCCCCGCCCGGTGACATCGCGCTTGATCGCGCGCTCCTGCGCAAGGCGCTGGACGGGCGCGGCTGATGTTCCTGCTCGACGCCGAAATATTGTTCGACCTGCGCCACGCCCGCGCCGACGGCGACGGCGCCGCGCTCGCCGGATGGGCGCAGCGCACCTCGCGGCAATCGATGTTCGTGTCGGCGCTCTCGCTCGTCGAGCTGGAAAATGCCGCCGCGCTCGCGGCGAAGCAAAGCAAGGCGGCGGGCGCCGCATGGCGCGACTGGATCGACGGGCAAGTGCTGCCCGCGTTCGAGGGCCGCGTCCTGCCGGTCGACGTGACCATCGCGCGCCGCCGCGCCGCACTCGCGCTTGACAGCGACCGCGACGCGCTCCTCGCCGCGACCGCGCTCGAACATGGGCTGGCCTTCGTCACCTATCGCGGCGCGGCGTTTCGCGGCGCACGGCTGAAGCTGCTCGACCCCAGCCGCATCGCCGCCGATGCGGGCGAAGATGGCGACTGGCGCGAAGCGACGCGCGCACGGTCGCCGTGGATCCGGAGCCTGTTTATTCGGGGGTGAGCGTCAGGGAGTGGCGGCTAACGACCAGTTGCAGACGTTTGCAGATAATTATGCTTGGGGTGGAGGGCTCCGCCGGAGCTCAGTCTGTCTGCAAGTTTTGACATATGCATCAAGCGTATCGCTGCCGAGTATTTCCCATATCGCAGGAACGTCGGAAGCTTCGAGCGCGGCGTCGATTCGCTTGCTCGGCACGTTTGAGAGCGTCTTCACGCCGCAAGTGACATAGTCTTCACGCCGTTCTTTGGAGACACCCGCCCCGCCTTCGTTTGCTAACCTGATCGCCAGCGTGGTCACGGCATCGCTATTTGACGAACAAGCGGTCAGGTAGGCCAGCATTGTTATCGTGAAATACCTGGTCATCATCGATCCCCGCCATGCATATCTAAAATACATGTAGGGGATGGGGTGTCCGCTCACTACCCCTAAGCTGACAAACACCGCCCCGTTACAACGGGACAAAGCTCACCGTCAGCCCGTCCTTCGGCCGCGGGATCGGCAGCACCTGCCATTCGGGCGCATAGCCGTCGGCGACGGTGATCCGGTGCGTCGTGATGACGTGGTGGAAGAAGATCTTCGCCTGCATGTACGCGAAGTGCAGCCCGAGGCACATATGCGCGCCGCCGCCGAAGGGCACCCACGCATATTTGTGCCGCTCGCGCGCGACTTCGGGCGAAAAGCGCATCGGGTCGAACTTTTGGGGCTCGGGCCAATGCTCCTCCATCATATGCGTGAAGGCGGGGCTGACGCCGACCGAGGTGCCCGCGGGAATGCGGTAGCCGCCATATTCGAAATCCTTGAGCGCGCGGCGCGGGAAGCTTGGCACCGGGGGCACGAGGCGGAGGGCTTCCTTGAACGCCCATTCGGTCATTTCGAGCTGGCCGAGGCTGTTGTGCCCGACGCCCTCGCCCGCCGGCGCGACCGCGAGCATTTCCTCGCGCAATTTGTCCTGCCATTCGGGGTTGCGCGCGAGTTCCCAGACGAGCGTCGTGATCGAGCTGGTGATCGTGTCGTGCGCCGCCATCATCAGGAAGTTCATATGGTCGACGATCGCCTCGACCGACATATATTCATCGTCGTCGTCGCGCGTGCGGCAGATCTGGCTGAACATGTCCTCGCCCGTGCCCTCGCGCCGTTCGGGCACCATCTTGCCGAAATAATCGACCAGATAGGCGCGCCCTTTCGCGCCGCGGCCCATCGCGGTGAAGGGCAAGGGCACGCGCACGACGCCGATCGACGCCTGCACCATGTCGACGAACGCCTTGTTGACCTTGTCGGCCTCGGGACCCCAGGGGATGCCGAGGAAGCTGGTCGCGGCGAGGTCGAGCGTCAGTTCCTTGATCGCCGGATAGAATTTGAAGGTCTTGCCGCTCCACTGGCCGATGCGATCGCGGATCCCTTCGTTCAGCGAATCGGCATAATGGCGCATCGGTTCGGGCTTGAAGGCGACCGACAATATCTTGCGGTCGGCGCGATGCTTTTCGAAATCCATCAGCATCAGCCCGCGCGGGAACAGCAGGTTGAGCACCGGTCCCCAGCCCTGTTCGGACGAGAAGATTTTCTCGCGATCGAACATCACGAGTTCGTTCGCCTCGGGCCCGTGGAGCGCGACGCTGCGCCCGCCGAAGCTGTTGTTGCGATAGACGCGGCCATATTTGGCGACCATGCGGCGGGTGAAGGCGGGATAATCGCCGAGCTGTTCGAGCGTGTTGCCGATGATCGGCATGCCGTCCTCGCCCGGAATATGATCGATCGCGCTGTCGGGATTGCGCGGCAGCCAGTGCCGCGTCTCGGGGCCGAAGCGCTTTTCGGACCAGTTTTTCGTCTGCTGAATATTCGCGGGCGCGTTCATCGGGTCGATCCTCGTCCATTCTGCTTTGTCCCGATGCGTAACGGACTACTGACACTGATGCAAGTAACGCTTTGGCGGGTGCGGGACAGCATTCACCGCAAATTCAACTCGACTCGTGCAATCCAGCGCCCAAGGTGACGGGTCGCAACCGTTGGACCCAAAGGACAAAGCTATGGCGAAGAGTTTGAAGCGCCCCCTCTCCATCGCGCTCGGCGTTCTCGCGACGACGACGCTTGGTGGTTGCTATTATGGCGATGTCTATGGAGCGAGCTATGCGTCGGGCGGCGATTGCTCGTCGCGCTATGGCAACGCCTATTATGATTATGACGGCTATGCCTATGACGATGGCTATGGTTACGACTGCTACGATGGCGCCGATTATGGCAGCGGCTTCGCGCAGATCGGCTTCGGCGGCGGCTGGTACGACGATTATTATTACCCCGGCTATGGCATGTGGATGTTCGACAATTACCGCAACCGCTACCCGCTGCGCGACCGCTATCTGAACTATTGGGGCGGGCGCCGCGCCTGGTGGAAGCATCATGGCGGGCGCGGTGACGGAAAGCCCGGCCGCCCAGGCTGGAATCGCGGCGATCACGACGGACGTCCGGGCGATGGTCGCCCGGGCCGACCCGGCGGCTGGAACCGGGGCGACCGTGACCATGACGGTCCGCGCGGCACGCGCCCGGGCCGAGGTCGCGGCGATGGCAACCCCGGCACGCCTCCCGGAGCCGACAATCCCGGACGCCCCGACTGGGGTGCAGGCCGCCCGCGCCCGCCGCGGAGCGAAGGAACCGCCGGTCGTCCGCGTCCGGTCCGCAACCTGCCCGCGACCGAGCCCGGCGAGATGTTTTCGACGCCGCGCGGCGATCGGGGGGGCGGACGCCCGCAACGGATGCGGCCCGCACCGTCGGCGATGCCCGACCGCGCCCCGCGCGCCGAACGGCCCGCGCCCGCCTATCGCCCGCCCGAGCCGCAGTCGGCCCCGGTGGTTCGCAGCGCACCCGAACCGAGACCTGCTCCGGCGGCGGGGCGCGCACGCAGCGACCGCGGCAACGACGCGCGGCCCGACTGACGCATCAGGCTGGCGGCGCGGCCTGCGTCGCCGGTCCGTCCTTCACCCCCGCCGACACCACCGTCGCGGCAACAAGATCGCCGATGACGTTCAGCGTCGTGCGGCACATATCGAGGAAGCGGTCGACGCCAAGGATCAGCCCGATGCCTTCGGGCGGCACCCCGACCGAGGCGAGGATCAGCGCGATCACGGGGAGCGATCCCGCGGGGACGCCCGCGGTGCCGATGCCGCCCAATATGCACACGAGCATTACGACGATCTGCTGCTGAAGCGTCAGGTCGATGCCGAAAAATTGCGCGAGGAAGATCACCGTCACACCCTCGAACATCGCGGTGCCATTCTGGTTCGCGGTGGCACCGATGGTGAGCACGAAGCGCGCGACCTTGTCGGGCAGGCGGAGCTGGTCGCGCGCGACGCGAAGCGCCGTCGGCAATGTCGCGTTCGACGAGGCGGTCGCGAACGCCATCACGAAGGCTTCCTGCGTCTGGTGGAAAAAGGCGACGGGTGATTTCCCCGCCAGCGTCTTCAACAGGATAGGGAAGACGATGAACATCTGGAGCGCGAGCGCGAGCAGCACGACGCCGACATAGGCCGACAGGCGGATGATGAGATCCCAGCCGAACTGCGCGGCGAGGTTGAACATGAAACAGAAGACCGCGATCGGCGCGAGCTGGATGACGAGTCCGATCAGCTTCATCACCACCTCGAACACCCCCTCGATCGCGGTCTTCAGCGCCTCGGTCCGCGGGGTGCGGACGAGCATCAGCCCGATGCCGAAGAAGAGCGCGAAGAACATCACCGCGAGCACGTCATTCTGGCCCATCGCGGCGAACAGATTGTCGGGGACGATCGCGACGACCGCGTCCATCCCGGTTTTCGCCTCGCCCGCGCGGTCGGCGATGGCCTTGGCGCCCTCCGCCCCCTCGGCGATCAGCGAGCGCGCGAGCGCGGGATCGACCCCCGCGCCGGGCTGGATCAGATTGACGACGGCAAGGCTGACGACGACCGCAATCGTCGACACCGCGATCGTATAGACGAGCGTGCGCACGCCGACCGATTTCAGCGCGCGCATCTCGCCCATTTCGGCGACCCCGACGATCAACGCCGATACGAGCAGCGGGATGACGAGCATGAACAGCAGGCGCAGGAAGATCTGCCCCAGCGGGCCGGTCACATAGGTTGTGACCGTCTCCACCCACGCCGCGTCCGGCGCGCCATAGTGGACCGCCAGCCCGATGATGAGGCCCGCGAGGAAGCCGACGAGCATGCGCCAGCGCAGCCGCCGGGCGCGGGCATCGTCGCGCTCCGCTCGGTCGATCGCCGCTGCTTCGGCCATGGCTCAGCTCCTTGCTCGCCCCGCGGGGAGCGGCCCGAAGCGCGCGGGTTACGCGTTATCGGCCGCTGGCTTGTTTTCACCCTCCGCTATGTCATCACGAAGATCGAGCCCGCGGGTTCCATGATGCGGCGTATGAGCCGGAGCATGCGGCCGTTCGAGATCGGCCGGTTCGGGCACTTCGAGCATGCCCTCCCACTTGGTGATCACGCTCGTCGCCACCGCGTTGCCGACGACATTGGTCGCGGTGCGGCCCATGTCGAGGAACTGGTCGATCGCGAAAATCAGCGCGACGCCCTCGACCGGCAGGTCGAACATCGCAAGCGTCGCGGTGATCACGACGAGGCTGGCGCGCGGCACCGCGGCGATCCCCTTCGACGACACCATCAAGGTCAGCAGGATCAGGATCTGCTGCGTAATCGACAGCTCGATCCCGTAAGCCTGCGCGATGAAGAGCGTCGCGAAGCTCGCATACATCATCGATCCGTCCAGATTGAAGCTGTAGCCCAGCGGCAGCACGAAGCCCGAGATGCGGCGCGGCACGCCGAACCGATCGAGCTGTTCGAACAGCTTGGGCATCGCGGCCTCGGACGAAGCCGTCGAGAAAGCGATCAGCAGCGGCTGGCGGATATAGCGGATCAGCGAGAAGATCCGGCGGCCGAGGAAGATCGCGCCCGCGCCGAGCAGGAGGACCCACAGCACGACGAGCGACAGATAGAATTCGGTGACGAGCTCGGCATAGGTGCCGAGGATACCGAGGCCATATTTCGCAACCACGCCCGCGAGCGCACCAAACACCGCGATCGGTGCGAGGCGCATCACATAGCCGGTGATCTGGAGCATCAGTTCGGCGAGCGCCTCGGCGCCGCGGACCAGCGGCTTGCCCTTGTCGCCGATGGCCGTGAGGCCGACGCCCGCGAACAGCGCGAAGACGAGGATCTGGAGGACATTGTTGTCCGCCATCGCCTGGAAGATATTCTTCGGGAAGACATGCTCGATAAACTCGAACAGGTCGAGCTTCTTGACCTCGCCCACCTCGGCGATCGAATGCGCCCCGACGGTCAGATTGAGCCCCGCGCCGGGTTCGAAGAAATTGACCATGATCAGACCGAGGCTGATCGAAATCAGGCTGGCGAGGATGAACCACGCGATCGCGCGGGTGCCGATGCGGCCGAGCGCCGAGCTGTCGCCCATATGCGCGATCCCCGCAACGAGCGTGCCGAGAATCAGCGGCGCGACGACCAGCTTGATCAGGTTGAGGAAGATCGTCGACAGCGTGCTGAAACTGCGTAGCCAATAGGTGAAGGCTTCGCTGTCGGCAGGGACATAGACCCGCACCAGATAGCCGGTGATGACCCCCAGGATCATACCGATCAGAATATAAAACGTCAGGCGATGCCCCATAAATTACTCCCTGTTCCGCCCTGGGCGGATCTTTATGCGAGCGGAGGTAACAGGGTGATGCGCCGCGGGCAATCGCTGGCGGGCCTATCGCGCGGTCAGGGTGTCCAAAAGGCGAGCGCGGCACAGCCCGCCACGCCGGTGAGGATGTTGAGTGGGACGCCGATGCGCACGAAATCCATGAAACGATAGTCACCCGCGGCATAGACGAGCGTGTTCGTCTGGTAACCCACCGGGGTCGCGAAACAGGCCGAGGCGCCGAGCATCAGCGCGATCAGCAGCGGCTGCGGCGCGACGCCCGTCGCCTCGGCGATGCCGATCACCAGCGGCCCCATCAGCGCCGCGACCGCATTGTTGCTGAGCAGTTCGGACAGCAATAGCGCGGAGAAATAGACGATCGCGATCACTGCCCATTGCGGTGCGCCCGCCAGGATCGGGTCGAGCGCGCCGACCATCAGCGCGACCGACCCCGATTGTTCGAGCGCCGCGCCGACGGCGAGCATCGCGAAGATCAGGATCAGCACATCGCCGTCGATGCTGCCCCACGCCTCCGACGCGTCGATGCAGCGGGTCAGCAGCACGATGGCGACGCCGATGAAGGCGGCGATGCCAATCGACATCACGTCGGTCGCCGAGAGCAGGACCGCGCTGGCCATCACGAGGATCGCGATCCACGCGCGACGGCGGCGGAAGGCGGTGACCGACGCCATCGCGAGGCCGATCAGATTGGGATTGTCGCGCAGCTGCGCGATATTCGCCTCGTCGGCGTCGATCAGCAGGCGGTCGGCGGCGCGAATGCGGTTTTCGGACAGCGTCGGCCCCGGAAGGTGGCGAAAGCGGGTGACGCCGAGGATGCGGACGCGCTGCCGCTGGAGAAAGGGGATTTCGGCGAGCGGCCGGTCGATCGAGCGGTGGCTTGGCGAAACCGTCACCTCGACCACGGTGGATTCGCGCTCGGGACTATCGCCGATGCCGATCGCGAAGCGCCCCTCGCTGCGGAGTGTCATCAGCGCCGCGCCGTCGAGCCGCGCAACGATCCGGTTGCCGGCCGCGAGCCGGTGATGCTGGGCATCGCCGCCGGTGATCAGCCGCCCGTTCGCGACGACGCCGACGATCTGCGCCGGCGCTATGCCAAGACTGGCGGCGTCGAGGGCCATGTCGATGGCGGTATCATCGTCCCGAAGGCCGAGTTCGGTCAGGTAAAGCTGCTCCGCCCCATCGGCCTTTTCAGCGATCCGCGGATAGTCCGACGGCAGGAAGCGCGCCATCAAAAGCAGACCCACGACCCCCGCCGCGGCGACGGCGAGCCCATAAGGGGTGATGTCGAACAGACCGAAGGGTTCGAGCCCTGCCTGTTCGGCGATGCCCGACACGACGAGGTTCGTCGAGGTGCCGATCAAGGTCAGGCAGCCGCCGAGCACCGCGATCACCGACAGCGGCATCAGCAATTTCTTGGGCGAGACCCCGAGTGCCTCGGCGAGCCGGAAGCAGACCGGCATCATCACGACGACGAAGGGCGTGCTGTTGATGAAGCCCGATACGAGCAGCCCGCCGCCGAACACTTCGACCACCGCGAGGCGCGGGTGCCGCTTGGCGCGGTCGACGACATAATTGCCGACCTTGTCGATCACTCCGGTGCGGATCAGCGCGCCCGACAGGATGAACATCGCCCCGACGGTGAGCGGCGCACTGTTCGAGAAAACGCCATACGCGCCCTTTTCGTCGAGCAGTCCGAGCGCGAGCATCGTGCCTGCCCCCGCGACCGCGACGACCGAGGGCGAGAAGCGTTCCCAGACAAAGGCCCCGAACATGCCCGCGAGCACGAACAGACCGATAACCGCCTTTTGCTCCGCGATGAAAGCGGCGACGGTTTCCATCAGGCCATCAGCCGTTTTGTGCCCTGTGCAGCAGCTTGTGATCGGCGAGGACGAGCGCCATCATCGCCTCGACCACCGGCGCGCCGCGGATGCCGACGCACGGGTCGTGGCGGCCCTTGGTGACGATATCGGTCGCCTCGCCCGCCTTGTTGATCGTCGGCACGGGAGTGAGGATCGAGCTGGTCGGCTTGAACGCGACCCGCACGACGACGGGCTGGCCGGTCGAAATGCCGCCCGCGATGCCGCCGGCGTTGTTCGAGAGGAAATCGGGGCGGTTGCTGCCGTCGGTCGCGGGGCGCATCGGGTCGGCATTTTCCTCGCCGCGCAGGCGGGCGGCGTGGAAGCCGGCACCGATCTCGACGCCCTTCACCGCGTTGATGCCCATCATCGCGGCGGCAAGGTCGCTGTCGAGCTTGGCGTAGATCGGCGCGCCCCAGCCTGCGGGAACGCCGCTGGCGGCGCATTCGATCACGGCGCCGAGCGAGCTGCCCGATTTGCGCGCGGCGTCCATCAACCCTTCCCAGCGCTGCGCCGCAGCGGGGTCGGGACAGAAAAAGGGATTGCGGCCGATTTCCTCAAGGTCGAAGTTCGCGGGGTCGATCGCGTCGCCGCCGATCTCGGCGACCCACGCATGGATCTGCACCTCGGGAATCACGAGGCGCCCAACGCCGCCCGCAGCGACGCGTGCCGCGGTCTCGCGCGCGCTCGACCGGCCGCCGCCGCGATAATCGCGGATGCCGTACTTGGCGTCATAGGCGTAGTCGGCGTGGCCGGGGCGATAGGCCTGCGCGATCTCGCCATAATCCTTCGATCGCTGGTCGACATTCTCGATCATCAGGCTGATCGGCGTGCCTGTGGTCTTGCCCTCGAACGTGCCCGAGAGGATGCGCACCTGATCGGGTTCCTGCCGCTGCGTCGTGTGGCGCGACTGCCCGGGACGGCGCTTGTCGAGGAAGGGCTGGATGTCGGCTTCGGACAGCGACAGGCGCGGCGGGCAGCCGTCGACGACGGCACCGAGCGCGGGGCCGTGGCTTTCGCCCCAGGTCGTGAAGCGAAGGATGCGTCCGAAGCTGTTGAAACTCATTGCCCTATCCCATCCGGCCGAATGCGGGTGCGTAATCCGCCCGTCCGCCTAGCGGCCAAGCCGCGTCCGAGTCCAGCATCATCGCCATGAAATGCGGCCCCGCAAAGGGCGACGCAAAGCGCGCGGCGAGGTCGGGCGAATAGCCGAAGCGCGGGTAATAGCTTTCGTGCCCGAGGACGAAGCTGATCGCCACGCCCTGCTCGCGCAGCGCGTCGAGTCCGGCGCGGATCAGCGCATCGCCGATGCCCTGCCCTTGGCTGCCGGGTACGACCGACACGGGCGCAAGGCCCGCACCCGGAAGCGCGGCGCCGTCGGCCTCGACGTCCATCCGACTGAACAGCACATGCCCGACGATCGCGCCGCCCTGTTCGGCGACGAGCGACACCAGCGTGTCGCCGTCCGCATCGATCATCCGCACCAGTTCGGCCTCGCCCTGATGACCGAAGTCGGTCCCGGCAAAGGCAGCGCGGATAATCGTATCGACCGCCTCGGCATCCGCCGCCGTCGCGGCCCGGATGCCGACCTTGTCAGACAAGCGAGATGTCCGGCGCATCTTCCTGTTTCATGCCGACGGTGTGGTAACCCGCATCGACATGATGCGTTTCGCCGGTCACGCCGCTCGACAGATCGCTGAGCAGGTAGAGCGCCGAGCCGCCGACATCGTCGATCGAGACGTTGCGGCGCAGCGGCGCGTTATGCTCGTTCCATTTGAGGATCAGACGGAAATCGCCGATGCCCGACGCGGCCAGCGTCTTGATCGGGCCCGCCGAAATCGCATTCACGCGCACGCCCTGCGGGCCATAATCGTTGGCGAGATATTTGACGCTGGTTTCGAGCGCCGACTTCGCAACGCCCATGACGTTGTAGTGCGGGATGACCTTTTCAGCGCCATAATAGCTCAGGGTCAGCAGCGAGCCGCCGCCGTTGCCCGTTTCGGGGTCGAACGGCGTCATCATCGATGCCGCGCGCTTGGCGACCGCGGTGAAGCTGTAGACGCTGATGTTCATCGTCATCAGGAAGTCGTCGAGCGTCACATCTGCATAAAGACCGCGCAGCGCTTCCTTGTTGGTATAGCCGATCGCATGGACGACGAAGTCGATCGTCGGCCAGCGCGCGGAGAGCGCCCCGAACGCCGCGTCGAGATTGTCCATGTCGGACACGTCGCAATCGATCAGGAAATCGCAGCCGAGCTCGTCGGCGAGCGGCTTCACCCGCTTCAGCATCACGTCGCCCTGGTACGAGATCGCCAGCTCGGCGCCCGCGCCGTGCAACGCCTTGGCGATACCCCACGCAAGCGACTTGTCGTTCGCGAGGCCCATGATCAGCCCGCGTTTGCCCTTCATCAGACCCGTCATTTTTCTACTCCAGCCCTAGGCCCTAAATCTGTCCTTTGCGCCTTCGAGGCGCCCAAATGGTGAAGATATCGGAACAAGCGGGCTGCCGCAGGTAGTGGTTCTACCCGCGAAGCCCGCTTGTTCCGAGATCGATGCCATTTGGGCGTCCCTGCGGGATTTGACCGATTTTGTCCATTGTCGCGTCGGCAAGCTTTGGAATATTGATATATACCAGCACCTTGCCTCCTAACACTGAACAAAATCGCTTCAAACCTCGAAGGCGCAAAGGACAGATTTAGGGCCTTTCGGCTTCAATAATCACATCGTCGACGCGCCCAATAGCGTCGTGGCCCAAATCCTCAACCTCTACCAACGCGGCATTGAGTTCGGCGCCCATCACCATACCCAATCCGACGAGGTAGAAGAAGAAGAGCGCGACCATCACACCCGCGAGGCTGCCGTAGGTTGCGTCATAGCTGAGCAGGCTGGCGAGCAGCGGCGGCAGCGCGAGGGTGACGCCGATCCACCAGAGCGTCGTGAACAGCGCGCCCGGCCATTTGGGGAATTGTTTGCGCCGGTATTTCGATGGCGTAAGGCTATAAAAGAGCATGTAAATTGCAAGGAACAGGCCGAAGCCCGACACGCCGCGCGAGATCGCGACGACACCGACCGACTGATATTGTTCGGGCAGCACGCGCGTCACGAACTGTTCGATCCCCACGATCAGCACCTGCATGCTGAACGACAGCAGCATCAGCACGACCGCGCCGGTGATGATGCCGATCGACAGCAGGCGATAGTGGAAGAAGCCCTTGGAAAAATGCGTGCCATAGGCACGGCGCAGGATGTCGCGCACCGTCTCGATCAGGCTGCCGACGGTCCACAGCGCGACGAGCGCGCCGAGCCACAGAAAGATGCCGGTACGCGCGGTCATCACTTCGCGGATCGGGCCCGACAGCGCCTTGGCGACCGTCGGCGGCATCGTCGAGAACACCGCCTCGATCGCCCGTTCGCCGCCGACGCTGCCGCCGAAGATCGAGAGCGCGGCGGCGAGCAGGATGAAGAAGGGGAAAAGCGCGATCAGCGCGAGATAAGCGAGATTGCCCGCATGGATGAAGCCGTCGGTATAGGTGCCCACGACGACTCGGCGCGCGATGCGATAGGCGCGCGTGCCCGGTCCGAGCTGCTCGCGGCCGCGGTCGAGAACACCTTGCGCCCGCGCGCGCAGCTTGATGCGCTTGGCGCGTTCGGCGCGCGCCTCGGGCGAATGCGGCGAATGGCCCTCGGCCAGAAATTCCTTGCCGACCTCGTCGGCTACCTCGCGCTCGAGCGCGGCGACGATCTTTTTCTCGCTGGCGTCAGCCACGCATCACACGCCGAGCTCCGCCCGCACGTCGCGCGGATCGGTCCATTCGGTGAGCAGCTTGATCAGCGCCTCGTCGTCGGCGGGCAGATCGACCATCAACCGCACGAGCTGGTCGCCGCGGCCGCCGCTCTTCTGGCTGAACCCCTTGCCCTTGAGACGCATCACCTTGCCCGACGACGAGCCCGCGGGAATCGACAGCATCACCGGGCCGTCGACCGTCGGCACCTTGATCTTCGCGCCCTTGACCGCCTCGTTCAGCGTCACCGGCAGGTCGAGGCGGATGTTCGCACCCTCGCGTTCGTAAAAGGGATGGTCCTTGACCGTGATCGTCACGATGCCGTCGCCGGTGCCGCCCGGTCCCGCCTGCCCCTTGCCGGCAAGCCGCATCTGCGTGCCGGTTTCGACGCCGGCGGGCAGTTTCAGATCGATCGTCGCGCCGTCGGCGAGCGCGATGCGCTGCGGCGCCTGCGTCGCGGCGTCGATGAAGCTGACCGACAGGCGATAGGCGACGTTGGCGCCCTTTTGCGGCGGCGCGCTGCGCCCGCCGAAGCCGCCGAACGGCCCGCCACCCGAACCGCCACCGCCGCGACCGAACAGGCCTTCGAAAATATCGCCGAAATCGGAACTCTCGTTGCCGAAGCCGCTGAAACCGCCGGGGCCGGTGCGCTGATCGCCGCGAAAACCACCACCGCCGCCATAGCCGAAGGGCATCGCGGGATTGCCCTCGCCGTCGATCTCGCCGCGGTCGAATTGCGCGCGCTTGGTCTTGTCGGACAAGATGTCATACGCCTTGGTGACGTCGGAGAATTTCTCCGACGCCTTCGGGTTGTCCTTGTTCTTGTCGGGGTGCAATTCCTTGGCGAGCTTGCGGTACGCGGACTTGATTTCCGCTTCGCTTGCACTCTTCGCAACGCCCAGGGTGGAATAGGGATCGGCCATTTTGCTCCTGTAGCCCGATAAGTGACTGGGCGTGAAGCCCGATTGCGCGTCGATGTGGTAATGTCCCGCCGAAGGTCAAGTTCCCGCCATATCGCGCTCGACCCTGCCCGCGCGGCGCATTATGACCGCGCGGATGAGCGACGATCCCTTTGCCCTGTTCGACAGCTGGTTCACCGAAGCGCGCGCCAGCGAACCCAATGACGCCAACGCCATGGCGCTCGCGACGACGACGCCCGACGGGCGTCCGTCGCTGCGCATGGTCTTGCTCAAGGGGCATGGGCCGGACGGCTTTGTTTTTTATACCAATCTCGACAGCCGCAAGGGCAGCGAGCTGGCGGCGAACCCGCATGTCGCGCTGCTTTTTCACTGGAAATCGCTGCGCCGGCAGATTCGCATCGAAGGCGCGGTGACGCCCGTCGACGACAGCGTCGCCGACGCCTATTTCGCGACGCGCAGCCGCGACAGCCAGCTTGGCGCCTGGGCGAGCGACCAGTCGCGGCCGCTCGACAGCCGCGAGACGTTCGAGGCGCGCTTCGAAGAGATGCAGGCGCGGTTCGAGGGGCAGGACGTGCCGCGCCCGCCGCGCTGGTCGGGCTGGCGCGTTAATCCTTCGGCGATCGAGTTCTGGCAGGATCGCGCCCACCGCCTCCACGAGCGCACCGCCTTCACCCGCACCGGCACCGGCTGGTCCACAGGATTGCTTTATCCATGAGCGCACCCCGCCGCCTGCCGATCACCCAGGTCGATGCCTTTGCCGACCGCCCCTTTACGGGCAATCCCGCCGCGGTGATGCCGCTCGAGGAATGGCTCGACGACGCGACGCTGCAGGCGATCGCGGCCGAGAACAACCTCGCCGAAACCGCCTTTCTGGTGCCCGACGAAAGCGACGAAGCCGATTATGAGCTGCGCTGGTTCACCCCGGGGGTGGAGGTGGCTTTGTGCGGCCACGCGACGCTGGCGAGCGGGCATGTCCTGCTGACCGCGGCGCAGTGGCGGAGCGACATGACGTTCCGCACGCGCAAGGCCGGCATTCTGCGCGTCGCGCGAAACGGCGAGGACGACGGCTATAAGATGGCGCTGCCCGCTTATACCCCCGCACCGAAGGCGATGCCCGACATCGTCCGCGCGCTCGGCGGCGATCCGGTCGAGACGATGTGGCACGACGGCGGCTATGCGCTGATCGCCTACCGCGACGCGGCGAGCGTCCGCGCGCTGACGCCCGACCTGCGCGCACTGAAAGAAGGCGGCGACATCCTTTACATCGCGACCGCGCCGGGCGCCGGCGATCCGTCGGGCGCCGACGTCGTCAGCCGCGCCTTCGCGCCCGGAGCCGGGATCGACGAGGATCCGGTGACCGGATCGGCGCACAGCGTGCTGACCCCCTATTGGACGGTGCGGCTGGGGCGCGACAGCTTCGCGGCCTATCAGGCGAGCGCGCGGGGGGGACATGTCGGCTGCCGCCTCGACGGCGACATGGTCGAACTGACCGGCACCTGCGTCACGACGCTGGTCGGGGATTTCCTGCTATAACGCTGCGGTCAGGTCGGCGAGATGCCGGCGCAGTTCGGGAAACTGATCGTCGCTGGTGACGCCGAGCCGGACAATGGTCAGCCGCTGCGACGGCGAGACGATGATATATTGCCCCTGATGACCGATGCAGGCGAACAGGTCGTTCGGGCCGCGGTCGGGCCATAGCGCCGGGGTGACGCCAGCGGGGCGCCGGCGGTTGAGCCAGATATGCCCGCCATAACCCGCGTCATTCGCCGAGGGGGTCAGCATGAAACGCATCCAGGTTTCGGGCAGCAGCCGCTGGCCGTTGACGACGCCATGGTTGCGCAGGAATTCGCCGAACTTCGCATAGTCGCGCGCGGTCGCGTGCATGATCGATCCGCCGATCATCGTGCCCTTCGCATCATATTCGGGGGTCAGGCTGGTCATGCCGAGCGGCTCGACCAGCCGCCCGCCGATGAAATCGCGCATCGCATCGCGCCGTGCGTCGGGGTTTTGCGACGGGGTCAGCGTGTCGGCGAGGATGTCCGACAGGATGACGCTGGTCGCCGAGCTGTAGTTGAACACCTCATCGGGCTGCGCCGCCGCGGGCTTCGCCTCGGCGAAGCCCGCCATGTCGCCCGCCCCGCCGCCGAACAGCATCGCGACCGTATCGCCCTGCCACACCGGATCGCCATTTTCGACATGCTCGAGCCCCGAGGACATGTGGAGCAGGCTCCGCAGCGTGATCGCGCCGCGCGGATCGCCGCTGCGCTGCCACGCCTCCACCGGCGCCGGCCCGTCGAGCGACAATTGCCCGTCGGCGACGAGGAAACCGGTGAGCACCGCGGTGATGCTTTTCGCCATCGACCAGCTGATCAGCTTCGATTCGGGGCCGAAGCCCGCGGCATAGCGTTCATAGATCGGCTCGCCGTCGCGCAGCACGAGCAGCGCGCGCGTCTGCCCGACATCGTCGACATCGGCGAACAGCGCGTCGGCGCGCGCGCGGATCGCGGCGGGGAGTGCGGGCAGCGGCTGCGGCGTCTCGACCGCCGCGACGCCATCGAGCGACGCGCCGAATTTCGGCGCGGGCGATGCGGGTGCCAAATTGCCCTGCCCCGCCGCCTGCGCCAGCGACCAGACGCCGAGCACCCCGAGGGCGGCACTTGCCAGCAGCCGTTTTTTCGTGATCATGGATCAAGTGAATAACATCAATCCGACCGGGCCGACAACGGGCGAGACGCCGCCCCCTGTACCAGCCTCTGGGCCGCCGCCCGCTAATCCCCCGCATCCTGCGAAAAAACCGAGCCGCTCGGGCGGTTGCCTGCCCTGGGCGATCGGGCTTGCGGTGCTGCTCGCGATCTTCGCGATCTGGAAATTCCCGTCGTTCAAGGCGCAGGCCGAGCTCGGTTCGGCCTATGCCGCGCGCGTCGGCTGTTCGTGCCGCTATGTGCAGGGACGCAGCCTCGAAAGCTGCCAGAGCGATTTCGAGCCGGGCATGGAGATGGTATCGCTGAGCGAAGACCCGGCGACCCGGACGGTAACGGGAAGCGTGCCGCTACTCGCCTCGCGCAGCGCGCGCTATGCGGGGGCCAGCGGCTGTTTGCTGCGGCCCGATAACTAACGCCAGAAGCGGCGCACTAATAGCGCCAGCGCCGCGGGCATGCCGAAGACGACCAGCGCGATCCCCGCCTCCTCGGCCCAGCCGTAACCGGCATGGAGCACGCCGACGAGCAGATTGCCGATCGCGACAAGCAACCACAGGATGAGGAACAGCCGCGTCGCCCACGCCGCGTCGCGGATCGTCAGGCGCAGCAGGATCAGCAGGACGAGCCCGGCCAGCAGCATGATGGTCGTGTGCGACATCGCTATTCCTCCCCTTCATCCGGCAGAATATCCGATCGGTGCCGGCGCCGCCATTCGCCCGGCGACATGCCGATCTTGCGGCGAAAGATCGCGCACAGATGCGCATGGCTCGAAAAGCCGGTCGCGAAGGCGATCTCGGCGATCGACAGCGGACGGTTCATCAGGAACCAGCAGGCGTGGCGCAGCCGCTGGTGCAGCACATATTGTGCCGGGGTGCGGCCAGTCGCGCGCGCGAAATGGACGATCAGGCTGTTGACCGACATCCCCGCCGCGGCCGCCATGTCCTCGACCGTCAGCGACACTTCAAGCTGGGTCTGGATGAAGGCCATCAGATCGTTGATGCGCTGGGCGATGGCGGGCGATTCGGGACGCCCGGCCATGGACTGAAGCGTCTTGGCGAGGATCGTGACGAGCGGATCGGCGGCGGCGGCATCGTTCGCGAGCAAGGCCCGGACAAGCGCGGCCAGCGCAAGGTCGTGATGCGCCGCGAGCGCACGTGTATCGGGGGCGACGGTCAGAAGCGTTACCGGAATCTCGACCTCGATCATGCGAACCGCGCCGCCCTTTGCCGTGCCGCGATATGTCTGACCGGCGGGTATCAACCACATTTCGCCGGGCAACGGATCGCCTAGCGACGTCCGCTGATCGTCCAGCCATGTTTCGAGCCAATGATAGCTTCCCGCCTCATACAGGATCAGCACATGGACATCGCGCTCGATCGTCCAGTTCGACGGGCCATCGATCCGGTCAACGATCGAGGCGACCCTGAGTCCACCCACTTCCATCGCATGAATATGGCAAGAATGGGAAAATGTGAAAGCCTGCCATATTACGCAATAATATGGTTAAATCGCCCTACCCAAAGTCCTCGGCCCTAGTCGCAGCCGAGACAAAAGAGGCGTGGGCCAGGCTAATACGCGTGCCCCAGACACGCATGAACAGACCCCCCCGACGGCGGGCGGCGCAATCGCCGCCCGCCACTTTTTTTCCGAACGAAACGATAGCCTTGATTATTTTGGGGCGAGGAATTCATCCATCGCGCGATTGACCGCATCGGGTGCCTCCCACGGCACGAAATGCCCGCAGTCGGGTACCTGAACGATCGTCACATCGGGGACGAGTTCCTCCATCCCGTCGAGATTACATGGCGGCAACGCGACATCGTCGAGCGCCCAGATCACCAATGTTGGAATATTGAGTTTCGGGAACGGTATCGCGGGCGGCTCGGCATAAGGTTCGTCCATCGCGGGCACGTTGATCGTCGAGCCACGATACCAGTTGATCATCGCGCGGCAGGCGTCGCGATCCTCCCAGTCCTTCAGCAACCGGCCGATCTCGTCGGCGGGCTGCAACCCGCCGCTCGGCACGCGCCCGGCAAAAGCATGGGCAAGGATACCCGCGATGCCATGTTCCTCGATGATCGCGTCGCTCGCGGGGTCGCGGAAGGTGCGGATATATTGGCTCGCCGCGCGCTGATCTTCGTTGACCGCGAGCAGACGCTGAAAAATAGCGGGATGCGGTGCGTTGGCGATCACCGCACGCGTGACCCGCCCCGCCCAAGCCGGATGGAGCCCGCCCGGCTGGCCGCCGAGCGCGACGCCCCAGGCGATCGCCCCGCCCCAATCGTGACCGACGATCGTGAATTCACCGACGCCGAGCGCATCGGCGAGCGCGAAAATGTCGGCGATCAGCTTGTCGGGGGTATAGGATTCGGCGTCCTGCGGTTTCGACGAGCCGCGATAGCCGCGCTGGTCGGGTGCGATGCAGCGAAAGCGGCCCGCGAAATGCGGCAGCTGATAGCGCCAGGTGCGGTGCGATTCGGGAAAGCCGTGGAGGAAGATGAGGACCGGCGCGTCGCGCGGCCCGATGTCGACGACGTCGAGCTCGACTCCCGTCGAAAGTTTCACGCGCTGTTGTTCGAAATCGCCGATCATCGACACCGCTCCTTTAGTTTCGTTTCAAAACCAATCTGGCGCGGATCGGGGCTGGTGGCAAGCGGTCATCAACGGCGCTGCTACCGATAAGCCACTTCGCAAGCGTATAAAGTCGCCGAGCCATTAGAGCCCTTTACACTGGCAGTACGCCAGTCCGGCGAAAAGGACATCTCCGCTTTCGCAGGAGGAGACGATACCCAAACATTGTGCGAGCCATCGGGCGCGTCCCACAATTGGGTGATCCTGCCCGTTCCCCACGAAGACGAGTAGCGCTTCTTCGAGAAATTGAAGCTTATGACAAATTTGCTGGAAACGCTGTCAGCTATGCACGCGCCATCTGGTGCGCAGCCTAGAGCTCCGCTCATACCGCAACGGACAGAAACGACCTGCTGACTGGCGGTCGCTGCGCTCGATGTTGCGCATAGGGCCATCAACAAGGCAGCGCGAATGGCTCTCATGGCCGGCTCCTATCACGGAACAAAATGGCCGCTACCGACCGATACCTGACCTTCACGGATAACTCACCGTCTTGGGCACTTCGGGAATCGGGATGAACTCCTCGCTGTCGCCGGGGACGAGCGGGAATTTGCGGTCCTTCCAGTCGTGCTTCGCCTGGTTGATGCGGTCGCGGCTGGAACTCACGAAATTCCAGAAGACATGGCGCGGCGTCTTGAACGCCTCGCCGCCGAGCAGCATCACGCGCGCATCACTTGTCGCGCGCAGCGTCATCGCCTGTCCGGGCTTGAGGATATAGAGGCTGTAACGGTCGAGCGCTTCGCCATCGAGGCTCGCGTCGCCGAGCGCGACCAGTACCGCGCGCTCGTCGGCCTCGGCATCGATCGGGATCGTCGCGCCGGCGTTCATCAAGATGTCGGCATAGATCGTCGCGGCATGCTGGGTGATCGGCGAGGTCGCGCCCCACAGGCTGCCCATGATGACGCGCGCCGAAACGCCATTGTCCTCGATCAGCGGCAGGTCGTCCTTTGCGACATGCTCGAACGCCGCATCGATCTCTTCCTTGCCGTCGGGCAAAGCGAGCCAGGTCTGCATTCCCGAAATCGCCGATCCGGTCGCGCGTTCGGGCGCGGGGGTGCGCTCCGAGTGGACGATGCCGCGGCCCGCGGTCATCAGGTTGCACGCGCCGGGGCGGATCGTCGCGAAGGTGCCGAGGCTGTCGCGATGGTCGATCGCGCCCTCGAACAGGTAAGTGACCGTCGCGAGGTTGATGTGCGGGTGCGGGCGCACGTCCATGCCGCGGCCGATGTCGAAATGCGCCGGGCCGAACTGGTCGACGAAAATGAAGGGACCGACCATCGTCCGCGCCTTGTTCGGCAGCGTGCGGCGCACTTCAAAGGCGCCGAGGTCATGGGTCGAGGGGGTGATGATGTCGAACATCAATCGAGCCTTTCCAATGTTTTGCGCGTCTTTTCGGTTTCGACATTGCCGGTGTTGCGCGTCGTACCGGGTTCGAGCAGGACGACATGGCATTCGCCGTCCAGCGCCTCGGGACAATGTTCGACGCCGTGCGGAACGATGATGAACTCGCCGGGCTCGACGATCACGTCGCGGTCGCGAAACGCCATCTTCATCCGGCCGGCGACGACGAGGAAGAGTTCGTCCTCCTGGTCATGATGATGCCAGTCGAACTTGCCGTCGAGCTTGACCAGCTTGACCTGAAAATCATTGATGTCGCCCGCGACGCGCGGGTTCCACGCGTCGGGAATTTTCGCAAAGGCGTCGGCGAGGTTCACCTTGTCCGGCATCGTCATTCTCCCGGCGCGGTCGCCTTGATCGCGAGCGCGTGGACGCGCTGTCCCGGCAGGTCGCCGAGCGCCTTGTTCACCGCGCGCTGGCGCGCGACGCGATTCTGCCCGGCAAAGCCCGCCCATTCGATGGTCAGGCTGAAATGCGACTCGCCGCTGCCGTCGTCGCCCATATGGCCGTGGTGGCTGGCACTGTCGTTGCTCAGGATGAAATTGGCGTCGGGAAAGGCTGCGCTGAGCAGGCTTTCCATCTCTTGCTGTACGGGGCCTTTGCTGCTCATGGGGTTGACCATAAGCGCTTCGTCGCCAAATTATAAGACCTCCAACACCCATCGAAAGTCTGTTGTGCCTTCTTCTGCACGCCCGTCCCGTTTTCATGGCCGCGTCCCGCGCGAAGAGGCCTGCGCCGCGCCCGGATGCCGCGAACCCGGCGAGTTTCGCGCGCCGATGGCGTGGACGCGCTCGCCCGACGGCCCGCCGCAATATCGCTGGCTGTGCCTCGACCATGTGCGCGAATTCAACGCGGGCTATAATTTCTTCGACGGCATGACCGCCGACCAGATCATGGAGGCGCAGTCGCCGACCGCCGGCTGGGAAACCGAAAGCCGCACCTTTCGCCCCGCGGGCAGCGCCGACCTGCCGCCGCGCTGGGCCGATTTCAGGGACCCGATCGACGCGCTGGGTGCGCGCTTTCGCCAGCGGATGGACGAGGCGCGGCGCGAGGCGAAGAATCCCGGCCTGTCGCGCGAGGAGCATGCCGCGATGCAGTTGCTCGCGCTGCCTGCCGACGCCGACCGCGCGGCGCTGCGGCGGCGCTACAGCGAGCTTGTCCGCAAATATCATCCCGACCGGAATGGCGGCGATCGCAGTTTCGAAGCGAGACTGGGTGAGGTAGTCCAGGCGTATCAGTTGCTGAGGAAGACGAAGGCTTTCGCATAGGGAGACGCACGATGACCGACCTTAACGAAGCACGGATCGAAGTGGTGCGCCGCCATATGGCGCTCGAGATCACGCACGATTGGGACGGCGTCCTCGCGACCTTCGACCACCCGCGATACGAATTGATGGGCCCCGGCACGATCTTCGACGGCGAAGCGGCGGTGCGGTCCTATTTCGCCACGTCGCGCGAGCCCTTTCCCGATCAGGCGAACGAGGTGATCGCGATCGCCGCCGAGGACGCGACGAATACGGTGCTTGTCGAATTCTGGCTGACGGGCACACACACCGGCCCGCTGAAGCTTGGCGTGCGAACGATCGAACCGACCGGCAAGGCGTTCCGCATTCGTATGGCCGCCAGCTTCGAATTCGCGCCCGGCGGCGACAAGATCGTTTGCGAACGCCCCTATTACGACCAGTCCGCGGTGATGAAGGCGCTCGGTTTGCTCTGAAAAGGCGTTGCAAGCCGCAACCCATGACGATACCGCGACGGCGAATACGCGACTCTCCCCTCTCCCCCTGCGGGAGAGGGTTGTGGAGACTTGGCAGCTTTGCTGCCTAGTCGAAGCTGGGAGAGGGGTAGGCGAGCCGCAGGCTCGCGCGAAGCTTCGCTTCGCCCACCCTCTTCCAACTCCGCCTAGCCGGCATGCCGGCAAGGCTGCGTATCCTTCTCCCGTCAAGGGAGAAGGGATCGATAGAATGTAAAGGCAACGACATGACCGATATCCCGAACAGCCTTCCCGATCACCACGGCTCGACGCTGCTTGCGGCGCCCGACACCGAGGTCGATGCGCGCGAGGTTTTCGGGGTCGATATCGATATGAAGGTGCCGGCGTTCAGCGAGGCCGACGAACGCGTCCCCGACCTCGACCCCGCTTACGTCTTCGACGGGGACACGACGCTCGCGATCCTTGCGGGCTTCAAATATAACCGCCGCGTGATGGTGCAGGGCTATCACGGCACCGGCAAGTCGACGCATATCGAACAGGTCGCGGCGCGCCTCAAATGGCCATGCATCCGCGTCAACCTCGACGCGCATATCAGCCGTATCGACCTCGTCGGCCGCGACGCGATCGTGCTGCGCGACGGCCAGCAGGTCACCGAATTTCGCGAAGGCCTGCTCCCCTGGGCGCTGCAGACGCCGACCGCGCTCGTCTTCGACGAATATGACGCGGGCCGCCCCGACGTGATGTTCGTGATCCAGCGCGTGCTCGAGACCGAGGGCAAGCTGACCCTGCTCGACCAGAACCGCGTGATCCGCCCGAACCCGCATTTCCGCCTCTTCTCGACCGCGAACACCGTCGGGCTCGGCGACACGAGCGGGCTGTATCATGGCACACAGCAGATCAACCAGGGCCAGATGGACCGCTGGAACATCGTCGTCACGCTGAACTATCTGCCCGCCGCGACCGAAAGCGCGATCATCCTTGCGAAGGTGCCGAACACCGACGAGACGACCGTCGCGAACATGGTGAAGGTCGCCGACCTGACGCGCCAGGGCTTCATCAACGGCGATATTTCGACCGTGATGTCGCCGCGTACGGTGATCAGCTGGGCGCAGAATACCGCGATCTTCAACAATATCGGCTTCGCCTTCCGCCTCTCGTTCCTCAACAAATGCGACGAGGCCGAGCGGATGATCGTCGCCGAATATTATCAGCGCGTGTTCGGCGAAGACCTGCCCGAAAGCGTGGTCGGCAAGTAAGCGACCTGGGCGCCAGCACGTCCGCCGGATCGATTTCTCGCTTCCAAAGCCCGCCATCCTCTGCCAGCGTCGGCGAATGTGTCAGGCTTTTCAAAGATGAACCCGCGGTGCGAATGACGCGCCTGCTGGCCGCGCTTGCCCTTGTCCCGTTATCGGGGTGCAGCATCGCGGCGGTCGATTATGGCAAGGTCCGCCATGCCGAATATGTCGCCGATCCGCGCTGCACCGCGCAGCCGGGCGCCGCCGTCGACGGCGAGGCGCTGCCCTATTTCTTCGCGACGAGCCGCCTGCCCGACTGCCGTAATCCCGATATCGAACTGCTCCATCACCGCGGCGACCAGATGCGCTACGGCCGCTTCAACGCGCCGCGCGAGGTCGAGGTCGGCAAGAAGAAAAAGCTGCTCGCGCCGATCGCCTTCCAAACCTCGGCCGACTGGTGGCGCGCGCTGCAGGCCGAGACCGACCGCAAGCAGGGGCGCGTGCTGCTCTATGTCCACGGCTATCGCGAGAATTTCTCGACGACGTCGAAGGACGCGGCGCAGATCGCACGCATGACGGGCTTCGACGGTCCGATCATCGAATATAGCTGGCCGTCGCAGGGCAAAGTCCTGAGCTATGTCGTCGACGAGACGAACATGTATCACGACGTCCGCAATTTCCGCGACTTCCTGAAGTCGCTGGCCGAACAGAGCTGGGTGAAGGAGGTCGTCATCGTCTCGCACTCGCTTGGCGCGCGGCTCGTGGTCCCCGCCATTTCCTATGTCGATCGCACGTCGAGCAGCGCCGACAGCAGCAATATCTCGAACGTCATTCTCGCCTCGCCCGACATCGACCGCGAAACGTTCGAGCGCGATATCGAGGAGGAAGTGCTGTCGGCGCGGCGCGTCGCCAATAATCGCCGGATCACCGTCTATACGTCGCGCGCCGACAAGGCGCTTGCCGCTTCGCGCGCGATCCACGGCTATCCGCGGCTCGGCTCGCCCTATTGCTTCAATCCGTTCGAGGCGGCCGACCTGAAAGCCCAGGGACTGCCCGAGCGCTGCTATCCCGCGTCGCGCCCCGGCCTCACCGTGATCGACACGACCGACGTGTCGCGCGGGTCGACGGGGCACAGCAATTTCCTGCGCAGCGCGGTTGCGTGCTGGGATTTCATCGACGTCGTCGCTAACAAGCGCACGCGGCCCGAGCGCACCGCGACGAGATGGGCGCATGTGTTCCGGTTACTCCCCGACCCTGCGGTGCCGAAAGATGGCGACGATGCGATCTGTCACCGCACGCCCGAGATCGAAGAGCCGCAGTGAGCGGCTAAAAGCCGCACATGATCGCGAAATTGGTGAGCCATACGACCGGCCCCTCGCCGGTCCACAGCCACAGCCCGCCCGCCGCGATCAGGACAAACAGCGCAAGCGCGATCCAGTCCTGCCGCGCGAGCTTCACGCCGGTTCCAGCCGTTTGACCGGCGCGTCGGCGATCGGCAGGTGGACGAGCCCCGCGAACAGGCCAAGCGCGATCGAGAAGCCCCACGCGATATTATAGCTGCCCGTCGCGTCGAAGATCAGCCCCGCCATCCACGCGCCGAAAAAGCTGCCGAGCTGGTGGCTCAAGAACACGATGCCATAGAGCATCGACAGGTGGCGGATGCCGAAGATGCGCCCGACGATCCCACTGGTCAGCGGCACGGTGCCGAGCCAGAGGAAGCCCATCGCGCCCGCGAAGACGAGCGCGCTCGCATGGCTGAGCGGCAGAAACAGGAAGAGCGCAATCACCGCCGAGCGCGCGGTGTAGAGCGCCGACAGCACATATTTCTGGCGCAGCAAATCGCCCGCGCGGCCGAAAACGTATGAGCCGAGGATGTTGAAAAGCCCGACGAGCGCGAGCACCTGCGCACCGATCTCGATCCCGAGCCCCTTGTCGTCGAGATAGGCGGGAAGATGCGTCGCGATGAAGGCGATGTGGAAACCGCAGACGAAGAAGCCCGCGTTGAGCAACCAATAGCCGCGATGGACGGCGGCCTCGCGCAGCGCTTCGCGCGCCGTCTGTTCTTCAGTGACGAGCGCTCCCGGCGTATCGGTGCGCCCGGAAACGCCGATCGCGAGCAGGCCGCACAGCGCGACAAGGCCCGCCATGATCCACAAGGTCTGGTGATAGCCGATGTCGCCGAGCAGCATCGACGCGAGCGGCACGACGAGGAACTGCCCGAGCGAGCCGCCCGCGGTGACGATACCGAACGCGCTGCTGCGCTTTTCGGGGCTGACGACGCGGCCGACCGCGCCGAGCACGACGACGAAGGTCGTCGCCGACTGCGCCATGCCGATGAGCAGGCCGAAGCTGATGTGCAGCCCGATCGCGTTGGTCGCGAACGCCGCGCCGATCAGCCCGAGCGCATAGAGCAGCGCCCCGCCCAGCACCACACGCCCCGCGCCATGCTTGTCGGCGAGCGCGCCGACGAACGGCTGGACGAGGCCGAAGAGCAGGTTCTGAAGCGCCATCGCGAGCCCGAAGTCGGAGCGGCTGATGCCGATATCGACGCTCATCTGCGGCAGGAACAGACCGAACGACTGGCGCACGCCCATCGCCAGCGTGACGATGAACGCCGCGCAGACGATGACGACCCAGGGCTTTTTCATGGGGGAGAGTCTGGGGGAGGACATAAGGCGCGGATGCGCCTGCCCCGGCGTGAGGTCAAGCGAGCTTAGCTACAGCCCCGCCTACTCCCTCTTCGTCACCCCGGACTTGATCCGGGGTCCACGGCTTCACCGGCGGAATGGACCCCGGATCAAGTCCGGGGTGACGATGAAAGGGATTTCCTTCGACACCCAAAGCTGGTTAGAGCCGACTCGAAATGTCCACCCAATCTCCCCTCGACGATTTCAAGGCCGCGCTGTCGAGCGTCGCGCGCGCGGTCACCCGCGACGCTGAGGTCGAGGTCGGCTTTACCGCCGACGCGCCCGCGCAGATCGGCAAGGCGATCAAGGTGCCGACGCCGTCGCGCACGCTGCCCGCCGATCAGGTCGCCGAGGCACGCGGTTTTGCCGATGCCTATGCCTTGCGGATGAAGCACCATAGCGAGAAACTGCACGCCGCGGCCCGCCCCGCCGATCCGATCGCCGCCGCCGCGTTCGACGCGATGGAGCGCGCGCGGGTCGAAGCGCTCGGCGCGCGCCATATGAACGGGATGCGCAGCAATCTGTCGGCGAGCCTCGCGATGCGGATGCGCAGCGACCCGATCAGCCGCGCGCAGGGCCGCGAGGATGTCCCGATTTCGAGCGCGCTCGAGCTGATGCTGCGCGAGGCGCTGACAGGCGAGCAGGCGCCGCAGGGCACCGAGACGGGCCTGTCGCTGGTGCGCGAATGGATCACCAACGAGGCGGGCGGCGATTTGACCGCATTGTCGATGCTCCTCGACGATCAGGCCGCCTTTGCCGAGACCGCGAAGCTCGCGCTCCGCCACCTCGACCTCATCCAGAGCGACGAGCCGCTGGAGGAAGGCGCCGAGGATGGCGGCGAGCAGGACGAGACCGAAGCCGAGGAAAGCCAGGAAGAACAGGAAAGCGAAGACGGCGGCGCCGGTGAGAGCCAGGTCGACGCGCGCGCCGAAATGGCGGGCGATCAGGCCGACGACGGCGACAGCGACCCCGACGCGCAGGAAATGGAAGCCGACGGCGAGCCCGAAATGGGCGGCGAAGGCGACGAGGGCATGCTGCCCGTGCGTCCCAACCGCCTGCCGAGCGACATTCCCGATTTCAACTATCTGCGCTTCACCGAAAAGCATGACGAGATCATCCTCGCGACCGAGCTGTGCGATGCCGACGAACTGACGCGGCTGCGCGCCTATCTCGACCAGCAGATGACGCATTTGCAGGGCGCGGTGACCAAGCTCGCCAACCGGCTCCAGCGCCGCCTGATGGCGCAGCAGAACCGCGCGTGGGATTTCGATCAGGAGGAAGGCCAGCTCGACGCCGCCCGCCTCGCGCGCGTCATCGTCTCGCCAGGCCAGTCGCTGTCGTACAAGATCGAGCGCGATACCGATTTCCGCGACACCGTCGTGACCTTGCTGATCGACAACAGCGGATCGATGCGCGGACGACCGATCAGCATCGCGGCGATCAGCGCCGACATTCTCGCGCGCACGCTCGAACGCTGCGGCGTCAAGACCGAGATTCTGGGCTTCACGACGCGGACGTGGAAGGGCGGGCAGAGCCGCGAGGACTGGCTCGCCGCGGGACGCCCCGCGCACCCCGGCCGCCTCAACGACCTGCGCCACATCATCTACAAGCCCGCCGACGAGCCCTATCGCCGCGCGCGCAAGTCGCTCGGGCTGATGATGCGCGAAGGGCTGCTCAAGGAAAATATTGACGGCGAGGCGCTGACATGGGCGCACAGCCGCATCATCGGCCGCCCCGAAGAACGCAAGATATTGATGGTGATTTCGGACGGCGCGCCGGTCGACGACAGCACATTGTCGGTCAACCACGGCGCCTATCTCGACCAGCATCTGCGCCAGGTGATCGACTGGATCGAGAACCGCTCACCGGTCGAGCTCTGCGCGATCGGCATCGGGCACGATGTGACGCGCTATTACAGCCGCGCGGTGACGATCATGGACGCCGAGCAGCTTGGCGGGACGATGGTCGAGCAGCTCGCGGGGCTGTTCGACATCGACTAGCTCGCGGGCGCCGCCGCTCCGCCGGGGCCGGCGATATGACGCGCCAAGGCATCGGCCAGATAGGCAAAAACATGGTCGAAGCGGCTTAACGAACGCAGGTCGGGGTGCATGAGCAACCACATCTCGACCTCGGGCGCGAAATCGGCGGGAAGCAGGCGCACCAGCCCGCCCGACAGCGGCGCGTGGCAGACCCCGATACCGCACCCCGCGCGGATCGCGGCGAGTTGCGCCATGTCGCTGTCGGACCGCAGCGCGAAGTCGTCGCGCGCGATACGCTTCCCCGCGACGCGAAAAATATCGGTGTAGGCGAACGGGCGGTCGAACCCGATCAGCCGGTGCCCTCGCAGGTCTTCGGCCCGCTCCACCGCCGGCCGGCCGCGCAAATAGGCGGGGTGGGAATAGAGGCCGAGCTCGAAGCCGCCGATCCGCGCCGCGACCAGCGCGTCCTGCCGCGGGGCTGCCATGCGCACCGCAATGTCGGCCGCCCGCCGCATCACATCCTCGTCGCTGTTCGACACCGCGAGCTCGATCACGAGCCCCGGCCACCGGTCCATCATGCCGCGCACGATCGGTGGCAATATCTCGGCCGCGGTCACTTCGCTGGCGGCGATCCGGATGCTCCCTTCCATCGCGTCGCGACCGCCCGACGCCGCACGCGTCAGCGCCCCGGCGGCATCGGCCAGCGCCTCTGCATGCGGCATCAGCGCGAGCGCCGCATCGGTCGGGGACAGCCCGTCGGGCGTGCGGAGAAAAAGGCTCTGGCCGAGCGCCGCTTCGAGCGTCCTGATATGACGGCCCATCGTCGGCTGGCTGATCCGCAACCGCCGGCCGGCGGCGGACAGCGACCCCGCCTCCATCACCGCGAGAAAGCTTCGGTAAAGCGACCAATCCACATCCCTGATCATTCATATATGAATGGCAGATATGTGGATTTATGCAATATCGTTGGCACCTGTGGCCGCCTAGGGCGAGCCATCAGGAGAAAATCATGCCCCCACGATCGATCAATATCTTCACCCAGGCTTGCAGCCCGCTTCCCGAACCGATCCGCGCGTCCGGCCCTGCGGCCGAACGCTATGCCGTCGACGTCGCCATGGCGGGGGCGCTGCTCGGAATGGAGCGGCTCGGCTGCAACATCTTCGTTGTGCCGCCCGGGAAACGCGCCTTCCCCTTTCACAACCATCATGCGACCGAAGAGCTTTTCGTGATCCTCGAAGGCACCGGGTCGTTCCGGCAAGGGAAGGATTCCGTCCCGGTCGGGCCGGGGGACATGCTGGCCTGCCCCGCCGGCGGGGCCGAGAGCGCGCACCAGATCGTCAACGACGGAACGCAGCCGCTGCGCTATCTGGCGATAAGCACTCGCCCCGAGCTCGACGTCATCGAATATCCCGACAGCGGCAAGACCCGGGTGATTGCCGGCGGCACGGGCTTCGACCTGCTGGTCGGCCGCGATACCGCGACGCCGGGCTATTGGGACGGCGAATAGCGACGGGACCGTTCGGCCATCGATCGAACGAAAAAAGAGGAACGGCAACGCCGCTCCCCTTCCCTCTTTCGTGTAGCCATCCAGCCTGCGCCGGAAGCCTCTTATTTCTTCTTGCCGGTCCACGCCTCGGGGTCGAAACCTTCGAGCGTGTCGCCCTTTGCCCCGGCGGCGATCTCCTCCGCGGTCAGGAACTTGATCGCGACGCCGCCGGCCTTGGTGCTGCCCCAGCTCATCGCGGTGATCCGGCTGTCACCATATTTTGCGCCGATCACGGCATCGGCGCCCAGCTTTTCGCCGCGTTCCCAAATCTCGTTGTAGATTTTCTGCTGCGATGCTTCCTTGCTGAAAATCGTCGCCTTGCGGACCCCCGCAGTCACCACGCCGATGATCTTGTATGGTTTGTCGGTGATGTCATAAGGGAAAACGGGCACACCCATTTCCTCGTTGACCATCACATAGGCGACATCCTTTTTCTTCGCCATTGCGGGTGTCGAAACCGCCATTGCGGCGATGCTTACCGCCGCCAGAATCCTTGCATATTTCATCGTCTGCTCCCCCCTGGTTAGCCCGCAACAATTCTCTCTCCTTTTCAACCGGGTCAACAAGATTCTGGCTTGGCAACTTCGCCTATTCATGGCCTATCTGACGCGGGGTTGCAGGGGGCAGAGAATGGCATTGATATTTGGCGCGGCAGTGGCCGTTTTACTTGCGGCATCGGCGCAGTCCGCCGCCGTCGAAACGAACCAGCCAACAGAGTCCGCCCCGGCGATCGCCGCCGAGCCCGCCATCGCCCCGCTGGTCCTGAAACGCGATACGCCGATTCACTTCATGGTGGTGTCGGAGGTGACGACGAAGACCCACACGCAAGGACATCGGTTCAGGTTGCGCGTCGACAAGCCGGTGCTCGTCGACGGCGCCCTCGCGCTGCCCGTCGGCACGACGGCGTGGGGCGAAGTGCTCGCCGCGAAGAAGAGCGGCAGTGCTGGCAAATCCGGGTCGCTCGAGGCGCGGCTCCTTTATGTCGATGTCGAGGGATACCGGGTGCCGATCAGCGGCAGCAATACCGCCAAGGGGGCCGGCGGCGGCGCCGAGACCGCGCTGGGTGTCATCGCGCTGGGGCCGCTCGGCCTGCTCGCCAGAGGCAATAATGCGAAGATCAAGGCCGGCGAGCTGATGACCGGCTTTGTCGAGCAGGACACCGCGATCCCGCACCCGAAACCGGCGGCGCCGTGACAACGGCCCGCGCCCTGCTGATCGCGATCGGACTGGCACTGGCGTGTCCTGCCGCAGCAGAAGCCCCCGCGACCGCCGCGGCCGTACCGGCGCGCCTGCTGGTGCCGTCGGGCACGCTGATCGACCTCGTCACCCGCGATGCCGTTTCGACCAAGAAGAATGAAAAGGGCGACCTTCTCTACCTGAAAGTCGCGGTCCCCGTGATCGTCGACGGGGTGATCGCGATACCCGCCGACACCGTCGTCGTCGCCCAGTTGACGCGCGCCGAAAAGCGCGGGGCGTTCGGGCGGTCGGGCAAGCTCGACGTGCAGCTGCTCTACGCCGAATTGCCCGGCGGCCCGCTCCGGGTCAGCGGCACGCTGGAGGCGCGCGGCGAGAAGGATGGCGGCGACGACGCAGCGACCGCCGCCGCTTTTCTGCTCCTGCCCTTTCTTTCCACCGGCCGCAGCGCCGAAATCCCCGCCGGTTCGGCGGCTTCGGCGCGCCTCGACCGCGACATATGGGTCGATCGGCGCTGATCGGACACAGCGTGAAACGCGAGCCGCGCGCAGGGTGACAACGGCTTTTGCCCTCGTTACAACTGCTTCCCGGTGCAGCAGGGACTCGCGGCCTGACGACGAGAGCCACTGTATCAACATATGTGCTGAGGGGTCGCCGGCATGACTTGGGGCCGCATCGTCTTGATGCGTGGCTGAGGGGGCGACTGACACATGAAAAAAGCATCCGACCTGTTCATCGAATGCCTGGAAGAAGAAGGCGTCGAATATATTTTCGGCGTTCCGGGCGAAGAGAATCTCGATTTCCTCGACAGCCTGTCGCGCTCGAAGAAGATCAAGCTGATCCTGACGCGGCACGAACAGGGCGCGGGCTTCATGGCCGCGACTTACGGGCGCCACACGGGCAAGACCGGCGTCTGTCTCGCGACATTGGGGCCGGGCGCGACGAACTTCGTCACCGCCGCTGCCTATGCGCAATTGGGCGGGATGCCGATGATGATGATCACCGGGCAAAAGCCGATCAAGAAATCGAAGCAGGGCCGCTTCCAGATCCTCGACGTCGTCGCGATGATGGGGCCGATCACCAAATATACGCACCAGATGGCCTCGTCGGACAATATCCCGAGCCGCGTGCGCGAAGCCTTCCGCCTCGCCGAAGAGGAAAAGCCCGGTGCGGTGCATATCGAACTGCCCGAGGATATTGCCGACGAGCATACCGACAGCCTGCCGCTGAAGCGCAGCCATTCGCGCCGGCCCAACGCGGACGTGAAGTCGATCCGCGAGGCGGTGAAGGCGCTCGAAAAGGCGACCTCGCCCGTGCTTGTCATCGGCGCTGGCGCGAACCGGACGATGACCGGGCGCATGCTGCTGCAGTTTATCGAAAAGACCGGGATCCCCTTCCTGACGACGCAGCTAGGCAAGGGCGTGATCGACGAGCGGCATCCGAAATTTCTGGGCTGCGCCGCGCTGTCATCGGGCGATTTCGTCCACCGCGCGGTTGAGGCATCGGACTGTATCGTCAACCTCGGCCATGACGTGATCGAAAAGCCGCCCTTCTTCATGCAGCGCGGCGGCCCGACGGTGATCCATGTGTCGAGCAAGACCGCCGAGGTCGATCCGGTCTATTTCCCGAACATCGAGGTGATCGGCGATATCGCCAATGCGGTGTGGCAGATGAAGGAGGACATCGTCCCCAACGGCGGGTGGAAATTCGACCATCTGCTCGCCTATCGCAAGGCCGAGGTCGACCATACGACGCCGCTGGCGAAGGACGAGCGCTTCCCGATCTTTCCGCCGCATCTGGTGCAGTCGATCCGCGACGCGATGCCCGACGACGGGATCATCTGCCTCGACAATGGCGTGTACAAGATCTGGTTCGCGCGCGGCTATACCGCGTGCAAGCCGAATACCGTGCTGCTCGACAATGCGCTCGCCACAATGGGCGCGGGTCTGCCGAGCGCGATGATGTCGGCGATGGTCTATCCGGGGCGCAAGGTCATGGCGATCTGCGGCGACGGCGGCTTCATGATGAACAGCCAGGAGATGGAGACCGCGGTGCGCCTCGGGCTCAACATCACCGTGCTGATTTTGAACGACAACAGCTATGGCATGATCCGCTGGAAACAGGCGAATATGGGCTTCAAGGATTGGGGGCTGACCTATGGCAACCCCGATTTCGTCAAATATGCCGAAAGCTATGGCGCGCATGGGCACCGGGTTGAGAGCGCGGCGCATTTGAAGGAACTGCTCGCGCATACGCGCGATACGCCGGGGGTGCATTTGATCGATTGTCCGGTCGATTATTCGGAGAATGACCAGATTTTGAACAACGACATCAAAAGGTTGTCGAAGGAGCTTTGAGATCCCGCCGCCGGTTGTTTCTTGTCATCCCCGCGAAAGCGGGGACCCAGGAGCGAAATGGACCAGACCTATCATGTTTACATTCTTGCGAGCGGACGGAACGGCACACTTTATACCGGCGTGACCGAAGATTTGGCCCAGCGTTTCTGGCAACATCGCAACGGCCAAGGCGGGGATTTTACGAGACGCTATGGCGTTCATCGCTTGCCGCCCCTGGGTCCCCGCTTTCGCGGGGATGACAGCGTTGGTGTGTTTTGGAGAAGCTGAATGAAACTCAAAACCGTCTATCCGCTCTACCTCAACAACAAGGCGGCGCAGCCTAACACCGACCTCGAGGTGATCGACAAGTTCACCGGCGAGGTCGCGTTTCGCACCGCGCTCGCGACCCCCGACGTGATCGACGAGGCGATCGCCGGCGCCGTGCGCGCCGCCGAGCCGATGGCGCGGCTCGCGAGTTTCGAGAAGCGCGACGTGCTCACCCATTGCGTCACGCGGTTTCAGGAGCGGTTCGACGAACTCGCCTATGCGCTCTGCGTCGAGGCGGGCAAGCCGATCGCCGACAGCGAGGGCGAGGTCACGCGCCTGATCGACACCTTCCGCATCGCCGCCGAGGAAGCGACGCGCAATTACGGCGAGGTCCAGCCGCTCGACATTTCGGCGCGCGCCAAGGGCTATATGGGGATGTGGAAGCGCGTGCCGATCGGGCCGTGCAGCTTCATCTCGCCGTTCAACTTCCCGCTCAACCTCGCGGCGCACAAGATCGCGCCGGCGATTGCGATCGGCTGCCCGTTCGTGATGAAACCCGCGTCGCTGACGCCGCTCGGCGCGATCATCATGGGCGAGGTGCTCGCCGAGTGCGATATATTGCCCGAGGGCGCGTTCAGCATATTGCCCGCGACGCGCGCCGGTGCCGACCTGTTCACCACCGACGAGCGGCTGAAATTGCTGAGCTTCACGGGCTCGCCCGGCGTCGGCTGGGATTTGAAAGCCAAGGCGGGCAAGAAGAAGGTCGTGCTCGAACTCGGCGGCAATGCCGCGGTCGTCGTCGACAAGGATGCCGACCTCGACCATGCGCTCGCACGGATCATTTTCGGTGGATACTATCAGTCGGGGCAAAGCTGCATCCATGTGCAGCGCGTGATCATCCACGAAGAAATCTACGACACATTCCGCGACATGCTGACCGCGAAGGTCAAGACGCTGAAATCGGGCGATCCGAAGCTACGCGACACCTTCATCGGCCCGATGATTTCGGTCAAGGAAGCGCGGCGGTTGAAGGGCTGGATCGACGATGCGGTCGCTGCGGGCGCGACCTTGCTCGCGGGCGGCGGGTGCGAGGGCAATATGCTGGAGGCCGCGCTGCTCGAAAATGTCCCCGCCGATACCGATGTTGTGCGCGAGGAAGCCTTCGGCCCCGTCGTCATCCTGTCGAAATTCACCGACTGGGAAGCCGCGCTCGCCGAGGTCAACGACAGCAAGTTCGGGCTGCAGGCCGGGCTGTTCACGCGCGACATCCACAAGGTGCTCGATGCGTGGGATCATCTCGACGTCGGCGGCATCGTCGTCAACGACGTATCCTCCTACCGCGTCGACAATATGCCCTATGGCGGGGTGAAGGACAGCGGATTGGGGCGCGAGGGCGTGCGCTTTGCCATGGAAGATATGAGCGAAATCAGGAACCTGGTCATTCGGCGAACCTGATTGGATCATGGTTAACCGGATATGTGTCAAATAGGCAACGTCACACAAGTGACGCCGAACCGTCCCTGAATTGTCGCGACTTTGAATCGCAGGGTGTAACAAAACTCCTGTCTAGGCCGTGGGCAGCCAGAGGCTGCTTACGGAGTGTGACATGGCATCGATTTCGACCCTGCCGATCCCCGCCCGCTTTCCCGACCCCTTCACCACCGATCCACATGTGCCCGAACGGCTGATCGGCGAGCGGCGGAGCTATCGCACGGTGTGGGTCAGCGACATTCACCTCGGCACGCGCGGCTGCAACGCCGCGATGCTGATCGACTTTTTCGACCATGTCGATTGCGAGACGCTGTACCTCGTCGGCGACATCATCGACGGCTGGCGGCTCAAAAAGCGGCATTTCTGGCCGCCCGAACATAATGACGTCGTCTGGCGCGTGCTCAAGCGCGCGAAGCGCGGCACGCGCGTCGTCTATGTTCCCGGCAACCATGACGAGATGTGCAAGCCGTTCGACGGCTTCGATTTCGGCGGGGTCGAGATTCGCCGCGAGGCGATCCATGAAACCGCCGACGGCCGCAAATTGCTCGTCGTCCATGGCGACGAATTCGACGCGGTGATGCTGGCGCACCGCTGGCTCGCGTTCGTCGGCGACGCCGCCTACACCGCGCTGATGAAGTGCAATGTGGTCGTGAACCGCATCCGCAGCGCGTTCGGCCTGCCCTATTGGTCGCTGTCGATGGTCGCCAAGCACAAGGTCAAGAACGCCGTCCAGTTCATCGGACGTTACGAGGAAGTCGTCGCGCACGCCGCGCGCTCGCGCGGGGTCGATGGCGTCGTGTGCGGGCATATCCACAGCGCCGAGATGCGCGAGATCGAGGGCACCGAATATTATAACGACGGCGACTGGGTCGAAGGCTGCACCGCGCTGGTCGAACATCATGACGGCACGATGGAAATCCTGCACTGGGCCGAAGAGGTCGCGAGCCGTACCGCGCCGACGCCGCTGAAACTGCCCGCTCCGGCGCGTGCTGCATGAGGATCCTGATCGTCACCGACGCGTGGGAGCCGCAGGTCAACGGCGTCGTCCGCACGCTGCAGGCGACGATCGGCGAACTGCGCAGGGCGGGGCATGAGGTCGGGGTCGTTTCGCCCGACCTGTTCCGCTCGCTCCCCTGCCCCTCTTATCCCGAAATTCGCCTTGCCTTTGCCGGCTGGCGCAAGGTGGGGCGGCACATCCGAACCTTTGGCCCGCAGGCGATCCATATCTCGACCGAAGGTCCGCTCGGCATGGCGGCACGGCGCTGGTGCATCCGCAACAAATTCCCCTTCACCACCGCCTATCACACGCGCTTTCCCGAATATGTCGCGGCGCGGTTGCCCGTCTCACCCGCCTTTGTGTGGCGCTTCATCCGCTGGTTCCACCGTCCGGCGCGGCACATCATGGTCGCGACGCGCAGCCTGGCGCGCGAACTCGCCGAGCAGGGCCTCACGCAGACGATGATGTGGGAGCGCGGGGTCGATCACGAGCTGTTCCGTCCCGATCGCGCACCGCATCCCGCCTATGCGGACCTCGCGCGTCCGATCCAGCTTTATGTCGGCCGCGTGGCGGTCGAGAAGAATATCGGTGCCTTCCTCGCGACCGACCGGCCGGGTACGAAAGTCATCGTCGGCGAAGGCCCCGCGCTCGCCGAGCTGAAGGCGTTGCATCCGGAAGCCCTGTTCCTCGGCAAGCTGGGCGGCGAGGCGCTGGCCTCGGCCTATTCGGGCGCGGACGTCTTCGTCTTTCCCAGCCGCACCGACACTTTCGGGCTCGTCATCATCGAGGCCATGAGCTGCGGAACGCCGGTGGCCGCCTATCCGGTGCCGGGCCCCGGCGACATCGTGACGGGGCGCGCCGGCGCGCTCGACGAGGATCTGGGCCGCGCGATCGACATCGCGCTCGCGTGCGACCGCGCCGACGCCGAAGCGCTCGGCGCGCGGTACAGCTGGGCAAGCTGCACCGCGCAGTTCGCGAAGGCGCTGACCTTCGTGCCCTCGGAGCCGCCGCGCGACGCCATCGCCGGCGCGCGGGTCGCGGCCTAGAAGGTCTTGCGCCACTCCAGCTCGATATAGCGGCCCAAGGGGTCGATATAGCCCGGCTGGTAATTGAGCGGCACGCGGCCGTTCGCGTCGGTGATCTTGCGCTGCGCATCGAAGATATTGTCGACGGCAAGACGCAGGCGCGATCCCTTGAGGAAGGGCAGCTTTTCGGTCAGCTTCGCCTTCTGGTTCAGGTCGACAAAAAAGCGCAGATTGAAGGTCGCGAGGTCGCCGAATTTCAGGTCGCCCGCGGTGCCGCCGGTGACCGTGCTGCCGCTGTCATATTTGGCGCTGAGCCGCACGCCGAGCCCCTTGTTGAACAAGCCGCCGTCGAGCTCGAACAGATGGCGGTTGCTGCCGCCGCCGCTGCCTGTTGCCGACCCGTTTAAAAGGTCGAGTTCGGGCACGCCCGGACGGATCAGCACTTTGTCGGTCAGCTTGATCGTGTGGTAGAGCGAAACCTGCCAGCGCCCGCCCTGCGGCCCGCCGAACATGCCGCCGGGGCCGCCCGGACCGCGCATGCCCATCCGCGGGCCACCGCCGCCCCCGCCGCCACGCCGACGCCCCTCTCCGGCGCCGGATCCGCCGCCCTCGCGAGCGCCCGCACCTTCGGGACGTGCGCCACCAGGGCCGCCCGCACCGGGACCGCGCTGTTGCTGCTGGCCAAAGCTCTTGCCGAAATTGAGTCCCCAGCGGATTTGCGAATTTTCGGACCGGTCGAAATTGACCGGGCGCTGATCGAGCGCGAGCAAAACGCCGTTCGCGTCGCGCGTCACGCGGTCTGGGAAAGCCGCTTCGATCTCGGGCGTCAGCAACGGAAAGCTGTTCGTGGTGTCATAGCTTTTGTTGCTGTTGTAATTGACGGAGACGTTCAGCCCTTCGAGCATCGGCGGCGACCAGTTGAGCCCGAGCTTCAAATCGCGGCGCTGTTCGGCGAGCAGGAACGGATTGCCGCCCGTCGTCGTCGTGATCTGCACCGTCTGGCCGGTCGCAAAGTCGTAATAGGTGACCGCGGGGGTCACCAGCGGCGCGGCGCCGAGTTGCTGGATGCCGGGCGCGGCCTCGTCCTGGTTGAAGCTAGCGATCAGCGAGAGATTGTCGGTGACGCCCCAGTTGACGTTCGCGCCCCAGCTCTTGAGCGCGTCGAAGTCGCTCGGATTCTGAACCTGCCCGCTCAGCGTCAGCGAGACGCGGCCGATATTGCCGACCTCATATTCGGGATCGAGCAGCGGCACGGTCAGCGAGCCGAACACGCCCGGCAGGTCGCGCGCGAGGTCGGTCGTCGTGATGCCACCCGCATTGTCCGAGCGGCTGTCGAACCGCAGCCCCGAATAGCTGCCCGTCATCGACAGGCGGATCGGCCCCGCCCAGCCGTCGGTCACCGTGCCCGACAGATTGGCGTTGCCGCCGAACGTCTGCTGGCTGCTTTCGAACCGATCGCGGGTTCCGCTGATGCGGTCGGTAAAGGTCAGTTGATCGGCGTCGGCATAATTGCTCGACAGCGACCAGCGCCAGTCGCCGAGCATGCCGTTGACGCTGGCGGTGGTGGTGAGGTTGCGTGCGCGGCTATCGCGTTCGAGCGGGTCGTCGATGCCGCCGACGCCGGGGCCGAGCAGCGACAGGCTATCGGTCTGGTCGAACCGCACATTGACCGACGCGTCGGTCGTCTTGTTGAGACTGCGCTGGATCGTCGCGTCGATCGAATATTCGTCCGACGCACCGAGCAGGCTGCGCGCGGGGGCCTCCGCGGCTTGCGCCGGATCGTCATAATCGAGATCCCGCTCGCTTTCGAGCAGCATCGACTTATGTTCCCAGCCGGCGTTGACATTGAGGCGGCCATTTTCGCCGATCGCGAGGAAGCTCGGCTGGATCTCGCTCTGGAAACGGCCGCCCTGCGTCGGGATGCCGCCTTCGCCCTCGACCGCAATCTGGCGAAAATTGGGCTTGAGCACCATGTTGACGACGCGCTCGTCGGCCGAATAGCCATATTGCAGCGCGACTTCCTCAGGGAACACTTCGACCTTCGCGATCGCTTCGGGGGGCAGGTTGCGCACTTCGCCGAAACCGCCGATGCGGCGGCCGTTGATAAGGATGATCGGCCGCCCGCTGCCGCGACCGCGGCCCGAGCGCGTCTGCGGCGCGAGCGCGTCGAGCAGTTCGGAGACGTTCGACACGCCATAGCTCGCGATCGCCGCTTCATCGAGTTCGGTCTCGGCCTTGATGTCGGTGTCGAGTTGCCCCGCGAGGCGCGGCGCGGTGACGACGATCTCGTCCTCGCTGTAATCGTCATAGGCATCCTCGACCGTTTCGGGCGCGGCGGGCGCGGCCTCGGCCGGCTGCTCGGCAATCGCGGCGGCGGCAGGCGGGCCGATCGGCGCCTCCGCCATCGCGGGCAGCGCGAACGAGGCGCCTGCGGCGAGCAGGGCGGCGCGTGCGGAAATGGTCAGGCGGATGTTATTCATGGGGGAGAGCCTTTGTTTCTTTTCTGTCTTCGTTTTTTCTTGGGCTGACAGCGCTTAACGCCCGCTGACGCCGTTCTTTGTTCGGCGTTCATTTATGTCGCAATTGTCGCAACAATGTGTCGGGGCCATGCGGCTTCGACGGATGGTCCATATCGACCGCTGGACAGCATGGGCCTTCGCCCTTATCGGCCACCCATGCCGACTCCAGACACATCCACTCCGCCCGAATCCATCCTGATCGTCGATTTCGGCAGCCAGGTAACCCAGCTCATCGCCCGCCGCGTCCGCGAGGCCGGCGTGTATAGCGAGATCGTCCCGTTCAGCGCCGCCGAAGCCGCGCTCGAACGAATGAAGCCGAAGGGCGTGATCCTGTCGGGCTCGCCCGCATCGGTCCCCGCGGCGGGCAGCCCGCGCGCGCCGCAATCGATCTTCGACAGCGGCCTTCCCATCCTCGGTATCTGCTACGGTCAGCAGGTGATGAGCCAGCAGCTTGGCGGACAGGTCGAACCCGGCGGCGCCGATGGCGAACGCGACGGCGAATTCGGCCGCGCCTTCCTGACCGTCACCGAGCCCTGCGTGTTGTTCGACGGCCTGTGGGAAGTCGGCGAGCGCCATCAGGTTTGGATGAGCCACGGCGACCGCGTCACCAAATTCGCACCGGGCTTCCGCATCGTCGCGATCAGCGACGGCGCCCCCTTCGCGCTGATCGCCGACGACGAGCGCCGCTATTATGGCACGCAATTTCACCCCGAGGTCGTCCACACGCCCGACGGCGCCAAGCTGATCGCGAACTTCGTCCGCCACGTCTGCGGCTGCAGCGGCGAATGGACGATGGCCGAATTCCGCGCCACCAAGATCGCCGAAATCCGCGCACAGGTCGGCGACCAGCGCGTGCTGTGCGGCCTGTCGGGCGGCGTCGACAGCGCGGTCGCCGCGGTGCTGATCCACGAGGCGATCGGCGAGCAGCTCACCTGCGTCTTCGTCGACCACGGCCTGCTGCGCATGAACGAGCGCGAGCAGGTCGAGCGCCTGTTCCGCGACCACTACAACATCCCGCTTGTCGTGGTGGACGCCGAGGAACGCTTCATGGCAGGCCTCGCCGGGGTCACCGACCCCGAAAAGAAGCGCAAGTTCATCGGCGGCGAATTCATCAACGTCTTCGAGGAAGAAGCGAAGAAGATCGGCGGCGCCGATTTCCTCGCGCAGGGCACGCTTTATCCCGACGTCATCGAATCGGTTTCGTTCACCGGCGGCCCGAGCGTCACGATCAAGAGCCACCACAATGTCGGCGGCCTTCCCGAGCGCATGAACATGAAGCTCGTCGAACCCTTGCGCGAACTGTTCAAGGACGAGGTCCGCCTGCTCGGCAAGGAACTCGGCCTCCCCGACATTTTCGTCGGCCGCCATCCCTTCCCCGGCCCCGGCCTCGCGATCCGCATCCCCGGCGAAGTGTCGAAGGACCGTTGCGACATCCTGCGCAAAGCCGACGCGGTCTATCTCGACGAGATCCGCAATGCGGGCCTTTATGACGCGATCTGGCAGGCGTTCGCCGTGCTGCTGCCCGTCAAGACGGTCGGCGTGATGGGCGATGGGCGCACTTACGACCATGTCTGCGCGCTGCGCGCCGTAACCTCGACCGACGGCATGACGGCGGACATCTATCCATTCGATGCGAGCTTCCTCAGCCGCTGCGCGACGCGCATCATCAACGAGGTCCAGGGCATCAACCGCGTGGTGTACGACTATACGTCGAAACCGCCGGGCACGATCGAGTGGGAATGACCGATCCAGATCGGTCTATTTTCTCAGTTTTTACAACCACTTATAAAAGGCGCTTCACGCATTGCGCGATCGGCCAGCTTAAGAACAGAAAATATTGAAATTAATAGATTTTTCTTTGGACATTGAAGGGTCGCAAATTATTTTGACTGTACCAACGGCGAGACTTGCTCTTTCCTTGTCAAGCGAGCCTAGGCGCCACTGAGCCGTTGCACGATCATGGCTGCCCCCACACCCATAGCCCCCGTCAAGACGACCATTCCATAACGCCCGTTGCAGGCATCGAGGGCGTCGAGCAGCGCCGACGTCAGAATCGCGCCGCTGGCGCCCATCGGATGACCCTTCGCCAGATGTCCGCCGCCGACATTGACGCACGACGGATCGGCGTCGCGATCGCGGAGGAATTTGGCGATGGTGACGGCAAAGGCCTCCATGAATTCGATCCGGTCGAGATCCGCAAGGGTGAGGCCGGCGCGCACGAGCACCTTGTCCATCGCCGCGAAGCCGGCGGTCAGCGAGGCGGCCGGATCGCCGCCGCTTTCGGCAAAGGCGATCACGCGGGCGCGCGGGGCGATGCCGAGCCCATCGGCGCCAACGAGCGCGAGACCCGCGCCGTCGCAGATCGGCGGCGCGTGCGCGATGCTGTGGAGCGGCTCGAACGTCGCGCCGTCGAGCGCGCCGCCATATTGCTGCTGCAAGTCGCCGAAGGCAGGCGGCGCGGCGGCTAGCGATTCGGCCGTGGTTTGCGGCCGGATGCATTCTTCGCCGGTCAGCGCGCCGGTCACGATGCGCGAATGCTGCAAGAACGGGTCGGCGTCGCCCGCCGCGGCCTTTTGCTGCGAGGCGAGAGCAACCGCGTCGAGCTCGGCGCGGGTGATGCCTTCGGCGTTGGCGAGCCGGTCGGCGGCGAGCACCGGCGGGACAAAGCGCGCGCGGGCCGGCAGGCTGTCGTCGTCATAATAGGCCGCGCGGTCGCCCAGAAATGGGCTCCGGCTCATCGATTCGACCCCGCCCGCGAGGATGCTCGTGACTTCGCCGCTCGCGATCTTTGCGACCGCCTGACCGATCGCAGACAGCCCTGATGCACAATAATTGTTGATGCTGTGCGCCGTGGTGGTGTCGGGGAGGCCCGCATGGAGCTTCGACACCAGCGCGATATGCCCGCCCTGCGCGCCGCTTTGCGTAACGCAGCCGAGGAGCAGCGCATCGGGATTGGCCGCAACATCGCCACAGCGCGCCGCGAGCGCCGCCGCCTGCTGACGCACCAGTTCCTGCGGGCTCAGCGCGGCGAGCCCGCCATCGGGCCGCGCCTTGCCGCGCGGTGTCCGAACCGCGTCATAGAGATAGACGTCGGTCAAAATCAGACGCCGACGACGAAGCTGACCGCGGTCGTAGCGCTGCCACCGACATTGAACGTCGCGAAATTGCGCGCGCCCTCGACCTGATAATCGCCCGCGTTTCCGGTCACCTGTCGCCAGCTGTCGAGCAGCATCCGAACTCCCGTCGCGCCGACCGGATGACCGAGCCCGATCAGCCCGCCCGACGGATTGACGGGCAGCTTCCCGCCCAATGCAATCGTGCCATCCTCGACCGCGCGCCAACTTTCGCCCGGCGGCGTGATGCCGAAATGGTCGATCGCCATATATTCGGTGATCGAGAAACAATCATGCACTTCGACCCCGTCGCACGCATAAACGTCGGGCATCTCGGCGCGCTTCAGCGCATCCATCATCGCCTTGCGCACGCTGGGGAAAACATAAGGCGCGCCGCGGCTGTCCGCGACCTTGGTGGCGTAGAGCAAAGGCGCGGTCGAATGACCCCAGCCCTTGATGCGCGGAATGGAGTCGACAGAAATGCCCCGCCGTTTCGCATAGGCTTCGGCGACTTCGCGCGAGGCGAGGAAGATCGCCGCAGCGCCGTCGGTGACCTGGCCGCAATCAGACTTGCGCAGACTTCCCTCGATCAGCGGATTGACCTCGTCATTCTCGGCCAGATGATCGTGGGTGATCGCCCAGCCGCGTGTCTGCGAGTTCGGGTTCTTCTTCGCATTGGCGAAATTATTCGCCGAAATGCCGCGCAGATGCGCGTGGTCGAGCCCGAAGCGTTCGTCATATTCCTCGGCGACGCGCGCGAACATATATGGCCAGAGGTAACGCGCTTCCTGCGCTTCGCGTCCCGCCCACGCCGCGGCGCCCAGATATTCGGCGGCGCGCTGGCCCGGCACGTTGCGCATCAGCTCGATGCCGAGCACGAGCGCGAGGCCGTAACGCTCGGCCTCGATCTCGGCGGCGGCGGCGAGGATCGCGATGCTGCCCGACGCGCACGCGGCTTCGTGGCGCGCCGCAGGAATGCCCGCGAGGTCGGGGTGGACATGGCCGAAGAAGCCGCCGAGCTGGCCCTGTCCCGCAAACAGTTCGCCGACGAAATTGCCGACATGCGCGGTCTCGACTTCCTTGGATTCGATCCCCGTCGCGACGAACGCCGCCTCGGCGACTTCGCGGAACAGCTCGAACAGCCCGCCGCCCTCGCGTTCGAGGTTGCGCGCAAAGTCGGTCTGCGCGCCGCCGAGGATGAAGACGTCTTTCGCCATGTCAGGCTTCCTTTTCGAGAGTGGCGAGCGCCATGTCGCGCACTTCGCTGCGCATCACCTTGTTGGTGACGTTGCGCGGCAGGGCGTCGAAGCGGAACAGACGCTCGGGCAGTTTGAACACCGCGAGATCGTGGCCGCGGAGATAGTCGGCGACCTCGCCGATCCCCACATCGTCGGCGCCGCGCGGGACGTAGGCAAGGCCGATGCGCTCACCCATCGTCGGGTCAGGGAGCGAGAATGTGCAGGCCTCGGCGAGCAACGGATGACCGCCGAGCAGCTGGTCGATCTCCTCGGGCGAGATGTTGACCCCACCGCGGATGATCAGATCCTTGCAGCGCCCGACGAAGCGATAGAAATCGCCACCCTCGGCGATCTCGAACAGGTCGCCGGTGCGGAACCAGCCGTCGCCGGTGAAGGCGGCGGCCGTCTGCTCAGGGGCATTGTGATAACCTTCGAACAAGGTCGGGCCGCGGATCTGGAGTTCGCCCGCCGCGCCGTCCTGCTCGATCGGATCGCCGCCGCCGGGAGGCACCAACCGGCTTTCGATATTATGCGCCCGCCCTTGGCCATAGGGCGGCGGATAGGTGCCGCGCCGCGGGAACAGGCTCGCGCGCTTGTCGGGATCTGGCATGTCGCCCTCGCCGGTGATAAAGCTCATCCCCTCGTTCGACCCGAAGACGTTGACGATAATGATGCCGAGCTTTTCCTGAAAACCGCGCACCATCGCGGGCGCGAGCGGCGCCGAGCCCGAGGCGATGACGCGCAGGCTGGAGAGGTCGACCGATGCGAGCAGGGCCTCATTTTGGAGCAGCATGTTGAGCACTGCGGGCGGCGCGATCGTCAGGCTCGGCCGCTCGGTCGCGATCTGCTTGAGGTAGACGCCGGGGTCGAAGGGATGATGGAGCACCATCGTTCCCGCGCTCGTCAGCCAGCACATGGTGATGCCGCCGATGCTCGCCATATTGATGAGCGGAAACGGGTTGAGCAGCACGTCGCCCGGCCCGACCTTCATCGCCTCGTACCCCGCGCCGGCAACCGCGATCCAGTGATTGTGGCTGCGCGGTACGCCTTTCGGAACGCCGGTGGTGCCCGAGGTCCAGCAGATAGTGAAGATGTCGTCGGCGTCGACCGGGTTCGCCGCGACATGCGCCGCGAGCGCGGCTTCATTGCCCCTGACGGTCGAGAGGTCCAACGCACCGGCGGGCGGATTCGGGCCAAACGTCATAAGCTGAATGCCGTCCAGCAAGGGCTGTGCGACGCCGACATGGTCGCAGCCTTTGACCTGCGTCGCACAGACGAACGCTTTGGGCGCAACGATGCCGATCATGCCTTTCACCTCGTGGCTGCGATATTGCACCGCCGCCGGGCTGACGATCGCGCCGATCTGCGCGGCGGCGAAATAGAGCGCGACGAACTCGCTGATGTTCGGAAGCTGGACGAGCAGCACATCGTCCTTGCCGACCCCTGCGACGACCAGCGCGCCCGCGATCCGGTCGATCTCGGCCTCAAGCCCGGCGTAGGTCAGCCGCTGCGGCTCGCCGAACGCAAAGTCCGCGCGGTTGGGTGCATCGACCAGCGCCAGCCGGTCGGGATGCGCCACCGCGTTGGCGAAAAACAGGTCGGCGAAGGTCTTGTCGCCCCACCAGCCGCTTTCGCGATGCTGTCGCCGTTTGTCCTCTCCCGCGGCGATCATGTCAGGCGGCCAGCACGCTGTTGTCGCCCATGCCGATATCGTCGCCGGACGCCCAGACGGTGTGCGTTCCCGAACAGATGCGCTCGGGCAGGATGATCCGGCACACCGGCCCCGCCGCGACATTCTTGGCGTCGATCAGCACGCATTCGGATTTGTCGGTTTCGAGGTCGGCTATGAACGAAACGAGGTAGCCGTCATCCTCATCCTTCGCATCGATGCGCGGCGCGAAGGGCGCCTCGCTGCCGAAGCGGCCGGGGCCGAATTCATAGGATTCGCTCGTCCGTGCATTCAGGTCATGCTTGACCAGTCCGCGGAACAGGAACCAGCCGGGCTCGGGGATCGCGCTATACGCGTAACGATAGGGCTTGCCCGCATAGCGGTGGTTGAACATGCCGAATTCAAGGTCGCGGTCGTCGAGCCGCTCTTCGACCGTCTCGCCGGTCTTGAGGTTGAAGCGCCAGCGATGGAGGCGCGGCTTGAGCAGCCCCTGATCGAGATAGGCCATCATCCGCTCGAGCCCTTCGGGCGCGTTCGGATAGGATTTCGGCATCGGCTCTTCCTGATAATAGCCGTCGAGGATGATTTCGTCGCCTTCCTCCCACGCGTTCAGCCAGTGGAGCGTGTAGGTCGGCTCGGCCGTGAACCAGCGGATGTCCTCGGGCTGGCCGTGGCGCGGGATGATCGCAAAGCGCGTCTTTTCGTCGGGGTGGAATTGCACGACGTGCAAATTTCGTTCGAGCAACTCCTCGTTCCAATAGAGCGGCATGTCGTTGAGGATCGTGTAGTTTTTGGTGAACGCCATGTCGTGCGGCAGGCGCGGCCCGGCGAGCGGGATCGGGATATAATGCTTGAGCTTATTGTCCGCCCCGACGACGCCATAATGCATGTAGGGCGCGTGCTTCGAATAGTTGAAGAACATCAGCTCGCCGGTCGCGAGGTCCACCTTGCAATGCGCCGAAATGCCGTCGAGCGGCACCCAGCTTTCGGTGCCGAACTGTTCGAGCGTGAAGGGGTCGAGCCGATAGGCTTCGCCGCACTGATAGAAGGTCGAGATGATCTTCCCCGCGTGGATCGCGACGTCGGTCGACGACGAATCCTTCAGCCACTCCTGCGCGCCCCAGCCGTGGCGCGTCGACTTGTGCGGCGGCTCCATCAGCCCCGCCCACAGCGAGCGGCCGGCTTCCTTCTCCGCCTCGAACCCCTTGGTGCGTACAAAGCGGCTGCGATAGCTGGCGCGCCCGTCCTTGAACGAGATCGAATGGATGAAGCCGTCGCCGTCGAAGGGATGATAGCGGCCGATAGGCTCGTGAATCTGGTTTTCGCCGGTGCGCACGTAAACGCCGTCTATGTCGGTCGGGATATTGCCGATCACCTCGGCATCGCCATTGGCGAAGATCGCGTTCCATTCATTGTAAGTCGGGCGCCACGCGCCCTTCATATAGGGGTGGTCGTTCGGCTGGATCGTCGATGCGATCGTCTCGACAAGCTCTGCGGTCATGCGATGACTCCTTCGGCGGGGGCAAATCGCGGCCTTGCGGCGGCGGCATCATATTCGGAAACGAGGCGATCGACGATAGTCGTGACGGGTTCGACACCGCGCACCGCGCCGACCCCTTGCCCCGCGGACCAGACATTCTTCCACGCCTTGGCATCGTCCTGCGCGTCGGAGAAGTTGGGGCGCTTGTCCTCGGGCATGTTCGCGGGGTCGTATCCCGCGGCGATCAGGCTCGATTTCAGCCAGTTGGCGGTGACCCCGGTGATCCCCTTCGACGGCACGATGTCCTCGGCGCCCGCGGCGACGACCATATCCTTATACCCCGGCACCGCCATGCTCTCGGCGCAGGCGATCAGCGACGTGCCGAGATAGGCGAAATCGGCGCCCAATATTTCGGCGGCACGGACGGCATGCCCCGTCGAAATCGCTCCGCCGAGCACGAGCGGCCCATCCCAGAACTGCCGGACCTCCTCGACAAAGGCGAAGCCCGCGGTCGCACCAGTATGTCCGCCGGCGCCCGCGGCGACGAGCACCAGCCCGTCGACCCCGGCGGCGGCGGCCTTGCGCGCGAAGCCGACCGAATTGACGTCGGCGAAGACGAGCCCGCCGTATGAATGGATTTCCTCGACCACCCGCGCCGGGCTGCCCAGCGCGGTGATGACGAGCGGCACCTTGTGCCGCACGACGCAGGCGAGATCGTCGGGAAGGCGGCTGTTCGACGGATGGACGACCAGGTTGACCGCCCACGGCGCCGCCTCGGGATCGTTCGACAGCGCCGCATCGATCCGGCTCACCCAATCCTCCAGGTCGGCAGAGGTGCGCGCATTGGGCGCAGGGAAGCTGCCGATCACGCCGGCCCGCGATGATGCGATCACCATCTCGGGTCCCGACACGAGGAACATCGGCGCCGCGATCGCGGGCAGGCGCAAATTGCGCGTTAGCGCTGGTGGAAGGCCGTGTCCCGGCAAGGTCAATCCTCTCTCAAATTATCTAACTTGCATAGTGATACTTAAAGCCCTTATGAGTCGCAAGGCAAGAAAAACATCGCGGCGGTGGTCGCCAAGACGATGGTGCGTGGGAGGACCCTATGAAGAGCTATTTTGTCGCGCTGCTTACCGCATCTGCACTCGCCAGCCCTGGCATCGCTTTCGCTCAGGACACAGCGCCTGCCCCCGAATCCACCGAGGATCAGGGCGGGCTCGAGGAAATCATCGTCACCGCGCAAAAGCGCGCCGAGGGACTTTCCGACGTGCCGATCTCGATCTCGGCGGTCAGCGGAAAGCAGGTCGAAAGCTATGGCCAGACCAACCTCGAACAGATCAGCTCGTCGGTCCCGAACCTCAAGATCACCCAGACCGCGATCGCCAACCGCATCGCGATCCGCGGCATCGCCTCGGGCGACAACAAGGGGTTCGAACAGTCGGTCGCGATGTTCGTCGACGGCGTCTATTACGGCCGCGACCAGCTCTCGCGCCTGCCGTTGATCGACATGGAGCGCGTCGAGGTGCTGCGCGGGCCGCAGCCGACCCTGTTCGGCAAGAATGCGATCGCCGGCGCGGTGAACATCACGACGCGCAGCCCGACCGACGAGTTCGAGGGCTCGGTGACCGGCCTCTATGAATTCAATCACAAGGAATTCCAGCTCAACGGCGTGCTGTCGGGCCCGCTGAGCGACGGCGTCGAAGCGCGTGTCGTTGGCTATTACCGGACGATGGACGGCTATTTCTATAACCAGAAGCTGGACCGCGACGAGCCGAGCGTCGACGAGAAATATGTCCGCGGCAAGATCGAGTTCGACAAGGGTGGGCCGTTCGCCGCCGAGCTCAAGCTCGAATATGCCGATTTCGAGGCGAAGGGGCAGCCGCGCGACGTGTTCGGCGCGGTGGGCAATTACAACACGGTGTTCCAGGGGCCTTTCTTCGTCAGCACGAACCCCGATTATGTCCGCGAGGACAATGGCTATGAAAGCCGCAACAAGGTGTTCGGCGCGACCCTGAACGCCGACCTCGAAGTCGGCGAGCATACGCTGACCTCGGTCTCGTCGCTGCTCGACTACAAGACGCGCGAAATCGTCGACGTCGATTTTTCGGGGATCAGCTTCCTCGACGGCACGAACCTGCGCGAGGATTATCGCCAATATTCGCAGGAACTCCGCCTCGCCTCACCCGGCGGCGAAACGTTCAACTATATCGGCGGCGTCTATTATCAGCATGCGAAGCTCGACGTGCAGGACTTCACGCGGTTCAACCCGACCTTCCTCGCGCTCGGCGCGCCGTTCAGCGCGCTCGGCGACACGCGCAACGACCGCGACTATACCCAGAAATCGGACCTGATCTCGGCCTTTGCGCAGGGCGAACTATCGGTGACCGACCAGCTTCGCATCACCGCTGGCGCGCGCTTCAACCATGAGAAGAAGAGCGGGCGCCGCACGCTCGCGATCGTCAAGGGACCGCTCAGCACCGCGCCGTTGCCGGTCGTCACCGCCGTGTTCCGCGCGCTCAATATCGAGGCGCACAGCGTCTCTGGCAAATTGAGCGAGGACAGCTTCAACCCGATGGTCAACGTCCAGTATGACGCCACCGACGATTTGATGCTCTATGCGTCCTTTGCCCGCGGCACCAAGGCGGGCGGCTTTGACATCCGTTCGAACTCGTTGCCGGGATCGACGACGGTGGCGAAGCCCGGCGCGTTCATGTTCGAGGATGAAAGCGCCGACAATTTCGAAGCGGGGCTGAAATACAAGGGACGCAATATCGCGTTCAACCTGTCGCTCTATCGCACCAAGTACAAGGATCTGCAGGTCAACATCTTCGACGGCACGCTCAATTTCAACGTCCGCAACGCTGCCGCCGCGACGACACAGGGGGTCGAGGCCGATTTTCGCGCCGCGATCGCCGACGGGCTGACGATCAGCGGCGCGGTCGCCTATCTCGACTTCAAATTCACCAACTTCACCGACGGCCAGTGCTATTATTTGCAGGTGCCGGGGCCGAACGGCTTCTGCGACTATTCGGGGAAGCGCAACGCGCTCAGCCCCAAATGGTCGGGCAACCTCAATCTCGACTATACGACGCCGGTGACGAGCGATTTGAAGGTCGCGTTCAACGTCAACGCCGACTTCTCCTCCTCCTATATCGCCGCGGCGAACCTCGACCCGCGCACCCATCAGGATGGATATGTGAAGCTCGGTGCGCGGCTCGCGCTGGCGCAGGTCGGCGATCGCTGGGAAGTGGCGCTGATCGGTCGCAACCTCACCAACCAGCGCATCCTGCAGACCGGAAGCGCGATGCCGCTCGCTACGACGATCACGCGCGGCGCGGGCAACGCCTATAATGGCATCGTCGACCGGCCGCGCACGATCGCGGTGCAGCTGACCGGGCGTTTCTGATGGCGGGCGGGAGGGCGGAGGCTCCGCCCTCCCCCTCCCGGCGCACGCCTTGTCGATGCACCCGTCCTGGTTTAGGGGCATGGCGACGCAAGGGATGGCTTTGGCTTGAAACACGACCGCACGATCAGGGCCTGTTCGATCTGGCGCGCGCTGGAGGTGGTCGGCGACGTTCCCGTCCTGCTTATCATGGAACAGGCGTTTCTGGGCGTGCATGGCTTTGACGAATTCGTCGCGCGCACGGGGCTTGCCCGCTCGGTGGTCAACGGCCGCCTCAAAAAACTGGCCGAGGAAGATTGCCTGACCAAGCGGCCCAAAAAGGGCGGACGCGGTTACCATTATATGCTCACGTCAAAGGGGCGCGACCAGTTTCCCAACGCGCTGATGATGCTGCGCTGGCAGCACAAATGGGAAGCGGCGAGCCGCGATTTCCAGGTCCGGCTCTATCACGCCACCTGTGGCAGCGCGACCGAACCGGTCCCGGTCTGCCATTGCTGCCGCGCCGAAATCGACCCACGCGACGTCGCATGGCGCGAGGGGCCGGGCCTGGTCCAGGTTACCCCCGCCTATGAACGTCGCCGCTTCTGCGGCGATGTCGGCGGCCGCCGGCCGGGCGGGCGCCCGCTGGTCGACACGATGATCGAATTGTTCGGCGACCGCTGGGCGACCTTGGTCGTCCGCGCGATGTTCACCCGCATCAACCGTTTCGACGAGATTCAGCGCGATACGCTGATGGCCACAAACATCCTGACCGGCCGCCTCGACCGCCTCGTCAAGCAGGGTATTTTGCACGCCGTGCCCTATTCGGCGCACGCGGATCGCTTTGACTACCGCCTCACCGAGAAGGGCCGCGACCTCTACCCCGTGATCCTCGCGCTCCTGCAATGGGGCGACCGCTGGTTTTCCGACGAGCGCGGGCCGCCGGTCCTATTGACCCACACCCCATGCGGCAATGATCTCAAGATGGTCGTTGCGTGCAGCCATTGCGGCGACGAGCTTGCCCTGGGCAACAGCTCATTCGAAATTCAGGCGACCGGGCATCGCGCAAGCGGAGAATGTTAAGCTAAGGATAGGGGTGTCAGCCGGGTCCATCGGGACCGACAAGATCGAGCCTGTCCGACCATGGATCGTTTCCAGACCGCGCCGCGCCATCGGGGGCGAAGTCCATCACCTCGCCGCCACGAAAGCGGGGCCAGGCGGTGAGGCCAGGCCCGTTCGGATCACCGGTTTTCACGAAGTTGACGACATAAGCGCTGATGGTTCGGGCGATCGCCCTGTCCCCGGCGGTCGTCGCCGGACCATATTTGGTCGCGACCGTATCCAGAAAATAGGGGATCTCGCTCGCGTGCGCCTCGCCCTTCGACCCCGCGCGCACCGACTCGGCCACATAGGAAAAGCGATAGTGATAGGCGGGCTGCGCGGCCTCGGCGGCGCGTCCGGCGACATAGCGCGCCGGCTCGATCATGAACCTGTCGCCGCCAACCTTGAGCGCCACGTCGAAAAAGCTGCCGTCGCCCAGACATTGACGGTCAGACAGTCTTCCGAGGGCGGCGTGCCGAAGGGCGCGGCATCGCTCGGGAACGGCAGCTGCATGCAGTCGTGCCCGAAGGCGGTCGCACCGCGAACGCCTGCCCAGGGAATGACTGGCTGCGGCGCACGCCAGCGGAGCTCGCCCACTGGGGGAGCGGCGAAAAGAAACCGGCTGGCGCGTAATAAGGAGCGCCTTGGGTGGGAAGAGCGCGCTCCCGACTGCCGAGCCGATACCTCCTTCTTCCTGACCCTAGGTGGTGCCTCGCACAACAAGACTCGTCGGCAACAGAATATTTCCTGTGCTGAAACCTTCGGGATCCGCGACGAGACGCACAGCCTGAAAGGCCAAGTCGGCTATCGGCTGATGAATGGTCGTGAGCGGCGGCCAGACGAGCTGGGCGATATAGCTGTCGTCGAACCCCGCGACCGCTATGTCTTCGGGGATCGAGCGGCCCAGCTCGCGAATGCCCGCCATCGCACCGATCGCGACCTCGTCGTTGAACGCAAAAATGGCATCGGGCAATTGCCCGACGTCCCGCAGAAGATCGAGCGTTGCAATCCGCCCGGCCTCTGCGATCGATTCGTTCAATTCGATGCGAGCGAGCGCGACACCCGCGGGGTCGCCGCCCAGCGCGCCCAGCGCGTCGCAGAAGGCCCGCTCGCGAACCATCGCGGCTGCATGATCGGCGGGGCCGGCAATGATCGCGAAACGGCGGCGTCCGGCGTCCCACAAATGCCTCACCAGCTGCTCCACCGCCCGACGCTCGTCGGCGCCGACCGCGACCGAGCGGCCAAGCTGCTTGCCGGGGGCGATGCGCACATAAGGCAAGCCGTCGCGATCGAGGGCGTCGAGCAGCTTCTCGTCGTCGCAGACCGGCGGGGTCAGGATCAATGCGTCGCAATGGGCACCGCGCAGCCCCTGCTCGTAGCGATCGACGACGCTGTCGGAGCCATGATCGAACTCTTCGAGGACGAGGTGATACCCGTACTGACGGCAAGCCTTCGCCGCCCCCCGGAATATCTCCGCGAAATAGAAGGAGGACAGGTGCGGCATGAATGCGCCGATCAGGAAGGAGCGTGACGCCGCCAGCGACCGTGCCGCCTGATTGACGCGATAGCCGGTTTCGCGGATCGCCGCCTCGATGCGTTCGCGCGTCGCGGCGCTGACATTGGCGTTGCGGTTGACGACGCGCGACACGGTCTTCGCCGATACGCCGGCGATCGCGGCGACATCGTCCAGGGTAGCAGGCTTTTTCACGGCGGGACCAATAGGATTCATCGCGCCTAGTTAGACGCGGAATACGTATCCAGTCCACCCTTCATGTCAGCGCTGATATTTTTCATTGTCAGCGCTGACATGATTAGATAGCTAGCGATTCGAAAACAGATCAAAAGGGAGAGTTTGATGGGATCGTGGCTTTGCCGCGCGGCGTTGCTCGCCGCCTGTTCGATGTCAGCTATTGCACCGGGAGTCCAGGCGCGGGATGCAGTGGACGACGCCGATCGCCGCGCCGCCGCCGCCGAAGCCGTGATGACCAATGCCGAGCGGGTGACCCTGCTGAACGGCATCCTGGCCATGCCCCTTGGCGACGTGAAAATCCCCGAAGGTGTCCCGTTTGGCGCGGGATATATTCCCGGCATCCCTCGCCTCGACGTTCCTGCGCTCACCGAAACCGATGCCAGCCTTGGTGTGTCCTACCTTGGCGGCCTACGCGGCGACGGGGCGACCGCGCTTCCGTCGGGAATGGCGATGGGCTCGACATGGAGCCCCGACCTCATGCGCAAGGGCGGCGCGCTGATCGGCGGCGAAGCCCATGCCAAGGGGTTCAATGTCCTGCTCGCGGGCGGCATCAACCTGGTCCGCGATCCACGTGGCGGCCGCGCCTTCGAATATCTGGGCGAAGACCCGCTGCATTCGGGGCTGCTCGGCGGCGCGGCGGTTGCGGGCATCCAGTCGCAGGGCGTGATTTCGACGATCAAGCATTTCATACTCAATCCGACCGAGATCGGGCGGCAGTTCCACAACGGCATCATCGACGAAGGCGCGCTGCGCATGAGCGACCTGCTCGCCTTCGAGATCGCGATCGAAACGGGACAGCCGGGGTCGGTCATGTGCGCGTACAACAAGGTCAATGGTGCGCAGGCGTGCGGCAACGACCGGATGCTGAACGGCATCCTCAAGGGCGACTGGCGCTACAAGGGCTGGGTTATGTCCGACTGGGGATCGGTCCGGGCGACCGATTTCGCGCTTGAGGGTCTCGACCAGCAATCGGGCTCGCAGCTCGATGCGGCGGTGTTCTTCGGCCAGCCGCTGCTCGACGCCGCCAATCGCGACAAGCGCTATCAGCGCCGCATCGCCGACATGAGCCGGCGCGTGCTGCGCTCCATCTATGCCGTCGGGGTCGATCGCAACCCGCCGCGCAAGGCGCCGATCGATGTCGCCGCCGGCGCCGCGGTCGCACAGGAAATTGCCGAAAAGGGCATGGTCCTGCTCCAGAACCGCGACAATATCCTGCCGCTGGCCGCCTCGGCAAAGCGCATCCTGGTGGTCGGCGGCTATGCCGACGCGGGCGTGCTTTCGGGCGCGGGATCGTCGCAGGTGCAGGGTCAGGGCGGCCCGGCGGTGTCGCTTCCGACCGTGAAGGACGGGCCGTTCACCGCGCTGATGGCGCAAAATTATCACCGGTCCTCGCCGCTCGACGCCATTCGCGCCCGCGCGCCGCAGGCGGACGTCGTGTTCCGCGACGGCCGTTACCCGGCCGAGGCGGCGATCGCAGCGAAAAACGCCGACCTTGTCATCGTCTTTGGAACGCAGTGGATGACCGAAGGGCTCGACGTCCCCGATCTCTCGCTGCCGCAAGGACAGGATGCGATGATCGCGGCGGTGGCGAAGGCCAATCCGAAGACGGTTGTCGTGCTGGAGAACGGCGGCCCCGTCGCGATGCCGTGGAAGGACGATGTCGGCGCGATCCTCGCCGCCTGGTATCCCGGCGCGCGCGGCGGCGAGGCGATCGCCGGGGTGCTGTTCGGTGACGTCAATCCGTCGGGCCGCCTGCCCGTGACCTTTCCGGCTTCGATCGCGCAGCTTCCGCGTCCTGCCCTGCCGGGCGCCGAGACCGTCGAGCCAAGCTTCGCCGGGCATGGCAAGCCCGGTCAGACGCTCGACATCGACTATAATGTCGAAGGCGCCGACGTCGGTTACCGCTGGTTCGCGCGCCAGCAGGCGAAGCCGCTCTATCCGTTCGGTTTCGGGCTCAGCTACACCCGCTTCGACCGCTCGGGCCTTGCAGTCGCGGGCGGGGCAAATCCCGCCGCCGCCTTCACGCTGCGGAACAGCGGCGCGCGCGGCGGCGCCGATGTCGGACAAGTCTATCTGATCGAAACGCCGCGCGGCAAGACGCGCCGGCTCGTCGCCTTCGCGCGCGTCGACCTGAAACCCGGCGAAACACGCCGGGTCGACGTGCCCATCGACCCGCGCCTGCTCGCCGACTGGGGACCCAAGGGCTGGACGATCGCGCCCGGCACCTATCGCTTCGCGCTCGGCGCGTCGGCCGAAGATTTGATCGAGGAAACGGGCGTCACGCTCGCCGGAAGGACTTGGACCTACCGCAAATAGACCATCACAGAACAGGGGGATGATATGAAGAGGATTTGGACTTCCGCCACCGCGCTTTGCGCCGTGCTCGCGGTCACGACACCGGCCTTCGCACAGGACGCCGCGCCGACCGACGAACAGACCGGCGGCTTCGGCGAGATCATCGTCACCGCACAGAAACGCGCCGAAAACCTGCAGGACGTGCCGATTTCGGCGACCGTCGTCAGCGCCGACGCGCTTGCCTCGCGCCAGATTTTCGACCCGTCGCAGCTCCAGCTCGTCGCGCCCAGCCTGCAGGTCAAAAGCTTCAATGCGGCGCTCGGCGCCTCCAATTTCTCGATCCGCGGCGTCGGCACATTGAGCTTCTCGAACTCGATCGAAGCGAGCGTGACCTCGGTGATCGACGGCGTCGTCATGGGCAACCCGTCGCTCGGCTTCATGAACTATCTCGACCTCGCGCAGATCGAGGTGCTCAACGGCCCGCAGGGCATGTTGTTCGGCAAGAACGCCTCCGCCGGCCTCGTGAACATCACGACGCGCCGCCCCGAGATAGGCCGCTTCGACGGACAGGTCATGGGCGAGATCGCGCAGATGAAGGTGCCCGGCGACGGATTGCTCTATCGCCTGCAAGGCATCGTCAACGTGCCGCTGGGCGACAAGGCCGCGCTGCGCGTCAGCGCGGCGCAGACGCATACCGACCCGGTGATCACAAATCTGGTTGATGTTCCCGGCAGCCAATATGGTCAGAACCAGACCAGCCTGCGCGCGAAGCTCTTGTGGGAGCCGACATCCGAACTCAGCATCTTCATCGCCGGCGACTATGCGCATTCCTCGGGCGTCGGATCGGGCGGCAGCGCCGATCGCATTGTCCGGCCCACCAGCCGCTTCGCCGCCGAAAACGCCGCGCTCGGCATCGTCGCCAATCCCGACAATTTCTTTTCGAGCTATGGCGCGCCGACGCGGGCCAATTTCGATGTCGGCGGGCTTCAGGCCAATATCGACTATGAGTTCGAGAGCGGGCACACGCTGACCAGCATCACCGCCTGGCGGAAGTTCGACGCCGACAATCTGTTCGATTCGGACAAGCACCGCGTCAATCTTCTCGATACGAACCACCAGCTTTCGACGATCAGCCAGTTCACCGAGGAACTGCGGCTGGCATCGCCTGTCGGACAGTTTTTCGAATATCAGCTCGGCCTCTATTACTATGATTCCAAGAGCGATTCCGACATTACCGCGGCGGGTGCCAACGGCGTGACAGCCCCGCCGCCCGCCGGGTTCAATGCCTGGCTCGGTATTCACTCGACCGGCTCGATGACGTCGAAAAGCTACGCAGGCTTCGGTCAGGGCACGCTCAATATCAGCGACCGCTTCCGTTTCACCTTCGGCGGCCGCTATACCTATGACAAGCTCAAGCTTCGCTCGGTCAGCGACGCGGCCGGGTTCGTCATCCCGTTCGGCGCAGTGGGGTCGCGCAACCAGCGGATCAGCGAAGAGAATTTCTCGTGGCGCGTCGGCGCGCAATATGACGTGACCGCCGATGTCATGGCCTATGCCTCGGTGGCGCGCGGTTATAAGGGACCGGGCTTCAACCTGACGATCGATCCGCGCGCGCCGCTCATCATGCCGGAAATCCCGACCTCCTATGAAGCCGGGATCAAGTCGACGCTGCTCGACCGCCACCTGATCTTCAACATCTCGGGCTACAGCTCGACTTTCAAGAATTTCCAGGCGCAGGCGTTCGACACGGCGAGCAACGGCTATGTCCTGCTGAACGCGGGCGAACTCAAGTCGCGCGGATTCGAGATCGAGGCGTCGGCCCTGCCCGCCGAAGGGCTCGTCTTCAATCTGGGGGTCAGCTATGTCGACGCCTTCTTCTCGGACTTTCAAGGCGACCGCTGCTATCCTTTCCAGCCGAACTGCCGCCCCAACGGGACGATCGATTCGTCGGGCAATCGGTTGCCGAACGTGCCCAAATGGACGGTCAGCCTGACCGGCCGCTATGAAACACCGGTCAGCGAAAGCCTCGCGGTATTTCTGCAGGGTGCGCTCTACGCCCGCACCAGTTCGAACTTCAGCTCGAACGAGGATCCGAACACGAAATTGCCCGGCTATTCGCTGTTCGACGCCAGCATCGGGCTCAAGCAGATCGACGACAGATACAAGCTGACGCTCTTCTGCCGCAACTGCTTCGACAAGCGCCAGCCGACCTTCATCAACTCCAACTCGCAGTCGCGCGGCGACTATTACCACATGTTCGGTCTCAACTCGTTCCGGACGCTCGGCGTGTCGCTGGAGGGTCGTTTCTAAAAGGGGAGGTGCCGGGCCGTCGGTTGGGACGGCCCGGCGTCACGCCCGGGAGGTTCGCATGACCAGGAAATCGATCGCGGCTGCGGTCAGCGCCGTCGCTCTGGCCGCATTATCGGCGACGCCCGTCGCCGCCGAGGAAAAGCCCGGCCCACCGAAGCTGGTCGTCCTGATTTCGATCGACCAGTTCTCGGCCGATCTTTTTAACGCGAGCCGGGGCGAGTTTCAGGACGGGCTCGCCAGGCTGGCGCAGGGCATCGTCTATTCGAACGGTTTTCATGCGCAGGGCGTGACCGAAACCTGCGCGGGCCATGCGGTGATCGCGAGCGGGCGGCATCCTGCCGCGACCGGGATCATCGCGAACCAATGGTACGACCAGCGCGCCGGGGTCGACCGCTATTGCACCGACGATGGCATCCATGTCGCCGCACGCGCCAGCCGCAAGCTCGGCACCGGACCGGCGATGCTCGAGGTGTCGACGCTCGGCGATTGGCTCAAGGCCGCCTCGCCCGCCAATCGCGTCTTTTCGGTCGCGGGCAAGGATCGGTCGGCAATCATGATGGGCGGCCGCCATCCCGACGGGGCTTTCTGGTTCGATGGCAAGCAGGGATTCGACACCTGGGGCGCCGATGCTGGGGACGCCCAGCGCCGCCTCGCGCCGCTTGCAAAGCTCAATGCCGGGTTTGCGCGGCGGCTGAAGGCCGCACCCGCCTGGACCTACCGGCGCGAAAGCTGCCGGGTGCGCGAGGCGGTGATTCCCCTTCCAGGCGGCAAGAGTTTCCACGCGCACCTGCCGCCCGATCCGCCGGCCGCGATCCCCGGCCAGCCACCCGCGAGCGGCCCAACACCGCCGCCGTGGTTTTATGACCAGATCACAATCGACGCGGCGATCGACCTGCTCGACGGCCAGAAGCTCGGCCGGTCGCCCGGAACCGACCTGCTCGCGGTCGGCCTGTCGGCGACCGATATGGTCGGCCATGCCTATGGCACGCAAGGGCCCGAGATGTGTGACCAGATGGCCCGGGTCGACCAAGAGGTTGGCCGCCTCCTCAAACGGATCGGCGAGCTCAAGATTCCCGTACTCGTCGCGCTCACCGCCGACCATGGCGGCGGCGATCTTCCCGAACGGCTGACGGCGCGCGGCTATCGCGATGCCGGGCGGATCGATGCCGCCGCGCTGCTCGCCGATCTCAACGCCGCGGCGCGCACCGCGACGGGCGTCGACTGGAACCCGCTGCGCCCGGCGTTCTTCGACCCGACGCAGCTTGTTGTCGTCGACGCCGGCGGGCAGTCGCTCGCCGATACCGCGCTCAAGAACCGCATCGCCGAAGCGACCGCGGCGCGCGCGCTCACCCGGCCGGGCATCGCCGGTGCCTGGACGGCGGCTCAATTGCATGGACGTAAGCCCGATCCGCGCCAGTCGCCTGACCTGCTGCCGGTCGCCGACCGTATGGCGCTGTCCTTCTATCCTGCGCGCAGCGGCGACATATTGCTCGCGACCGATCCGCTGAAGATCGCCGCGCCGTCGCTCCCCGGCCTGTTCATGATGGGCCATTCGGGGCCCAGCGACGTCAACCGGCGCGTCCCCATCCTCTTCTGGTGGCCCGGTGTGGCGCATCAGGAACGCGCCCTGCCGGTACAGGTGGTCGACGTGGCGCCAACGCTTGCCGCCGCCATGCGGGTCGCACCGGACGGTCCGGTCGATGGAGAATGCCTCGAACTCGGCGGAACGGGGACAGGCTGTCCCGTTCCGGCGGCATCGCGGCGATAATGTGAAAGGACAGACAATGCGGATATTCCCCACCGTCGCGCTCGCGCTGGCGCTCGTTTCTCCCGCGATGGCGGCGGACACCGCGCCGCAGCCCGTCGTCGACACGCGTAGCGGTGCCGTGCAAGGCGTCGCCGAAGGCCAGAGCATCGCCTATCGGGGGATTCCCTATGCCCTGCCCCCCGTCGGCGATCTGCGCTGGCGCGCGCCGCAGCCCGCCGATCGCTGGACCCAGGTTCGCGTCGCCGACCAGTACGGCCCCGATTGCATGCAGATTCCCTTCAAGGCCGATGCCGCGCCGCTGGGGGTGAAGCCGTCCGAGGACTGCCTCTATCTCAACGTCTGGACCCCGGCCGAACGGTCGCGCAAGAAACGGCCGGTGATGATCTGGATTTATGGCGGCGGCTTCGTCAACGGCGGCAGCTCGCCGCCGGTCTATACGGGCCGGTCTTTTGCCGAATCGGATGTGGTTTTCGTCAGCTTCAACTACCGGCTCGGCCGTTTCGGCTTTTTCGCCCACCCGGCCCTAAAACGCGAAGCCGCCGGCGCGCCGACGGGCAATTATGCGATCCTCGACCAGATCGCAGCGCTGAAATGGGTGCAGGAAAATATCGCGGCCTTCGGCGGCGATCCCGGCAACGTCACCATTTTCGGTGAATCGGCGGGCGGCATGTCGGTGCACGCGCTGACAACGACCCCGCTTGCGAAGGGACTGTTTCACAAGGCGATCTCCATGTCCGGCGGCGGGCGCGATCTAATGGGCCCGCTGCGCACCGCGACCGAGGCCGAAGCGATCGGCGCCGGTTTTGCGCGGGCGAAGGGAATAGAGGGCGATGAGGCCGGCCCGCTCGCCGCGCTTCGCGCCCTGCCAGCCGACAGCGTGATGAGCGGGCTCAACCTGATGACCCTGTTCGGCGCGAAGGATTTCACGCCGCTCTATGCCGACGGACAGATTGTGCGCCGGTCGATCGATGCGGCCTATGCCGCCGGCGACGGCGCAAAGATACCAATGGTCATCGGCGCAAACGATGCCGACGGCTTCTTCTTCGGCGGGGGTGTCGATCAGGCCTATGCCCCGCTGGCGGCAGTGCGCGCACAGGCCGAGCCGGTCTATGACCCCGAAGCGCGCAAGGACGCGATGCGCATCGGCATCGCGGTTTCGGCCGACACGATGTTCCTCGAACCCGCGCGGCACGTCGCCCGGATCATCGCGGGGCGCGGGCAGCCCGTCTTCACCTACCGCTTCGGCTATGTGCCCGAATATCTGCGCGCCAAGATGCCGGGCGCCTTTCATGCGAGCGAATTGCCCTTTTTCTTCGGCACCGTCGACGTCCGGCACGGCGCTGCGACATCGCCCGCCGATCGCGCGGCGGCGCGGCTGGTGCAGGATTATTGGGTCAATTTCGCAAAGACCGGCGTACCGTCGGCAACGGGTGGTGGGCGCTGGTCGCCGGGCGGCGTGGCGGCCGATACCATTATGACCTTCGACGCGGCCGGCGCGCACGAAGAACCCGATCCGATCCGCGCGCGGCTCGATTTCGTCGAACGCGTCGTGGCCGCCAAGGCGCCCTGACCGGTGAGAGTAACGTCGATGCGCCTCCTTTCTCCCGTTGCCGCCCTGATCGGCTCCTTTATGTTCGCACCGCCCGTGGCGGCGCAAGACGCGGTGGCGAAGATCGAAAGCGGCGAGCTTAGCGGAACCCTCGACGACGGCGTCGTCCGCTTCCTCGGCGTTCCCTATGCCGCGCCGCCCGTCGGCGAACGGCGCTGGGCCGCTCCCGAAGCGCCTCCGCCGTGGTCCGGGCGGCGCGATGCCAAGGCGCATGGCCCCGGCTGCGTCCAGACGATCACCCCCGGCGGCTTCGGTCCGTGGACCCGCGAATATGTCGCGCCGTCGCCGGTTTCGGAGGATTGCCTCACCCTCAACATCTGGGCACCGGCGGAGCGTGACGGCCGGCCGCTGCCGGTGATGATCTGGATTCACGGCGGCGCCTTCATGTCGGGGTCGAATGCGGTTCCGATCTATAACGGCGCGGCGCTGGCGCGGCAGGGCATCATTGTCGTGTCGATCAACTATCGTCTGGGCGTCTTCGGCTTTGCCGCCTTTCGCGACCTCGCGGACGATCCCGGCGGCGGCGCCAATTTCGGGTTGCAGGACATATTGGCGGCGCTGCGCTGGACGCAGCGCAATGTCGCCGGCTTTGGGGGCGATCCGGGACAGGTGACGATCGCCGGCCAGTCGGCGGGCGCCATGGCCGTCCATATGTTGTTGCTTTCGCCGAAGTCCGACGGACTGTTCGTCCGCGCGATCGCGCAAAGCGGTATCGTCGAAGTGCCGCTACCCGACCGCACCGAAGCCGACCGCCGCGGCGCCGACCTGCTCGCCCGCGCGAGGCTCCCCGGTATCGCAGCGCTGCGGAATCTGCCGGCGGATCGGGTGATGGCGCTGCTCGATACCGGCCCGCTCGCCGGCGCTGGAGATGTCGGCGGCATGCCGCTGCTCGGCCCTGTCGTCGACGGATCGATCCTGCCCGGACAGGTCGCCGCGATGGAAGCGGCGGGCCAGCGGCGGGCCGTGCCGGTGATGGTCGGACTGAACGCCGACGAAGGCGTGTTGAGCCCCGGTTATTTCCGCGCGGCGCCTGCGGACGTGCGTGCGCTCGCCGCCCGGATCGCGGGCGACGCCGGCGCCGATGCACTACTGGCGGACACCCCGCTCGATAGCGAGATGACGGCGCTCGCCGCGCGCCGGCAACTGACCCGCCTGTATGGCCTTGCATCGCTTATCGACTGGGCGCGCATGCACCACGCCCCCGCCTTTGCCTATTATTACACCCATCCCGAACCGGGCCCGGGACAGGAGATGTTCGGCGCGTTCCACTCGGCCGAAATGCCCTACACTTTCAATTCGCTGAGCACCTCACCCGACCGCCCCTTCACGGAATACGACCGCTCGGTTGCTGCGACCATGTCGCAACTATGGGGAAATTTCGTGAAACGCGGCGACCCCAACGGCCCGGGTTTGCCACAATGGCCGCAGTTCGCGAACAGGTCAGGCGGCGTGATGGAACTGGGCGCACATTTTGCGCCATACCGGACCGAAGAGCAGAAGCTGCACCTTATGCTTGGCGGATTCGCCAATGGCCCGGGACGCTCAATCTTCGGCATCGAAAGCTTCGTGGAAACGTCACGGGAACGATGATTCGACAAAGGTGCGCGTTCAAATTGACTTACGGCATTTGTCCGCGAAAGGCCTGAGGCTAAGGTGCCGATCGTGAAAGCGCCGAGGCTCGAATGTAGCCGAATGTCTTCGAATTTGAGATTTCGTCGAATCTGGAATTTTTTCTTTTAATTTCAAAAGTTTAGTTATTTGACGGATCGCCGCTCGGCCATTTCGGACCAGTTACTCGCCCGGAAGCGGAACGGCTGTCTGATATTTGACCGCCCTGAGTGCGAAGTGCGACGCCGCTGCGGCGACCGCTTCGTTCCTGAGCAGCTTTTGCATCAGAAACGCTTCGTAGTCGGCGACATCGGTTGCGACGACGCGCACCTGATAATCCCACTCGCCCGACATCGACAGGCATTCCATGATGCGATCCTGGTCCCGGACAAAATTTTCGAACATCGCGGTATGCTCGGCCGAATGGCTCTTGAGCCGGATATTGCAGAGGACGTTGACGCTCTGTCCGACCCGTGCCGCGTCGACGAGCCACACATTTTTCGTCAGCACGCCGGCCGCCTCGAGCGCTCTGACGCGGCGCCAGCACGACGGGCCCGTGCTGCCCACCCGCTCGGCAAGGTCGCCGTTGCTCTGCGCGCCATCGCGCTGCAATTCGCCGAGGATGCGACGGTCGAGCGCGTCGAGTTTGACAATTTCTTTCATCATATAGCCATAATATGAAATAGACTCGCTTTCAAACACGCTATTCCGTCCAGTTTGAGAAGATTTTTCGCCGATTTATTGCGATATCTCGCGCATGACACTCGATACCCTGCCCGCTCGCTCCGTCTCAAACAGCCTGCCGTTCGATACGCTGGCTGCGCAGCCCGCCGACGCGTTGCTGAGCCTCATCGCGCTGTACCGCGCGGATGATCGGCCGCAGAAAATCGACCTCGGGGTCGGCGTGTTTCGCGACGATGCGGGGGACACACCCGTGATGCACGCGGTGAAGGCGGCCGAGGCGGCGCTGCTCAAAACGCAGGTGACCAAATCCTATCTCGGGGCCGAAGGCGACGCTGCCTATACCGCGCTGCTCGAGGGGATCGTTTTTGGCGACCCGACGGCGGGCGAACGGTTGAACGGCGTGCAGACGCCCGGCGGCACGGGCGCGCTTCGCCTTGGCGCCGAGCTTCTCGCGCGAGCAAACCGCGAAGCACAGGTCTGGATCGGCACCCCGACATGGCCTAATCATGCGCCCATCTTTGCCGAAGCGGGACTGTCGACGCGGAGCCACCGTTTCCATGACGCCGCATCGGGCCACATCGATTTCGATGCAATGCTGTACGACCTTGCCGCGGCGCGGGCGGGCGACATCCTGTTGCTGCACGGCTGCTGCCACAACCCGACCGGAAGCGACTTCACGCCGGAGCAGTGGCAGGCCGTCGCCGATCTGTGCGCGGCGCGCGGGCTGATTCCCTTCGTCGACCTCGCCTATCAGGGGCTGGGCGATGGGCTGGCTGAGGATGCGGCGGCGACGCGGATGATCTTCGATGCGCTGCCCACCGCGCTCCTTGCCTATAGCTGCGACAAGAATTTCGGCCTCTATCGCGAACGCGTCGGCGCGCTGTGGGCCCTGTCGGCGAACAGCGCGATCGCCGAACGCGTCCGCTCTAACATGCTCTCGCTCGCGCGCAGCCTCTGGTCGATGCCGCCCGATCATGGCGCGGCGATCGTCCGGACGATCCTCGAGAATGACGCGCTCCGCGCCGACTGGCGGGACGAACTCGACGCGATGCGCGCGCGCCTCAACGGCCTACGCGCGGCACTCGCCGCAACGCATCCTCGGCTGTCGGCGATCGCCGACCAGCGCGGCATGTTCGCGATGCTGCCGCTGACGCCCGAAGCCGTCGCGGCGCTGCGCGAAGAGCATGGCATCTACATGGCCGGGAACGGACGCATCAATATCGCGGGCCTGCGCGCCGACACGGTGCCGGTTTTTGCGCAGGCGCTCCGGCCGCACCTCGAAGCCCTGAACGGCAACGCGTGACCCGCCCGCACATCGACGCGACGCACGATCCGGCGCGGACGAGCTGGGTCGAATCGGCGAACGGCCATCGCGACTTTCCGGTCCAGAATCTGCCCTACGGGATTTTTGCGCCCGAGCATGGCGACCCGCGCCCCGGCGTCGCGATCGGCGACGCTGTATTCGACCTGCGTGCAGCCGCAGCCGCCGGCCTGTTGCCCGCCGCTGCCGCCATCCCCTGCGCCGGCGACACGCTCAACGCGCTGATGGCGCTGGCACCCGCCAACCGGCTTGCGCTGCGCGAACGGCTAAGCGCGATGCTGTCGGATCCCGCGCGGGAGGCCGAGCTGGCGCCGATGCTGCATGAGGCCGCAAGCTGCACGATGCACCTCCCCGCACGGATCGGCGACTACACCGACTTCTACGTCGGCATCCATCATGCGAACAATGTCGGGCGGCAGTTCCGCCCCGACAATCCGCTGCTCCCCAATTATAAATATGTGCCGATCGGCTATCATGGGCGCGCTTCGTCGGTCCGCCCCTCGGGCGAGCCCGTCGTCCGCCCGCGCGGACAGCGCAAGCCGCCCGAGGCCGACGCCCCGATTTTCGAGCCGACGCAGCGGCTTGATTATGAACTCGAACTCGGCGTGTGGATCGGCGAGGGCAATGCGCTGGGCGCACCGATCCCGATCGGCGACGCGGCGCGCCATATCGCGGGGCTGTCGCTGTTCAACGACTGGTCGGCGCGCGACTTCCAGGCGTGGGAGTATCAGCCGCTCGGCCCCTTCCTCGCCAAGAACTTTCATTCGACCATTGCGCCCTGGGTGATCACGACCGAGGCGCTTGCACCCTTTCGTATCGCGCAGCCACCGCGTCCCGAGGGCGATCCCGCGCCGTTACCCTATCTGTGGGATACCGTCGATCAGGCGCATGGCGCGCTCGGCGTCACGCTCGAAGTTTTTCTCCTCACCGCCGGCATGCGTGCGGCGGGCGCCGAGCCCTTTCGCCTGAGCCACGGCCCCGCGACGAGCATGTACTGGACGATCGCGCAGATCGTCGCGCACCACGCCTCGAACGGCTGCAACCTGAACCCCGGCGACCTGCTCGGCACGGGGACGATCTCGGCCCCCGACCGCGAGGGGTTCGGCAGCCTGCTCGAACTGACCACAGGCGGGTCGGAGCCCATCCAGCTGCCCAATGGCGAACGGCGCGGTTTCCTCGAGGACGGCGACGAGATCATCATGCGCGCGAGCGCCGCAGCGGACGGTTTCGTACCGATCGGCTTTGGCGAATGCCGCGCGGTCATCCTTCCCGCGCGCTGAGCGCCGTCCCGCGCTCAGGTCAGAAATGCGCCGAGTTCGGCGAGCAATAGTTCGGGCGTTTCTTCCTGCGGACTGTGGCCGCACGGCAGCGCGCGCCCGCGCATATCGCGGGCCTTCGAAAGCCAGCTTGCCATGACGTCGAAGAGCGTGCCCACCGTGCCATATTCGCCCCAGAGCAGCAGCAAGGGCGCCTCGATCCGGCGGTCATCATCGGCGGCATCATGTTCGAGATCGATGCTCGCCGCGGCGCGATAATCCTCGCAGATCGCGTGGCGCGTCGCGGGGTCGCGGTAGCAGCGGCGATATTCGGCGACGACGCGCGGATCGAGCGAGCCTTCGACCTTGATCTGCCCGGCAAGATGGCGGTCGAGAAAATGGTCGGGATCGGCCGCGATCATCCGTTCGGGCAGGTCGAAAGGCTGGATCAGGAAGAACCACCAGAAATAGCGCGTCGCGAACTCGCGGTTCGTCTGCGCATACATCGTCGCGGTCGGCGCGATGTCGAGCAGCACGAGCCGCGCGACGCGGTCCGGGTGGTCGAGCGCCATGCGATGCGCGACGCGCGCGCCGCGATCGTGCGCGACCACATCGAAACGGTCGAAACCGAGCGCGGCCATCACCGCGACCTGATCGGCCGCCATCGCGCGCTTCGAATAATTCGCGTGCGTGGGATCGCCCGGCAGTTTTTCGCTGTCGCCATAACCGCGCAGGTCGGTCGCGACGACCGTGAAGCGTTTCGCAAGCTCGGGCACAACCTTGTGCCAGGTCAGATGCGTCTGCGGGTGGCCGTGAAGCAGCAGCAGCGGAGGCCCCGAACCGCCAACCGCGGCCCGGATGCGCACGCCGTCCGCATCGACGTCCTGCCAATGGAACCCCCGCATGAGTTCGGGATATTCGGGACTATTGCTCATCGCTCGGCACCCATAAGCCAGGGCTTGCGGCCGAGATAGGCTTTCTCGAACCCGCGGATGCGGTCGGCGTGGGTCAGCGTCTCACCGATCCGGTCGAGCCCTAACATCAGCGCGCGCCGCGTGGCGGGGTCGATGTCGAAGGCTGCGGCATAAGAGCCGATCGCGATGCGCTGCGCATCAAGGTCGACCGTCATGTCCCCTGCCCCGTCGCCCAGCTCCGCCATCAGCGCCGCGACCTGTTCGAGCGGCAGCGACAGGAGCAACAGGCCGTTGTTCGCGGCATTGTCCGCAAAGATCGCGCCATAGGAGGCGCCGATGATACCGCGGATGCCATATTGGAGCATCCCCCACACCGCATGTTCGCGCGACGAACCGCAACCGAAATTGGGTCCGACGAGCAAGAAGCGGGTCTCCGCCATATCCGCGCGATTGAGGATGAAATCGTCGCGCACCGCGCCGCTTTCATCGAAGCGCAGGTCGTGGAAGAGGCCCTGGGCGAGTCCCGAACGATCGATCCCTTTCAGGAATGCCTTGGGCATGATGACGTCGGTGTCGATATTGGCGGCGGGCATCGCGGCGGCCCGGCCCGACAGGCGGATGAAACGCTCCATCAGTCACGCTCCTCCGCCGCGAGGTCTCGCACATCGGCTAGCCTTCCAGTGACTGCGGCGGCTGCTACCATCGCCGGACTCATCAGGTGCGTGCGGCCGCCAATCCCCTGCCGGCCCTCGAAATTCCGGTTGGTGCTCGACGCGCAGCGTTCGCCCGGCGCGAGGCTGTCGTCGTTCATCGCGAGGCAGAGCGAGCAGCCCGAGCGGCGCCACTCGAACCCGGCTTCGATAAAGATGCGGTCGATCCCCTCTTCTTCGGCGGCGCGGCGGACGCCGCTGCTCCCCGGCGAGATCATCGCGCGCACACCCGGCGCGACCTTGCGCCCTTTCAATATCCGTGCGGCATCGCGCAGATCGGTGAGGCGCGCATTGGTGCACGAGCCGATGAAGGCGCGGTCGATCGCGATATCCTGCAACGGCGTGTGCGGCGCGAGGCCCATATAGGCCATCGCGCGGACCGCATCGGCGCGGCGCTCGGCGGGTAGGTCATCGGGATCGGGGACGATGCCGGTGATCGCGAGCGATTGGTCGGGACTGGTGCCCCAGCTCACCATCGGCGGAATGTCGCCGGCATCGAGTGCGATCTCCTTGTCGAACCGCGCGCCGGGGTCGCTGCGCAGCGCCTGCCATTCGGCGCGCGCCTGGGTGAGCAGCCCCGCCGACGGGGCGCGCGGGCATCCCGCGATATATTCGACGACCTTGTCATCGGGCGCCATCAGCGCGACGCGCGCGCCGCATTCGACCGCCATGTTGCAGATCGTCATGCGGGCCTCGACCCCGAGCGCACCGATCGCCGCGCCCGCAAATTCGACGGCGTGCCCGGCGGCGCCATCGGCCCCGATCCGGCGGATCACCTCCATGATCAGGTCCTTCGCGGTGATCCCGGGCGCCAGCGTCCCGCCGATCGTGATGCGCATCGTCCGGAGGCGGCGATAGACGAGCGTCTGCGTCGCCAGCAGATGCTCGATATCCGACGTGCCGATGCCGAAACCAACCACACCGAATGCGCCATAGGTCGTCGAATGGCTGTCCCCCGCGGCGATGACCATACCCGGCAGCACCAGACCGAGCTCGGGCATCACGACATGCTCGATCCCCTGCCGCGGATCGAAGAGATCGAAGATTTCGATCCCGAAATCGCGGCCATTCTCGCCCAGATATTCGATCTGCCGCCGCGCGCCGTCGTCCAATTCGCCCGCCTCGCGGTCGGGGTTGGTCGAATTGACATGATCGACGACCCCCAGCGATGCCGCGGGGCGCCAGGGCGCCCGTCCGGCGGCGCGAAGGCCGCTGAACGCCTGGGGGCTTGTATATTCATTGAGCACCGTTCTATCGATATAGAGCAATAATCGTTCGCCAGCAGCGCCGGATTCGTCGAAAGATAATATGCGGTGTTCGTCGACGATCTTGTCATAAAGCGTTTTTGGCGCCGACATTCTTCTACCCTTCCTGCGGTTTCGCGGGCCGGGATTACCGTCAGCGGTTCGGACGAAGCCAATGCCGGGACAGTATCAATTGATGCGACGAGTGGATTCAAATGGATATCATGTGGCTCGAGGACTTCATCAAGCTCGCTGATGAAGGCAATTTTTCCCGCGCAGCCGAAGCGCGCAACCTGACCCAGCCGGCGTTCAGCCGCCGCATCCGTGCGCTCGAGGACTGGGTCGGCGCGACGCTGGTCGATCGCGACACGCACCGCATCGCGCTGACCGAAGCCGGACAGGCGTTCCGCGTCCTCGCCGAAGAGATCATGCGGCGCCTGACGCTGGGCCGCGACCATGTCCGCGAAATCGGCGGCACGCTGAGCAATGAAATCCGTTTCGCCTCGACGCACGCGCTGTCGACAACCTTTTTTCCCGCATGGCTCCGCAGCCTCCACGGCGGACAGGAAGCGGGGACGATCACGCTGATCGCCGACAATATGGCCGCGTGCGAACGCTTCATGCTCGAGGGCAAAGCCGATTTCCTGCTCTGCCATCACCATACCGCCGCGCAGCACCGCCTCGACCCGGCGGGCTTTGCCTCGCTTGCGCTTGGCGAGGATGTGCTGATGCCGGTGACCGCGCCGCTCGGCGATGGGGCACCGACGCACGTCCTGCCGGGCAGCGGCGACCAGCCGCTCCCCTATCTGGAGTTCGAGGAGAAGTCGGGGATGGGCCGCATCCTGCAGGCGGCGCAGGTGATTTCGGCGGGCTCGGCATCGCTCCGCACCGTGTTCCGTTCGCATATGGCGACCGCGCTGCTGTCGATGGCACGCGACGGGCGCGGCGTGTGCTGGGCGCCGCTCAGCGTCGCCGCCGCCGACCTCGAGAGCGGCCGCCTCGTCGCCGCGGGCGATGCGCGCTGGCACGTCCCGATCGAGATCCGCATCTATAAACCGATCGCGCGGCGAAGCCCGAGCGTCGAGGCCTTCTGGACGATGCTGAAAAACCGTTTGAAGGCCGAGGCCAGCTAGGCCTCCGACGGCGCAATAAAGCTGCGCAGACGCCCCTCACACCGCACGAATGATTCTATGTCGAACCGGCATTGGGATCGATGGCCGCATGTCCATAGACAGAATGGGCCCATGCACTAACCGACGAACGGACGGCTTTGGCAGGGTTCAGGGCGGAGAAAAAAAATGATCCAGGGACCGGCAACGGCGGAGAGCAACAAGTTCAAGATTTCGACATCGCTTCTGGCGATTTCCCTTTTTGCGGGGCTGACCGGCGTAGCGGGCACCGCGCACGCACAGGACGCGCAGGCACCCGCGCCGGACGACGGTGCGGCGACAGATGGCGCCAGCGACATCGTCGTGACAGGGTCGCGCATCGGCCGCCCGGTCCTCGACTTGCCGACCCCGGTCGGCGTGGTGAGTTCCGAAACGCTGGGCGCGAACAACGCGCAGTTCGACATCGGCCGCGCGCTTGCCCAGCAACCCGCGATCGGCTTTTCGGGCAGCATGCAGCAGAGCCAGCAGAGCGGTGCCTCGGGCTCGCGCGGCGAAAATAGCGGCGGCCTCGCCGTCGTCGACCTGCGCAGCCTCGGGTCGAACCGCACGCTCGTCCTCGTCAACGGCAAGCGCCGCGTCGCCGGCGCCACCGACAGCGCGGCGCTCGACCTCAATTCGATCAACCCCAATCTGATCGAACGCGTCGAAATCATCACCGGCGGCGCATCGGCCATCTATGGCTCGGACGCGGTCTCGGGCGTCGTGAACATCATCACCAAGGACGATTTCGACGGCGTTCGCCTGTCGTTCAGCGGATCGCAGCCGGCGCGCGGTCCCGAGGGCTTCACCTACGGCGGAAGCATCGTCGCGGGCAAGAATTTCGCCCAGGGCCGCGGCAACATCACCGTCGCGGCCGACTATACGAAGGTGAAGGAAATCACCCCGCGCCAGGCCGACATGCGAAACAATGTCGCGATGATCAATCCGGCCGATACCGGGCCGAACGACGGCATTCCCGATCTGATCATCGTTCCCGGCGGCGAAGCCTTTCAATATTCGGGTTACGGCGCCGTGGGTCTGCGCGGCGACACCGGCGGCCTCGGTGCGTTCGTCTTCAACGATGACGGCACCCCGCGCCGTGCGCCGACGCCGCTTTTCACCGACGGCAGCCTGTTCGGGAAATTCGACAATTGCGGACCGGCCTGCTTCCGCTTCGACGATTCGATTTCGATCGTTCCCGACATCGAGCGCTACAACCTCAACCTCAGCACCCATTTCGACTTCAGCGACACTGTGCGGGCCTATTTCGGCGCCGATTATAACAACACGTCGAGCTATGGACGCGGGCAGCCCGTGCTCCGCGCGGCACAGCCGATTAACATCGCGCAGAACGCGTTCCTCAACGAGCCCTTCCGCCAACAATTGCTGGCGGCCGGCGCGACGACGCTGGCTCTCGATCGCCTCTATACCGATGTCGGGCTGCGCTTCAGCCAGGTCGATCGCAACAGCCTGTCGTTCGTCGGCGGTCTCAAGGGCGAGTTCGAGACCGGCTTCTCCGATCTCCGCTACGATATCTATGGCACCTACGGCCGCACCAAGGCGAAGTTCACCGGCTACAACCGCATGCTCCTGCCCAATCTGCGCGCGGCGCTCGACGCCGTCGTCGATCCCGGTTCGGGGCAGATCCGCTGCCGCATGGACGTCCCTTCGCTTCAACCCGTCGGCTATGTCCGGCCCGCTATCGTCGGCGGCGGCCCCTGCGTGCCCTTCAATCCGTTCGGTTCGACCGCCAGCTCGCAGGAAGCGCGCGACTTCGTCAGCACGACGACGGTGTCCAACGCCTTCGTCCGCCAGACCACGGCGGGCTTCTCGCTCTCCGGGGATTCGAGCAAGTTCCTGACCATGCCCGGCGGCGGGTCGATCGGCATCGCACTCGGCGCGGAGTATCGGAAGGAGCGCAACGGCCGGACCACCGATCCGCTGATCAAGGCCGGCGTGACCAACCAGGCGTCGTCGCAGGATTATGAGGGCGGCTATCACGTCACCGAACTGTTCGGCGAATTGAGCGTGCCCATTCTGACCGACATGCCCTTTGCCAAGCTGCTGTCGGTCGAAGGCGCGGTGCGCCACGCCGATTACAGCCACGCGGGACAGGCGACCTCGTGGAAAGCGGGTGCGATCTGGGAGCCGGTCGACGGGTTCCGCCTGCGCGCGACGTTGAGCCGCGCCATTCGCGCGCCGAACATCTTCGAAGCCTTCCGGCCGAGCGAGGGTCAGACGACCAACGTCAACGACCCCTGTTCGCAAAACAACCTCGGTCAAAATCCCAATCGCGCCGCCAACTGCGCCGCGCTGGGCCGTCCGGCGGGCTTCGTGCCCGTCAGCGGCGGGATCGGCGTGCCGTTCATCGTGTCGGGCAATCAGGATCTTCGTCCCGAAGTTTCGGACAGCTGGACGGCCGGCTTCGTCCTGACGCCGAATTTCCTGCCCGGCCTCCAGATTTCGGCCGACTGGTTCGACATCAAGATCGAGGACGCGATCAGCTTCCTCAGCCCGCAAGCGATCGCCGAAAATTGCGTCGACCGCGCCGGCGGCCCCGATCCGGACCTGTGTGCGCTGATCACCCGCGACACGACCCCCGGCGCGAACTTCTTCAGCATCACCGGCGGTAGAAGCACCTATGTCAACACGTCGAAGCTGCAGACCTCGGGTCTCGACACGCAGGTATTTTATGCCCGCCCGCTGGGCGGCGGCCGTATCTCGGCCAACCTCGCCTTCACCTATCTGCATCGCCTGCGGACCTTCACCTTCCAGGCGCGGCCGGACCTCTACACCGTGCTCGAAGGCTTTTACGGCTACCCCAAATATAAGGGCGTCGTCGGGCTCAACTATTCGGTCGGCGGCCTGACGGTCGGCTGGCAGGGCCGTTATCAGTCGAGCCAGGCGCTGACCGACATCTCGCCGGGGATCAGCCGCGAGCTGCTGTCGCCCGACCGGACGGGTTCGCGCTTCTACAACGATATTTCGGCATCCTATACGTTGCCGATGAACGGGAAGCAGGAAGCCAAATTCTCATTCGGCGTTACCAATCTTCTCAACGAAAAGCTGCCGGTGATGGAATCGGTTCAGGTCATCGATCCGTCGGGGGGCGGCTTCGATCAGTTCGGACCGGTTATCCGTCTCGGACTCGAAGTGAACTTCTGAATCCGGGCCGGCAAGGAGAGGCTCGCGCCGCGTGCGCGGGCCTCATATTGTCTTTGTACGGCAATACGAATCCAGCCTGGCAGGAGGCGCAATTATGAGTGCTGAAACCATCCGCCCTGCCCGTCAGAGGGGGTTTCTCGGTTTCGTCGAGCGCGTCGGCAATCTGCTGCCCGACCCGACGATCATCTTCCTCTATCTGATCATCATATTGATGCTCGTTTCGGCGATCGGCGCGGGGCTCGGGTGGAGCGCATCGCTACCCTATTCGGGCAAGGACGCGCCCGCCGGCGCCGAGCTCGCGGGCGGCGTCCTGACCTATCGCGCGTCGAGCCTGTTTTCGGCCGAGAATATTGCGCGGCTGTTTACCGAGATGCCGCGCACCTATGCCAGCTTCACCCCGCTCGGCATCATCCTGACGATCATGATGGGCGCCGCGGTTGCCGAGCGGTCGGGGCTGTTCTTCGCGCTGATCCGCGGTTCGCTGCGGAGCACGCCGCGCCGTTATATGACGCCGATCATCGCGGTGGTGGGCATGGTGTCGCACCACGCCGCCGATGCCGCCTATGTCGTGCTCATCCCGATGGCGGCGGTGCTCTTCGCATCGGTCGGGCGTCATCCGCTCGCCGGTATCGCCGCCGCGCTCGCCGCCGTGTCGGGGGGCTATGCGGGCAACATCATGCCCGGCCAGCTCGACGTCCTGCTCTTCGGCTTCACGCAGGAGGCCGCGCGTATCGTCGAGCCCGGCTGGACGATGAACCCGCTCGGCAACTGGTATTTCATCCTCGGCATTGTCGTTTTCTTCACCCCAATCATCTGGTTCATCACCGACAAGGTGGTCGAACCGCGGCTCGGAACCTGGAACGAAGAGGTCGACGCAGAGCTTCGCGCCGATCTCGAAAAGGGCGACCTCAGCGACGCCGAGCGGCGGGGGCTTCGCCACGCCGGCATTGCGGCGCTATTGGTCACCGCGCTGTTCGCCGCGCTTTGTCTGTGGCCCGGCTACACCCCTTTCATCGATCAGGACGCCGAGGGCCCGATCCGCCTGCAGCCGCTCTACGCCTCGATGATCGCGGCGCTGTTTTTGATGTTCCTGCTGACCGGCGTGGTCTTCGGGCGCGCGGCGGGGACGGTGAAGAACTCGAACGACGTGATCGCGATGATGCGCGAGGGTGTGAAGACGATCGCGCCCTATCTGGTCTTCGTCTTTTTCGCGGCGCATTTCGTCGCGATGTTCAACTGGTCGGGCATCGGCCCGATCATCGCGATCGGCGGCGCGGAGAAATTGCAGGGCATGAACCTGCCCCCGGCGCTCCTGCTCGTTTGCGTCCTGTTGCTCTCCTCGATGATGGACCTGTTCATCGGATCGTCGACCGCCAAATGGAGCGTGTTGTCTTCGGTCGTCGTGCCGATGTTCATGCTGCTCGGCATCAGCCCCGAAATGACGACCGCCGCCTATCGCATGGGCGACAGCTACACCAACATCATGACCCCGCTGATGAGCTATTTCCCGCTCGTCCTCGTCTTCTGCCAGCGGTGGGACAAATCGATGGGGGTCGGATCGCTGCTCGCGCTGATGCTGCCTTATGCGCTGTGCTTCATGGCGACGGGGATCACGATGGTGGTCGCATGGGTCGTCTTCGACCTCCCCCTCGGCCCGCACGCGCAGGTATTTTATCAGGTCGCGGCGCACGCCGTGCCGTGAGGGAGCCCATGATGAAATCCGCCGCCGAACATGCAACCATGTTCAATCAGCATTGGGGTCGGCCGTGCGCCGCCGCTAGCCTGACTTCGCCGCTGCGCCAGGAGGTCCGTTCCCATGTCCGTTGACCTCAAATCGCTCGAAACCGACATGACCGCCTGGCGCCGGCACATCCATCAGCATCCCGAACTCGGCTTTCACGAACAGGGCACGGTCCGCTTCATCCTCGACTTGCTCCAAAGCTTCGGGGTCGACGAGGTGCATACCGGCATCGGCGGCACGGGCATCGTCGCGACGATCCGCGCCGGAACGTCGGACCGCGCGATCGGCATCCGCGCCGACATCGACGCGCTGCCGATGACCGAACTGGCCGAGTCCGATCACAAGTCCTGCACGCCCGGCGTGATGCACGCCTGCGGCCACGACGGACATACGACGATGCTGCTCGGCGCCGCAAAGCATCTCGCCGCGACGCGCAATTTCGACGGCGCGGTGCATCTGATCTTCCAGCCCGCCGAGGAATCGCTGGGCTATCAGGGGCCCGGCGGCGACCCCGATGGCGGCGCCAGCGCGATGATCCGCGACGGATTGTTCGACCGTTTCCCGATGGACGCCATCTTCGGCATCCACAACCGCCCGGGCATCGCGGCGGGCAAGCTCGCGGGGCGCGCGGGCGCGCTCTATGCCGCCGCCGACAAGTTCGAGATCGTCATCACCGGCAAGGGCGGCCACGCCGCGCGCCCGCACCTGACGGTCGATCCCGTGCTCGTCGCAGCGCAAATCATCGTCGCGGTGCAGAGCATCGTCGCGCGCAGCACCGACCCGATGGACGCCGCGGTCGTCTCGATCTGCAAGGTCGAAGCGGGCACCGCGTTCAACATCATCGCCGACGAGGCGCGCATGGGCGGCACGGTGCGCACCCTGTCGCGCGCGAGCCAGGATGCGACCGAACGGCGGCTGCGCGAGATCGTGACGGGTGTCGCGGCCTCGTTCGGCGCGAAGGCGGAGCTGCATTACGAACGCGGCTATCCCGCGCTGCACAATCCGGCCGACCTCTATGCCAAGGTCCGCGAGATCGCGATCGGCATCGTCGGCCCCGACCGCTTCGTCGATCTCGATGCACCGGGCATGGGGGGCGAGGATTTCGCGCGCTACCTCGACGTCGTTCCCGGCTGCTTCCTGCTCCTCGGCAACGGCGACGAGGGGCCGGGGTCGGTGATGCTCCACAATTCGCACTATGCCTATGATGACAGCATTTCGCCGACCGGCGCCGCGCTGTGGGTCGCCTTGGCCGAGACATTCCTGCCGAAATAGACAATCCGGGGAGATTTTTTTGATGCGCCGTTCGACTGCCGCCTTGCTCCATGGTTCCGCCGCGCTGTTGCTCGCGGCGCAGGCGAACGCCGCCGAAAAGGTCAGCATCACCCGCGACGATTTCGGCGTGCCTCATGTGGAGGCGGAGACGTCCGACGCGGTGATGTTCGGCGCGGGCTATGCGATTGCACACGACCGCCTCGCGGCGATGGAGCTTGCGCGGCACAACACGCAGGGCCGCCGTGCCGAGCTTGTCGGGAAATCGGCGATCAAAAGCGACAAGATGATGCGCGGCCGGAGGCTTTCCGACGCGGTGCTGATGCAGCGCTACGAGGCGCTGGCGCCCGAGCATCAGAAGATGATCCAGGCGATGGTCGACGGCATCAACAAGCGTATCGACGAAGTGAACGCCGATCCTGCGCGGCTGACCCCGCTCGAATTCATCCGCTGGGGGATCAAGCCGACCCGCTGGAGCCTCACCGAATATCTCGCGCTCATCACCGCCGCGCCGCTGGGACGCGACACATATGAAATCCGTAACCTCGAATTTCTGAAGGCAATGACGGCGCGCTACGGTCAGGACAAGGCGTGGACGATTTTCAACGACGTCGTGCCGATTTCCGACCCCGACTCCCCGACCACCATCCCCGCGGGCGACGATCTCGCCCCGGCCCGGCCGATACCCGCCCCCGTCCTCGCTTCGGCGCAACTGGCCCCCTATCGCAATGTGTCGTCGGCCGCGGCGCAGACAAAGCCCACCGAACCGGTGAAAGGCGCAAGCCGCTGCATGGTCATCGGCCCCGAAAAATCGGCGAGCGGAAAGGTGTTGATGCTGGAGGCCACAGCCGACGGCCCCGAAATCCACCTGAAGGGCGGCGGTTTCGACAACACGGGCTTCGGCTCGACCGGCTGGGGTGTCCCGACGATGGGCCGCGGCGCGCAGCACGGCTGGCTGCTGGTGTCAGGCAGCAGCGAGGCCGGCACCACCTTCGCCGAAAAGCTCAACCCCAGGAACCGGTACGAATATTGGTACAAGGGTGCGTGGAAGAAAATGGAGCACCGGACCGAAGCCTTCAAGGTCAAGGACGGCGCGCCCTTCACGCACGAGGTCGCGTGGACGATCCACGGCCCGGTGATCGCATGGGATGTCGAAAACGACACCGCTTATTCGCAGCAGATGGGCGTCCACGGCCGCGAACTCGATACATGGGTCGCCTTTGCCGAAATGGGCCGCGCGAAGAGCCTCGCCGAATTCCGCGAAAAGGGCGTCGACCGCCTCGGCTGGAATCTCGGCGCGTGCTACGGCGGCGAGGACGGCACAATCGCCTATTTCGAGGCCGGGGCGCTCCCCAAGAAGGCCGCCGGCGTCGATCCGCGGCTGCCGACACCCGGCACCGGCGAATATGAGTGGACCGGTTTCCTGACCCCTGCGGAAAAGCCGCACATGATCAACCCGAAGCAGGGTTACTTCATGTCGTGGAACAGCAAGGCGACGGGCTGGTCGCAGGAGGGCGACAATGCCCGCATTGGCGCGACCTTCCGTACCTGGCTCGGCGACCGGCTCGCGAAGGCGGGCCAGTCACTGACGTTGCTCGACATGCGCGAGTTCAACGGCAAAATCTTCAACGCGCTCGGCGCGGTCGATCGCAATCAGGCGGCGCCCGACTTTTTCGCACCCTATATCCGCGCCGCGATCGCGGCGAGCGGCGACCCCGAGGTGAAGCGCGCCGGCGAATTGATGCTGAGCTTCAACGGCCTGTATCAGGACCGCAACGGTGATCAGCGCTACGACAATCCGGGACTGACCCTCTACCGGACCTGGCTCCAAACCGCGCCGAAAACGCTGTTCGGCGACGATATGGGCGATTGGTGGAAAACGATCGATACCGACCGTTACCTGACCTATCAATCCAGCCTGCTGCTGCGCGCCTTTCAGGGCGATAAAGCGGGCGCGCCGCTGGGCGTCGATTATTTCAACGGGCAGGGTCGCACCGCGATGATGATCGACACGATCAAGGCGACGATCGCCGAAGTCAAACCGCGTTTCCCCGGCAAGGACATGTCGGAATGGAAGCAGCCGATTTACTGGAAATATTTCGACGCATCGCTCGAGACGCCCGATCGTCCGCAAATGGCCGAGGATTATCCCGAGCATCGCCTGTCGGCGGTCCTGCGCCTCGGCCCGACGATGGCGCCGCACAATGGCGGCGAAAGCTGGGTCGGGTTGATGGAAATCGGCGCCGACCGGCGAGCGCTCTATTCGGTGATCGACGCGGGCGGCCAGAATCTGTTCATCGGTCCCGACGGCAAGGGGAACCCGCACCTCGCCGACCAGACGATGATGCACGAGACCAACGAGCTCAAGAAGATCGAGCTTTCGCCTGACAGGATACGCGAAACCGCCGCGTCGACGATGACGCTCGAATATCGACCGCCGGCCCGTTGGCGCGCGGCGGAGCCCCGATTGACCGCCGTCGTCTCACCCGCCGACATCGGCAGCTACTGGCTCGCAAGCTGCGACGACGATCTGACGCCGCGCCCCGCGCTGCCGGGCGACGCGACCGTCGATATCGCGATCATGGGGGGCGGCTTCACGGGTCTGTGGACCGCCTGGTATCTGCTGCAAAACGACCCCGATCTGTCGATAGCGATCGTCGAGCGGCAATTTTGCGGCTTTGGCGCGTCGGGGCGCAATGGCGGCTGGTGCTCGCCGCGCTTCCCCATCAACCCCGCCGCCCTCACCCGGCGTTTCGGTGCAGCGACGGCCCGGGCGATGCTGCTCGCGCAGCAGGCGATGGTGGGGGAAGTCGGCCGCATCTGCGAAGAGGAAGGCATCGACGCGCATTTCAACCCCGTGGGCGTCCTCACCCTCGCACGCAGCGCCGAGCAATTGCCGTCGCTGCGCCAATCCTTCGAAGCCTATGCCCGGCTCGGCATGGAGGATGGCTGCGAATTGCTCGACGCCGATGCGGCGCAAGCGGCCGTCCATGCGACCGAGGTCAAGGGTGCCCTGCGGCTGCGCGCGGGCGGCACAATCCACCCCGGCCGCCTTGTGCGCGGGCTCGCGCGTGCGCTCGAACGGCGCGGCGTGCGGATCCATGAGGGGACCGAGGTGTTGCAAACCACCGCAGGCATGCAACCGGCGCTCGTTACCTCAGGCGGCACGCTGCGCGCTCGCCGCGCGGTTCTGCTCGCAGGCGAAGCCTATATGACCGCGCAGCCCGCCTATCGCCGCCGGCTCATCCCGATGGCCTCGACGATCATGCTCACCGCGCCGCTCAGCGCGGAACAGTGGGAGACGGTCGGCTGGGCCGGCGGCGAATGCCTCAGCTCTTACGTGCATACGACCAATTATCTCACTCGCACCGCCGACGGGCGCATCCTGTTCGGCAGCCGCGGCGCGCCGTACCGCTATGGTTCCGACATGAGCGAGACCGCGCTCAGCGAAAACGCCAATTTCGGCTGGATCCGCGATCGGCTGACCGAATGGTGGCCATCGCTGGATGGCGTCGAATTCACGCATCAATGGGCGGGCTATCTCGGCATTCCGCGCGACTGGCTGCCCACGGTGCATTTCGATGCCGTGCGCCGGATCGGGTACAGCTACGGCTATACGGGACATGGTGTGATCACCAGCGCAATTTGCGCCCGCGCACTCGCGGGGCTGGTCACCGGCGCTGTTCCCGATGCCCACGCGCCCTACGTCCGCGAGCAAGCCCCGAATTGGGAGATCGAACCGCTACGCTGGGCGGGCATCCGCTATGTCCAAAACGCCTTCCTGCGGATCGACGTAGCAGAGGCGGCCGGACGGTCGCCGCCGCCCGACGCGGGCTTGGCGAAATATCTCGGCGAGCCCTAGCGACCGCTACTTCGCCCGACCTCGAGTGCTTGCTCGAGACCGGGCACAAACCCGGCGCCGGTCTTCAGTTCGACCTGCGACCCGGCAAGATCGTCGCCATAAGCTTCGGCCGGCCCGCCGAGGCATTTCGACAGGAAATGCTCGGCGATCGCCGCGAAGGAGATGTTCGTCGCATCCTTCGCATAGACATGGCCCTCGTCGGGGTAAAAGGCATAAGTCACCGGCTTGCCCCGCGCCTTCAGCGCATCGACGATCTCTTCCGACTGGCTGGGAAAGATGCGCGGGTCGTTGGCGCCGTTCGTCACAAGCAAAGGCTTAGAAATCGCATCGACACGCGCGATCGGCGAGCGCCGCATCAGGTCGGCCGCGCCCTCCTTTGTCGCCGGATCGCCCACGCGGTTGACGAACTGCGGGCGCTGCCAGGTCCACCAGTCGGGCATCCCCGCGACTTGCTTTACCAGATTGCTCGGCCCCGCAAGGTCGACGCCGCACTGGAAGGTGTCGGGCGTGAAGCTCAGCGACACGAGCGTCGAATAGCCGCCATAGGACAGCCCCATCACCGCGACGCGGTCCTTTGCGGTCACGCCTTTGTCGATCGCCCACTGCACCCCGTCGAGCAGGTCGTCGTGCATCGTTTCCGACCATTTTCGGTCGCCCTTCGCCATGAAGTCGCTGCCGAAGCCCCCCGACGCGCGGAAGTTCACCGACAGCACCGCATAGCCACGGTCAGCGAGCCAGGCGTGCTGCGGATCGAAAGCCAGATCGTCGCGAAGCCAGGGGCCGCCGTGAACGAGCAGCACCAGTGGAACGGGCGTCACCGGCATCCCGTCGGCGCCGAGTTTCGCGCCTGCTGGCAACGTCAGGTAACTTGGCAGGCCGAGCCCGTCGCGCGACGCGATCGTTACGGGAAGCCGCCGCGCGAGCGCCTGTTTCTCAAGCCCGGGCCGCGTCGAGAGGAGCGGCACGAGCACCCGGTCCTTGCGGTTCCACCAGCTATAACGGTCGGGGCGGTTCGGGACCGTTTCGAGGAGCAGCCAGCGCGCATTGTCGGGGGTCTGGTCGACAATCTTGAACGGCCCCGCGGCCGCCGCTTGCAGCGCGGCGAACTCGGCGCGCACCTCGTCCGATCGCACCGTCCATTCGCTGACGAGCGGGTCCTCACGCGTCGCAAGCAGCGTACCGCTGGCTTCGTCGAACAGCGTATCGACGATGTCGGCCCGCCCGGACGCCGCGAGCGGGGTCTGCTTGCCCGTGGCGAGATCGACCGAGACGAGGTTCGCCTTGTCGCTGGTCCGGCTGTCGAACATCAACAGCTTGCCCGCGCCGTCGAGCCCGAGGATCTTCGAATTGCGCAGCGAGGCCAGCGGGATCGTCATGAACTCGCTCGGCCCCGCGGGGTCGAGGCGGAAATAGGTCGACGAGCCGTCGACATTGCCGCGAACGCCCAGCCGGATGTTGAAATCGGGATCGGCAACGACATCGATGTAATTGCGCTCGTTGCGGAGCACTTCGGTACGCCGCCCCGTCGCGAGGTCGATCCGGTAGATATCGCGATAGCGGCGGTCGCGAATGTTCATGCCGACGAGGATTTCGCCGGGACGGCGCTTCGAAAGCTTCACGATCTTCGTCTGCACGGCGGGATCGGCGGTCATATTGACGACCGTGCTTTTTTCGAGGTTCGCGACCCAGAGCTGGCTATGCTCCTCGCCGCCGACATCCTTCAGCACCAATATGTACCGCCCGTCGGGGCTCCACTGAAAACTGTCGGGCGGCCGCGTATCGAAACGGGTGACGGGGGTGGCGGCCTTCGGATCGTCGAGCGGCGCGACCCAGACGTTGAGGACGCCGTTCAGCGGGTGGAGAAAGGCCAGTTGCTTGCCGTCGGGACTGATCTGAAGTTCGGAATAGCCGGGCGAAACAAAAAGCGCGTCGCGTGGCACCAGCGATACCCGTTGCTCCAGCTCCGCGCCGCCCGCCGGCACTACCATGATCGCCGCGCCAAGCAGCGCAGCGGTCCACACCGATGCGCGACCACGCAGTTCGCGCCGCAAAATGTCGAAACCCATCCCCGAAGCCCCCTGAATCAAGCTTGTCTGCACACACAATCTGCCGACCGGCGGGCGCGAGCTCCAATGCGCAAAATTGATCAATCCATGCCAATCAGGAGGGGTAGGCACAGGCCGTCGCCGCACTACAACTTCCCTATCGGCCGAAGGGGCATAAGTGATGGAACTGGCATGGCTTGAGGATTTCGGTGCCTTGATACACGCGGGCAATTTCTCGCGCGCGGCATCGACGCGCTGCGTGACTCAGCCGGCGTTCAGCCGCCGCATCCGCGCGCTCGAAGAATGGCTCGGCGTGGAGTTGGTCGACCGCAGCACGCACCAGATGGTGCTGACCCCCGCCGGCAAGCGCTTCGCCGTCATCGCCGAGACCGTGCTGCGCGATATCGAACATGGCCGGCGCGAGGTGCAGGAAATTGCCGGCACATCGGCGTCGATGGTCAAGATTCTGGTCACGCACGCCCTGGCGCTGAACTTCTTCCCGCAATGGCTCGCGACGCTTCAGGCGATGACCGATACCGCGATCCCGATCCAGCTCACCGCCGACAATATGGGCACATCCGAACAGATGATGCTGAGCGGAAAGGCGCATTTTTGCCTGTGCTATTTTCATCCCGGCGCACCGTCGGTTCTCGATGGGGCGGGTTTCCAGTCGATATCGCTCGAATCCGATGCGCTGGTGCCGGTCAGCGCGCCGCGCGAAGCCGGTGGGGCGCCGCTGCACGCGCTCGCCGATGACGCCGGTCATCCGGTCAATCTTCTGGCCTATGGCGCGGAATCGGGGATGGATCGTATCGTGTCGGCGACGCTCGATGCCACTGCGACGCGCGCGAATTTCACGACCGTGTTCACGTCGCACACGCTGATCCTCGCGCGCATGGCAAGGGATGGAAAGGGATTGGCCTGGCTGCCGCTGAGCATCGTCGCGGACGATCTGAAGCGTGGCGCGCTGGTGCGGGCGGGCGATGCGCGCTGGGATATTCCGGTCGACGTCAGACTGTATCGGCCGCGCGGCCGGCAATCGCCGTCGGCCGAAACATTCTGGAAGCTGGCGACGGCATAGACGGGAATGGCGCATGCGAACGACGTCCATACGCGGCGGCATGAAACCATTAGCAACGGGCATTTGCCGGCCGGGCCGCGGCGTTGCTAATCGCTCGGGGCCATCCGGCGGCATCCCCGACCCGAAGCCTGCGGAGCCGCAGGCCTTGGGCGCCATTATTATATTTGGATCCCGATCTATGAAACAGCTCGCCCCCGTCGAAGCCGTGGTCTTCGACCTCCTCACCGCGCTTCTCGATTCCTGGTCGGTGTGGAACCGGGCCGCCGGGTCGGCGAGCGACGGGCTGCGCTGGCGCCGCGCCTATCTTGAGCTGACCTATGGCTGCGGGGCTTACCGCCCCTATGAGGATCTCGTCCGCGAGGCGGCCGCCAAGGCGGGCGTGGCGGCATCGGCTCCCGATGCGCTGACGGCGGACTGGAACTCGCTCCAGCCCTGGCCGGAGGCGCCACAGCTACTGGCCGATCTCACCGCGCGCAAAATAGCGCTCGGCGTCATAACGAACTGTTCGACAGTTTTGGGGCGGCAGGCAGCGGAACGGGTCGGCGTGCCCTTCTCGGTTGTCCTGACCTCCGAAGAAACGGGCTATTACAAACCGCAACCGCAATCCTACCGCGCCGTGCTGGACCGGCTCGGCACCGATCCGACGCGGACGCTTTTCGTGGCGGGCTCGCCTGCGGACATTCCGGGGGCGGCCGGCGTCGGCATGCCGGTTTTCTGGCACAACCGCGCCGGCATGCCCTTTGTCGCCGACGCGGCGCGGCCGTTCCTGATTGCCGATACGCTCGATCCGCTGCGCGAGCTGGCACAATGAGCGCGGCCACCATGTTCGCGGGATTGAACACCCCGCGCCTGATTCTCGACGCCGACCGGCTGGAGCGCAACGCCGCGCGCATGCGCGCCCGCTGCGACGCGCTGGGCGTCACGTTGCGCCCGCATCTGAAGACAGCCAAGTCGACCGACGTCGCGCGTATCGCGGCGAACGGCGAACAAGGGCCGATCACCGTCTCGACGCTGGCCGAAGCCGAATATTTCGCCGCAGCGGGCTGGCGCGATATCCTCTACTCGACCGCGATTGCGCCCGCGAAACTGGCGCGTGTCCATCACATCCAGCGCGAGCATGGCGCGCGGCTGCTGCTTGTCGTCGACGACCGGGAGGCGGCGGCCGCCATGGGCGAAGCCGCGGCGGCGCTCGGCGCGCGCTTCGGCGTCCTCATCGAGGCCGATTGCGGCGAACACCGCAGCGGCACCGAACCGACGTCGGAAGAGCTTGTCGCGATCGCGGGGGTAATTGCGGCCTGTTCACCGCGACTCGAACTGATGGGCGTGATGACCCACGCCGGCCACAGCTACGCGTTCGACGATCCCGCACCAATCCGGGCGCTTGCCGAAGTCGAACGGCATGCGGCGGTCGCATCGGCCGAATTGCTCCGCGCGCGCGGTTACGCCTGCCCCATCGTCAGCGTCGGCTCGACCCCCACGGTGGTTTTCGCCGAACAATTGCGGGGCGTGACCGAAGTGCGGGCGGGCATCTACCTGTTTTGCGACCTTGCCCAATTGTCGCGGGGCGTCTGCGCCGGGGAGGATATTGCCGTTTCGGTGCTGGCGACGGTCATCGGCCACCAGCGCCGCGGCGCCGGCCCCAGCCTGATCCTCGACGCCGGCGCCCTCGCGCTGTCGAAGGATGTCGGGGCCAACCGCTTCATGCCCAACGCCGGATATGGCCTGGTGTGCGATGCAGCCACGCTCGAACCGCTGGAAACGCTGACGGTCGTGACCGTGCATCAGGAACATGGCGGCGTGCCCGTGCCCGACGAAAGCTGGTTCGAACGCCTGCCGATCGGCAGCGTCGTCCGCATCCTGCCCAATCACGCCTGCCTGACCTGTGCGGCCTACACCTCCTACGACGTGCTGCGCGAAGGGGTGCTGGCCGAAGAATGGCCGCGGACCGGCGGATGGTGACGGGTTTCGGAGATCGAGATGAAGGTTCAGAAAATGACAGAGATACGCTGCGCAGCGGCGCCGCCCCCCGGCGGGCATTATGCCCAAGCCATGTTGCACCGCGACACCCTTTATGTTTCGGGCCAGCTCGGCGTGACCGGCGAAACACCCGACCCCGAAAGCCGTTCGGTCGGCGAGCAGGTCAACTTTGCGCTCGGGAACATTGCGGCGATTGTCGGCGTGGTTGGCGCTTCGCCGGGCGACATCGTCCGGTGCACCGTCTATGTGACCGACGTCGCGCATTGGGGCGAAGTCAACCGGGCCTATGCGGCGTTCTTTGGCGCGCACCGCCCCGCACGATCGATCGTTCCCTCAGGTCCGCTGCACTTCAATGCTCTCGTGGAGATCGAAGCCGTCGTCGCGGTGAGTGTCTGAGACCAGGCGCGAAGCGGACGTAGCAAGGTTGAATGGTGGGCGCGCGCTCTAATCGAACACCTTCGGCTATTTTTTTATTTTCAATACTTTATGGCGGAGTGAATTTATGAATGGAATGAGGTCATGGCCGCCGTCGAGGTAGATCCCAACAAGGTTCACGAATTCGTCGACATGGACGGTTTCCGTGACTGGCTGGCCGCGCATCACGCCACCGAGCGCGAGGTGTGGATCAAGATCCACAAGGTCAAATCGGGCCTCGCGTCGATCACCCCCGAACAGGCGATCCACGCGGCGCTGTGCTGGGGATGGATCGACGCCATCCGCAAATCCTTCGACGAAAAAAGCTTCCTGCAACGCTACACCCCGCGCAGCGCGAAAAGCGTCTGGAGCCAGATCAACATCGACAATGTCGCGCGGCTGACGGCCGAAGGCCGAATGACCGAACATGGGCTAAAACAGGTCGACGCCGCCAAGGCCGATGGCCGCTGGGACCGCGCCTATCGCGTCAAGGGATCGGAAATTCCGGGCGATTTGCAGGCGGCGATCGACGCCGAACCCGCGGCCAAGGCCATGCTGGAAAAGCTGACCGCGCAGAACCGCTTCGCGCTGATCTTCCGCCTCGGCACGATCAAGACCGAGGCCGGGCGGAAAAAGAAGATCGCCGACCTTGTCGCCATGCTGAAGCGCGGCGAGACTTTTCACCAGCAAAAAGCGAAGTGACCCCGTCGCCGGGCGATCTCAACTATCGCCCACGGTGACGACAGCTGCGTCGGCATCAGCGCCGCCCGCCGACGCATCCCACCAGTCGCCGAGCGCGTCGATCAATGGGACGAGCCGTTCGCCGTCGGGGGTCAGGTCATATTCGACCCGACGAGGATAGCCCTCGAACTCGGTACGCTGGACGATCCCCGCATCCTCGAGCTTGCGCAGTTCGAGCGTCAACATCTTGTGCGAAATCGTCGGATTGTCGCGGCGCAGGTCGCCGAAGCGCTTCGTCCCGTCGCTGAGATAATAGATGAGCAAGGTCGGCCAGCGGCCGCTCAGCACCTGCATCACTTCCTCGATCGGACAGCGCGAAACCAGATCTTTCATCGGAGCCTCATGGTTACAAAAAGGTGCGTAATTTACGTGGCGATAGCGCGCCCTATATCTGGTTTCGCTGCGCAGCTCCCCCTCAAGAAGATGGAGCAATACATTGGAACCGATCCTTATCTATGGCTTCCCACTGGGAAGTTCCATGGGCCTTGTCACGGCTCTCGAATGGCTGGGCAAACCCTATCGCCTGTGCCGCGTCGACATGCTCGGCGAAATGCGCGAGCCCGCTTATGCCCGCATCAACGCCCGGCACGAAACGCCGGCGCTGATTACCGATCAGGGCAATGTCCTGACCGAGACGATGGCGATCGCCCACTGGCTCGCGGCGCGCGACGACGAACGGCGGATCAGCCTTGATCCGCTATCGCCCGAAGGCGACCGGATGCGGCAGATCATGGCGTTCATCAACACCGGCTTCACGGGGTCTTTCACCCCGCTCTGGGTCGCGCTCGAAATGGACCCGCCGCGCCCCGCGCTGCAGGCCTCGCTCCGCGAATGGGGCAAGGAAGCGGTGATCGAACGCCACGACCGGCTGGAGGAAATGGTCGGCGACGGCCCCTATCTGATCGGCGACCGGCCGACGCTGGCCGACGCGCTGTTCATCGGGGTCGCGCGCTGGCTGGAGTTTCACGAGGTCGCCGAGCCCGTTCGCTGGCCGAAGCTCGCGGCGCTGCGCGCAAGGCTGGAGGCGGATCCGGCCGTCGCCTATGCCACCGCGCTCGAAAGCGGCGAGACGGTGCCGGGGAGCGGCCTCTGCCTCGGCCATGTCCCGCTCGCCGAGGTGATCGAGCGTTACGGTGCCTGATGGGGCGGGTGCGCGGCGCGTCGTCGCCGCGCACCGCTTCCCCGCGTGCGCGATTGTGAGTGCCCGCCAGCTTTGATAGCAAGGCGTCATGGACAGGATCGAAACCGAAGCGTCGGGCGGCTGCCAGTGCGGCGCGGTGCGCTATCATGTCACCGCGGTGCTCGACACGTCGCACATCTGCCATTGCCGCATGTGCCAGAAGGCGGCGGGCAATTTCTTCATCGCGCTGATCGGCGTGCCGCGTGACGCGATCACATGGACGCGCGGCAGCCCAGCGACCTTCAACAGTTCGGATAAGGCCGCGCGCGGTTTCTGCCGCGATTGCGGGACCCCGCTGACTTATGACTATGCCGAAAGCAAGCATATCAACCTGACGACGGGGTCGTTCGACGATCCCTCCGCATTCCCGCCGCAAGTCCAGTTCGGGCTCGAAGGCCAGCTATTGCTGTTCGAGGATTTGCCGATTAAGGCCGAGGGCACCACCGAGGAGGTGATGAGCAACCTTGTCGGCGCGATCAAGGCGAGCAACCACCAGCATCCCGACCACGACACCGACCGCTGGCCCGCCTGACCTTCCTATGACGGGAGCGCGCTTATCGCCGCGCTCGGCGTCAGGCCGAAGGTTTCGCGAAAGGCGCGCGACAGATGCGCGGTGTCGGCAAAGCCGGCGTCCATCGCCGCGGTACGGACGAGTGCGCCCTGCTTCATCTGCTGCGCGGCAAATTGCATCGCCGACCAGCGCTTGAATTCGCGAAAGCCCTGCCCGGTCGCCGCCCGGAAAAGGCGCAACGCCCGCGTGCGTTCCATGCCGAGCCGCTGTGCCAGCTCGTCCTGCGGCATCCGCCGCATGGGGTCGGCGTAGATCGCGCGCACGGCATCGGCGACGCGTGGCAATGGCGGCGCCGATGCGGCGCTCAACCGCGCGCGCAACTCGTCGGCGGCATCGCCCGCGCCGTCGAGCACTGTGCCCGCCAGTTCGGCGAGCTTGCCGCCCAGCGCGCGCGCCAGCGGAACGTCGAACGGGAAGACGAGGCCATCGAGATAGAGGATGTCGGCGCCGCGCGCGGGCAAGGCAATATCATGCACGACGCCGGGGCGGATCAGCAGCATGTCGCCCTCGACCGCCGCACCATCGAGCGTCAGCCGCAGTGGTCCGCCGCGCCCCATCAATATCCCGGTGACCGGATTGGCATGCGGCGCCAGCGGAGCGTCGACCGGCAGCAGCGCATTCCGGAAAGGGGAGAGCGGATCGGACATCGCGGTAACTATCTGCCGGTCGGGCGCCGGGCGCAAGCGGCGCCGCTAACGGTCGATCCCGGCGCGCACAAAGGCGCCGTGCATCTCGCGCCCGTTCGGATAGACATCCTTGCGCACCACCTCGCCCGCATCGTTCAGCGTGACGACGTCGAGCATCCCGACGCGCGCGACAAAAGGCGCGCCGCCCGGTTCGGTGAGCGCGAGCAGCATCGTCCATTCAAACACCCAATGGTCGTCGCCATAGAGCCGTCGCCCCATTTCCTGCGTGAAATCGAAGGTCGCAAACAATTGCCGGCAATGCTCGCGGAGCCGCTCGCGCCCCGTCACGGGTTCGGTGCCGTCGTGGAGCGCGAAGACCGTATCGTCCGAATGGAGCGAGGCGATCAGGTCGGGATCCTTCGTTTCCCAGCCGACATGATAGCGGTCGAACAGGGTGGCAACGGACAGGGGGCGTTCGATTTGCGCGGTGACGGCCATCTGCTTTCTCCCATGATGTTGCGGGAAGAATAGCGCGCCGATCAGCGAACGCGTTGAACAAACGTGCGGCGAATTTTCGCTGGCGCGCGGCCATCCATCTGGTAGCCCTCCCCCCGGGCAGGGGAGCGTTTGAATATGGCGACACAATCGATCGAGGGCCGGGCCGGCGGAAAACGGGTGACGTGGGTCGTCGTCCTGATCGCGCTGTCGGTCCTGCTCAACTATGTCGATCGCGGCGCAATCGGAGTCGCGGCGCCGCTGATGAAGGAGGAGCTGGGGCTGTCAGCGACGGGGTTCGGCCTCGCGGTTTCGGCCTTTTTCTGGGTCTATGCCCCCGCCTGCCTGTTCGTCGGCTGGCTCTGCGACCGCTTCTGCGTCTACCGCGTCTTTGCGCTCGGCGTCGCGATCTGGGCGATCAGCACCGCGCTCACCGGTTTCGCGGGCGGGCTGATATCGCTGATCATCCTGCGGCTGTTCCTCGGGCTGGGCGAAAGCATCGCCTTTCCCGGCAGCACCAAGATTTTCGCCGCCGAAGTCCCCGCTGAGCGGCGCGGGATCGCCAATGCCGCGGTGGCCGCCGCGATCGCTTTTGGCCCCGCGGTTGGCGTGCTCGCGGGCGGCGCGATTCTCGGCGAATGGGGCTGGCGGCCGGTCTTCTGGATTTTCGGCGCGGTGACTTTGCTCTGGCTTATTCCCTGGCAATTTGCCGCAGCGTCGATGCGGGCATGCGCAGGAGCGGCGCCGGCGAGCGAACGGGTTTCGATCCGCCGCCTGCTTCGCGTGCCGGCGCTGTGGAAGATGAGCGCCGTCCATTTCCTGTCGAACTACGGCTTTTATTTCCTGCTCGCCTGGCTGCCGCTCTACCTCGTCAATACGCGCGGTTATTCGATCGGCGAAATGACCGCGCTGACGACACTGAGCTTTACGACGCAAGGTGTCGTCGCGCTCGCGGGCGGCTGGCTGTCCGATCGCATGGTCGCGAAGGGCGCCAATGAGGGCGAGGTTCGCCGCTGGCTGATGATCGCCGGACAGCTCGCCATCGGCACGGCGACCGCGGGCATCGCGGTCGCGAATGGCTATGCGATGCTCGCACTGTGGCTGGCGGTCGCGGGCTTCGGCGCCGGGCTGATCGCCACGAATATCTTCGCCGTCGGCCAGATTTTCGCGGGACCGCGCGCGGCGGGCAGCTGGATGGGGGTGCAGAATGCGCTCGGCAATATTTCGGGGATCGTCGGCCCGATCGTCACCGGGCTGATCGTCGATTATCTCGGCGGTTATGGCTATGCCTTTGGGGCGGCGGCCGCGCTGTCGGTGCTCGGGGCATTGCTTTGGTGGAAGCTCATCCCCGAAATCCGCACGCTCGATCTTTAATCCACCCGTTCGAGTTCGAGCAGGAACGCCTTCGCCTCAAGCCCGCCGGCGAAGCCGGTCAGCTTACCGGTCGATCCGACGACGCGGTGGCATGGCGCGATGATCGAAATCGGATTGCGGCCGTTGGCGGCGCCGACCGCGCGCGAGGCCCCGGGGGCGCCGAGCTGGTCCGCGATCTCACCATAGCTGCGGGTCTCGCCGAACGGGATGGCGAGCAGCGCGGCCCAGACGCGCTTCTGGAAATCGGTGCCCGCAAAGGATAGCGGCACGTCGAAGGTGCGGCGTGTCCCGGCGAAATATTCGCCCAGTTGCCGTTCGGTTTCGATCAGCACGGGATGGTCCGCCTTTTCGCTCAGCGTGCCGAGCCGGACGCGATCGGGCTTGTCATTCTCCCACAGGATGGCAGCGAGGCCCCGGTCGTCGGCGACGAGGGTCAATTCGCCGACCGGCGACCAGATGGTTTTGCAATGGTAGGTCACGGGATCTTCCTTTGGATGTCATTCGCTGTCGCACTTTGATGCTGAAATTCCTATGGCGGAGGCCGCGCAGCGATGCGTCCCGAATCTTGCGCCCAACGTCGATGGAAAGTTTTTGCATGACCCCCACCGCCACCATCCTCCTGCTCGGTTCGGGCGAACTCGGCCGCGAGTTCGTGATTTCGGCGAAGCGATTGGGGTGCCGCGTGATCGCCTGCGACAGTTATGAAGGCGCGCCCGCGATGCAGGTCGCCGACGGCTATGAAGTATTTTCGATGCTCGACGGCGACGCGCTGCGCGCGACGATCGAAAAGCATCGCCCCGACCATATCGTGCCCGAGGTCGAGGCGATCCGCACCGAAATCCTCGCCGAAGTCGAAGCCGAGGGTTTCCATGTCGTTCCCTCGGCGCGCGCGGCGCAGCTGACGATGAACCGCGACGCGATCCGCGACCTCGCCGCGAGCGAACTCGGGCTGAAGACCTCGACCTTCGAATATGCGACGAGCCGCGAGGAACTGGTCGCGGCCGCCGAACGCATCGGCTTTCCGCTCGTCGTGAAGCCCGTGATGTCGTCGTCGGGCAAGGGCCAGAGCACGGTCAGGGATGCGAACGGCATCGACGCCGCGTGGGATTATGCCGCCGCCGGCATGCGCGGCGACCGGCTGCGCGTCATCGCCGAGGCGTTCATCGATTTCGATTACGAGATCACCCTGCTCACCATCCGCCACAAGGATGGCGTCGGCTTCTGCCCGCCGATCGGCCACCGGCAGGAGCGCGGCGACTATCGCGAAAGCTGGCAGCCCGCCGCGATGTCGGACGCCGCGCTCGCCGCGGCGCAGGACATGGCGACGAAGGTCGTCGACGCGCTCGGCGGACACGGTATTTTCGGCGTCGAATATTTCGTGAAGGGCGACGAGGTGATCTTCTCCGAACTCTCGCCGCGCCCGCACGACACCGGCATGGTGACGCTGATCTCGCAGTCGCTGTCCGAATTCGACCTGCACGCGCGCGCGATCCTCGGCCTGCCGATCCCCGCCGTCGCGGTGCCCGATGCGAGCGCGAGCGCGGTGTTGCTTGCCAACCGCGACGCGAGCGATTTTGCAATCACCGGACTTGCCGAGGCGCTGACCGCGCCGAACGGCGAAACCGCCGTCGATGCGCGCATCTTCGGCAAGCCGGTGACGCGGCCGTATCGCCGCATGGGCGTCGCGCTCGCCAAGGTCGCAGGCGGCAGCACCGACGACGCACGCGCGGCGGCGGTTGCGGCGGCGGCAAAGCTGCATATCGACTATCGGGGCTGACGCGCTAAGCAGGGGCATGGCCGAGCGCCCTTCCCCGCTGATCCGCTGGCTGATCATCGCCACATTGCTGTTGCTCATCGTCGGCGTGCCGCTGATCTTCCGCGAGGAATTTATGGCGGTGAGCGACCGCGTCCTCGCTGCGGCCGACGAACGGCCCTTCGCCGCGGCGGCGCTGATCGTTGGCGCGTTGACGCTCGACGTCTTCCTGCCGGTGCCCAACGGCGTGACCAATACGCTGGCGGGGGCGGCTTTCGGATTCGCGGTCGGCACATTCGTCATCTGGCTCGGGCTGATGGGCGGAAGCCTTGCGGGTTATGCGATCGGACGTTGGGCCGCACGGCCGCTCGCCAAGCGATTCCTCGGCGCCGACGATCTGGACCGCGCGCACCAACTCGCCGAACGCATCGGTCCGATCGCGCTGATCCTCTCGCGCCCCGTCCCGTTCCTTTGCGAAGTGACGGCGATGGCCGGCGGCATCGCGGCAATGGCGTTCGGACGGTTCGCGCTCGTCATGGCACTCGCCAACCTCGGCGTCGCGACGCTGTTCGCCGCGATCGGCGCGGCCGCGGTCGAGCAGGCTTCGTCCGAGCTGCTGATGCTCGGCGCGGTCGGGCTGCCGCTTGCGGCATGGCTCGGCTGGCAGGGCGTCGAGCGGTGGCGCACGCGCGCCTGACTTTATGATCAAAAAACAGGCGGGCCGCCCGATTCAGGCGGCGAGACCCGACATGGTCCGCAACTCATGCGGCGCAGATTCATTGTCATTCCGACAGACCGGCAGGAGACGAGCCATGTATGTGATTATGGGCGGAACGGGCCATGTCGGCTCGGCGACTGCAAAAGCGCTGCTTGCGCGCGGTGAACAGGTCACCATAGTCACGCGCAATGCCGACCATGCCCCCGAATGGGAAGCCAGCGGCGCGAACATCGCCGAAGCCGATGTCGAAGATGTCGCATCGTTGCGGGCGGCGCTTCGCCGCGGGCGGCGCGCCTTCCTGCTCAACCCGCCAGCCGATACCACGACGAATACCGACAGGGTCGAACGGCATACCGTCGCCAATATCCTTGCTGCGCTCGACGGATCGGGGCTCGAAAAGATCGTTGCGGAATCGACTGGCGGCGCTCAACCCGGCCGGTACATCGGCGATCTCAACGTCCTCTGGGAACTGGAGGAGGGTCTGCACCGACAGCCGATCCCCGCAGCGATCAACCGCGCGGGCTATTATATGAGCAATTGGGACGGCTTTCTGGCATCGGCACGCGACACAGGAAAATTGCCGACGATGTTCCCGGCCGATCTCGCAATCCCGATGGTGGCGCCCCAGGACCTTGGCGAACTGGCGGCCGCACGCCTCGTGTCTCCGCTCGACGACGTCGGCATCCGATATGCCGAAGGCCCGCGCCGCTATACGTCTTCCGAGGTTGCAACGGCCTTCGCGGCGGCCTTGGGACGGCCGGTAGAGCTCGACGTCGTTCCGCGCGAACGTTGGGAGGAGGCATTTCGGGAATTCGGTTTTTCGGACGCTGCCGCCGTCTCCTATGCGCGGATGACCGCCGCGAGCCTCGACGAGGGCTTCGACATGCCCGAAGATGCGTGGCGCGGGAGCGTCGCGCTCGCCGATTATATCAACTGCAGGGTCGAAGTTCCCGCCGAATAGGCCCGCTTCCCGGCGTATCGCCGCAATCGACGAGCGGCCCTAGGCCGCCCGCACCTCCCCTGCTACATCCGCGCCATGTCCGAGAAGAATCATCTCTATCTGGTCGATGGCTCCAGCTACATCTTCCGCGCCTATCACCGCCTGCCGCCGCTGACGAACCCCAAGGGGGTGCCCGTGGGTGCGGTCTATGGCTACACGACGATGCTGTGGAAGCTCGCGAAGGATCTGCACGACGCCGACGGGCCGACGCACCTTGCGGTGATCCTCGATCATTCGAGCCAGTCGTTCCGCAACGAGATTTACGACCAGTATAAGGCGAACCGGCCCGAGCCGCCCGAGGATCTGCGCCCGCAATTTCCGCTGATCCGCGATGCGACGCGCGCCTTTTCGCTGCCGTGCATCGAGATGCAGGGCTTCGAGGCCGACGACCTGATCGCAAGCTACGCCGAAGCGGCGGTGCGCGAAGGCTGGGATGTCACGATCGTCTCGTCCGACAAGGATCTGATGCAACTGATCCGCGAGCCCGTCGAAGGCCCGCAGGTCGACATGCTCGACACGATGAAGAATGTCCGGCTCGGGCTGGAAGCGGTGAACGAGAAGTTCGGCGTCACGCCCGATCTCGTCGGCGACGTGCTCGCGCTGATGGGCGACAGCGTCGACAATGTTCCCGGCGTGCGCGGGGTCGGGCCGAAGACCGCGACCAAGCTGATCCAGGAATATGGCAATCTGACCGCCGCGCTCGACGGCGCCGAGGGCATGAAGGCGTCGAAGCTGCGCGACAATCTGATCGAGCATCGCGGCATGGCCGAACTGTCGCGCATCCTCGTCGACCTGAAGCGCGACGTCGCGCTGCCCGACGCGCTCGACACGCTCAAGCTCGGCGCGATCCCGCCGCTGCCGCTCAAGACCTTTCTCGACGAGCATGGCTTCCGCTCGCTGTCGGCGAAACTCGACCTCGGCGCGACGCCGGGCGGCCCGCCGACCTTCCCGCGCGCGAACGCCGCGCCGGTTGCCGCGCCCGCCGGGCCGTCGACGCCGACGTTGCCCGCGATGCCGCCTATCGACCGGTCGGCCTATGAATGCGTGACGACGGTCGAGGCGCTCGATCGCTGGATCGCCGAAGCGCGCGCCGCGCATGTCGTCGGGATCGACACTGAAACCGCGAGCCTCGACAGCGTCACCGGCCGCCTTGTCGGCGTCAGCATGGCGACCGCGCCGGGCCGCGCCTGTTACATCCCGCTTGGTCATGGCGGCACCGACATGTTCGCCGAAAAACCCGAGCAAATCGCGATGGACGTCGCGATCGGGCGCCTGCACGCGCTGTTCGCCGACGATGCGGTGCTGAAGGTCGGGCACAATCTCAAATATGATATCGGCGTGCTCGCGCAGCATGGCGTCACCGTCGCGCCGTACGACGACACGCTGGTGATGAGCTTCGCGCTCGACGCGGGCAAGCATCAGCACGGGCTCGACGAACTGGCGAAGCTCCACCTCGATCACATTTGCCTGACCTTCAAGGAAATGTGCGGGACGGGCAAATCGCAGATCAGCTTTGCCGAAGTGCCGCTCGACCGCGCGACGCAATATGCCGCCGAAGACGCCGATGTCGCGCTGCGGCTCTGGAAGATGCTCAAGCTCCGTCTTCCCATCGAGGGCGGGACGCGCGTTTACGAAATGGTCGACCGCCCGCTCGCCGCGGTCGTCGAGGGCATGGAACGCGCCGGGATCATGGTCGACCGCGAATATCTCGCGCGCCTGTCGGGCGAGTTCGCCAACGAGATGCTACGCATCGAGGGCGAGATCCATGGGCTTGCCGGCCAACCCTTCGCGATCGGCAGCCCGAAGCAGCTTGGCGAAATATTGTTCGACAAGCTCGGCCTCAAGGGCGGGCGCAAGGGCAAGTCGGGCGACTGGTCGACCGACCAGAGCGAGCTGGAACGGCTCGAACGCGACGGCGTACCGATCGCGCGCAAGATATTGGAATGGCGGCAGCTCGCGAAGCTGAAGTCGACCTATACCGACGCGCTGCAGCAGCAGATCAACGCGACGACCGGGCGCGTCCACACCAGCTATAGCCTCGTCGGGGCGCAGACCGGGCGGCTGTCGTCGACCGATCCGAACCTGCAGAATATCCCGATCCGCACCGAGACCGGCCGTCAGATTCGCGACGCCTTTATCGCCGCACCCGGCCATGTGCTGATCGCGGCCGACTATAGCCAGATCGAGCTCAGGCTTGCCGCGCATATGGCCGACGTCCCCGAACTCAAGGAAGCCTTCGCGCGCGGCGACGACATCCACAGCGCGACCGCGATCGAATTGTTCGGCGAGGTCAACCGCGACACGCGCGGCAAGGCCAAGACGGTCAATTTCTCGATCCTTTACGGCATTTCGCGCTGGGGCCTCGCCGGCCGCCTCGAAGTCACGCCCGACGAGGCGCAGGCGCTGATTGCGCGCTATTTCGAACGCTTCCCCGGCATTTCGGACTATATCACCGATACGCTCGAGAACGCCCGCGCCAAGGGCTATACCGAGACGCTGTTCGGGCGGAAAACCTGGTTCCCGCGCATCAAGGCGGCGAACCAGAATGAGCGCGCTGGCAGCGAACGCGCCGCGATCAACGCCCCGATCCAGGGCACCAGCGCCGACCTGATCAAGCGCGCGATGGCGCGGATGCCGAAAGCGCTTGAGGATGCGGGGCTGTCCGACGTCCGTATGCTGCTCCAGGTCCACGACGAACTCGTGTTCGAGGCGCCCGAGGACAAGGCCGAAGCCGCGGGCGCGGTCATCCGCGCAGTGATGTCGGGCGCCGCCGAACCGGCGCTCCAACTCTCGGTCCCGCTCGAAGTCGAGGTCGGCATCGGCAAGAGTTGGGGCGAAGCGCATTGATCGCCGCGCTGCTGTTCGTCGCGGCGCTCGCCGCCGATCCCGCCCCCGTGCCTCCCGAAGCCGCCACCGCTTCGACGCCCAAGCGCCCATCGCCCGTCGCCGACACCGACCTGCGCGAATTTGCCGCGATTGCGGGGCGCAAGGTCGTCGGCCGTGCGGTCGGCGGACCCTATGCGAACGCCGACAAGGTGCTCTTGATCGCGCGCGACGACAAAGGCTATCCCGCCGTCACCGCGAGCATGGGCTTTCCCGTGCGCCAGTCGCTTCCGGCGCCGCCCGCGACGACGCTGGCGGTCATCCGCATTCACCAGCGGTACGAAACGACCATCCCCGGCCCGACCCCCGATGACCTTGCCTTCGTCGCCGCAAACAAGCTGCCGCTGTTCGTGATCGGCGAATGGGCACGCCCAGCGCCGATGTGGGAGGTTGCGTGGATCGACGACGCGGTACGCTATCGCGCCGTCGGCGATGTCGGTGAAATCGGCCCCTGGCAGGACTGATCGTCGCACGCACGCGGCGCACTGACCGCCCCGCCCTTTCGCAAACCCGACTTTGCCTCTATGACGCCGCGATGACATCCGGCCGGCACTTTTGTGACAGCCGGCAACAAAGGGTTCCCATGAGCAAGTTCGAACCCGTCGCCAAGGCGCCGGTCCGCATCCAGCAGAATATCCTCGCGCGCAGCGAACGCCGTCTTCTCAACTGGTTATGCGCGCGCCTTCCGGGCTGGGTCACCCCCGACCAGCTCACCACGCTCGGCTTTGCCGGCGCGGTGCTGGTCGCGGCGGGTTATGTGCTCAGCTGGTTCGACAGCGAATGGCTCGGGCTGTCGCTCGCCGGCTATATCGTCAACTGGTTCGGCGACTCGCTCGACGGCAGCCTCGCGCGCTGGCGCGGTATTGAGCGGCCGAACTATGGCTATTTCGTCGACCATAGTGTCGATGCGCTCGCGACCTTGCTGATGATCAGCGCGATCGGGATGAGCCCCTATATGCGGCTCGACGTCGCGCTGATGGCGGTGATCGGCTATTTCCTGCTGTCGATCCACACCTTCATCGCCGCCAAGATCCTCGGCGAATTCCGCTTGTCCTATATGGCGGGCGGCCCGACCGAATTGCGGCTGATGCTGATGGCGATGACGATTTCGATGCCGATCATCGGCGGCGGCGACATCCACGGCACCAATTTCTCGGCCTTCGACCTGTTCGCACTAGTCGTCTCGAGCATCCTCGTGACGCTGTTCATCGTCCAGACGTCGGCCACGGCACGGATGCTGCGCCGCCGCGGCGGCTAGCGGCAAGGTTTAGCGGCGCGCCCGCGCCTGCGGATAGGTGCCGAGCAACCGCAACGACTTGGTCTGGAAATCGAGTTCCTCGAGCGCGCGATCGATCCGCTCATCACCCGGCGCGCCGACGATATCGCAATAAAATTGCGTCGCCGCGAAGCTGTCGCCGGTCTGATAGCTTTCGAGCTTGGTCATGTTGACGCCATTGGTCGCAAAGCCGCCGAGCGCCTTGTAGAGCGCGGCGGGGATATTCTTCACCTCGAACATGAAGGTCGTCATCACCGGGCCGGTGATCGCCGCCACGTCGGCCAGCGGTTCGCGCGCAAGGATGACGAAGCGTGTCGTGTTGTGATCGGCGTCCTCCATCCCCGTACCGTGGAGCGTCAGCCCGTAAAGTTCGGCGGCGTGCGGCGGCGCGAGCGCGGCAAGCCCGACCTCGTCGCTGTCGGCGACCCATGCCGCGGCGCCTGCGGTGTCGCTATGCGCGACCGGCGCGATATTGTTCGCGCGCAGCCAGTGGCGGCACTGGCCAAGCGCCTGCTCATGGCTCATCGCGCGCGTCACCGGACCCAGGTCGCGGCTCATCAGGCCATAACGGATCGGCAGAAAATGCTCGCCGACGATCGACAGGCCGGATTCGGGGAGCAGGAAATGGATGTCGGCGACGCGGCCGTGCAGGCTGTTTTCGATCGGGATGATCGCGCGGTCGACGCGGCCGTCGCGCACCGCGTCGATCGCGTCCTGAAACGCGTAGCAGGGCATCGGCAGCGAGTTCGGGTCATATTCGCGCGCCGCAAGATCGCTATTCGCGCCCGGCGCGCCCTGAAACGCCAGCCCACGCGCGGGCTCGGCGAGCGCCGCTGCACGCATTTCGTCGACCAAATGCTGTGCCGAAGCCGAATAACTGCCCATGATTGCCTTCCCAAGCTGGAGCCGCGGCGCATAGCCGCCCGGCCGCACCCGTGCAACCGGCGCTCGCATCCTTCGCGTCGTCGGCCGATTTCATCCCCTTGCGCCGCCGTCGCCGCACCAGTAAGGGAGCGTCCAAATCAAATATGCGCCCGGCAAGCGGGCGTCAGCTAACGGGGCTGCTACGCATGGACAATCGCAACAATACTATTGCCGGCTGGGTGCTGTTTGCCGGCATTTGCGCGCTGGGCCTGACGATCGGGTCGAGCATGTTGTTCGCCAGCCACAATCCCGAAAAGCCCGGTTATCCGATCGAAGACGCCGAAGCCGGCGCCGGTGGCGGCGAATCGGCCGTGCCGCTCGCCACCCTGCTCGCCGCCGCCGATCCGGCGAAGGGCGAAGCGGTGTTCGCGAAATGCGCCGCATGCCACACGATCAACTCGGGCGGCGCCAACGGCATCGGCCCGAATCTCTTCGGTGCGCTCGGCAAGGCGCACGGCCATGTCCCGGGCTTCGCCTATTCGGCGGCACTGAAGGGCGTTGCGGGCAATTGGGATTTCGAGGGCATGAACGCATGGCTGACCAGCCCGCGTAAATATGCCCCCGGCACGAAGATGTCGTTCGCCGGCCTCGGCAGCGCCGAAGATCGCGCGAACCTGATCGTCTATATGAACAGCCAGGGTTCGAACCTGCCGCTGCCCGCTGCCGAAGCAGCACCCGCAGCCGCGGAAGGCGCCGCGCCGGCCGAGACCGCTGCCGCTGCCGCTGCCCCGGCAGCCGAAGGCGCCGCCGCCGCTCCGGCCGCTGACGCCGCGGCCGCGCCCGCGCCGGCCGAAGCCAAGAAATAATGCGGCTCGCGCCCGTCCTGCTGGCGGGCGCGCTGGCGCTCGCCGGTTGCGGCAAGAGCGAGACGCCGGCCGAAGCGCCGGCGACGGGCGAGCCCGGTGTCGAAGCGCCGGCACCCGCGGTCGCCCCGACCGCCGCGATGGGCGAGCAGGTCTTCCGGCGCTGCGTCGCCTGCCATACGGTCGACAAGGGCGGCAACAACGGCATCGGCCCCAACCTGCACGGCGTCGTCGGCGCCGCGGTCGCGTCGAAGCCCGATTTTTCCTATTCGGGCGCGATGAAGGCGAAGGGCGGCGTCTGGGACGAAGCCGCGCTCGACGCCTATCTCACGGCCCCGATGAAGGATGTTCCGGGCACGCGCATGGCGTTCGCCGGCGTGATCGACGCCGCGGACCGCAAGGCGCTGATCCTGTACCTCGAAGAACAGTCGAAATAAGCCCCCTTCTCCCTTGATGGGAGAAGGATACGCAGCCTTGCCGCAAAGCGGCTAGGCGAAGTTGGATGAGGGTGATGGCGCGTCTTTGCGCCGTCGTTTCAGGCCGAGGGCGCACCCCCACCGCTACGACCAACAAACAAGTTCGTAAGTCTCGCTGCCTCCCCCATAAAGGGGGAGGAACAGCCTAATTCGGATCCTGCACGTTGCCGTAGAAATCCTGGATGATCTTCCACGCCTCTTCGGCGGTTTCGACGAAGTGGAACAGCGACAGGTCGCGCTGGCTGATCACGCCCTCCTCGACCAGCGCGTCGAAATTGACGACGCGCGTCCAGAATTCCTCGCTGAACAGCACGATCGGGATCGGCTTGATCTTGCCGGTCTGGATCAGCGTGAGCAGCTCGAACGTCTCGTCGAACGTCCCGAACCCGCCCGGGAACACACATACGGCGCGCGCGCGGAGCAGGAAGTGCATCTTGCGCAGCGCGAAATAGTGGAACTGGAAGCTGAGGTCGGGGGTGACATAGCGGTTCGGCGCCTGCTCGTGCGGCAGCACGATGTTGAGCCCGACCGATTCCTTGCCCACGTCGTCGGCGCCGCGATTCGCGGCCTCCATGATCGACGGCCCGCCGCCCGAACAGACGACGAAGTTGCGGCAGCCATTCTCGTCGGGCGGCACCTGGCTCGCGATCCGGGCGAGCCCCCGCGCCTCCTCATAATATTTGGCCTTGGCCGCGAGCCGCTCGGCGATCCGCTGCTCCTCGGGCGTACGCGCCGCGTCGAGCACCGCCTGCGCACTTTCGGGCGACGGGATGCGCGCCGAGCCATAGACGACGAGCATCGACTCGATCTTCGCCTCGTCGAGCATCAGTTCGGGTTTGAGCAATTCGAGCTGGAAGCGCACGGGGCGCAGGTCTTCGCGCAGCAGGAACTCGGTGTCCTGGAAGGCCAGCCGATAGGCCGGGCTTTGCGTCTGCGGGGTCGATACCGCCTGTTTGGCGAATTGCGCGTCGTCCTTGGCTTTGTGGAAACGCGAGCGATGGGGTTGTTTATCTTCTGCCATTAGCGAGCGGCTACCCGTTTCGCATGACTTTGCCAAGCTTAGCGGCAGTAGCCGTTGCCGCTCATGTCGAAGTGGAAATGATTATAGTGCGCCGCGTTGTAATCGGGGCCGAGCACGGTCCCGAAGCGGCGGCAGCCCGATTTGTGCAGCGCGCGGAGGAACTCCTGCGACGATTTGTCGCCGGTCCATCCGCCGTCGAGCATGACGCGGCGGCCGTCGGCGAGCAGGAAGCCCGATACGTCGATCGCATTCGAAAAGGCGTGCTGCGACATCCGGCCCGACCGGCCGCCATAGATGTTGCGGCAGCTGTAGGTTCCGAAGGTCTCGATCTTCACGACCTCCTGCCCCAGATATTTCCGCGCCGCGGGTTTCACCGCATATTGCACCCATGCGGCGAAATTTTTCGCGAGCGGACAGGTCATCGCACCGAGCCCCGACACCGGCGTGCCGATATCGAGCAGCTTCACCGAATCGATCGAGGTGCAGCCGCCGCCATGATCCTGGTTCGGGAGCGGGGTGAATCGCACACCCGCCTGCTTCAGGTCGAACGCGCATTGCTGTGCTTCGGCGCTGCTGAAGGAAGGGGTGCCGACCACCTGTGGGCGGCTCGGCTTGGTCGTCGTCGATTGTTTGCCGCCGCCATTCTTCATCACGTCGGGCGCGCCGAAACAGGCGGACAGTGCCAACGCCGCACTGGCGGCGATCAGGATCCGGGGCTTCAAGAAGTTCGGGATCGGCATAGCCGTCAAATTACCGACGAAATGGTTAACAAGCTGTATACCTTTTCCTCCACTCGTCGAAAATTTCGCGCGGTCCGTGCAATTTGTTTGACAGCCCGCGCGCTCGCCCTAAAGGCGGCGCCGGGCCACGCGGTCCCAACGCCGCGCGAGCTCTCTGCAAGGAGAGACTAAAATGAATGAAGTGACGACGCCTGAATTGCGCCCTGCGCGCCCCTATTTCTCTTCCGGACCCTGCGCCAAGCCGCCGGTCTGGGCCCCTGAAAAACTCAGCACCGAATCGCTCGGCCGCTCGCATCGTGCGAAGATCGGCAAGACGCGTCTGCAGTACTGCATCGACCTGATGCGCGAGATGCTGCAGCTGCCCGACACGCACCGCATCGGCATCGTTCCGGGCAGCGACACCGGCGCCTTCGAGATGGCGATGTGGACGATGCTCGGCGCCCGCCCCGTGACGACGCTCGCTTGGGAGAGCTTCGGCGAGGGCTGGGTCACCGACGCCGCGAAGCAGCTCAAGCTCGATCCGACCGTCATCCGCGCCGACTACGGCCAGCTTCCCGACCTCGGCCAAGTCGACTGGTCGAACGACGTCCTTTTCACCTGGAACGGCACCACCAGCGGCGTCCGCGTTCCGAACGGCGACTGGATCGCCGACGACCGCGAGGGCCTGAGCTTCGCCGACGCGACCAGCGCGGTGTTCGCTTACGATCTGCCGTGGGACAAGATCGACGTCGCGACCTTCAGCTGGCAGAAAGTGCTCGGCGGCGAAGGCGGTCACGGCGTGCTGATCCTCGGCCCGCGCGCGGTCGAACGGCTCGAGAATTACACCCCTGCCTGGCCGCTGCCGAAGGTGTTCCGCCTCGTCTCGAAGGGCGCGCTGACCGAAGGCGTGTTCAAGGGCGAGACGATCAACACCCCTTCGATGCTTGCCGTCGAGGATGCGATCTTCGCGCTCGAATGGGCAAAGTCGCTCGGCGGCCTCGACGGGCTGAAGGCGCGCAGCGATGCGAATGCCGCGGCGCTCGACAAGATCGTCGAGGACCGCGACTGGCTGAGCCACCTCGCCGCCGATCCCGCCAGCCGCTCGAAGACCTCGGTTTGCCTGTCGGTCGCGGGCGCCGACGAGGGCTTCATCAAGAAGTTCGCCGGACTGCTCGATGCCGAAGGCGCGGCCTATGACATCGCGGGCTATCGCGATGCGCCTCCGGGTCTTCGCATCTGGTGCGGCGCGACCGTCGACACCGCCGATGTCGAAGCGCTCGGCCCGTGGCTCGACTGGGCCTACGCCTCGCTCAACGCTTGACGTCGTCCCAGCGAAAGCTGGGACCGCTATCGACCATATTCATTCCCAACGATCCCAGCTTTCGCTGGGATGACGGAGAAAAATGACATGACCGCTCCCAAAGTTCTCATTTCCGACAAAATGGACCCCAAAGCCGCCGCGATCTTCAAGGAACGCGGCATCGATGTCGACGTGATCACCGGCAAGACCAAGGACGAGCTGATCGCGATGATCGGCGACTATGACGGCCTCGCGATCCGTTCGGCCACCAAGGTCACCGCCGACGTCCTCGCCGCCGCGACGAACCTGAAGGTCGTCGGCCGCGCCGGGATCGGCGTCGACAATGTCGATATTCCCGAGGCGTCGAAGAAGGGCGTCATCGTGATGAACACCCCCTTCGGCAACAGCATCACCACCGCCGAACATGCGATCGCGATGATGTTCGCGCTCGCGCGCCAGATTCCCGAAGCCAACGCCGGAACGCAGGCGGGCAAATGGCCGAAGAATGATTTCATGGGCGTCGAGCTGACCTCGAAGACGCTCGGCCTGATCGGCTGCGGCAATATTGGCAGCATCGTCGCCGAGCGCGCGCTGGGCCTGCGCATGAAGGTCGTCGCGTTCGACCCCTTCCTGACCCCCGAGCGCGCGATCGAACTCGGCGTCGAAAAAGCCGATCTCGACACTTTGCTCGCCAAGGCCGATTTCATCACGCTGCACACGCCGCTGACCGACCAGACGCGCAACATCCTGTCGGCCGAGAATATCGCCAAGGCGAAGAAGGGCGTGCGCATCATCAACTGCGCGCGCGGCGGGCTGATCGATGAAGCGGCGCTCAAGGATGCGCTCGACAGCGGCCATGTCGCGGGCGCGGCGCTCGACGTGTTCCAGACCGAGCCGCCGGCGGCCGATCACCCGCTGTTCAGCGCCCCGAACTTCATCTGCACCCCGCACCTCGGCGCGTCGACCGACGAGGCGCAGGTCAATGTCGCGATCCAGGTCGCCGAGCAACTTTCGGACTACCTGCTCACCGGCGGCATCACCAACGCGCTCAACGTCCCGAGCCTCTCGGCCGAGGAAGCGCCGAAGCTGCGCCCCTATATGAGCCTCGCCGAAAAGCTCGGCAGCCTCGTCGGCCAGCTCGCGCACGACAATCTCACGACGATCTCGGTCGAGGTCGAGGGTGCCGCCGCCGAACTCAACCTCAAGCCGATCACCGCCGCGGTGCTCACCGGGCTGATGCGCCGCTATTCGGACGCAGTGAACATGGTCAACGCGCCGCATCTCGCACGCGAGCGCGGCCTCGACGTGCGCGAAGTGCGCCACGACCGCGACGGCGACTACCACACGCTCGTCCGCGTCACCGTGGCAACCAGCGACGGCGACCGCTCGGTCGCGGGTACGCTGTTCAGCAACGGCGATCCGCGCCTCGTCGAGATGTTCGGGATCAAGGTCGAGGCCGATCTCGATGGCCATATGCTCTATATCGTCAACGAGGACGCGCCGGGCTTCATCGGCCGCATCGGCACCGCGCTCGGCGAAGCCGGGCTCAACATCGGCACCTTCCACCTCGGCCGCCGCGCCGCGGGCGGCGAAGCGGTGCTGCTGCTGTCGCTCGACTCGCCGATGCCCGAGCCGCTGCTGTGGCAGCTTTGCCAGCTGCCCGGCGTGAAGACGGTGAAGGGTTTGAAGTTCTGACCTTAAATCCCCCTCCCGCTTGCGGGAGGGGTTAGGGGAGGGCATGTCAGCGCAGTCCTGACCGAAACAGGCCCTCCCCCGGCCCCTCCCACAAGTGGGAGGGGAGATTTGATTGATCGCTCGCCTCTAGGCTTCTAAGGCCGCACGCATGACCAAGGCTCCTGCCCTGCTGCCCGAAGGGCTGCGCGATCGCCTCCCCCGACAGGCGGAGGCCGCGTCGCGCGTCACCCGCGCGCTCGTCGATGCGATGCGCGCGCATGGCTATGGCCGCGTATCGCCGCCGCTCGCCGAATTTCGCGAGACGCTCGGCGGTGACGACGAGCGTTCGACGCGTGACCTGCTCCGCTTCACCGATCCGGTATCGCAGCGCACGCTCGCGCTGCGCCCTGACATCACGCGGCAGGTTGGCCGCATCGCCACCTCGCTGCTCGCCAAGGCGCCGCGCCCGCTGCGCCTCTGCTACGCCGGGCAAGTGGTTAAACTGCGCGCCAGCCAACTTCGTCCCGCGCGCGAAATGCTCCAGGTCGGCGCCGAGCTGATCGGCAGTGACAGCGTCGCCGCGGCGCGCGAGATCGTCAGCGTCGCGATCGACGCGCTCGAGGCCGCGGGGATCGGCCCCGTCACGATCGATTTCACCCTGCCCGACGTCGTCGACCTGCTCGCGAACGGGCCGCTTCCGGTCGATGCCGATATCCAGCAACTGCGCGACGAACTCGACGCCAAGGACGCGGGCGCGCTGACCCGTCTCGGTGCCGAAGCCTATCTGCCGCTGCTGCGCGCGACCGGCCCCTTCGATCAGGCGATTGCCGATTTGCGCGCCTTCGATACCACGGGCGTCCTCACCGCGCGCATCGACGCGCTCGAGGCGATCGCCGCGCCGGTGCGCGACCGCGTCACGCTGACGCTCGATCCGACCGAGCGCCATGGCTTCGCCTATCAAAGCTGGTTCGGCTTCCAGATCTTCGTACCCGGACAGGGCGACGCGGTGGGCCGCGGCGGCGGCTATTCGATCCCGGTCGGCGAACAGGAAGAATCGGCCGTCGGCTTCTCGCTCTATCCCGATCCGTTGATCGACGCGGGGCTTGGCGCCGAGGACGATGCCGACCGCCGCATCTTCCTGCCGCTCGGCCACGATCCTGTGCTCGCGGCGAGCCTGCGCGCCGACGATTGGCAGACGGTCGCAGCGCTGTCCGACAGCGACAGTGCGCGCGCGCTCGGCTGCGGGTTTATTCTCGGTCCCGACGGGCCGGTCGAAGCCTAAAAATCCGACACCCCAAAGCGCGGGATGCCCTGATTGACGCCGGGCGGATCGAGCACGGTCACGTCGAGTTCGACGGGTTCGCCAATCCAGTGCGCCAGTGTCGTATGGTCGGCAAGGTCGTCGTCGGTCAGCGGATGCACCAGCGCGCGCAGCCCCGTCGCCTCGATCGTCGCGACCACCGCAGGGACCGCCGCGCCGAGGAAATGCACCTCATATTGCGCGATCGGATGCGGCCCCGCGGCGCCATCGGTCATGTCGCCAACGAACAGAATCGCTGCGTCCTGGCCGAACCCGTCGCGCAGCTCGGTGGCGGCGGCACGCTCTGCATCGTCGAAATAGATATGGGCATGGTAGGGGGCGTCGGGGTCAATCATCGCGGGCATCCTTCTTTCCGCCTCGCTACCCCGCCAAAAAGAAGGACGCAACCGCGCCACCGCCCTTGCCTCTCCGGCCAAATCCGCTAAGGCCGCGCCGGGTCAGGATGGCCCCGCACAGCAGGACATTGTCATGGCAAATGTTACCGTCATCGGGTCGCAATGGGGCGACGAGGGCAAGGGCAAGATCGTCGACTGGCTCGCCAGCCGCGCCGACGCCGTGGTCCGCTTCCAGGGCGGTCATAATGCCGGCCATACGCTCGTCGTCGGCGAACAGGTCTACAAGCTGTCGCTGCTCCCCTCGGGGATCGTCACCGGCACGCTGTCGATCATCGGCAACGGCGTCGTGCTCGACCCCTGGGCGCTGCGCGACGAGATCACCAAGCTGCGCGGCCAGGGCGTCGCCATCAACCCCGAGAATTTCGCGATCGCCGACAATTGCGCGCTGATCCTGCCGTTCCACCGCGACCTCGATGCGCTGCGAGAAACCGCCGCGGGCGCGGGCAAGATCGGCACCACCGGGCGCGGCATCGGCCCCGCCTATGAGGACAAGGTCGGCCGCCGCGCCATTCGCGTCTGCGACCTCGCGCATCTCGACAAGCTCGAACCGCAGCTCGACCGTCTGACCGCGCACCACGACGCGCTGCGCGCCGGTTTCGGCGAGCCGCCGATCGACCGCGAGCGCCTGATCGCCGACCTCACCGAAATCGCCGACTATGTCCTCGAATATGCGCAGCCCGTGTGGAAGCGCCTGAAGAAGGTCCGCAAGGCCGGCGCGCGCATCCTGTTCGAGGGCGCGCAGGGCGTGCTGCTCGACGTCGATCACGGCACTTATCCCTTCGTCACCAGCTCGAACACCGTCAGCGGCACCGCCGCGAGCGGTTCGGGCCTCGGTCCGTCGGCCGTCGGCTTCGTGCTCGGCATCGCCAAAGCCTATACGACGCGCGTCGGCAGCGGCCCCTTCCCGACCGAGCTCGAGGACGAAATCGGCCAGAAGCTCGGCGAGCGCGGGCATGAATTCGGCACCGTCACCGGGCGCAAGCGCCGCTGCGGCTGGTTCGACGCCGTGCTCGTGCGGCAAAGCTGCGCCGTGTCGGGCGTCACCGGCATCGCGCTCACCAAGCTCGACGTGCTCGATGGTTTCGACACGATCCGCATCTGCACCGGCTATCGCCTCCGCGGCAAGATCCTCGACTATTTCCCCGCGCATTCGGCCGATCAGGCCGAGGTCGAGCCGATTTACGAGGAAATGGACGGCTGGCACGAATCGACCGCGGGCGCGCGCAGCTATGCCGACCTCCCCGCGCAGGCGATCAAATATATCCAGCGCGTGCAGGAATTGATCGAAACCCCGATCGCGCTCGTGTCGACCAGCCCCGAACGCGAAGATACGATCCTGATCCGCGATCCGTTCAGCGACTGAGCCGGAGCCCAAGCGGCCGGCGCGCGTCAGGCGTCGGCCGCTTCCTCCCCAACCAGCACCGCCTGGTCGAGTGCCTGCGCGAGGTCGGCGATGATGTCCTCGACTTCTTCCAGTCCGACCGACAGGCGCACGAGCCCGTCCGAGATGCCGTGCTCGCGGCGTTCCTCGGGCGTATAGGTCGAATGCGTCATGCTCGCGGGATGCTGGATCAGGCTTTCGGCATCGCCCAGCGACACCGCGCGCTGGACCAGCGCCAGGCGGTTCATCATCGCCACACCGGCCGCGTGGCCGCCCCTCAGTTCGAAGGCGATCATGCCGCCGAATCCCGGCATCTGACGCCGGGCCAGATCATGCTGCCCAAAGCCTGACAGCCCCGGATAATGAACCGCCGCCACCGCGGGATGCGCATCGAGCATCGCCGCAACCGACAGCGCGGAACGGCAATGTTCGGCCATGCGCAGCTTGAGCGTCTTCAGCCCGCGCAGTACCAGCATCGCATTGAACGGCGCCATGACCGCGCCCGTCATATCCTTGACGCCGACGAGCCGCACCATCTGCATGTCGGCCTGGGTGCCGAGCGCGATACCCCCGACCAGATCGCCATGCCCGCCAAGATATTTGGTCGCCGAATGAACAACAATGTCGGCGCCCAGCGTGATAGGCTGCGTCAGCACCGGCGTCGCATAGGTGTTGTCGACCACCGTGCGCGCGTCGTGCTCGCGCGCGATCGCCGCGATGGCGGCGATGTCGACCAGACGCATATTGGGATTGGCGGGTGTTTCGAAATAGACGATTTTCGTCGCATCGCCGATCGCAGCGACCAGATTGCCCGGATCGGTCAGGTCGACATGCGTGACGGTGACCCCGAAGCGGGCAAGACCGTGACGCATGAAGGCAAAGGTGCAGCCATAGAGCGTCTTGTCGACGATCACTTCGTCGCCGGGTTTCAGGAAAGACCAGAATACCGCGGCGATGGCGCCCATCCCCGAAGCCGTCGCCACCGCCGCCTCGGCGCCCTCCAGCGTAGCAAGCCGCCTTTCCAGCAGATCGACCGTGGGGTTGGCAATCCGGCTGTAGAAATAGCCCTCGCGCGCCCCGGCAAAGAGCTCCGCGCCCGCTTCAGCGGTCTCGAACACGAAGGTCGACGACAGGTGCAGCGGCGGCACCAGCGCACCGTCATGCTGTGTTGCGTCATAACCCGCATGGATCGCGCGCGTGGAAAATGCGGAATGCGGAAAGGACGACATGGGGCGGGCTCCTGCAGCGATTTGTTCCTGCGTTCCTAGCAAATGGACGCTGGCAGGTGCTGCCTATGTATGCCACCATATCCATCAATATTGGAATTATCTGCCAAGGATTCGCCAATGGACCGCAAAGATCACCAGATTATTCGCGCATTGATGGCCGATGGCCGCTTGAGCAATCAGGATCTCGCCGCCGCGGTCAATCTGTCGCCCTCCCCATGCCTGCGCCGCGTCCGCCTGCTCGAGGCGAAGGGGGTGATCACGGGCTATGCCGCGCTCGTCGATCAACGCGCGATGGGCTATCCGATCACGGTTTTCGTCGGCATAAAGCTCAGCAAGCATGATCAGGCAACGGTCGGCGCTTTCGAAGCGGCCATCGCAACGATCGACGACATTCTCGACTGTTTCCTGATGACTGGCGAGATCGATTATCTGTTGCGCGTCGTCGCCGCCGACCTCGACGGCTATGAGCATTTCGTTCGCCAACGGCTGCACGCCATCGAAGGCATCGCATCGATCGACACCAGCCTCGCCTACGGCGTCGTCAAGCAAAGCCGAATCCTGCCGTTACCTATCTGACCTTTGCCATCGCGCGATTGGACCGACGGCTGTATCGCCTTGTCGAATACCGAGATAAAACAGCTCTGGGACATCGTCCCCGACGGCACCCCGATCACCATCCGACCCTAGGAGCCCGCCATGTCCCGCCATATCCTCGTTTTCTACGGCAGCTATCGCCGCGACCGGCAGGGCATCAAGCTCGCGCGCTGGATCGTCGAGGCGTTGAACGCGCGTGGTGACAGCGCCGAACTGGTCGACGCCAAGGCGGTCGACCTGCCGATGCTCGACCAGCGCTTCAGCGATTATGCCGCGGGCGAGGCACCGGCGGCGATGGCCGACCTCGCCGCGAAGATCGCCGCCGCCGATGGCTATGTCTTCGTCACGGGCGAATATAATGGCGGGCTCCAGCCGGGGCTCAAGAATCTCGTCGACCATTATCTCACCGGCTTCGCGTGGCGTCCCGCCGCGATCGCCTCCTATTCGGCGGGTCCATTTGCCGGGGTCCGGTCGGCGACCGCGTGGCGCACGACGCTTGGCGCGATGGGGATGGTCGTCATCTCGACGCCGCTTGGCCTCGCGCGCATCGGTGGGGCTTTCGATGCCGGCGGCCAGCCTGCGGGCGAAGATGGCGGGCGGCTCGCCAAGGCCTTCCCGCGTTTTGCCGACGACCTGGGCTGGTGGGTCGATGCGGCCAAGGCGCAACGCGCCGAGGCCGGCGCGCCCTTCTAACCCGACTTGAGCTCGGTCTTCAGCCGCAGACTCGCGCGCCAGAAGAAGAAGGCCGGGATCAGCCCGAGCCACGCCGCGCCGTAAAGCACCCAGCGGACGCTTTCCTGCCCCGCCACCGGCTGAAGCGCGTCGGACAACACGCCGAAGAGGAACGGCCCGAGCCCCAGCCCGATCAGATTCTGGCCGAACAGCATGATCGACGCCGCGACGGCGCGCGCGCGCGGCTGGACCAGCCCCTGTACGCAGCCATAGGCGGGGCCGTAATAGGCGGCGTTGAGCATCGTCGGCAGGACGAGCAGCGCGACCGCGATCCGCCAATCCTCCATGAAATAGCCGAGAAACAGCACCGGCGCCGCGACCGCCATGCCATAAGCGGGAAAGGTCAGGATGTGCCGTTTGTCGCGCGCGCCGAACTTGTCGGCGAGCTTGCCGCCGAGCCAGGTCCCGACCGCGCCCGCCAGCCCGAGCACAACCGCCATCGACAGCCCCGCCTCGGTCGTCGACAGGCCGTGGCTGCGGATGAAGAAGCTGATCGTCCACAGCCCCTTGCCATAGCCGAGGAAGGCGGTGACCGACGCCGCGATCAAAATATAGACGAAGGCGCGCGAGGCGAAGATTTCGCGCAACGCTTCACCGGTTGACAGCGGCACCGTTGCGGCGGCCGCCGCCGCGGCTTCGGCAGTCCGGCTGTGCCGCGGTTCGCGCATCACGAACAAGACGACGAGCGCAAGCAGCAAGCCCGGCGCGCCGACGAGCATCAACGCGATGCGCCAGCCATAAAGATCGTTGACGATCCCGCCGATGATCAGCCCAAGCAGCGACCCGATCGGCACGCCGAGGCCATAGAAAGCGATCGCCGACGAGCGTTTTTCGGGCGCCACGCTGTCCGAAATCAGCGAATGCGCCGCAGGGGTGCACCCCGCCTCGCCGACCCCGACGCCGATGCGCGCGAGGAGCAATTGCACGAAATTCTGCGCCAGCCCGCATATCGCGGTCATCGCCGACCAGACTGCGAGCGAGAGCGAGATCAGCCGCACCCGGTTCGTCCCCTGCTTGTCGGCGTAGCGCGCGATCGGGATGCCGAGCAGCGCATAGAAGACCGCGAAGGCGGGGCCGGCGAGCAGACCGAGCTGCGTGTCGGACAAGCCGAGGTCGGCCTTGATCGGTTCGGCGAGGATGTTGACGATCTGCCGGTCGAGGAAATTGAAGATATAGACGATCAGCAGGATCCACAGCATCGTCCGCGTCTCTGCGGAAACGCCGGTGGCCGGTGAGGCGATGCCCTGCGACGAGGCAGCTTTATCGGTCATTTATATCTCCCGCCACCAAGGGAGCAGACCGGGGGGAGTGGTGTCAACGCCGTTGGGGCGAACCGAAATTGCCCGTTTGCAATTGCCGCTACGGCTGCCAGCCTGCAGCTCATGCAAAAATTTTCGCTGTTCGGCGCCGCCGCGCTTCTCGCGATCGCTCCAGCGGCCTCCGCGATGCCGCCGCCGCTCCCAAGGTCGAGGGCAAGGACGCCGTGACGCGCGGCCCGCTCTATGGCATCCCCATCCTGCTCAAGGACAATATCGAGGCGGCGGGGCCGCTTCCCACGGCTGCGGGTGCCGCAGACTATGCCTATGTGAAGGCGAACCGGAAGCGCGTGACGCCCTAGCTCGTAACACCAACTTCGTCATTCCCGCGAAAGCGGGAACCCATCGAACGGACGGAGGAAAATATGCACCGGCTGTGGCGGCCGCACGGGGTGATGGCGAAGCTTCTTCGACGAGCCATCGCCCTCCCTTTGTCAGCGCCGGTCGCGCCGCTTCTTCCAGCCCATTTCCTCAAGCTCGAGCAATTCCATCGGAACATGGATCGCGCGCACCGCAAGCCGCACCTCGACGAGAAAAAGGATCAGCGAGACGAGCAGCAACAGCATCGCAACCGCAAAGGCCCATGACGCCGCGACGCCGAGGTTGATGCCGGTAAAGGCCTGCGTGAACAGCAGCGCGACGAGCAGGCAGACGACGATCCCGCACGCCACCGCGGAGAGGATCGAATTGTTGATGATCCCCATCCTGCGATCGGCGATGCGCAGCTCGGCGACGATGCGCTCATGCTCGACGCCCTCGGTCTCAGGCCAGCGCTCCATCAGATTGCGCGAGCGGTCGACGACACGCGCGAGGCGGCCCGCGATGACGTTGAGCAGGCTGCCGGTCGCCACCAGCAGGAACACCGGCGTGACCGACAGCTGAATCGTCTGCGCAATCGCGCCGGCGTCGAGGCCCGTCATCCCCCGGCGGCGACCGAGGGCGTGTTCACACCGTGCATTGCAAGGAACTTGCGGACGTTGCGCGCCGCCTGGCGGATGCGCTGCTCATTCTCGACCATCGCGATGCGGACATAGCCTTCGCCATCCTCGCCATAACCGACGCCCGGCGCGACCGCGACCTTGGCGTGGGTGAGCAATTGCTTCGAAAATTCGAGGCTCCCCATTTCCTTCAACGCGGGGGGAAGCGGTGCCCAGGCGAACATCGACGCTTTCGGGCTGGGGATGTCCCACCCTGCACGGCCGAAGCTTTCGACCATCACGTCGCGCCGCTTTTGATAGAGCTCACGGTTCTTTGCGACGATGTCCTGCGGACCGTTAAGCGCGGCGCACGCTGCGGCCTGAATCGGCGTGAACGCGCCATAGTCGAGGTAGGATTTGACGCGCGTCATCGCCGCGATCAGCCGCTTGTTGCCGACCGCAAAGCCCATGCGCCAGCCCGCCATCGAATAGGTTTTCGACATCGAGGTGAATTCGATCGCGACGTCCTTCGCGCCCGGCACCTGCAGGATCGAGGGCGTCGGGTTGCCGTCGTAATAGAGTTCCGAATAGGCAAGGTCGCTCAGGACCCAGACCTTGTTCTCCTTCGCCCACGCGACGAGGCGCTCATAGAAAGCGAGGTCGACCGCCTCGGCGGTCGGGTTCGACGGATAGTTGACGACTAGGATCGACGGGCGCGGCACGGTGAACGCCATCGCGCGGTCGAGCGCGCGCCAGTAATTCTCGTCGGGCGTCGTCGGCACGCTGCGGATCGTCGCGCCCGCGATGATGAAACCGAAGGTGTGGATCGGGTAGCTCGGGTTCGGCGCGAGCACGACGTCGCCGGGACCGGTGATCGCGGTCGCAAGGCTCGCGAGCCCTTCCTTCGACCCCATCGTCACGACGACCTCGGTTTCGGGGTCGAGTTCGACGTTGAAGCGGCGCGCGTAATAATTCGCCTGCGCGCGGCGCAGGCCCGGAATGCCCTTCGACTGCGAATAGCCGTGCGCGTCGGGCTTCATCGCGACTTCGCAGAGCTTTTCGATCACATGCGCGGGCGGCGGCAGGTCGGGGTTGCCCATCCCCAGGTCGATGATGTCTTCTCCCGCGGCGCGGGCGGCCGCACGCATCGCATTGACTTCAGCGATGACATAGGGCGGCAGGCGCTTGATGCGATAGAATTCATCTTCGGACATGGGAAACTAGAACAACTCCTTTGCATTAGGTGTGGTTGACGCGCGCGGCAATCTCGCCAGCCGCATCGCGGCTTGTTATAGGCATATTATCCGCACTGACCAGCAGGAACGAGCATGAGCGACACGGGCAAGGACGACACGATCGAAACGCCGAATCCCTTCATGCCATCCCCCGACGACATGCAGCATTGGGCGAGCGTGATCGGCCGCGCGCAGCAGATGATGCTCGAATATGCGCTGGGTCAGGCGAACGACGGCAATGCGAGTGCCGCGGCGCTGTTCGACCCCGCCAAATGGCTCGACAATCCGACGACGAAGCTGTGGACCGAGCAATCGTCGAAGATGTGGGACCAGGGCGTCGCCTTCTGGACCTCGCTTGCGAGCATCGGCCAGCCGATCGCGCCCGACGCGCCGGCCGAGGGCGCGAAGGATCGCCGCTTCACCGATTCCGAATGGACCGCCAATCCGGTGTTCGCGATGATCCGCCAGACCTATGGCCTGCTCGCCGAACAGATGCTCGCGACGACGCGCCAGTTCGAGGGGCTAGACCCCGCGGCGCGTGCAAAGATGGAGTTCGCCGCAAAGGCGATGGCCGATGCGATGGCGCCGACCAATCTGGCGCTCACCAATCCCGAAGTGATCAAGCGCGCGGTCGAAACGCGCGGCGAAAGCCTGCTCAAGGGGCTCCGCCATATGCTGAACGACCTGTCGCGCGGGCAATTGAGCCATGTCGATCCCGACGCGTTCGAGGTCGGGGTCAATATCGCGACGACGCCGGGCAAGGTGATCCACGAGACCGATCTTTACCAGCTGATCCACTACGCCCCGACGACGAAGGAGGTGCTCGCCGTCCCGCTCGTCATCTTCCCGCCGTGGATCAACCGCTTCTACATCCTCGACCTCAATCCCGCGAAAAGCTTTGTCGCCTGGGCGGTCGGACAGGGATTGTCGGTGTTCGTCGTGTCGTGGAAATCGGCCGACGCGTCGATGAGCGAAATCGCGTGGGACGATTATGTCGCGGCGCAGGTCGATGCGATCGACACGGTGCGTGGGCTCCTCGATGTTCCCGCGGTCCATACGATCGGTTATTGCGTTGCGGGCACGACATTGGCCGCGACGCTCGCGATGCTGTCGGCGCGCGGCGAGGCCGACAAGGTCCAGTCGGTGACCTTCTTCACCGCGCAGGTCGATTTCGAGCAGGCCGGCGACCTCAAGATGTTCGTCGACGACAGCTATCTGGCGCTGCTGCAGCAGCTGTCGGCGCCGGGCTATCTCGACGGCCGCTATATGGCCGCGACCTTCAACTCGTTGCGCGGACGCGACCTGATCTGGAATTATGTCGTCAGCAATTACCTGCTCGGCAACGACTATCCGCCCTTCGACCTCCTCTATTGGAACGGCGACACGACGAACCTACCCGCGAAGTGGCACCGGCAATATCTGGTCGACCTGTACCGCGACAATCGCATGGTGATCCCGAACAGCCTGTCGGTGATGGGCACGCCGATCGATCTCAGGAAGATCGAGACCCCCGCCTATATCCAGGCAGGGCGCGAGGATCATATCGCGCCGCTCGCCAGCGTCTGGCGGCTGATGGACCATCTTTCGGGCCCCAAGACCTTCCTGCTCGCCGGATCGGGCCATATCGCGGGGGTGGTCAACCCGCCCGCAGCGGGCAAATATCAATATTGGACGGGCGACAGCAGCGCCGCGACGCTCGACGATTTTGTTGCGAGCGCGAGCGAGACCAAGGGCAGCTGGTGGCCGCACTGGATCGAGTGGATTGCGCAGCGGGATAGCGCAAAAATCCCGGTAAAGGGCGCGCGCATCCCCGGAAAAGGCGCCAAAAAGGCCATCGAGGACGCCCCCGGCCGCTACGTCAAACAGCGGTAATATCCCGCGAATATATTGCCTTCGGGCCGGCGCTCGAACTATTTTTGTGCACTGCACAAAATTTCTCTTGAAATCGCCGATCGCCTCCTATATTGTGCAGTGCAACATAAAGGAGTTGTCCCGATGGCTACCAAGATGGATAGTGCCGAAAAGGCTTTCGAAGCCGCGACGCTGGAAACCCCCGCCAAGCCGGTGGCGACTCCGGCGGCCCCGGTTGTTGCTGCTCCGGCAGCCGAAAAGACCGCGACGCCCGTAAAGACCAAGATCGTCAAGGCGAAGGCCAAGCCGGTCCAAAAGAAAGCCGCAAAGCCGGCAGCAAAGAAGGCCGCTCCCAAGACGGCTGCGAAGACCATTGCACCCCAGACCAAGGTCGCGCCGAAGCCGGTCGCTGCCGCCACCAAAGGATTCAAGACCATGAACGACACCGTCAAGAAGTTCGCCGACGAAGCGAAGACCCGCGCCGAAGCCCTGACCGCCGACTTCAACGAGAAGGCCAAGGAAGCGATGAGCAAGACCAGCAAGCTTGCTGAAGACGCCGTCGAATTCAACAAGGCGAACGTCGAAGCGCTCGTCGAAGCCGGCAAGATCGCTGCCAAGGGCATCGAAACGCTCGGCCAGGAAGGCGTGACCTATGCTCGCAAGAGCTTTGAAGACACGACCGCCGCGCTGAAGGGCTACACCGCCGTCAAGACCCCGGCCGACTTCTTCAAGCTCTATGCCGAAAACAGCAAGAAGGCGTTCGACGCCGCCGTTGCGCAGACCTCGAAGACCAGCGAACTCGTCGTCAAGCTGACGAACGACAGCTTCGCGCCGATCTCGAACCGCGTTTCGGTCATCACTTCGAAGATGAAGGCCGCCTAAGGGCTTTCACCTTCCTATCGTTGGCGCGGGCACCCTCCCCCTCCCCTCCCCGCCTGCGCCGACACCCCAAGGCCGCTCGCTTCCCCAGGGAAGCGGGCGGTTCTTGTTTGCGGCCACCCGATCCGGCTGGCGAACAAGAGGTTAAAATCCGCGACCGCGCCTCTTGCGCTTCGCCCGCGGCTTGCGATATTCCTGCCCATGATGTTTCCCGTTTCGACCACCCAGCCTGTCCGCGCCATGGCGGACAAGGACGATGGCTCGCCCGGCACCCCGGGCGTCGGCATCGCGACGCGCACGCGTGCGAAGGCCAAAAAGCCCTCGATGTACAAGGTGCTGCTGCTCAACGACGACTACACGCCGATGGAATTCGTCGTGATGGTGCTGCAGCGCTTTTTCAACATGGACATCGAACAGGCGACGCAGGTGATGCTGCACGTCCACCAGCAGGGCGTCGGCGTCTGCGGCGTGTTCAGCTATGAGGTCGCCGAGACCAAGGTCAATCAGGTGATGGACGCCGCGCGGCAGAACCAGCACCCGCTGCAATGCACACTGGAAAAAGCCTGATCTAACCCGTTCGCGAGACCTGCTCGGCCTTGAGCGCAGGCGACGGCTCGCCTTTCAAATCGCCATAACCCAGTTCCGCGCCACACCTCGGACAGATTTTCGCCGTCCCGACATCGGCGCCGCACGTCCGGTGGACATAGCGGATCGCTGGCCCGTCACCCGTTTCACCAGGTTCGTAAGCCCAGCGTTCGGACCAGTTACGCATCGCGTAGAGCACATCGAACAGCGCCTTGCCCTTGTCGGTCAGCCAATAGTCGTGCCGTAGCGGCCGCTCGCTATAGGCGCGGCGTTCGGCAACGCCCTCGGCAACCAGCATCTTGAGCCGCGCGGAGACGAGCTGCGGTCCCAGCCCGGTGTTCGCCGCGATCAATTCGAAGCGCCGCCGCCCGAAGAGAAGCTCCCGCAGGATCAGCAGCACCGCGCGGTCGCCGAGCAACTCGGCCGACCGGCCGACGGGGCATAATGTGTCCGACAGATCCGCGCGTTTGGGCATGCGTTTCCACTTCTCCCAGAAAATATCGCTTGTCACTATGATTATCATAGTTACTATCGCACGCAAGAGGAGAGTCGCTCATGCCCAAACCCGCAGCCGTCATCATCGGAGCCGGCGATGCCACCGGCGGCGCCATCGCCCGCGCCTTTGCCGCCGAGGGCCTCACCGCCTGCGTCAACCGCCGGACACGCAACGCCGACCAGCTCGAAGCGCTCGCGCAGTCGATCCGCGATGAGGGCCATCAGGCGCGCGCCTTTCCCGGCGACGCGCGCGAAGAAGACGCGATGGTCGCGCTGTTCGACCGGGTCGAGGCCGAGGTCGGCCCGGTCGAGGTCGCGGTGTTCAACATCGGCGCCAATGTGAACTTTCCGATCACCGAAACGACGGTGCGCGTTTACACCAAGGTCTGGGAAATGGCGTGCCTCGGCGGTTTCCTGATGGGACGCGAGGCGGCGAAGCACATGCAGCCCCGCGGCCGCGGCACGATCATCTTCACCGGCGCGACCGCGAGCCTGCGCGGCGGATCGGGCTTTTCGGCCTTCTCGGGCGCCAAAGCCGCTCTCCGGATGCTCGCCCAGTCGATGGCGCGCGAGCTGGGGCCGCAAGGCATCCACGTCGCGCACACAATCATCGACGGCGCGATCGACACCGATTTCATCAAGGGGCGCCATCCCGATTTCGACAACGCCAAGGCGCAAGATCTGATCCTCAATCCGGCCGCGATCGCCGCCAATTATGTGATGCTCCACAAACAGCCGAAAAGCGCGTGGACCCACGAACTCGACCTCCGTCCCTGGGGAGAAAAATGGTGACCAAATCGCTCGAACTCATCTTCGATTTCGGCAGCCCCAACGCCTATCTGTGCATGAAAGCGCTGCCCGAACTGCTCGACCGCACCGGCGCCGACCTGATCATCACGCCGTGCCTGCTCGGCGGGATATTCAAGGCGACGGGCAACAAGGCGCCGATGATCCAATATGCCGACGCCCCCGCGAAGCTCGCTTATGAAAATCTCGAAATGCGGCGCTTCATCGAAAGGCACGGCCTCACGAAATTCCGCATCAACCCGCACTTCCCCGTCAACACGCTGACGATCATGCGTGGCGCGATCGTCGCCGAGGATGAGGGCACGCTCGACGATTATGTCGACGCGGTGAACCGGGCGATGTGGGAGGAAGGGCTGAAGATGGACGATCCCGAGGTGATCGCGGCGTTCCTGTCGGCGAACGGCTTCGACGGCCCCGCGCTGCTCGCGCGCACGCAGGAGCCCGAGATCAAGGCAAAGCTGGCCCAGAACACCGAAGTAGCGGTCGCACGCGGCGTGTTCGGCATTCCGACCTTTTTCGTCGGCGGCGAAATCTTCTTCGGCAAGGACCGGCTCGCGCAGGTCGAGGAAGCGCTTCGCCGCTAAGCCGCGGGCGGCGCAGGGCGCCCCGCGACCCATATGCCCGCGACGATCAGCGCCAGCCCGATGATGTGGAACAGGTGCAGCATTTCGCCAAGGAACAGCATCGCCAACCCCGCACCCATCAGCGGCATCACATTCATATACTGTCCCGTCGCCGCCGAGCCGATCAACTCAACCCCGCGATTGAAGAAGAGATAGGCGAGGAAGGATGGAAAAACCGAGACATAGGCGATCGCCAGCGCGCTCCCAGCCACCGGGACGATCAGTCGGCCCGACGCAAGTTCGAGCGCATAGACCGGCGCGATGACGACGATGCCGACCATGATCGAGGCCGCCAGAAAGCTGAGCGGATGGACCGGCGGCCGGCGGCGGAGCAGCACCGAATAGAGCGCCCACAAGATCACCGCGACGCCGATGATCGCATCGCCGATATTGAACCGCATGGCCCACACTATCCCGGGATCGCCGCGGCCGATGATGATGAGCACTCCCGCGAGCGAGATCGGCACGCCCGCGACCTGGCGCAAGCTCGTACCGTCGCCCATCACCAGCGCCCCGATGATCAGGATCAGCGCCGGCTGCGCCGACTGAATCAGCATCGAATTGAGCGCGGTGGTGCTTTGCAGGCCGGTGTAGAGCAGGATGTTGAACGCGCCGATCGCCAGCGCGCCCAAGATCATGACGATCGGCCAGCTTGTCCGCAGTACCGGCCAGTCGCGCCGGAGGTGCGGCCAGGCCAGCGGGAGCAGCAGTGCGAGCGCGATGGTCCAGCGCCAGAAAGACAGTGCCGCCGGCGGCACGAGGTCGCGCGCGGCGCGCCCGACGATCGAATTGCCCGCCCAGAAAAGCGCGGTGAACGTCAGCAGCAGATAGGCCCGCGACCAGAGCGCCGCAGCCGGGCCGGCGTTTCGCATGATGATTCCGGCTCCCGCTACGTCCCAGACCGTCCGTCATCCCGGCGCAGGCGGGGATGACGGACCGGGATTAGCCCGACCTCAGGTAAAGTCGAGCTGGATGATCTCGCTGGGCGTCGCGCGGCAATACATCTCGACCTGCTTTGCGCCGTCGGGATAGGTCGCGGTCATCGTCGCACGAATGCGCCAGCCGCCATTGCCCTGTTCGAGCGACACCAGCTTGTCATACGACAGCCGGGTGCCGCCGGTGATGCCGATCTGCCGCGCCGCATCGGTCATGCAATTCTGCACCGACGGCCGCGCCGCGCTCGGCAGGCCGCTGAGGTTCGCGCTCAGCGTCGCGGGCCCCTGCGGCGGATGCGTCGTCGCGCTTTCTTCGGTCGTGCCGTCGGGTTTCTTCTTTTTCTTGCTCGCGAGCAGGGCGAGCAGCCCGCCCGCAACCACGATGCCGCCGATGATCAGCCCGGTGCTCGGCCCCTTGTCCTTGTCTTTTTCGGGCGGCCGCACATTCCGGTAGCCATAGCCGAATTCGGCGCGGCACCCCTTGTCGACCCAGATATAATCGCTGGTGTAACCCCATTGCCGCCCTGCGTTGCACTTGCCGCCGAGCCTGCGCGTGAGTTCGACGCGGTCATTCGTCCGGACATTGCACTGCTGATAATTGCGATTCCACGATTCGCAGTTAATTATACCCGCATAATCGTCGACCGGTTGCGGCAGCGGGGTCGGGTAGCCACCATCATTCGCATAGCCATAGCCGAATTCGGCGCGGCAGCCGCCGGTCACCCAGATATGGTCGCTGCCATAACCCCAGCCGCGCCCGCGGGCGCAATCGCCGCCGAGGATCCGCTGGATCTCCACACGATTGTCGGTCCGCACATAGCAGCGCTGTTCGCGATTGCCGCGCGATTCGCAGCGGATCGTTCCGGCATAACCATAACCGGGGTCGGGTCGGGGCGGCTGGATCTGCGGCCCGCCGGTGGGCGGCCAGGGCCGGGTCTGCGCGGCGACGGGAAGCGCCAGCTGCGTTCCGACCAGTGAAAGCGAGGTGATGATCGCGACGACAGGATTCCGCATGTCTTTCCCCTTTTTGACAATTGCTTTTCCGTAAAACGCAGCCCTTACGCATTCCGCCTAAGCCGCCATGGTTTCACATTTCTGGCACCAACGCCATGAAGAAAGCGCGCGGCGAACAGGATGACTTAACCAATCATCGGGCTTTCCTTGCCGCCTTTGTTCGATTAGCTTTCGCCCCGGGTCGCGCCACCGCAACAGGGAGAGCCGACACATGACGACATCGATCATCGACGGACGCGTCGAATCCGCCGAGCTGCGGCGTGCACGCGGCGGCCTGTCCGTCTTTCGCGCCATCACCTTTCAGCCCGACAGCGGACCGACGCGCACCCTCCGCAATGCCGTCGTCAAACAGAATGTCGCCGACGAACTGACCCCCGGCACGCGCGGCCGCTTCTATCTCTACAATGCATTCGACCAGAAGGGCGTGCACGGCGTCCGGACGCCCGACGGCCGCGCTACTTATGGTTTCGCGACGAACAACCAGAAGCTTTTCCTGCTGACCGGCGTCATTTCCGTCGTGTGGATGACCTTGCGGATCGCGGTCGACGGCTACGTCCCGGTGCTCGGCATATTGCTGCTCATTCTCGGCGTTGTCGGCTATATCTTCATGGGCAAGGGCGAACGTGAGGCAAAGGCGCAGTTCGATGGCGACGGGAACCATCATCCCACATAGCTAGTCGGCTTGCGCGGTATCGCGCATGCGCTAAAGACAGCCGATGGATCAAATCGTCATTCGCGGCGGCCAGCGACTCAAGGGCCGTATTCCCATCTCCGGCGCCAAGAATGCGGCGCTTACCCTGCTGCCCTGCGCGCTGCTCACCGACGAGCCGCTGACGCTGCGCAACCTGCCGCGGCTCGCCGACGTCGACGGGTTCGGGCATTTGCTCAACCAGCTCGGCTGCTCGACGACGATCGAGGGATCGCGGCCCGAGGATTTCGGCCGCGTGATGACCGCGCGCACGACGACGCTGACCTCGACCGTCGCGCCCTATGACATCGTGCGCAAGATGCGCGCGTCGATCCTCGTGCTCGGCCCGCTGCTCGCGCGCGCGGGCGAGGCGACGGTGTCGCTGCCCGGCGGCTGTGCGATCGGCAATCGCCCGATCGACCTGCACCTCAAAGCGCTCGAAGCCTTCGGCGCCGAGATCGAGCTCGCCTCGGGCTATGTGAAGGCGAGCGCCCCCGGCGGCGGTCGCCTGCCGGGCGGCAAGTTCACCTTCCCCGTCGTGTCGGTCGGCGCGACCGAAAATGCGCTGATGGCCGCGGTGCTCGCCAAGGGCACCTGCGTCCTCGAAAATGCGGCGCGCGAGCCCGAGATCGTCGATCTCTGCAACTGCCTCGTCGCGATGGGCGCGCATATCGACGGCATCGGCACCGAAACGCTGACGATCGAAGGCGTCGACCGGCTGCACGGCGCGACCTATCGCGTGATGGCCGACCGGATCGAGGCGGGCAGCTATGCCTGCGCCGCGGTAATTACCGAGGGCGACGTTGAGCTGGTCGGCGCGAAGGCCGACGAGATGGACGCGACGCTCGCGGCGCTGCGCCAGGCGGGCGCGACGGTCGAGGAAACCAAGGGCGGCATCCGCGTCGCGATGTCGGGCCGCGCCGAACCCGTCACGCTGTCGACCGCGCCCTATCCGGGCTTCGCGACCGACATGCAGGCGCAGTTCATGGCGATGGCGACGCTGGGCAAGGGTGCTTCGCTGTTCACCGAAACGATCTTCGAAAACCGCTATATGCATGTGCCCGAACTGGCGCGTATGGGCTGCGACATCGACGTGCGCGGCCGCAGCGCGGTGGTGCGCGGGGTCGATCAGCTGGTCGGCGCGCCGGTGATGGCGACCGACCTGCGCGCCTCGATGAGCCTAATCATCGCCGGCCTCGCTGCGCAGGGCACGACCGAGGTCAACCGCGTCTACCACCTCGACCGCGGTTATGAGCGGCTCGAGGAGAAATTGCAGGCGGTCGGCGCCGATATCGAGCGGATCAGCGCGGGGTAAGCCGCTCCGCGCGGCCATAGGCGCCGCGCGCGTCGCGCTTGATCCAGTCGGCGAGCAATTTCAGATAACCGTCGGTGATCCGCGTGACCTGACGTTCGCCGCTGGCGTCGGTGGTAAACTCCCACATGCCATGATCGGTCTGGGGAAAGAGATAGACGTCGACCGGCTTGCCGGCCTTTGCGAGCCCGAGCAGCGCGCCGCGCGTCGTTTCGATCGGCGCCTCGCGATCTTCGCCCGCGAGCACCCAAAGCAACGGTGCGTCGAGTTTCTTCAGCGCCGCAAATGCGTCATAATTCCAGATGAGTTCGAGATTGTCGAAACGGGCGCGCCCGACCCGGCGCAGCTCGTCGTTGGACATCCGCGCGATCGCGCCGCTATGTTCGCCCGCGATCTTCGCCGCCCACGGCTGGCCCGCCATCTCGGCGCGCGCCGCGTCGAGCTCGGTGTAGCCGTCGGCGAAACCGGACAGCAGCAGCTTGCCGGTCGCGTCCGACAGCCGCCCGACGAGCGCCTCGGCGTCCCGGCCCAGCCCCGCCGCACGCACCTCGGACACCATCTGCTCGCGGTCTTCCTCGATCGGCGAGGCGACGAGGCCGAAACCGATCGCAACGAAATCGGCCTTGGTCCGCGTCGCGGCGAGCGGGGCGACCCAGCCGCCCTGGCTGCCGCCGAAGAAGCCCGCGCGGCCATAACGCCCCGCGGCCATGCCGCGCGCCTGCCCCAGCGCGCTCGCCGCATCCTCGGCGAGCAGTTCGAAATTCTGCGTATATTCGCCTTCGGACCCGCCGGTGCCGCGCTTGTCGTAGACGAAGACCGAAATCCCCTGCGCCGCCATCGCATAGCCATAGATGCCGCCGATCGGCGAAGTGCGTTCGGACCCATGCACCATGACGACGAGCGGCCGCTTGGCGTCGTTGCCCGGTGGTTCGATCAGCACACCGGTCATCTTCGTGCCGACGCTGTCGAAGGTCGCGGGGGTTTCGCGAAAGGCGATGGGTGCCCAGCGCTTGCCGCCGATGGCGACGTCGCCCGTTCCGCACGTCAGCGGCACGCCGGCATCGGTGGTCGCGCCGCGGCGGCCGTCGCGAAACATATAGCGCAGCCCCGGTGCCGCGACCGCGGGCGATTTCACCAGCACGACGAAATCGCCGTCGGGGGCGGCATAGGTGCCGGGCGCGCAGGCGGTCTGCGCAAAGGCGGGTGCCGCCGGAAGGGTCGCGAGAAGGAAAAGGGTGCCGATGAGATGTTTCATAGGAGCGTCCTACTGAAACAACACAGCAATGACAACTAGCTCTCGCGCTCGACCGGGACGGACACCATATTACCGCTGACCGATGGCCGTTCGGGCCGCTTCGCGACGGCGATCACCAGTCCGATCAGCGCGACGACACCGCCCGCGATCGACAGGGTTGCCCAGCGATAATCCTCGAACGCGGTCGAAAAGCCCATCGCGATGATCGGAATCAGCACGCTCGACCACGCCGCCTGCCCCGGCCCGACCGCGCGGATGATGTTGAAATAGAGCGGAAAGGTCACCGCGCTGGCGATCACGCCGAGATAGAGCACGCCGCCGATGTAGGTCGCGGTCGGCTCGATCACCGGCGGGCCGGTGGTGATCCACGCATAGCTGCCGTCGGCGAGTGCGCCGAAAAGCATCGCCCACGCGATCATCACCACCATCGACTGCGCGCGCGCAATGCGCGTGCCCTGCATGACGTTGGCGGTCGACGCGCTCATCACCCCGGCGAGGGTCAGCATGGTGCCGAGCAGCACCTCGCCCGCGCCGACCGCGGCGGCGCGATATTCGTGAAGGATCATCAGCCCGACGCCGACGATCGCGATCCCCGCTCCCGCAAGAAAGCGCCCTTCGAGCGGCGTTTTGAGGAACGCGCGGCCGAGCAACGTGTTCGGCACGATCAGCAGCGCGAACAGCACCGCGACGAGGCCCGAGGTGATGTGCTGCTCGGCGCGGTAGACGAAGTTGAAGTTGAAGGCGAACTGCGCGATGCCGAGCACCACCGCAAAGAGCATCGCGCGCGGCGCGAGCAGAAGCGGCTCGCGGCGGATCGCGGCAAAGGCGAACATCGCAATCGCCGCGACCGCGAAGCGATAGGTCACCGACCAGCTGGGCGGGACCACACCGAGTTGCCCGGTGATGACAATCCAGGTCGATCCCCAGATCAAAGTCACCAGCATGAAGGGCAAGAGGACGCGGGGGCTGAGCAGCGTGAGTGGCTGCTCGCTACTCACAATGCGCCGATCGCAGCCGCGAGCGGTGCGACCGCCTCGGCATCCTGATCCCAGCTGACGACGAGGCGCGCCGCGCCCTCGCCCCAGTCGTAGAAATCGAACCCGGCGCCGCGCAGCTTCGCGGCTTCGTCGGCGGTCAGGCGCACGAACAGCTCGTTCGCCTCGACCGGGTGCATCAAGCGGCCGCCGCACGCCGCCGCGAGCTTCGCCGCGCCGGCATTGGCAGCACGCGCGTTGGCGAGCCACAGGTCGTTCGCGAGCATCGCGCGGATCTGCGCCGCGACGAACCGCCCCTTGCTGAGCAAATGGCCACCGCGCTTCTTGAGCTCGCGCACCCCGGCCCCGCCGCTGCCGCCGAAAAAAACGATCGCCTCGGCCATCATCGCGCCGTTCTTGGTGAAGCCGAACGACAGCGCATCCACCCCCGCCCGCCACGTCACATCGGCGGGCGCACAGCCGAGGAATGCAACGGCATTGGCAAAGCGCGCGCCATCCATGTGGAGCTTCATGCCCGCGCCCTTGGCGATCTCGCTGATCTCACCGATTTCCTCTGGACGCCAGGCGAGGCCATATTCGGTGGCATTGGTTATGCTGACCGCGGCCGGCTGGACCTGATGCACGTCGCGGCGGATTCCGGCGATGCGCGTCCTCAGCGCTTCGGTCTCGATCTTCGCGCCGCGCCCGGGCAGCGGCATCAGCTTGGCGCCGCCCGAATAAAAGGTCGGCGCCCCGCATTCGTCGACCTCGATATGCGCTTCCTCGTAACAGAGGATTCCCTGCCATGGCCGCACGAAATGGCCAAGGATGATGCTGTTCGCCGCCGTGCCCGTCGCGATCCAGACAACCTCGCAATCCGTTTCGAAAAGTTCCGAAAACGCCGCATCGAGCGATTGGCTGAGCGCGTCGCCGTCATAGGCCGTATCGACCTGGTTGGCCGCCACCAGCGCGTCCATTACCGCGGGATGGACCGTCGCGGCATTGTCGGAGAAAAATCGGGTCGCCATTACGAATTCAACCCGGACGCTGGTCGCTGCACCATGCTACTCCCCCAATAAAATTGGCTTTCCCTGTGGACAGATCGGGACGAAAATTGCTTGCTCTCCGAGGCTGGCCGTCTCAGCGGTCGCGCTTGGCGAGGAGCCTGAGGCGCAGCGCATTCAATTTGATGAAGCCCGCCGCATCCTTCTGGTCATAGGCGCCGGCGTCGTCCTCGAAGGTCACATGGCGTTCGCTGTAGAGGCTGAGCGGCGACTTGCGGCCGACGACGCTGGCGTTGCCCTTGTAGAGCTTGAGGCGGACGGTGCCCGTGACGTTCGCCTGGCTATGGTCGATCGCTGCCTGCAGCATCTCGCGCTCGGGCGCGAACCAGAAGCCGTTGTAGATGAGCTCGGCATATTTCGGCATCAACTCGTCCTTGAGGTGCGCCGCACCGCGGTCGAGCGTGATGCTTTCGATGCCGCGGTGGGCACGCGCATAGATTTCGCCGCCCGGCGTTTCGTACATGCCGCGCGACTTCATGCCGACGAAGCGGTTCTCGACGAGGTCGAGGCGGCCGATGCCATGCTTGCGACCGAGGTCGTTCAATGCCGCGAGCAAGGTCGCGGGCGACATCGCCTGCCCGTTCAGCGCAACGCCGTCGCCGCGCTCGAAATCGATCGTGATATATTCGGGAGTGTCGGGCGCATCCTCGGGGTTCACCGTGCGCGAATAGACATAGTCGGGGGTCTCTTCCCACGGATCCTCGAGCACCTTGCCTTCGGACGAGGTGTGGAGGAGGTTGGCGTCGGTCGAGAACGGGCTTTCGCCGCGCTTGTCCTTCGGCACCGGAATCTGGTTCTTCTCGGCGAAGTCGATCAGTGCGGTGCGGCTGGTCAGGTCCCATTCGCGCCACGGCGCGATCACCTTGATGTCGGGGTTGAGCGCATAGGCCGACAGTTCGAAGCGGACCTGATCATTGCCCTTGCCCGTCGCGCCGTGCGCGACCGCGTCGGCGCCGGTTTCCTTGGCGATCTCGATAAGCCGCTTCGAAATGAGCGGGCGGGCGATCGACGTGCCGAGCAGATAGTCGCCCTCGTAACGCGCATTGGCGCGCATCATCGGGAAGACGAAATCACGGACGAATTCTTCGCGCACATCGTCGATATAGATATGCTCGGGCTTTACACCCATCAGCTCGGCCTTGGCGCGCGCGGGCTCGATCTCTTCGCCCTGCCCCAGGTCGGCGGTGAAGGTCACGACCTCGCAGCCATAGGTGACCTGCAGCCACTTCAGGATGACGCTGGTATCGAGGCCGCCCGAATAGGCGAGGACGACGCGCTTGAAGGACTCGGACATGATGGCACCTTTGGCGAGGGAAAGACGCGGGCGCGGCTAGCAGTCCTGCCATGATCACGCAATGTATGTTGTCCAACACGCATCGTGCCCCTGCGCAGGCAGGGGCCCATCACCGAAGCTATCGGCCCGACATCACCGCCGATCCGAGGCCCCACCGATAGGAGATGGGCCCCTGCCTACGCAGGGGCACGGAGACCTAGGAAATCCGCGTCCAGTCCATGAACCAGTTGTCGTCCCACGTCTTGCCGCCGTCGCGCGAGGTGCCCTGGAACCAGCGACAGCTTTTCGGCGTGATCCGATCCCACACGCCGCGATAGAGTTCGGGGCCTTGCGCGCCCTCGCTTTCGGACAGGAAGGTTCCGACGCCCTCCTCGAATACGCCGAGCTCGCCCGGCACCGCGACGACGCCCGACTTGGCGTTGACGAAATGATCGGACCAGATTTTCTTTTCGACGTCGAGCAGTCGGAGCCCCATGCCCGAAAAGCCCCGCGCCGGAATGCGCAGTTCCTCGATGCTCGCGATGCCGCCGAGAATGCCGACGACGGTCGCTTCGGCGGGAAATTCGATCCACTTTTCGCCCTCACGAAACTTGTTGTGGATGCGCCATTCGCCGGTGAGGAAATCGAAGTCGCCGGGCTTGCCCACGGGGGCGGGGTTGATCGCGGCGGAAACGACGGCGGGGACGATAGTGGACATAAGGGCTCCTGCGGAAAGGGCGATGATGGTGCGTCGTTCGATGTGGGTCATAATTTGCTCCCTTCGTGACCCGCCTGCCCTACGCGCCCCATCCTGACATTTTCTGTCAGCTATTTTCTGCTACAGCGAAAAAATGCGCGCGAGCCGCCTCCTCTCGATCCTGATGCTGCTGCAATTGCGCGGGCGGCTGACCGCGGCCGATCTCGCGGCCGAGTTCGAAGTGTCCGAACGCACGATCTACCGCGATATCGACGCGCTCTCCGCGGCGGGGGTGCCCGTCTATGGCGATCGCGGACCCGGCGGCGGGTTCGAGCTGCTGGGCGGCTATCGCACGCGCCTCACCGGGCTGTCGGCCGGCGAGGCCGAGGCGATGGCGATGATCGGCCTGCCCGGCCCGGCGGCCGAACTGGGGATCGGCGCCGCAGCCAGCGCCGCGCGCAACAAATTGCTCATCGCGCTTCCCGGCGGCGGCGGCGCACTCGCCGACCGGATGGCGGCGCGGTTCCATCTCGACGCGGTCGACTGGTATCGCGGCGGCGAAGCCTTGCCGCACCTTCCCGCGATCGCGCGCGCGGTACTCGACGAGCGGCGTTTGTCGATGCACTACGAAAGCTGGCAGGGGGTGCGCGACTGGAGCGTCGATCCGCTCGGCCTCGTGCTGAAAGCCGGCATCTGGTATCTCGCGGCGCGCGGCGGCGGGAAGATCCGCATCTTCCGAATCGCGAATATCGAGGATCCGGTGGCCGGCGACACGCCCTTCGAGCGCCCCGCCGATTTTCATCTCGCGACATGGTGGCAGGTGGAGCAAGCGCGGTTCGAGGCAGAGCTGTTCGCCACGACCGCGACCATCCGCGCCTCGCCCGAAGGCTGCAAGCGGCTTGCCGCGCAGTCGCCGCGCGGCGCCGAAGCGGTCGCGGGGGCAGGCGTACCCGCCGCCGACGGCTGGCGCGAAATGACGATGCGGGTCGAGGACAGCGACCATGGCGCACGCGACATGCTCGCGCTCGGCGCCGAGGTCGAGGTGGCCGCGCCGGAGAGCTTCCGCCGCCGCATTGCGGTATTAGCCGAACAGATCGCTGCGCGGCACCGCTGATCGGCGTTTCTGTTAGTGGCCTAGCTGCGCTGCAACGCCAGCGAGCCCGCGCCGCGCGCCGCAATGTAAAGCCCGAATGCGATCAGCATCGCGCTCGGGAAGCTCGCCCGGATTCCTCCCGCAGCATCCACCATGACAATCGCGACCAGGAAGTTGAATGCACAGACAAGGCCCGCCCACCGCACCAGGACGCCCGCGCAAAATGCCACGCCGCAAAGAAATTGAGCCCAGACCGACAGGGGGGCCATGATTTTCGGGAACATGAACCCGTGCGATTTCAGAAACGCTGCGAACTCCGCCATCCGCGCGGCGCTGGAGATATTATCCCACGTTCCGTAGATCAAAAAAATTCCGACAAGCAGCCGAAAGCCGAGCAAGAATATATTCTCGAACTTGTCCAGTTTCTTCAGATTCGGGAAGCGAGCCATCCACCTTCTCCTGACGAACTTGTGCGATACGGGGTGAAATCAGATGGCGAGCAGCCACGCGCGAACGTGATAACGGTTTTTTGAATCAAGTAAATTGCCGCCACAATCCGTATCGCGACACAGCCCGCACGGTGCCGCTGATTGGAATTCCCTGTCCAAACCGCTATTCTCGTGCCGGGGAGAGAGATCATGGGCAAAGCCGAGATCAAGACCAAAGCCACCGAAATTGCCGTCGCCGATTTCATCGCGACCGTCCCCGATGCACGACGCCGCGAGGAGGCCGAGGTGATCGATGCGATGCACCGGCGTGTCACGGGGCTCGATCCGAAAATGTGGGGGCCGTCGATTATCGGCTATGGCAGCTATGACTATCTATACGACAGCGGCCGTTCGGGAACGATGTGCCGCGCCGGGTTCAGCCCGCGCAAGGCGGCGATGACGCTCTATCTGATGGGCCATTACTGCGACCGTCAACCCGAGGCCGACGCGCTGCTCGCCAAGCTCGGCAAATATAAGAACGGCAAATCGTGCCTTTACATCAACAAGCTCGCCGACGTCGACCTGGCGGTTCTCGAAAAGCTCGTCGTGCTGAGCTGGGACGTGATGAACGAAAGATATCCGAATTGACGGCGATCAGGGCAGCACCCCCCGCAAATCCTTGAAGCTGCGAACTGGGCGAGGCCGCTTCTTGTCTCCCCATATCGCGACGCTGCCGACAAGCAGCAAAAGGCTGAAGCCCCCGGTGATGCAGGCAAAGACGATATCGCTCGTCCTCGTCGAGCCGTAAATCTTCAGCGAGTCGTAAGCGGCGTAGCCGATCAGCAGAGCCATCGCGACCATGAACACCGAATATAAGGCGGCTTCCCAAACTTGCTGCCCGCGCTCGACCCGGTCGAACCGCCCGACGCGCTTCATCCCTCGCGCGATTTCGAGGATGAGATCGCGATAGCCGACGTTCCCGAGGGATTTCGGGACCAGCACGAACTTTCGCCCGTCGTCGCACCAGATCAGGCAGCGAAAGGAATCGAGCCAGCGGAATTTGCCTTCGTCGAGACTCGCACGGAGTCGACGAATATCGGTGAGCGGAATTTCGGCGCGCCCGCGGCGCGAACCGGTCAGGACCAGCGCCGGCGAGGCGCCCGCTGCGACTTCCGCGTCGACCCACAAGCCTTTCAGACCTTCGCGGCGCAGCGCCCAGCAATTCCTGATCCGGTGAACTCCAGTCCGGTCACGCCCGGCGCCCATGTCTTCGTCAGCCATTCCGCCCTCCTTCGGGCCGGTCCCATGGGGGATTATGACGGCGGCGACTGTGTTTGATGTCACACCCGGCGTGCGCCAAAATCCTCCTCGGCCGCCGCGATATAATCGCGCGTCAGCGGCAGCGCGTGGCGGCTGCGCGCGAACTGGATCTGGTAATTGCCCATCCCGCCGCTTTCGAACGCCGACGTCGCGCCCGCGAGGTAGAAGGTCCACATGCGAAAGAAACGTGTCCCCATCATGGCGGTGATTTCGGCCTCGTGCGCAAGCGTGCGCGCATACCATTGGCGCAGCGTCAGCGCGTAATGCAGCCGCAGCGTCTCGATATCGGTGGCGATCAGCCGGCTCTTCTCGCTCGCCGCCAGCGTCTCGCTGAGCGCGGGGATATAGCCGCCGGGAAAGATATATTTGCGCGTGAAGGCGTCGGTCGATCCCGGCCTGCCGAAGCGCCCGATCGTGTGGAGCAACATCACCCCGTCGGCGGTCATCAGGTTGGCGGCGGCGCGAAAGAAGGTTTCGAAATTGGGCGCGCCGACATGTTCGAACATCCCGACCGAGACGATGCGGTCGAACCGCCCCGCCTCGCGCGCGGCAAGGTCGCGATAATCGATCAGTTCGAATGTGACGCGGTCGGCGACCCCCGCCGCCTCGGCGCGCTGGCGCGCGAGCGCGAACTGCTCCTCCGACAGCGTGATCCCGAGCACCTCGACCTGCTCGAGCTTCGCGAGCGTGATCGCCATCCCGCCCCAGCCGCAACCGATATCGAGCACGCGCAGCCCCGGTTTGAGCGCGAGCTTCGCCGCGATATGTACCTTTTTCACGACCTGCGCTTCCTCCAGCGTCATGTCCGGCCGCGGCCAGTAGGCGCAGCTATATTGCATGTCGTCGTCGAGGAAGAGCCGATAGAGGTCGTTGCCAATGTCATAGTGATGCTTGACGTTGGCGCGCGACCGGCGCTGGCGGTTGATCGAACCGATCCGTGTCTTCACCCAGTCGGCGCGCCGGCCGAGCCACGTCTTGTCCTTGAGCGCCGCGCCGCGATCCCATGGCGTGTTCATGCGGATCAGGCCGATGAGGTCCATGATGTCGCCGCCCTCGATCCGCATGTCGCCGTCCATGAAGGCTTCGGCGGCGCCAAGCCGCGGGTCGAGGATGATGCGGCGCATCCCGGCGCGGCTCGCGAAGCGAAGGGTAAGCTCGGGAAATCCCGTTGTCGGCGTGCCGAAATGCTCCTCAGCGCCATCGGGTGCAATGACGGTCAGCCGTCCTTGACGCACCACGCGGGAAAGAAATGGAGCTAGGATCGACATGTCTGCAACGACAGAAGCCTCAATCGTCCCAAATGGTTGCCGTCAGATTCCGGCATACCATTCATAATCGATTCGGTCTTCCCAATAGCCGCCCTTGCCCGCGCCGATTTGATCGAGGCTGGCGACCGCCTCGATCGCGTTCACATATTTGGCGTGCTTGTAGCCGAGCTGGCGCTCGATCCGCAGACGCAGCGGCGCGCCGTTCGCGATCGGCAATATCTTGCCGTTGAGCGCCCACGCCATGATCGTCTGCGGGTGCAGCGCATCGACCATGTCGCAGCTTTCATAATAGAGCGTATCGCCGAGCCGGTCGGCGCAGCGAAAGACGATATAGCGCGCGCTGTCGCGTACACCCGCCCCGGCGAGGATATCGCGCAGTTGCGGGCCGGTCCATTGCCCGATCGCGCTCCACCCCTCGACGCAGTCGTGGCGCGTGATCTGGATGCGCTGCGGCATCGCGCGGATATCGGCCATCGACAGCGAGAGCGGCCGCGCGACGAGCCCGGTGACCTTGACGCGCCAGTCGGCAAAGCCGCTCGCCGCATGCGCGGCATAGGCGGCGCCGGCCGGCAGGCGCGTGCCGTTGGGCCGGAAATAGGGCGACAGGTCGGCGCGGCTGAACTCGCGCGCGAGCGCATTGCGGTCGATCAGCGCGCGCTGACTCGCGCGGTTCATCTCCTCGCCCATCGACAAGATCTTGCGCACCGCGGGCGCGTCGTTGATCGCATCGCAGCCCGAAAGCAGCGGCAGCGCGCCCGCCGCGGCGACGAGCCCGCCCGCGCGCGCGATAAGCTGGCGGCGGGGAAGGACGATCGAGTTCATGCGCGTTCCTCCCGCTCGGGCGGCAGGCGGAACCAGCCGGTGATCATCGAACGTATCTCGTTCACCGGCCCCGCGAGCAGCACCATCGCGATATGGACGAGGAAGAAGAGGATGAGCGCCCAGGCGGCGATGAAATGGATCGAGCGCGCCGACTGCCGCCCGCCGAAGACATCGAGCAACCACGGCCATGCCGCGTTCATCCCGGGCGACATGGTGAGGCCGGTCGCGATCATCAGCGGCAGCAGGACGAATATCACCCCGATATAGCTGAGTTTCTGCAGGATGCCGTAGCGCGCCGCCGCCTCGCCCCGCGGAAAGCGCAGCCGCGCATGCTCCTTCGCATCGTGCCAGATATGGCGCGGCGACCATTCGGCGCGGCGGATGTGCAGATCCTTGCGCAAATGTCCGCCAACCAGCGTCCAGACCATGTAGAGCGTGAGCCCGATCGACAGCACCCACGCGAATAGCAAGTGCCAGCGCCGCCCGTCGGCCAGGCTGTAGCTGGTCGGGATCGTCGCCCAGCCGGGAAAGGCCCATGTCTTTTCGGCACCCTGTGCATCGGTCCAGCGACCGAGCACCCCCGTCGTGTCGACGCGATAATCGCCTATGCGCAAATAGCCGCTGTCGGGTGTCGAACCGATCACCAGCCACGCGCGGTCGAAATTCGCGCCATATTCGCCCCAATAGAGCCGCGGATGCGCGTTGAAGATCATCAGCCCGCTCATCAACAGGATGAGCAGAGTGACGGCATTCACCCAGTGCCAGATGCGCGCCGGCAGCCGGTGGCGATAGACGCGCACCGGCTCCGGTTTGACGGGAGCGACGGGAGTTTCAGCCTCGGCCATGATCCCGGTTCGCTCCTTTGCTGTTTCCGGTTACGCGACCACCTTCGCGGCATATTCCTCGCGATACTGGCTCCGCAAGCTGACCTTGTCGATCTTTTCGCTGCCGAGCTTGGGCAGCGCGTCGTTCGACATCCAGATCTGGCACGGCACCTTATAGGGCGCGAGCCGCGCACTGAGGAAGGCGACCAGCTCTTCCGCCGTCACGCTGCTGCCAGGCTTCATCCACACGACCGCGCCGACGCACTCGCCGAGCCGCTCGTCGGGAAGCCCGAACACCGCGCATTCATTGACCTCGGCATGTTCGTAGATCGCGGCCTCGACTTCCTGGCAGCTGATATTTTCGCCGCCGCGGATGATGATATCCTTCTTGCGGTCGACGATGAACAGATAGCCGTCCTCGTCGAGATAGCCGAGGTCGCCCGAGCGGAAATAGCCATTGTCGAAGAAGGCCGCCTTCGTCGCCGCCTCATTGTTCCAATAGCCCTCGAAATTGCACACCGAACGGATGCAGACCTCGCCGACAGCGCCCTGCGCCAGTTCGTTGCCATTGTCGTCGAGGATCGCGAGGTCGACGAGCGGCTTCGACGCCGGACCGGTCGACATTGGTTTCGCGACATAATTTTCGTTGATGATGCCGCAGCCGACCGCGTTGGTTTCGGTGAGGCCATAACCGAGCAAAGGCTTCGCCTCGCCCATCTCGGCCGCAAGGCGCCGCACATGTTCGGGCGGGCGCGGTGCGCCGCCGCCGGCGTAGCTCTTGCAGGTCGACAGGTCGTAGTTCTTGCGGTTCGGACTGACGAGGATTTCATAGCTCATCAGCGGCACACCGACGAAATAATTGCATTTCTCGTCCTGGATCAGCCGCATCGCCTCATCGGCGTTCCATTTGGGCATCAGCACCAGTTTGCGCCCCAATGCGAAGCTTTGCAGGAAGACCGGAACTTCAGCGGTGACATGGAACAGCGGCGTACAGATCAAGGTCGCGGGCTGGATATCCGACATCTGTCCATCTTCGGTCAGCAGATGGACGATGCTCGCGGTCTGCGTGACATAGTTGAAGATCGCCTGGCATATGGCTTCGTGGCGCGAATAGGCGCCCTTCGACTGGCCCGTCGAGCCCGAGGTGAAGAGGATTGTCGCCAGATCCTGCCCGGTCAGCACGGGGAGCACCGTCGCGGCGCTGCCGCCGGCGCCGGTGATCGGCGCGATCGCCTGATCGATCGGCTGGGTGATGTCGAGCGTGATGATTTTCGCGCCATGCTCGATACCCTCGAGCCGCGCCGCGCGCTGGGCGTCGGCGATCACGAGCTTCGCTTCGCTGTCGAGAATGCCCGCCGCGAGTTCGCCGCCCTGCCACCAGCCGTTGAGCAAGGTCGCGCAGCCGCCCGCCATCAAAATGCCGATATAGGAAACGCACCACGCATTGGCATTACGCATCGCGAGCCCGACGCGGTCGCCGCGCTGGACGCCATGACCCTCGACCAGCCCCGCCGCGACCTGCCGCGCCGCCATATAGACCTGTTTGAACGACAGCCGCTCGTCGCCTTCGACGAGGAAGGTCGCATCGCCATGCTGCGCGGCAAAAAACGCAACATAGTCGGCAAGGTTGGTCGGCGCGTTGGAGATGAAGGGAAGCTGGTGGCCGAAGCGTTCGACGGTCCCGAGCTGGATCGGTCCGCCCGGACCGGTGATCAGATTATAAGCGGCTTCCAGGCGCAAATCGAGCGCAGATGGCATCTTCTATCTCTCCTCTTGGTCTCGCTCGCCTAACCCCTTATGGGGAGGCCTCTCCTGGGGAAGGACAGCGCGACGATATGTTTCTTTTTGCAACCTTAGCCGAAGCAACGCAATATGTGAACTTCCACGATCTGATGGGTGAAAACTCCGAGATCGCGTTCAGCGTCTTCGGCCTGCCGATCCGCTGGTATGCGCTCGCCTATCTCGCCGGCATTTTCGTCGGTTACTGGTATCTCTTGAAGCTGATCGCGCAGCCCGGCGCCCCAATGGCGCGTCGCCACGCCGACGACATGATCTTCTATGCGATGCTCGGGATCATCCTCGGCGGCCGGCTCGGCTATGTGCTCTTCTACAACCTCGGCAATTATCTCGAAAAGCCGCTCGAAATCTTCAAATTATGGGACGGCGGCATGTCGCTGCACGGCGGAGTGATCGGCGTGCTGATCGCGATCTGGTATGTGACGCGCAAGGAAAAGCTCAGTTTCCTGCGCTTCTGCGACTATGTCGCGTGCGTCGTCCCGTTCGGGCTTTTCTTCGGCCGCCTCGCCAATTTCGTGAACGGCGAGCTGTGGGGCCGCGCGACGACGGTGCCGTGGGCGATCATCTTTCCGGGCAGCGGCACGATGGACCCGCGCCACCCGAGCCAGCTTTACGAAGCGGGCCTCGAAGGCCTGCTGATGATGGCGGTCCTCGCCTTCTTCTTCTGGCGCACCGATGCGCGCTACAAGCCCGGCTTCCTGTTCGGCATGGCGGCGATCATCTATGGCCTCAGCCGCTTCGTGGTCGAGTTCGTGCGCGAACCCGATGTCCAGCTCGGCACGCTGTCGTGGGGCCTTACGATGGGGCAGACGCTGACCGTGCCGATGCTGCTGATCGGTTTCTGGCTCGTCGCCACCGCGAAGGGTCGCCGCCAGCGGGTCGAACCGGTCGCCGGACTCGACAGCGTTGCGTGACAGCCCGCCGAGTCCCGAAGCGCTGATAAGCCAGATCGCGGCGGCGCGGCCGATGACCGTCGCCGATTTCATCGCCGCGGCGAACGGCCATTATTATGCGACGCGCGACCCGCTCGGCGCCGCGGGCGATTTCACCACCGCGCCCGAAATCAGCCAGATGTTCGGCGAAATGATCGGCATCTGGATCGCCGATCTGTGGTCGCGCGCGGGCAGCCCGGCGTTTCGCTATATCGAACTCGGCCCCGGCCGCGGCACGCTCGCCGCCGACGCGCTGCGCGCGATGGCGCGCTTCGGTTGCACGCCGCAGGGCGTCCATCTGGTCGAGACGAGCCCGACGCTCCGCGCGGCGCAATCGGCACGCCTGCCCGCCGCGATCCATCACGACGATATCGACGACCTGCCCGACGACGGCGCCGCGATCATCGTCGCCAATGAATTTTTCGACGCCCTGCCCGTCCACCAATATGTCCGCACCGACGACGGATGGCGCGAACGCATGGTTGAGCGCGTCGGCGGGCAACTGGCAGCGGTGCCCGGCGATGTGCCCGCCGACGACAGCGTCCCGGAGATGCTGCGGGCCAGCGCCCCGGGAAGCATCGTCGAAACCTCCCCCGTATCGGCGGCGATCATGCAGCGCTGTGCTTTCCGCCTCGCGCGGCAGGGCGGTGCGATGCTGGTGATCGACTATGGCTATCAGGGGCCCGCGGCGGGCGACACGCTGCAGGCGGTGAAGGCGCATCAATTCACCGATCCCTTCGTCGATCCGGGCGAGGCCGACCTCACGACGCATGTCGACTTCACCGCGCTTTCCGATGCAGCCAGGCGCGCCGGCGTCGGTATCGCCGGCCCGGTCGGCCAGGGCGCATGGCTTCAGGCGCTCGGCATCGACGCGCGGCTGAAGGCGCTGACGAACGCGGCGCCCGACCGCGCCGGCGAACTCGCGGGCCAGCGCGACCGGCTTGTCGCGCCGCAAGCGATGGGCGAATTGTTCAAGGTCATGGCTGCCTGTGCCCCCGGCTGGCCGCGACCCGAAGGTTTCGGGGCAAAGGCAGCAGCATGACCACCATCACTCTCGCGCGCGACGAAGATGTCGGCGAACTGACCCTGTTCGCGAGCAATTCCTTCACCCACACGTTCGGGCATATTTACGACCCGGCCGACCTCGCGGCCTTCCTCGCCGGCTGGAATCCGCCCGAGCGCCTCCGCGCACAAATCGCCGACCCCGCCTGGGCGATCGCCCTCGCCCACGACGACGATGGCGCGATCACCGGCTTCATCAAAATGGGGCCGATCGATTTCGACCTGCCCGAAGGCCAGCCGCTCGACGACGCGACCGAGCTGCACCAGCTTTATGTCGGGGAGGCCGCGAAGGGCAAAGGCATCGCGGTGGCGCTGACCGACTGGGGCATCGCATGGGCGCGCGAACGCGCGTCGATCCTCTATCTTTCGGTCTTTACCGAAAACCCCCGCGCACAGGCCTTTTACCGCCGCTATGGTTTTGTCGATGTCGGCCGCAACGCCTTCCGCGTCGGCAACCACATCGACGAGGATCGCATCTTCCGGCTCGACCTGTGAGCGCGCCCTTTGCAAGCGCGGCGACGCTGGCGGGCGTCGCGCACGGCTTTTTCGGCCGCCGTGGCGGTGTCTCGACGGGCGAACTTGCCTCGCTGAACTGCGGCCTCGGCTCAGGCGACGATCCTGCGCTGATCACCGAGAACCGGCGGCGCGTGGCCGACGCCGTGCTTCCGGGCGCAACGCTGACCGGACTGTATCAGGTTCACGGCAATCGCTGCGTGATCGTCGATGCCGACACCGACCTTGCCGCGCGGCCCGAGGCCGATGCGCTCGCGACGCGGACGCCCGGTATCTTGCTCGGCATATTGACCGCCGACTGCGTCCCGGTGCTGTTCGCCGACCGTGAGGCCGGGGTCGTCGGCGCCGCGCATGCGGGCTGGAAGGGCGCAATTGCGGGCGTGACCGATGCGACGCTGGCCGCGATGGAAAGCCTTGGCGCCAGCCGCGCCAATATCGCCGTCGCGATCGGGCCGTGCATCGCGCGCGCCTCCTATGAGGTCGACGAGAATTTCGTGCAGCGCTTCGTCGCCGACGATCCGGCGAACGAGCGCTTTTTCGCAGCGGGCAAGCCCGGCCATGCGATGTTCGACATCGCCGCCTATGTCGCGGCGCGGCTCGCCGCGGCGGGCGTGACGCGAATTGCCATCGGCGGACAGGACACCTATGCCGAGGGGCAAGATTATTTCAGCTATCGCCGCGCGTGCCATAAAGGGGAAAATTCCTATGGCCGCCAATTGTCGGTGATCGGACTGGCGGGAGGATGAGGGGCCGATGACGCGCACGCGCTGGTTGGGGTTGATCGGCGGGCTCGTCGTCTTTTGCTTGATGCTTTTGGCTCCGGCGCCCGCCGGGATGGAGACCACCGCCTGGCGCGTCGCCGCACTGACCGTGCTGATGGCGATCTGGTGGATGACCGAGGCGCTGCCGCTGACCGTCACCGCACTCATGCCCTTCCTCACCGTGCCCGCCTTCGGCGTGATGGATGCGAATGCGATCGCGAAGGAATATTATTCGCCGATCCTGTTCCTGATCCTCGGCGGCGCCTTTCTGGCGCTCGCGATCGAGCGCGTCGGGCTGCACCGACGGCTCGCACTCGCGCTTCTGAAACGTGCCTCGCCCACCGCCTCGGGCCTGCTCTTTGCCTTCATGACGGCGACCGCGCTGCTCAGCATGTTCATTTCGAACACCTCGACCGCGCTGATCATGATCCCGATCGCACTCGCAGTCGTGCGCGCGGGCGGCGTGCAAGAGGGCGAGACCGGGGGTTTCGCAGGCGCGGTGATGATGGGCATCGCCTTTGCCGCCTCGATCGGCGGGCTCGGCACACTCGTCGGCAGCCCGACCAACGCCATCGCAGCGGGACTCATCGAAAAAGCGCTGGGACTTCGCATCTCGTTTCTCGACTGGGCGATCTACGGTGTCCCCATCGTCTTGCTGTCGACCCCGATCGCGATGGGAATTCTCGCGCGCGTTCAGCGGCTTGCCGATCATCCCTTCGACGGCACGGCCGCCGCCGCCGCGCTCGGCCATCAGGCGATCTGGTCGACCGCCGAGCGCCGCGTCGTCCCGATCTTCCTAGTCGTGCTCGTCGCGTGGATCGCGCAGCCCTGGCTCGAACCGATGTTGCCCAAGGGCGCGCTGACCGACGGCACGATCGCCGTTGCGGGCAGCCTGTTGCTCTTCATCCTGCCCGACGGCACCGGCCGGCCCTTGCTGCTCTGGAAGGAAGCCGACCGCGCGCCATGGGGCGTCATCATGATGTTCGGCGGCGGCCTTGCGCTCGCCGCCGCGATCACCGCAAGCGGGCTCGCCGCCTGGCTCGGCGCGGTGCTCGCACCGCTCGGCAGCGTGCCAACGATCCTGCTCGCCGCGACCATCGTCGCGCTCACCATCCTGATCACCGAGTTCGCGAGCAACGTCGCGACCGCAAGCGGGATTATGCCCGTGCTCGCGGCGCTGATCGCGGCGACCGGCGTCGATCCGATCCTGCTTGCGCTTCCCGTTGCGATGGCGGCGAGCTGGGGCTTCATGCTGCCGTCGGGAACCGGTCCGAATGCGCTTGCGTGGGCGACGGGTCATATCGCACTGCCGCGCATATTGAAGGCGGGGCTCACGCTCGACATTATCGGCGTTCCGCTGCTGATCGGGGTGATCTGGTCCATCGCGATGATCGGGTGATCCCGCGCAATATAGTTTCGAACGAAACCGGCGTGCTATACAGGGTCCCAACATCTCAAGGAGCATCCCCATGGCCATGCGCGGCAAACCCAAGAACAACACCAAGAAAATCGGCGATCGCGACCTCAGCCCCGCCACGCTGATGATGGGACTCGGCTATGACCCCGTGCTCTCCGAAGGCTCGTTGAAGCCGCCGATCTTCCTGACCTCGACCTTCGCGTTCGAAAGCGCGGCCGCGGGCAAGCGCTTCTTCGAACATATCACCGGCAAGCGCGAAGGCCCCGCCGATGGCCTCGTCTATTCGCGCTTCAACGGCCCGAACCAGGAAATCCTCGAGGACCGCCTCGCGGTCTGGGACGGCGCCGACGACAGCCTCGTCTTTTCGAGCGGCATGTCGGCGATCGCGACCCTGCTCCTCGCACTCGTCGGCCAGAATGACGTGATCGTCCATTCGGGCCCGCTCTATGCCGCGACCGAAACGCTGATCGCGCGCATCCTGTCGCGCTTCGGCGTCAGCTTCGTCGATTTCCCCGCCGGCGCGACGCGCGAGGAAATCGACGCCATTCTGGCCCGCGCGCAGGCGCTCGCCGATGAAAAGGGCGGCAAGGTCGCGCTCGTCTATCTGGAAAGCCCCGCGAACCCGACCAACGCGCTCGTCGATGTTGAGGCGGTGCGCGCCGCGCGCGACGCCGCTTTCCCGGGCGAGCAGCAGCCGCCGATCGCGATCGACAACACCTTCCTCGGCCCGCTGTGGCAAAAGCCGCTGAAGCAGGGCGCCGAACTCGTCGTCTACAGCCTGACCAAATATGCCGGCGGCCATTCGGACCTCGTCGCGGGCGGCGTGTCGGGCGACCAGCGCCTGCTCAACATCATCCGCCCGATGCGCAACACGATCGGCACGATCTGCGACCCCAACACCGCGTGGATGCTGCTGCGCAGCCTCGAAACGCTCGAACTGCGCATGAGCCGCGCGGGCGAAAATGCGTTGAAGGTCTGCACTTTCTTGCGCGATCATCCGAAGGTCGACGGGCTCGGCTATCTCGGCTTCATTCAGGACGCGCGCCAGAAGGATATTTTCGACCGCCATTGCACCGGCGCCGGGTCGACCTTCTCGCTGTTCATCAAGGGCGGCGAGGCCGAGAGCTTCCGTTTTCTCGACGCGCTGAAGATCGCCAAGCTCGCGGTCAGCCTGGGCGGCACCGAGACGCTCGCCAGCCATCCCGCCGCGATGACGCATCTGTCGGTTCCCGACGAGCGCAAGAAGGCGCTCGGCATCACCGACAATCTGGTGCGCGTCTCGATCGGTATCGAGGATCCCGACGATCTGATCGCCGACTTCGCGCAGGCATTGGACGCGGTTTGACCGAAGCCCTCCCCCTTGATGGGGGAGGCAGCGAGACTTGGCGATGCAATCGCCTAGTCGCAGCGGTGGGGGTGAGGTCGCTGGCGTAGGCCGATGCCTGCAACCTCACCCCCACCCAACCAGCATTCGGGTGAACAGCGCCCCGCGCTGTTCAGGCCATGCCGGGGGCATGGCCGACCCGATGCTCCCATCAAGGGGGAGGGCTATCTCTTCGTCCGCCAGTCGACGACCTGCCAGCCCATTTGCGGGGCGAGCAATTTCAGCTTGCGCGACGGCGTCGTCGCCACCGCCTCGTCGGCAAAATGCAGCATCGGATGATCGGAGACATGATCCGAATAAGCGCGGATATGCGCCCGGTCGCGGGTGATGTCGTTGGCCGCCATCCAGCCGTCGATCCGCGCGAACTTCGCCTCGCCATAGCAATTGTCACCCGCTAGCCGCGCGTGGATATGGTCGGCGCCATCGGGCTCGTCGAGCTGCGTCGCGAGCACATCGTCGATCCCCAGCCGCCGCGCGATCGCATCGACATAAAGATGGAACGACGCCGTCGCGAGCAGCAGCCGGTATCCCGCTTCGCGGTCGGCGGCGATCTGTTCGAGCGCGGCGGGATGCAGCCCACGCGACACCACCTTGTCGGCATAGCTTTCGGCGAGCGGCGCGATCTCAGTGCGACGAAAGCGCTTGCCGACAAGCAGCCTGAGGTTGATCGCCTTCAGCCGCGATCGGTCGATCAGGCGCAGCGAATAGGCCGCCCCTGCAAGCCCGACCAGCGGCAGCAGCAAGAGCCGCCATTGCTGGCGCCGCTGCGCAACATGCATAAGGAAGCCGCTGTAAGTCCCTGAACGCGTTATCGTCCGGTCCATGTCGTACATCGCGACGCGGTGCGCATAATCGGGGATCGGCGTGGCGAGCGGGTCTTCCATCGCTCACCCATAGTGTGACCCGGCATGGCGGCCAAGGCCCGGCAAGCTAAACCATGGATTCACTTGCCGTCGTGGGGCAAATAAGACAATGTCCCGCACGATGGTTGCCAGGGCGGATTTCGAACATAGCGACGGTGCCGAGGGTGCCGAAGTTCGCTTCACCGGCCGTCTGACGCTCGCGCGTCTGGGTGACGTTCCCGCGCGTCTCGATGCGCTGGGTCCGATCGCGACGCTCGACCTGTCGGCGCTCGAACGCATCGACACCGTCGGCGCCTGGATCGTGACGCGCACCGCCAAGGAACATGGTTCGAAGGTCGTCGGCGCGAGCGAAGAAGCGCAGCGCCTGCTCGAGGCACTCGCCAGCGACAAGAGCGAATATCGCGTCCACCGCGATCGCCGTCCGGGCTGGGCGCGGATGCTCGAACAGGTCGGCCATGCCAGCGTCGCGATCTGGCACGAACTGCTGGGCATCGTTGGCTTTTTCGGCGCAATGATCGTCGCGCTGGGCATCCAGATTCGCGCGCGCCGCCGCCTCCGCTGGAATGCGGTCGTGATGCGTTTTCAGGCGGTCGGTGTCGACGCCCTCCCCATCATCGGCCTGATGAGTTTCCTGATTGGCATCGTCATCGCGCAGCAAGGCGCGGTGCAGCTCGAACAATTCGGGCTCGAGGTGTTCACGATCAACCTCGTCGGCCGCGCCTCGATCCGCGAACTCGGCTTGCTGATGACCGCGATCATGGTCGCGGGCCGATCGGGATCGGCGTTCGCGGCGCAGATCGGCACGATGAAGCTGACCGAAGAGGTCGACGCGATGCGCACCATTGGCGTATCGCCGATGGAAGCCATCGTCCTGCCGCGCGTCGCCGCCTCGACGATCACCATGCCGCTGCTCGGCTTCTATGCGAGCATTTGTGCGATCATCGGCGGCGGCGTCTTCTGCTGGATCGGGCTCGAAATCCCGCCGCTCACCTATATTCAGCGCTTGCGGGAAATCATCCCGATGACCGATTTTTACATCATGCTGATCAAGGCCCCGGTGTTCGGCATCTTGATCGGCGTCACCGGCTGTTACGAAGGCATGCAGGTCCGCCAGGACGCCGAGGAAGTCGGCAAGCGCACGACGTCGGCCGTGGTCGCCGCGATCTTCCTCGTCATCGTCCTCGACGCGATGTTCGCCGTCTTCTTCTCTTCGCTGGGATGGAATTGATGAGCGAAGAGATCGAACAGGAGATCGAGGAAGAACTCGCCGCCGCCGACGCGGTGCGGCCCGAAAAGTTCGACGAGGCCATCTGCATTCGCGGCCTGAGGAACCAATTCGGCGACGCGGTGATCCATGAGGATCTCGACCTTACCGTCCGTTCGGGCGAAATCCTCGGCGTCGTCGGCGGATCGGGCACCGGCAAATCGGTGCTGATGCGTTCGATCATCGGCCTCCAGACGCCGGCCGCGGGCGAGATCGAAGTCTATGGCAAGACGCTCGACACGATCGCCAATGAAGAGGAATCGCGCGACTTGCGCCGGCGCTGGGGTGTGATGTTCCAGGGCGGCGCACTCTTTTCGACGCTGAGCGTCGCGGAGAATATCCAGGTTCCGCTGCGCGAATATTATCCGCGGCTCGACCAAAGGCTGCTCGACGAGATCGCCGCGTACAAGGTCGCGATGGTGGGCCTGCCCCCCGATGCCGGCCCCAAATTTCCGGCCGAACTGTCGGGCGGGATGGTCAAGCGAGCCGGGCTTGCCCGCGCGCTCGCGCTCGACCCGGCGCTGCTCTTTCTCGACGAACCGACCGCAGGCCTCGACCCGATCGGCGCCGCGAAGTTCGACGAGCTGCTTCGCGGGCTCGCCGACACGATGGGCCTGACCGTCTTCCTGATCACCCACGACCTCGACACGCTTTATGCAACCTGCGACCGCGTCGCGGTCTTGGCGGAGAAGAAGGTGATCGCGGTCGGCACCATCCCGGAACTGCTTGCCACCGAGCATCCGTGGATACAGGATTATTTCAACGGGCCACGCGGCCGTGCAGCGGCAAGCGGGAACCAAACCGCGAAGCGCCGATAGGAACAGCTGATGGAAACACGCTCAAACAACGTCCTCGTCGGCGCTTTTGTCCTCTTCTTTACTGCGGCGCTCGCCTTTTTCGTGGTCTGGCTGGCGAACGACAGCGGCGGCGACAAGCGCGAATATGATATATTCTTCAAACAGTCGGTCGACGGCTTGAACAAAGGCGCCGCGGTGCAATTCTCCGGCGTTCCCGCAGGCCAGGTCCGCGAAATCGCGCTGTGGCCGGAGGACCCGCAATTCGTCCGCGTCCGGATCGAGGTGAATGAGGGCGTCCCCGTGCTGCAAGGCACGACCGCCGCGCTCGAGGGCGTCGGCTTTACCGGCGTGTCGCAAATCTCGCTCGATGGCGCGGTCAAGGGCGCGCCGCCGATCACCGACAAGGGCCCCGCGGGCAAGCCCGTGATCCCGACGCGCGTCGGCGGCCTCGGCGAACTGCTCAATACCGCACCGCAATTGCTCCAGCGGCTGTCGACGCTGACCGAGCGGCTGGCCGAACTCGCCGACGACGAGAATCAGGCGAGTCTTCGCGGCATCCTCAACAATGTCGAGGCGTCGACCGCGATCCTCGCCCGCAACGGCCCGGCAATCGAACGTGCGCTCGCCGACACGCGGATCGCGATCCAGCAGACGGGCGTGGCCGCCGAACAGATCGGCAACCTCGCCGCATCGGCGCAAGGAACGATCGACCGCAACGTCGATCCGGCGATGGCGAACCTGCGCGACACGCTGAAATCGGCCAACGCATCGATGGCGACGCTGGAAGGGGCGATCGCCGATGCGCGGCCCGGGCTCAAGACCTTCAGCGAAACAACGATTCCCGAAGCCAATGCGCTGATCCGCGATCTGCGCCGCACCTCCGCCTCGCTGTCCAGCCTGACCGACAAGCTCGACCAGCAGGGCGCGGGCGCGGTTCTCGGCGGCAGCCAGCTGCCCGACTACAAGAAATGAGGATGCCCATGATGCGAACATTCCGCGCCCCGCTGGTTGCCGTCATCGCGGCTGTGACGCTCTCGGGCTGCATCGGGCTCGGCGGCAAGACCCCGCCCTTCCTGCTGACGCTCGACGCCGACGCCGCGCCCGCCGCCGGGGGTGCACGCACCGCGGCCGAAGCCGCGACGCTGACGATCCTGATCCCGACCGCCCCGCAAAAGCTGCGCACGACGCGCATCCCGGTGCAGCAGGACGGATCGAGTGTCGCCTATGTCAAGGACGCGCAATGGGTCGAGGCACCGTCGCGCCTGTTCCAGCGGCTCGTCTCCGAAACCGTGTCGGCGCGCACGACGCGCGTCGTGCTCGACGAGGGGCAATATCTGACCGCCCCGGGCGAGCAGCTGGCGGGGCAGCTGATGGAATTCGGCGTCGATGCCGCGACCAACGAGGCGGTCGTCGTCTATCAGGCAATGCTGGTGTCGGCGGGCGGAAAGACGGTGACGCAGCGCCGCTTCGAAGCGCGCGAGGCGATCGGCGGCAAGGTCGAAGCCAAACCGGTCGGCGAGGCGCTGACCCGCGCCGCGAACAAGGTCGCGGGCGAGGTCACGGGCTGGCTGGGCGGCTAGTCCCCCTGCCCATTGCCATTTCGTGCCGCTGCGCCTAGAGGGCGCCGCATCAACCTGTTCCTGCGCAGCCTCTTCCGGGTTTCCGGCTGCGTCCTTTCCTTTCGAGCCCGCTGACTTGAAAGGACTATGCCATGGCGTGGGTCATCCTCGCGATCGCCGTTGTTACCGAAATCATCTGGGCGCTCAGCCTGAAATGGGCCGCGACGCTCGGGACCTGGCAGGCATCGGTCGTTCCCGTCTCGCTCAGCTTTTTGAACATGGCGCTGCTGGCGTTCGCGATGCGCGGGATCTCGGCCGGGACCGCCTATGCGATCTGGACCGGTCTCGGCGCGGTCGGCGTCATCATCGGCGGCATTTTTTGGTTCGGCGAGAAGGTGAACGCGGTCCAGATCGGCTTCATGGCGCTGATCGTCATCGGCGTCGCCGGGACCAAGCTGTTTTCGACGACCTGATCTAGCCGAGCAGGCTTTTCGACGCCTGCTCGGTCACGTCGCGCGACAGGCCGGGCTGCGCGAGAATGCGCTCGAGCTCGGCCTTCATCAGCGCCTGCCGTCCCTCGTCGAACCGTTTCCAGCGACCGAGCGGCGGGATCATTTTCGCCGCGGTCTGCGGGTTCTTGGGGTCGAGCGCGATGACGAGGTCGGCGATCAACTTGTAGCCCGCGCCGTCGGCTTGGTGAAACGCCGCCTGATTGCCCGTCAGCGCGCCGTAGAGCGAGCGCACGCGGTTGGGGTTGGCGAGCGTGAAGTCAGGGTGCTGCGCCAGCGCCTTCACCGCATCGACGGTGTCCGCGCGCATCGACCACGCCTGCACCTGAAACCATTTGTCGAGCACGAGCGGATTGTCGCGATAGCGCTGATAAAAGATGTCGAGCGCCGCCACCCGCTCGTCGCTGTCGCCATGCGCGAGCGTCGCGAGCGCCGCCTGCCGCTCGGTCATGCCGTCGGCGTCGGAGAAGATGCCGAACGCGAGCGTCGGGGCATCGTCAGCCCCCGTTGCGGCCAGATAGGCGAGCGCGACACCGCGCAGGCGGCGGCCGCCCTTGGCCGTGCTCGACAGGTCGGTCGCGGGCGGCGCGCTGCCCGCAAGGATCGCGCGCCATTTCGTCTCGAGCACGGCGCCGATCGCCGCCTGCAAGGCGAGCCGCTCGCGGCGGATCGCATCGGGATCGACCGTGACCATCTGGTCGCCGATAAAGGCTTCGCTCGGCAGCAGCACCGCCTCGGCGACGAAGGCGGGGTCGCTTGCCGCGCCGGCGAGCGTCTGGTCGACCGCGTCGATCACCGCCTGATTGTCGCCCGTCTTGCCCGATACCGCGGCAACGAGCGTGTCGAGCATCAGCTGCTGCAACGCCTCATAGCGCGCGAACGGGTCGTCGTCGTGCGCAGCGAGCCAGGCGAGTTCGCCGGGGCCGCGCTCGAAATCGACGATGATCGGCGCCGAAAAGCCGCGGTTGACCGACAGCGCCGGGCGCGCCGCAAATGTGCCGAGCGCGATGCGCTGCGTCGCGCCGGTCACGGTGACCAGCGTGTCGGCGAGCGCATCGCCGCTGCCGTCCATCGCAAAGGCCGCGAGGCGGAGCGGCATCATCATCGGCTGCTTCTCGGGCTGGCCGGGCGTCGGCGGCACCGTCTGCACGATATCGAGCGACCAGTGACCCCCCTCTTCGGCCAGCGACAGCTTGAGCCGCGGCGTCCCCGCCTGCTCGTACCAGCGGCGGAATTGCGCAAGGTCGATGCCCGCGCCTTCCTCGATCGCGCGCACGAAATCCTCGCACGTCGCGGCCTCGCCGTCGTGGCGGTCGAAATAGAGGTCGGTGCCTTTGCGGAAGCGGTCGGGGCCGACCATCGTCGCCATCATGCGGATGATCTCGGCACCCTTGTTATAGATGGTCGCGGTATAGAAGTTCGAGATTTCCTGGAAACTGTCAGGGCGGATCGGGTGTGCGAGCGGCCCCGCATCCTCGGGAAATTGTGCCGCGCGAAGCAGGCGGACATCCTCGATCCGCTTGACCGGGGGCGATCCCATGTCGGCCGAGAAATTCTGGTCACGAAAGACGGTGAAGCCTTCCTTCAACGAAAGCTGGAACCAGTCGCGGCAGGTGACGCGGTTGCCCGACCAATTATGGAAATATTCGTGCGCGACCACGCCCTCGACCCCGTCATAATCGACGTCGGTCGCGGTGTCGGGGTCGGCGAGGATATAGCGGGTGTTGAAGATGTTGAGCCCCTTATTCTCCATCGCCCCCATGTTGAAATCGCTGACCGCGACGATGTTGAACAGGTCGAGGTCATATTCGCGGCCATAGACGCGTTCGTCCCACGCCATGCTGTCCTTCAGCGCCTGCATCGCATGGCCGGTGCGATCCTGATCGCCGCCCCGCACCCAGATGCCGAGTTCGACCTCGCGCCCTGACATCGTCGTGAAGCTATCCTTGTTGACGACAAGGTCGCCGGCGACGAGCGCGAAGAGATAGGAGGGTTTCGGCCACGGATCTTCCCACAGCGCCCAATGATCGCTCCCCGCTTCGCCCTGATCGACGCAATTGCCGTTCGACAGCAGGATCGGGAACGCGGCCTTGTCGCCTTGCATCCGCACCTTGTAGCGGCTGAGCACGTCGGGGCGGTCGGGGTGGAAGGTGATGCGGCGAAAGCCCTCGGCCTCGCACTGGGTGCAGAGCAGCCCGCCCGACGCATAAAGCCCCGACAGCTGGGTGTTCGACGCGGGGTCGATCACCGTATCGACCTCGACCGTCGCCGCGGTGCGCTCGCCGAGATCGACGATCAGGTCGCTGCCATCCATCCGCCAGTCGTTCCACACCTCGCCATCGACGCGCACCGCCGCCGGGGTCAGCCCGTCGCCGCGCAGCAGCAGGGGCACCGGCGCATCGGCCTGGCGCACGACCGACAGCGCCGCGCCGACCTTTGTCGCGTCGATCCCGAGCGCGAAATCGAGCGCGATGTCGGGGATCGACCAATCGGGCGCAAGATAATCGCTGCGATGGATGGTGACGGGAATGGCGGGGGTTGAGGAGGCATCGGTCATGCCATCGGTCTAGGCATAGCGCGGCGGACGCGCAATAAGGCGCGCGATGGGACAGATGCTGATTTTCGGAATGGGCTATGCCGCGAGCCACCTCGCAGGCCGTCTACGCGCACGCGGCTGGGAGGTGGCGGGGACGACGCGGGACGGGCGCGAGGGCAGCATCGCCTTTGCCGACGAGGCCGCGGTGCTTAGCGCGCTGCGCAGCGCCACGCACATATTGTCGTCGGTGCCCCCGGTCGACGGCGCCGACCCCGTGCTCGCGCGCTATGGCGACGCCATTGCCCTCGCCGCAGCGAACTGGGTCGGCTATCTGTCCTCGACCGGGGTCTATGGCGATGCGGGCGGCGCGTGGGTCGACGAAAGCGCGCCCATCAGAGGCCGCCGTCCCGACCGCAACACCGCCGACGCGGCTTGGGGAACGCTGCGCAGCGACGTCCGCATCTTTCGCCTGCCCGGCATCTACGGCCCCGGCCGCTCGATCCTGGATCGCATCGCCGAAGGCCGCGCGCATCGCATCGACTTGCCCCGGCAGGTCTTCAGCCGGATTCATGTCGATGACATCGCGAGCGGCGTGATGGCGTCGTTCAGGGGACCGGAGGGTGTCTATAATCTGGCCGATGACGAGCCGTGCCATCAGAATGCGTTGGTCGAATGGGGGTGCGCTATGCTCGGCGCGCCGCTGCCGCCGTTGCTATCGCTGGAGGATGCCGGCCTGTCGCCCGCTGCCCGCGCCTTCTATGCCGAGAACCGCCGCGTTGCGAATGGCAAGGCGAAACGTTTGCTTGGCTGGACTCCACGCTATCCAAGTTTCCGCGAGGGGCTAGCGAGCCTTATCTAAAGGAACTCAGATCAGCACATCCACCGTATGGATCAGCACGCCCACCAGCCCGCCGACCAGCGTGCCGTTGATCCGGATATATTGCAGGTCGTCGCCAACGGCATTTTCCAGCCGGTCCGTGATCGTCTTGGCATCCCAGCCGCGGATCGTGTCCGACACCAGCCTGAGCGCCGTCTCACCATAGCTGTCGACGACGCCGACTACGGCGCGGCGCGCATAGCGGTTGAGCGTACGCTTGATCCCCGCATCCTCGCCGAGCATCGCGCCGAACTGCGTGACGAGTTCGCCGATCCGTCCCGCGAGCATCGTGTCGGGGTTGCGCGCGGCCTTGAGCAGCGCGGTGCGGCCCTGTTCCCAGAGGCCGTCGAGCCAGCGCTTGACCGCCTTATTCTCGAGCAGCTCGTCGCGGACTTTGGCGACCTTCGCCTTCACTTCGGGGTCGTGCTGCAGGTCGAGCGCCATTTTGGCGAGCCCTTCCTCGACGCGGATGCGCAGCGGGTGCGTCTCGTCGACCGCCATTTCGCTGAGCAGCTTCGACAGCCCCGCGACGATGCGGTTCGAGATGCTTTCATCGAGCCCGGTGAAGCGCACGATCGCGTTACTATTGTCGTGCACCATCTGGTGGATCAGATGCTCGTTGAGTTCGAGCGTCTTCGACCCCCATTTGACCATCGCATCGAGCAAGGGCTGGTGCCGTCCCTCGGCGAGTGCGGCCTGCAGCGCCTGGCCGAGCAAAGGTGCGACGTCGAGTTCGCGCAGCCGGTCGGCGATCGCCGATTTGACGATGCCGCCGAGGCGCTGCTGGTCGAGCGCGCCCAAACCGTCGGCGATGATCCGCGACGCGCCGAGCCGCAGCCGCCCGCCGCCCTCGCCCGGTTCGGACAGGAATTTGCCGACCGCGCCCGCAACATCGACCGTCTGCATCTTGCGCGCGACCAGCCGCGGCAGCAGGAAATTGGTGAGCAGGAAGCGCGCCAGCGTGTCGCCGATACGGTTCTTGTTACGCGGGATGATCGCGGTGTGCGGGATCGGCAGCCCCATCGGGTGGCGGAACAGCGCGGTGACCGCAAACCAGTCGGCAAGCCCGCCAACCATCGCCGCCTCGGCAAAGGCGCGGACGAAGCCGACCGCGGGATGGACGTCCTGATAATATTTCGCGCCGAGAAAGACGAACGCCATGACGATGAGCAGGCCCGTCGCGACGACGCGGATATTCGATCCCCTCGCCGGGATGGCGACGCCAATCGGCCGGGAAAGCGTGCGGTCGGTCATACGAACCAAATGGCGAAATGCCGCAAAGGTTGCAACCGGCGCAGTCGCTTACCGCGCCGGCTCGCCCCCATTATTCTGCCGGTTCGGGCGCGGGCGCCCCGTGCGGTTTGGTATCGTCGCCCTTGCGATAGGTCAGCAGGTTGCTCGAGAAGAAGCGGCCGAGGCGCTTTTCGATGCTGTCGGCAAGGCTGAAGCCCGCGGGAACGATCAGCAGCGTCAGCAGCGTCGACAGGATCAGGCCGCCGATCACGACGACGCCCATCGGCGCGCGCCAGGCGCCGTCGCCCGACAACGAAATCGCGGTCGGCACCATGCCCGCGACCATCGCGACGGTGGTCATCACGATCGGCTGCGCGCGCTTGCGCCCCGCGTCGAGCAGCGCCGCGTTCTTCTCGACACCATGGTCCATTTCCTCGATCGCGAAATCGACGAGCAGGATCGAGTTTTTCGCGACGATGCCGAGCAGCATCAGCAAGCCGATATAGACGGGCATCGAGATTTCCATGCCGGTGATCAAGAGGCCGAGCAGGCCGCCCAACGGCGCGAGCAGCAACGACGACATATTGACCAGCGGCGACAGGAAGCGGCGATAGAGCAGCACCAGCGTCGAGAAGACCAGCAAGAGCCCCGACACGACCGCGATCATGAAGTTGGTGATCAGTTCGGCCTGCCACTTCTGATCGCCCTGCACGACCTTGCGAATGCCCTGCGGCATCGCCTTGATCGCCGGCAGCGCATCGATCTTTTTCTGCGCATCACCGGTCACGAGGCCCGGCGCGAGGTCGGCACCGATCACGATGCGCCGTGTCTGGTTATAGCGGCGCAGTTCGGTCGGCCCGGCGCCAAAACCGATCGAGGCGACCGATTTCAGCGGCACCGTCGTCCCGCGCGCTGTGGGGACGGGCAGATTCTCGATCGTCGCCAGCGCGCGACGCGAATCTTCGGACAGGAGCACGCGGATCGGAATCTGGCGGTCGGACAGCGAGAATTTCGCTGCATTCTGGTCGATGTCGCCGATCGTCGCGATGCGGATCGTCTGGCTGAGCGCCGAGGTGGTCACACCCAGTTCGGCGGCGAGGTCCATCCGCGGGCTGACAATGATTTCAGGGCGCGGAATGTCGCCCTCGATCCGCGGCGAGCGCACTTCCTTGAGCTTTTCCATCTGCGACACGATCAGGCGCGCATGCTTCTCTAGCGCGACCGGATCGTCGCCGCCGATGACCATCGTGATGTCGCGGCCAGAGAAACCGCCCGACTGGCTCTGGAAGGTCACGCGCGCGTCGGGGATCGCCGCCATTTGCGGCTGCAGGCTGCGCTCCCATTCGACGCTGGTAACTTCGCGCTTCTTTTTCAGCGTGATGTAGACACCGCCGTCGTTGACGTTGACCTCGTAAAAGGCGTTTTCGACATTCTTGTCCTTCGACAGGATCGCGTTGATCTGGTTCGAGATATGCTCGCTCTGCGCGAGCGTCGAGCCCGGCGGCAGTTCGTAGCGGATCTGGCTGTAGTCGCTGTTGATCGTCGGCTGGAACTGCTGCGGCAGGACCCACAGCAGAAAGACGCTCATCGCGAGCGACGCGGCGCCGATCCCAACGATCCAGACGCGATGGTCGAAAAGACGGGCATAGGCACGCTGGACCATGAACTTCGCCCAGTTGGTGAAGCCCCATTCGCGCATTCCGATGAGCCATGCGAGGGCGCCGAGCAGGATGACGATCAGGCTGATGCCGAGATAGGCCAGGATCGCATCGACGGGCGTCTTCAGCAGGAAATACATCGCGGTGTTCGGCGCGTCCTGCCCGACCGGCACCGGCTGAAAATAGGCGTAAATCGCATAAAGGACCGACAGACCGGCGAGCACCAGCGGAACCGCCAGATAGGCGAGCTTCGTCCGATGCGCCTCGTACCGCGCGCGCACCGCGTGATGCTTGCTGTTGTCGAGCGTCCATTTGAGAAGGCGCTCATAGCGGTCGACCCACGGGCCCGAGGCATGATCCTGCTCGCCCTGCGCCGACAGGAAATAGGCGGCGATCATCGGCGTGATCATGCGCGCGACCGCCAGGCTGACGAGCACCGCGAACACGACGGTCATGCCGAACTGGATGAAGAACTGACCCGAAATGCCCGGCATCAGCGCGACGGGCAGGAAGACCGCGACAATCGACATCGTCGTCGCGACAACAGCGAGGCCGATTTCGTCGGCGGCATCGATCGACGCCTGATAGGCGGTTTTGCCCATTCGCATATGCCGGACGATATTCTCGATCTCGACGATCGCATCGTCGACGAGCACGCCGGCCACAAGGCTGAGCGCAAGCAGCGACAGGCCGTTCAGCGAAAAGCCCATCATGTCCATGAACCAGAAGGTGGGGATCGCCGACAGCGGGATCGCGAGCGCGCTGATCAGCGTCGCGCGCCAGTCGCGCAAAAAGAGGAACACGACGACGACCGCGAGGATCGCGCCCTCAATCATCGCGAGCATCGAGCTGCGATATTGCTCCTTGGTATATTCGGTACGCGTGAAGAGGATCTTGAATTCAACCTGCGGATTCGTCTTCTTGATCTCGGCGAGCTTCTTCATCGTCTCGTCGTGGATCGTGACGTCCGAAGCGCCCTTCGCCTTTTCGATCGAGAAGCTCAGCACCTGCCGGCCGCCGATTTTCGCAAGGTTGCGCTGTTCGGCGTAGCCGTCGGTCACGGTCGCGACGTCGGCGAGGCGGATGGTGCGGCCGCTGCCGATCGATATGCGCGTTTCGCCGAGCTGGAAGGCGTTTTCGGCGTTACCCAGCACGCGCACCGCCTGTTCCGATCCGGCGATTTCGGTGCGCCCGCCCGCGGCGTTGACGTTCACCTGGCGCAATTCCTGGTTCACCTGGCTCGCGGTGAGGCCATAGCTTTGCATGCGCGCGGGATCGAGGATGACGCGGATTTCGCGATTGACGCCGCCCGAACGGCTGACCTTCGCCATGCCGGGGATCGAGAGCAGTTCCTTGGCGATGGTATTGTCGACGAACCAGCTCAATTGCTCGAGCGTCATATCCGACGTTTCGACGGCGAAATAGGTGATCGGGCCGCCGGCGGCGTCGACGCGCACGACTTGCGGTTCAAGAATGCCTTCGGGCAGGTCGCTGCGGATCTGCTGCACCGCCTGGTTGACGTCGTTATAGGCGCGGTCGATCGGGGTGCCGATCGCGAACTGCACCATCGTGCGGCTGTTGCCCTCGGCGACATAGGACGACAGTTCGTCGACCCCGCTGACCGCGCGCACCGCGGCCTCGACACGCTGGGTGACCTGCGTCTCCAGTTCGGACGGCGCCGCGCCGGGCTGTACCACGACGACCTGGACCATCGGGAATTCGACGTCGGGATTGTCGTTGACGTCCATCCGGTTGAAGCTGACGACACCTGCCAGAAGAAGCAGGATGAACATCACGATCGGCGGCACCGGATTGCGAATGCACCAGGCGGAAATGTTGCGAAAGCTCATGATCAAACGCCCTTGTGCACTGAATCTCTACGCGCGCCGCTCAGCCGGTTATTGCGACGATTTCTGTACCACCGGCTTCACCTTGTCGCCGGGGTTGAGGAAAGCGCCCGCAAGCGCGACGACCTTTTCGGTGCCGGTCAGGCCCGACGCGATCGACACGCCACCGTCGGTGACGGTCCCGACCTTCACCGGGCGGCGCTGGATCGTGTTATTGGCATCGACGACCAGCACGAAATTGCCTTCGACACCGCTTTGCACCGCGCTTTCGGGCAGCAGCGGCGCTTCCGCCGTGCCGGCGATCAGGCGCGCGTCGGCAAAGCCGCCCGGACGCAGCGCCTCGCTGTACGGAACCGCGATGCGGACCGTGCCCTGACGCGTATCCATGTTGATGACCGGCGACTTCTGCCAGACCTGCCCTGCGATGCTGACATTGCTGCCCACCGGGGTGATCGTCGCACGCGTGCCGACATTGACGCGGGCCAGATCGGCCTCGGCCATCTGGGCCAGCATTTCCATCTCGCCGCCGCGAGCCATGCGGAACAGAATCCCGCTGCCGGCGCCGACGATCTGGCCCGGTTCGACCTGACGCGTCAGCACGAGGCCCGCGGCGGGCGCGACGATATTGAGGCGATCGTTGCGCGCGGTCGCCTCCGCATATTGCGCCTGCGCGACGCGAACGCGCGCGTTGGCGGCGTCGCGCGTCGCGCGCTTGCGATCCATGTCGGCCTTGGAGATGAACCCGCGCCCGACGAGCGCCTGCGCGCGTTCGAGTTCGGCCTGCGCCAGATCGGCATCGGCCCGCGCGACGCGGATCGACGCGGCGAGGCTCGCGGCCTGCTGCGCCTGGACCGAGCGGTCTATGACCGCGAGCGTCTGGCCCGCGCCGACCCACTGGCCGGGTTCGACAAGGACGCGAAGGACCTGTCCGCCTTCTCCCGCGACACCGACGGGCATTTCGCGGCGCGCCGCGATCGTGCCGTTGGCGGAAATCGCCGCCTCGACCGAAACGCGGCCAGGGATGACCACGGTGACGTTCGGGGCAGCCGCGCCGCCCTGTCCTTCGCCCTCGGCGGCCGCGCCCTTGCTCTGCGTGAAGGCGTAATAGGTGGCCGCCAGCGCGAGCGCGATCAGCACCAGTGCGGCGATCAGGAACGTCCGCTTGCGCCGGCTGTCGCTCGCGTCTTCATAAAAGCTTTGTGTGCCCGCCAGGCTGTCCATCACATCCACTTTCCGCTCGTAGTTCACGCCGAAAACCCTCCCTGCCTTGCGCGGCATCATGCTGCGGCAGGCGCAAGCGCGCCTGTCCCCTCGACCCCGCACGACAGGATCAATCCACTGCGAGGTGTATTACCTAATTAAATCACCACTGGCAAGAGGCGAAACTTCGCCATCCCCCCTGCGCCCCGGATCGCGGCTCATAGACTTGTCTTCGTGCAATTTCCAGTGGTTACCGCCATGAAAAAGGGCGGCGCGCCCTGCGGCGGCCACCCTTTTCTTCCGGACCGGTCCGAACGGCCGGCCGTTATCGGCAGGCGGTCAGCGGACCCGGCCGCGCCGCACGAGGTTGACGATCCCGAGCAGGATCACCGCGCCGATGAAGGCGGTGAGCAAGGTCATCGGATCAAAGGCGTCGCCGCGCAGATGTCCGCCGCCCAGGAAGCTGCCGAACAGCAAGCGGCCGAGGATCGACCCGACACAACCGACGATGATGTTGAGGAAGATGCCTTGCTGAGCGTCGGTGCGCATCACGATACTGGCGAGCCAGCCGATGATGCCGCCCATGATGATAGCGATAATCCAAGTCATAAGATGACCCCCTACGATCGATGTTGGCGCCTGACCCTGCAGGCCTCGCATTGGTAACCCAAATATTTGATATCGCCTAGCAGAATGGCGGCGGCGCGATCCCCCCCCCCCCCACGCCGTTCAGCGGACGCTGCCGCGCCGTACCAGGTTGACGATGCCAAGCAGCACCACCGCGCCGATAAACGCCCACAGCAGCCCGATCGGGCTGAAGGTGTCGAGGCTCGCCCCCATGCCGAAAAAGCTGCCGAGGAAGTTGCCGAGAAACGCGCCGACGATGCCAACAACGACATTCAGGATGATGCCCTGCTGCGCATCGGTGCGCATGACGATACTCGCCAGCCAGCCGATAATGCCGCCGACGATCAACGTGATGATCAGACCCATGATTTTCCCTTCCCTGAACCGGCCGGGCGAGCGCCGATGCCCGGCGACCATGCGAACGTCCGGTCGCGCCCGGACATCGTTTCAACGATGATCAAAGAATGCGGGTCGGGAGCGAAAGGTTCCCGGCCGGCCCGCGGGGGCTCGGCCGGGAAAGTGGGATCAGTTCCTGATCGGGAACGTCTCCGGGTCGCAAGACGCCACTAAGCAGCCGCGTTTGACGCTGATGTGACGAAAATCACAGGGGTGAAAATAAATGGGATGGGGATGCGGCCTGCGGCAAAGGCGCGGCCATGATGCGGGGCATTCCGGCGGCCGCGCATACGAAATGGGGGCCGACATCGCTGCCAACCCCCACTATCCGGCTTTGCCCCACGCACTCCGCCTCACTTCATCCCGGTCCGCTTCTCTTGCGATCAGCAGCCCGCAAAACGATGCGTTGCGGCGCACGCCGGAACAATCCGGCGACGGTTTGGTCGGCCCCCTTTCGGGGGCCGGCCGCACCTGGAAAGCCCTTCATCATCTCTTCTTGCATCCGCCGAAGCGGTCGCTGTCCAAGCGATGGACTGCATTTCCTGTACCCGATCGGGTCCGTATCAACTCGTGGGAATCGCTACGTTCCGTGATCAGGCTACCGGTCGATTTCCTCGTCAATCCGTCCGTTCTCTTCTGGCTAGTCTTGCAACTACCCTTGATGTCCCGGTGGTCTGCGTCTCTGTCGTCCGATGATTTGAAGCTGACATGAAGCTTCGGGCCCGCCAACCAAAAATGCGCGAAAAGCCCCCAGGACCCGCCTGCGCTTGTGGATAAGTCCGGCATTAGCAACAAGCGGATTCGCTGCAGCATTTTTGTAACAGCGATGCAGCATTTTCGGATTCAGAATCCGAACCGACTCGCGGGCACCACCATCCGGTCGACGTCGATTTTCTTGCCCGCGAGTCGCGACTCGACATAAAAAAAGCGGGACCCGGAGGCCCCGCTCTCTTTTTCCTGCCGGGCCGAAGATCAGCCTTTGACGGTGATCTCGACGCGGCGCGCCGCCGAATTGTCGGTGCCCGTCGTCGTCGTCTCGGCTGGCTTTTCAAGCACGACCTTGTCGGCCGGGAAGCCGAGCTTCTCGAGCGCCGCCTTGACGCTCTGCGCGCGGTTCTTCGACAATTCGGCGTTGGCGGCCGCATTGCCCGTCGGGTCGTTATAGCCCGATACCGCGAGCGTCGCGGCCGGGTTGCTGTCGAGATAGGCTTTCACCGCCGACGCCGCTGTCGTGAGATCGTTCGACACCTCCGATTTGCCGGTGTCGAAATAAACCGTCAGCATCGGCTTGCCCTCGCGGTCCGCCGCGACGACGCCGGCGCCCTCGGGGACGGCGGCGACGGGCGCGGTTGCCGTATCGGCGGGTGCGACCGTCTCGCTGATCGCGGTCTCGTCGGTGGCCGGGGCAACCGCGGCGTCCTGTTTCGAACAATAGCGGAGGCCGAAGAACAGCAGCGCCGCGAGAGCGAGCAAAAGCAGAAGCCAGGGCAGCCAGCCCATGCCGCCGCTCTTTTCGCCGTCATCGCTCGAATAGGCGGTCTGCGGGCTTGCCGCGGTCGGCGCCGGATCCGCCGGCGGCGGGGCCGCAGCGGCGGGAATGGCCGATGCGCCAGCCGGGCCCGCCGCTGCCAGCGGAACGGCCGAGCTATCGTCGTCCTTGCCGGAATCGCCGTCCAGCCCACCGGCGGCGGCGAGCCCTGCGGCAGCGCCCGCGGCACCAGCCGCGCCGCCAAAGAGCGTGAGCAGGCCGAAATGCTGCGCGAGGAGATAATAGACGGTGACGCGGTTCTTGGTCCGGTCCTCCTTCATCCGTTCGCCAACGCCGGCGATCGCTGCATCGAGCGTCGCGTCATCGTCGGTCAGCCCCAGTTTTTTCTTGAGGAAATTTTCGCGGACGCGGTCGGTTTCTTTTGTGTCGGAAAAGGAAACAAGCGAGGAATCGCGGTTTCTGAGGGCGATGCCGAGATATTTGACGATCGCCGACACCACATTTTCGTCGGCGTCCGCGACATATTTCCTGACATCCGCCAGCCAATCTTCTGCCATGCGATTTTCCTCCTGCTTAGACGCAAGGGTTCGTCGTCGGACGCTCGCACGGGGGGCGAGACTCGCGTCTTAGGAGGCGGAACTTATATCATTTTCCGCGAAAGCAAACCTCGCGGCAGGAAATCGGGGCTAGCGCTTGCCGAGATCGCCCTGGCCGACCGTGCCCGACGCCATTTCGAGCATCCGGTCGAGGCTCTTGCGCGCGGCGAGGCGGAGGCCCTCCTCCATCTCGATCTGCGGCTTCAAATCGCGCAGCGCGATGTAGAGCTTCTCCATCGTGTTGAGCGCCATATACGGGCAGATGTTGCAGTTGCAGTTGCCGTCGGCACCCGGCGCGCCGATGAAATTCTTCTCGGGCAGCGCGAGTTCCATCTGGTGGATGATGTGCGGCTCGGTCGCAACGATCAGCGTGTCGCCGGGGAAGCTCTTGGCGAACTGCAGGATGCCGCTCGTCGAGCCGACATAGTCGGCATGGTCGACGATGTGCGGTGGGCATTCGGGGTGTGCCGCGACGGGCGCGCCCGGGTGCTGCGCCTTCAATTTGATCAGCTCGGTTTCGCTGAACGCTTCGTGGACGATGCACACGCCCGGCCACAGCAGCATCTCGCGCCCGAACTTGCGGTTGAGATAGCCGCCGAGATGGCGGTCGGGACCAAAGATGATCGGCTGGCTTTCGGGGATCTGGCTGATGATCGTCTCGGCGCTCGACGAGGTGACGATGATGTCGCTGAGTGCCTTCACCGCCGCCGAGCAGTTGATGTAGGTCAGCGCGATATGGTCGGGATGCTTTTCGCGAAAGCGCTTGAACTGTTCGGGCGGGCAGCTGTCCTCGAGGCTGCATCCCGCGTCCATGTCGGGCAGGATGACGATCTTTTCGGGGCTGAGAATCTTCGCGGTCTCGGCCATGAACTTTACGCCGCAGAAAGCGATGACATCGGCGTCGGTGTCGGCGGCCTTGCGCGACAGCTCGAGCGAATCGCCGACGAAATCGGCGAGGTCCTGAATCTCGGGCTTCTGGTAATAATGCGCGAGGATGACGGCGTTGCGTTCCTTGCGCAGGCGCTCGATTTCGGCGCGCAGGTCGAGGCCCGAGAGATTCTCGCGAATGGGAGCAGTCATCGCTTTTCCTTATATGGCTTTTGCCTTGGCGCACCCCCTACACCGCGGACCGCGGCAGGGCAATTCGGCGATCAACCGGCAAGCCGCTCCGCGAGCGCGATGACAGGGGGCGTCATCGCCAGGAGATAGATGGTGACGCGCACCGCGATGACAATCGCCGCGATCGCTTTTGTCGCGGGATGGACGCGGCCGAGCGTTCGCCGGTCGTACAGCGCGACGATGCCGACCACGCCAAGCTGGATCAGCCCGATCGGAATGTCCGACCAGCCGATCATCAGCGGCATCGGCAGGATGCGGCCGAGCGCGGGTTCGAGGATGACGATCGTCGCGCCGATCATCAGCCGCCGGTGCCACGCGGTTGTATGGCGCCGCCGGACCGCCGCCCACACCATCAGACCGAAGACCAGTGATTCGACAGTCGTGAGCGCGAGGAAATAAGGCGGCGTGAAGAAGGGCGGAAAGCGGTTCAGCACCAGCGATGCGACGCCGGTAAAAATTCCGAGAGCGGTGATGAACAGCGCGAGCCCTGCGCCGATCCATCCGAGCCGCCGGTGGAGCGCGAGATTATCGCGCGAGACGAGTGTCGGCTGGACGATCAGCAGCGCAAGCCATGCCAGCATCGCCACTCCGTGCAGATGCACCCAGAAAGGCGCCGCGATCGGATCGACGAAGCCCCTCAGCGCGAATTGCAGAAAACCAAAGACGATGAAGATCGCAAGGCCGATCGCCATGCGATGCCAGAAAAGTTCGGCGCGCGCGGCGCCCTCCGCGGTGCTAGCCATGCCTGTTCCCCCCTGCCCGACCGGGAGCGAGGATAGCGCAGCCTCGAAACTACGGAAAGCGGGGATTTACCCAGCCGGCGCGTCGGCGAAGCGCGCGGTCACCTTGGCGTCGATGCCCGCGGCCTTTAGCGGCATCGCGAAGCTCTGCTCGACCGCGGTCCGCGCCGCGCCCTGCGCAAGGCGCATCGGCGTCGCGCCCTTCGCCTGCGCGATCAGCTCTTCCTGCGCGCGCTTGCGGTTCGCGGCGTCGAGCGTGCGTTCGGCGTCGGTCAGCGTCAGCAAGATCTCGCCGTCACGATATTCGCTGATCGCGTCGATATCGATCTCCGGTCCCGCGAGCCGCAGCGGCGGCAGCGTGACGGTGAGCGCGTTGGTAGTCGCATCCCAGTCGAGGTCGGACTGCTTCAATTTGCCGAGGTCGAGTTCGTAGCGGACCGTGCCCGGCATGATCAGCGTCTTCTTGGCGCTGAACCCCATCCGGCTCTGCGTCGAGGTCACCACCGCGACATAGCGCGCGGTGAAGGGCACCAGCACATTCTGTTCCTGCAGGCCCTGCAGGCTCGCGGCGACGACGGTTTCGGGATCATAGCCCTTTTGCCAGTCCTGCCAGGCGGCGACCGCCCACCAGACGGCGACGAGCAGCAGCGCCGCGGCGGCGAGCAGGATCAGGCGGGGCGCAAGGCGCGCAGCGGAAGCGGAAGTCATTCAGGCAAGTTCCCATTCTTCGTCATGCGCACGCACGATCCCGCGCGTCTGAAGGTCGATCAGATGCGCGAGCACCGAGCGGCCGGCGGCGCCATTGAGCCGCGGGTCGAGCCCCTTGTACATATGCTTGACCATGTCGGGGATGACGTTCGTCCCCTTTTCGAGTTCGCGCAAGATCTGCCGCTCGCGCTGCTTGCGGTGACCGAGCATGCCGCGCACCAACTGCCGCGGCTTGGTCACCGCGGGGCCGTGCGCCGGATAATAGACACGGTCCTCGCGGTCATAGAGTTTCGACAGGCTCGCCATATAGGCCGCCATATCGCCGTCGGGCGGGCTGACGACGCTGGTCGACCAGGCCATGACATGATCGCCGGTGAACAGCGCGCCGCTTTCGACAAGTCCGAAGCAGAGATGGTTCGAGGTATGGCCCGGGGTCGCCACGGCTTCGAGGGTCCAGCCGTCGCCCGAAATGCGCTCGCCATCGATCAGCACGCGGTCGGGGGCATAATCGGGGTCGAACGCCGAATCGGCGCGCGGCCCGTCGTCACGCAAGGCAAGCGGCGCGCAGCCGACGATCGGCGCGCCCGTCGCTTCCTTCAGGGGCGCCGCGGCGGGGCTATGGTCGCGGTGCGTGTGGGTACAGAGGATCGCGGCAACGCGCTGGCCCTCGGTCGCGCGCAGGATCGCGTCGACATGGCCGGTGCCGTTGATGTCCGCCGGGTCGCCGATGCTGAGCCCCGAACCCGTCGGCCCCGGATCGATCACCGCGACGTCGCTCCCCGCGCCTACGATCCACGTCTGGGTTCCGGTGAAGGTATAGGGCGACGGGTTCGGCGCAAGCACGCGCCGCACCAGCGGCTCATGCTGCTCGCACTCGCCGGCACGGATGCTGTCGGGCCAGGGCTTTTCTTCGCTCATGCCGCCCATGTGGCATCGCACGTGCCTGAGGAAAAGGGACAGGCGCGAAAAAGCGCACGCGAAAAAAGGGAGCGGCATGCGCCGCCCCCTTCCCCGCC
>NZ_JNFD01000008.1 GCF_000756375.1 Sphingopyxis sp. LC81 | reverse complement strand
ATAAATTTAGTTGCGCGAAGCGGTACTGGTTGATTCAAGGCTCGTGAAAGGAGCCTTGCAATGCATCGCCGTTTTGAACTGACAGATTTCGAGTGGTCAATTATTGAGCCGCAGCTTCCCAACAAGCCGCGAGGTGTGCCTCGAGTTGATGATCGCCGAGTGATCAACGGGATATTGTGGCGATTTCGCACGGGTAGTCCCTGGGCGGACATTCCCGAGCGCTATGGTCCGCACACCACGTGCTACAATCGCTTTGTTCGCTGGCGCAAAGCAGGTGTATGGGATCGGCTCCTGACGGCGGTTTCCCAAGCCTTCGACGGGGAATTGGTGATGATCGACAGCTCCTCCATCCGGGTCCACCAGCACGGTGCGACCCTAAAAAGGGGGACCCTAATCGCTGCATGGGACGTTCCCGCGGCGGCCTGACAACCAAGATACACGCACTGGTCGATGGTCGGGGGCTGCCGATCCAGCTGCACCTGTCCGAAGGGCAGGCGAGCGACTGCAAGGAAGCCGGTCCGCTACTCGAGGCAGTACCGCAAGACAGCATCTTCCTCGCGGACAAGGCTTATGACAGTGACGCCATCCGCAGCCAACTCCAGGCACAAGGTAGCTTCGCCAATATACCCGCCAAGCGCAATCGCAAGCAAAGCTTCGCCTTCAGTTCCTTTCTCTACCGCTACCGCAACCTCGTCGAACGCTTCTTTGGAAAGATTAAGAATGCTAGAGGTTTAGCTACTCGATACGACAAGCGCGCCGACAACTTCCTCGCTGCTGTAAAACTGTTCGCAGCCCGACTCTGGATCAACGCTTACGAGTCTACGGCCTAGAGGTTTAGCTACTCGATACGACAAGCGCGCCGACAACTTCCTCGCTGCTGTAAAACTGTTCGCAGCCCGACTCTGGATCAACGCTTACGAGTCTACGGCCTAGGCGGTAAACTCATAAATTTAGTTGCGCGAAGCGGTACTGGTTGATTCAAGGCTCGTGAAAGGAGCCTTGCAATGCATCGCCGTTTTGAACTGACAGATTTCGAGTGGTCAATTATTGAGCCGCAGCTTCCCAACAAGCCGCGAGGTGTGCCTCGAGTTGATGATCGCCGAGTGATCAACGGGATATTGTGGCGATTTCGCACGGGTAGTCCCTGGGCGGACATTCCCGAGCGCTATGGTCCGCACACCACGTGCTACAATCGCTTTGTTCGCTGGCGCAAAGCAGGTGTATGGGATCGGCTCCTGACGGCGGTTTCCCAAGCCTTCGACGGGGAATTGGTGATGATCGACAGCTCCTCCATCCGGGTCCACCAGCACGGTGCGACCCTAAAAAGGGGGACCCTAATCGCTGCATGGGACGTTCCCGCGGCGGCCTGACAACCAAGATACACGCACTGGTCGATGGTCGGGGGCTGCCGATCCAGCTGCACCTGTCCGAAGGGCAGGCGAGCGACTGCAAGGAAGCCGGTCCGCTACTCGAGGCAGTACCGCAAGACAGCATCTTCCTCGCGGACAAGGCTTATGACAGTGACGCCATCCGCAGCCAACTCCAGGCACAAGGTAGCTTCGCCAATATACCCGCCAAGCGCAATCGCAAGCAAAGCTTCGCCTTCAGTTCCTTTCTCTACCGCTACCGCAACCTCGTCGAACGCTTCTTTGGAAAGATTAAGAATGCTAG